>NZ_JAWOHB010000155.1:0-6708 GCF_046496365.1 Desulfosarcina sp.
GCTCGACCCGTGAATGGCGCGCGCAGCAAGTTCCTTGCCGGTGCCGGTTTCGCCCGGGATCAAGATGTTGGTGTCAGTGGCAGCGATCTGTTCAATTTTGAAAAACACATAGTTGATGGCATCGCTTTGCCCGACCATGTTCTCATAATTGTATCCTTGTTTGATTTCCTCCTGGAGATAAGATCTCTCAGCTTCAAGCTGATCTTTCAAGACCCTGATTTCAGAAAGGGCGGCCTCGGCTTTCTGCCGACTGATCTCCAACGCCCGGTTTGCCCCCTTGAGTTCGGCCGTTCGTTGTTCGACAATATCTTCAAGATGTCTTTTGTAATATTCACGCTCGGTGACATCTTCGATGGCCAAAAGAATCAGTTGGGTTTGGTCGTCTTCGCTGCAGATGCGCCTGGCATTCAAATGCATGATCTTGCGGCCGATAGTCTTGAAGATGTGCTCCACCTCGAAATCATGAAAACTGCTATTTTGAGGAAGGACCTCTTCAAGCAATTCCCTGAGCTTGGGGATGTCCCATTGCCGATTGCCCAGATCGTAGATCAACAGCCCCTCTGTCTGTTCGGGATCGGCGCCAAAAGTGTGGTAAAAGGAAGAATTGGCCTTCACAACATTCAGGTCGGAATCGAGCACCATCAAGGGTTCACGCACCGAACCCAAGAGATTGTCGAAATTTTCAGAGACGATCGAGTGCATTTGCTTTTCTCACCCTGTCTTCCTGCATGGCTCAAGCCGCTTATTTTCGCCGGGAAGGCTCTGGGGCCCGGGCTGTGGCGGATGATGATGCCTATACATGAGGGTGTCCTTTGTGTGAGGGGTCGTGTGTCTCCAAACCCGAGGCAGGCGCGTAAGCAGGCACCTTGCGAGGCTTCTTGACCCGCACGCGCGCGGGTCTGGCCGCGGTTGCACTCTTCGACACGCTTTCTTGGGCGTCGAGAACGGCCGGGAGGTAGATGTCTACGGTTGTTCCCCGGGCCGGTTGCGACTGAACCGCAATCCAGCCGTTATGGTTCTTCACGATGCCATAAACCGCCGCCAACCCAAGTCCGCGGCCCACAAATTTGGTTGTGAAAAAAGGTTCGAAAACTCGTTTGCGCGTTTCTTCGTCCATGCCCTTGCCGTTATCATCGATGGTCATGCGGACATATGGCCCGGGAGCCAGGGCCGGAGCACTTTCGGTTTCCATGCCCGTCAGCATTTTGTTCCGGCAGGCGATTTTTATCCGACCTTCGCCATCCATCGCTTCCACGGAGTTGGATAAAAGCGCGGACAGTATCGCCTGGATCTGGATCCCATCGGCTTGGACCTTCCAGCAGTCGCTTTGCAGATCGGTCTTCACTTGGATAAAAGACTCCAGATCGCGCCGCAGCAAGGCGAGTTTTTCACGCACGAGATCGCTCAAGGAGATCGGTTCGACCTGATAACTCCCGCCTCTGGCATAGTAGAGCAACTGGCGCGTCAACTGGGCCATCCGAAAGGCCGAGTCCCGCATCGGCTTTATGTGCGCTGCGCCGCCGGCATCCCGGGGCAGCTTCATCTCAAGCAGCTCAAGACTTGCGGTAATCACAAAAAGCGCATTGTTGAATTGATGCGCGATCCCGCCGGCCAGCGTGGCAATGGCAGTCAGATCCTGGCCCCGCTTGAGGTGGGGTTCCATTCGGAACCTGTCATTTTCTTCTTTTCTATTATCCCTCATATTGGCAGAGCCTTTGACCGGTCCCATATCTGCCTCCATTTCTTTCTTCAGGATGATCCCTGCTCTTGCGAATGCTTTCCAATCCTGATGATATACTCATGGCTGAAACTTCGATTCCGCTGCATTCCGCTTTCGCCTGCATAGAGTGAAATCGTTTCTCCAGGGGGCCAAGCGAACATGAAGAAAATGGTGCCCCCGCATTAATCCATTTTCGCTAATTGAAGGCGGCGGCGCAATTTGAGCAGGAGGGTATCGGTAGACTCGACGCCGCACCCTATCGTTTCGATCAATATTATCACCGTGGAGGAGCGATGCCAGATGGGATTATCATGTGGGGAATATGGGGATAAACCAGATATTGTTTCAGGCCCATCTGCACGAGGGATCACGCGATGCGTGCGGGGCGGCGCGGACGCGGCGCCCCGATTTCAAAAATGGCAGAACGCGGAGATGGGCCGGAAGCCTGAGATCAGGAGTTGCTCATCGGGGATGCCGTTTGTGGAGGGGCACTATTGGAGGGATGTCAGGAAAGTCCGCAGGCCGATTTTCTTGTTTTTGAGGCCCAGCTTCGCCCTGATATTGTTGCGGTGGAAGTCGATCGTGCTTTGCGCCACGTTCATGGTTGCCGCGATTTGCTTTGTGCTTTGTCCCTGGAGCACAAAATTTGAAATTTCAAGTTCGGTAGCAGAAAGCCGCAATAGCATGGACCCCAGGTTGCGCGCCAGCGGGGACACGATTCCGTCGAGATTGGACTCCAGGATGTTGATATAGGCCATCGCCTTGGCATCCAATTGTTTCTTCTGTTTGAGCTTTCTTAAATAGGGAACCACCATTTGATTGACGTTGAGCAGCACCTTTTGTTCAAGCTCCCTTTTGTCCGCATCCCTTTGCTGAAGCATAACCTTCAACGCCACGTTGGCTTCTTGAAGACCGATGGCCTTATCTCTCAATTCCAAGGTTTTTGCGTGCAGGGCCTCTTGCACCTGTTTTCTCTGGTCGATTTCCGCAGATAATTTTTTATTCGCCAGGCTGAGTTCCTGCGTTCGCTCTTCGATCCGCTCTTCAACTTCCGCATAGGCTTTAAGCAGCGCCTCGTTGGCCTGTTTGCGCAAGGTAAAGTCCGCCCCGTAGATGCGAAGGCGCCGGTCACCGTCCACAAAGTGGATCGTTTGCTGGTACCATTTCCCGTCGACCGGCACTTCCCTCACCATCGGCGCGTCCGGTCCCTCGCGCAAGGTGCCGATCACCGCTTCCCAATCCGCAAACCATGGATGCGCCGGTCCGCGTTCACGAAGATCGGGCAGCATCTTCTCGGCGGCGGGATTGCAAAAACACACGCGCCCCGCCACATCCACTTCAACGATGGGTCTGGGATTGAAGATTGGAAAACTGGCCAGACGTTTGGTTTCGGCTTCCGCCTGCTTGCGCGCCGTGATGTCCATCATGGTGACGCGACACTCCTGCCCGTTCCGCGATACCACGCCTGTCAGGTGCGCGTATAAAGGTCCCCGGCCTTCAAGCAGAAGCGTTACCTCCAACTCCTCTTGCGATTGGCTTGCAAATGTCTTTTCCAGAAAGGCGTTGAAACCGGAGCGTTCCCGCGCATCGATGAACACCCCCAAACGTCGTCCCTGCAAACCCGTGCGCGCCACGCCCAGAATGTGCGCCCCGGCCAGGTTCACCTGCTGTATCGTCCCGTTGCGGCCAAGGGTCAGGTAGCCCACCGGGGCGAAATCGTAAAGCTCGCCATAGCGCTCCAGCAATTCCTCCAACTGCGCCCGCGACTCGCGCAGCTCTTCGTTTTGCATCTCCAGTTCGATCTGGTGGACCTGCAATTGGTGCACGAGCCGCCGCGGATCCAAACCTTCCCGGTCCGCCGCGGCAAGCGTCGCAGTGGCTTTCAGGCGCGCTTCGGCCCGGCGCCGCAATTCGGCGGCCTCCGGCGGAGGGTTCGCTTTATTTTTCATCGCGTTTCTTTTGCGTGCGTTTTCCACCACTGGCCAGGGTCTGCCGCAATTGGGCCTCCAGCGTCTTGGCCTCGGTGATATTGGAAAAGGTGATCACCACGCCGTCGATCCGATTCTCGATGGTGCGGTATGGCATGATGCGCACCAGAAACCAACGCCCGTCGTGGGTGGGGACCTGTTTTTCGACGAAGATCAGGGTGCGCAGCACCTCCCGCGCATCCGCCGCCATTTCCGGATAGTCCAGGTCGGAAGCGATGTCCGTGACGGGCCGGCCCGCGTCTCCGGGGATCAGTTTGATGATCTTCGTGGCCTGGGTGGTGAAGCGACGCACCGCGAGCGCGTCGTTCAGAAACAGGGTTGCGATGTCGGTGCTGTTGAGCAGGTTCTTCAGGTCGTTGTTGGCCCACGACAACTCGTCCATCTTGGCCTGAAGTTCGTGGTTGACCGTTTGCAGTTCCTCGTTGAGCGACTGCATCTCTTCCTTGGAGGTGGTCAGCTCCTCGTTGGTGCTCTGCAGCTCCTCGTTGGCGGACTGCCACTCCTCGTTGGCGGATTTGAACTCCTCCTGGGAAGTCTGCATCTGTTCGCGGCAGGCCTGAATTTCTTCGCGGGCATCTTGAATTTCATGCTCCGCTGCCGCCAGGTCGGCGCCGCGCGCCGAAGCCCGTGGGGTTTTGCCCGCGGCCTTGGTTTCAGGGGGAGTGGCCGCGTCCTTAAAGACGCACATCACCATCCCTTGCAGGGCCGCGGGTTCGGATATCGACTGAACGGTGATGTCCACGGCCTGCCCCCCGTCGTTGGTTTCCACCTTCACGCCCTTCTGGCTGATGGGCTGCTTTTGATGCAGTGCCGCGTGCCAGGCGTTGTTCAGCCCGTAGCGCAGCCCTTCGCGCGCCATGGCAAAGATGTTCCAGTTGGCCTTGCCCGCCGCCGGCTCCAGGTACTTGCCCGTGCGCCCGCTGATATAGAGGATATCGCCTTGGTCGTTGGTCAACACGGCCGCCGGGCAATGGTGGTGCAGCAGAAACTGTTCGGCCAGTGACTGGAGGTTGGGCCCGGGCGTCCGTGTCGGCTCCCGGAGGCTCGCCGCAGTCGGCGGGCGGGCGACGAACCTGGATGGAAATTCAATCGGCTCCACCCCCTGGGGAGTGGAGCCCTTCCGGTAAAAACGCGTTTTTCCCTCCAGGGGCGTAAAGAGCCTGGTAAAAGTGCCGATGGTCTCCGCGCTGCCCAGAAACAGCACGCCGCCGGGATTGAGGCTGTAGTGAAAGAGGGGGATGAGTTTCTTTTGCATCTCCTGGCCCAGATAGATCATCAGGTTGCGGCAAGTCAGGAGATCCAGTTTGGTAAAGGGCGCATCCATGATGACGTTATGGGGGGCGAAGATCACCGTCTCACGGAGTTCCTTGTTCACCTGGTACCCGTTCTCGTCTTGGACGAAGAAGCGGCTCAGGCGCTCCTCGGAGACATCGGCGGCGATGTTGGCCGGGTAGATGCCCACGCGCGCCTTGTCGATGGCGTCCTTGTCCAGGTCCGTGGCAAAGACCTGGAGTGAAAAGTTGGCGACCGGCTTGACCTGCGCCATTGCCTCCTTGAAGACCATCGACAGGGAATAGGCTTCCTCCCCGGTGGAACAGCCGCACACCCAGGCCCTCAACACCCCTCCCAGAGGATGGTTCGCCAGCAGGTCCGGGATGATGTCATTCTTGAGTTGTTCCCATGCCGGAGGATCGCGGAAAAAGCTGGTGACGCCGATCAACAGTTCCCTGAAGAGCAGATCGACCTCCTTGGGGTTGTCGCGCAGAAACCGGACATAGCGATCGATCTTGTCGATCTGATGCAGGCCCATGCGCCGCTCGACGCGGCGGTAGGTGCTGCTCTTTTTGTACAGAGAAAAATCTTGTCCGGTCCGGGTCCGGAGCAGGATGATAATTTTCTCCAAGGCGCTCTGGGTTTTGCCCTCCGTGACCGGATCGGGCTTGGTGTCAAGCGGCACGTGTTTCAGAAAGGCGGCGATCCTGCCCGGCAGTTCTTCCACCGGGGCGACCACGTCCGCCAGGCCCGCGGCAATGGCGCTGCGCGGCATGCCGTCGAACTTGGCCGATTCCGGCTCCTGCACAAAGGCCGCGCCGGCCTTCTCCTTGATGGCCCTGAGCCCCAGGGTACCGTCGGACCCCATGCCCGACAGGATGACGCCGATACTCAGGGCCTGGCGGTCATCGGCCAGGGAACGGAAAAAAAAATCGATGGGCAGGCGCAGTCCCCGGGGCGCGGCCGGTTCCAGCAGGTGAAGGACGCCGTGCAGGATGGACATGTCTCTATTGGGCGGAATCACATAAACGCTGTCCGGCGCGACCCGCAGTTGATCCTTGACCTGGACGACCGGCATGGGGGTGGTGCGCTGGAGCAGTTCCACCAAGATCCCCTTGTGGGTCGGGTCCAGGTGCTGGACAACGACATAGGCCAGGCCGCTGCCTTCCGGCACCTGCTTCAGAAACAGCTCCAGGGCCTCGAGTCCTCCGGCCGAGGCGCCGATGCCGACGATGGGAAACGGTTGCCTCGTTTTCGGCTGGGGCGAATCCGACGGCTCGGACACCGCGGACCCTTTCTTGCGCTTCTTGGACGTTGTCTTCGAACCGGAAGGTTTGTTCATGATTGGCCCCCCTGTCGGGTTGAGCGGTGTCCTGTTTTCCATAGCCAGGAGTTCCACACCGACCAGATCCACGGCCTTGAGGTTCCCCGGGGAGTGTTGGTTTCCAGCTTGTATTTTACTGAAAACAGGACCGTTCGGCTTCGAGTTGTTCCTTTAGTGTAGTGCTTTTAAACAATATCATACAACAGGGATAGGATCAATTTTTTAGCCTGGACAGGAAGCCGACAACACATTTGAGGTGTTTTGCAGGCGGGGGCGATGGGTATCCACGGGAGGGGGGGGACGGCACGCTTGCGCCCATGGGCAGGCCGGCTGCGAAATGAAAACCGGCGATAGGCGCTCCATCTTCATTCCGGCGATAGGCGCTCCATCTTCATTATTGTGCG
>NZ_JAWOHB010000123.1:0-33278 GCF_046496365.1 Desulfosarcina sp.
GCTGGTGGGTGTTAGAATGAGTTGGATTTGGTCGGTATAATACAGACAAAGTAGGGAAAAAAAGCCTTCGATCCATTCTGGAAGGAAGGCTTATAGTTCCCCGTTAGTGCCCCAGGCAGTGGTATGAGGTATTTATTGCTAATGAAATAAGATTGTTATGCTCCCGCATCAATACGCCCGGTACTGAAGTAGCACCACGGTCAGATGTAGTCCGAAAAAATCTCCAGTGGGGTGGTTTCAGATGCCATTGTTTCTCCGATGGATTGAATGGACGGCAGCCGGATGATGCGCGGGTCCTGAATTGACCGGCGGATACAAGCGCTGCAATCTTTGAGGTTCTGTTGGTGGCCCGTGGATTCGCTCGATTGCCGACATGGCGGGTCTACCGGCTCAACAGAAGTGATTTGATGATGCTGGTGACAATTTTTGGGTTTTCTTTGAGTCGGCGGGTGGAGTACCCAAACCAGTGGCGACCGTAAGGGACATAAACCCGCATGGTGTGGCCGGCTTCGACGATGGTTCGCCGCAGTTCCGGGGCGACACCGTAAAGCATCTGAAATTCATACCTGTTGCGGGGCACATCGTAGCGATCGATGAGCCTCAGGGCGCCGTCGACCAAGGCCCGATCGTGGGTGGCGATGCCCGGGTAGACACCGTTTTGAAACATGAATTCGAGATCTTCCAGAAAATGGACGTTGATCTCATCGTGGCGCTGAAAGGCGATATGGGCCGGCTCTGTGTAGATGCCTTTACAAAGCCGAAAGTTCAACGGCAGCGCCGGTGTATGTAGATCCATCAGCCCCTTCAGGTCGTCCAGGGTACGATGCAGGTAAGCCTGCACCACCAGCCCCACGTTTTCCGGGAATTCAGCCTTCAAGCGGCGAAACAGGTCCAGCTCCAGATCCACACAACCGGAATCTTCCATGTCGATACGGATGAAATTGCCGTAGCCGGCCGCCTTGGACACGATTTCACGGATATACCCGAAGCAAGCCTCGGTATCGATGAGCAGGCCGAACATGGTGGGCTTCACTGAGTAGTTGCCGTCAATGCCGCTGAGCTGTGAAATATCGATCAGGGCCATGTACTCGTCGCGGTTTTTCTTGGCCTCGTCCAGATTCTGGATAAACTCACCGAGAATGTCAATGGTGGTCTTGATGCCGTTTGCGTTGAGAGACCGGCAGGCGGTCATGGCGTCATTGACCGATTCGCCGGCAATGTAGGCACGGGAAAAGAGCCACACAAAACGTTTTGGCAGCAGGGGCAAGGCGGTGGCGATCAATCGGTTGATCATGACATAGTCACCTTATCCGACTTCATTTTTCCGAAGAACGGTTTCCGTTCCAACCGGTCAGCGTCCGGCAGCGGCGCCGTCTTCCGAGCCAGGCAGGACCTGCGTCTCGGCATGGCGATCCTGGATGGCGCGGATGAAGGCCAGTTGGCTCAAAAAAATTTCCACCAGCTCGGGATCGAAATGCGTTCCGGCGCCCCGGCTGATGATCTCGATGCTCCGGGACTCTTCCCATGGCTCCTTGTAGCTGCGCCGGGAGCTGAGTGCATCATAGACGTCGGCAATGGCCACGATTCTTCCGAAAATGGGGATCTCCTCTCCCTTTTTGCCGGGCAGAGGTCCCTCGCCGCTGCTTTCGTGACCGGGTATCGGCTTGCCTGTAAGCGGATCGACGTGTCCGGGATAGCCGGATCCGTCCCACCTTTCATGGTGATTCAGGGCGATGATGGCCGCGGCCTCATCGAAATCCGACTGCAGGTCGGAAAAGAGCCGGGCGCCGTGAATGGTGTGCTGCTTCATGACTTCATACTCATGGAAGCTCAGCTGCGCAGGCTTTTTTAATATCAGATCGGAAATTCCCACTTTGCCCACATCGTGAAGCATGGCACCCATGTGCAGGACGTCGCGGGTCTTGTCGATCTCTTTTTGGCTGATATGGCGCCGTTTTGCCCATTGCTCGTAGACTTCCAGAGAAAAACCGGCGACCCGGTTGACGTGGGCGCCGGTCTCCTTGGGATCACGCATTTCGGCCATTCGTATCATGCGCAGGATCATCGCGCGGGTCATCTGGGCCCTTTCCAACGCCACGGCGGCGATGCCGGAAAAATGGAGCATCACCTTTTCGTCGGTCTGGCTGAAGGCCCGGATCCGCTTTTCCTGGTCCTGGGCGTTGATGATCTGAAGGATGCCCAGGACATCTTTTTTAGAACTCAGCAATGGGATGGTGAGCAGGGAACGGGTGACATACCCCGACACGGCGTCGAATTTCTTGCTGAAGTGGTACCTTTTGGTGGAAGATAGCTTATAGACATCGGGAATGTTGAGTAATTTTCCCGTGGCCGCGGCATAACCGGCAATACTCTCCTGGTCGATGGGCACGGAAAAGGTGGCGTAGATCAGTTTTTCCCCCGCAGGAAGTCGCTTTTGCAGGGTGTCATTCTGGGAATAGGCAAATTTGAGACGATCGCCATCGCGGATATAGATCGATCCGGCATCGGCGTTGACGAACTGGCGCGCACGCGTAAGCACCCGCTCCAGAAGGATATCCAGGTCGTGGATCCGGTTAAGCTCAATGCCCAGCACCATCAACGTATCCAGTTTCTGCTTTTCGTTGAGCATCGCTTCAGCGCCCCCGGAAGGTAAATTTAACGTTAATCTATACAGGCGGCCGTACGCCCGTCAACTTAAAAAAAACGCAGCGGGTGAGCTGGAAATCGATTGTCATCCAAATGCTGCCGGGCAGCACTGCCGTTGCAGACACAACCTTCCCCGTGGTCTGCCGCGGGAAGGATCTCATGGCAGACTGTGCACCGAGGTGATCAGAAGGTCATCAAAAATGTTAGTATTGGGTGGTATTGGTTATATTTAGTTAAATTTATCTCGTTGGTAATCCCTTACATTGACAAATCGTCCTGTGGCTTCTAATATTTACGACTTTGATGGGCAGGCAGGTCTGCGCATCAAAACCGAGTTGACCGCGAGGGCGAAATGACACAGATGCTATCCACGAAAGAGGTGGCCAGATTTTTGGGGATCAACGAGAAAATGGTCTATACCCTGATCTCGGAAAAGGGGTTGCCCGCGTCCAAGGTCACCGGCAAGTGGATTTTTCCCCAACACCTGGTTGAACAGTGGGTCGAGTCGAACACGGTCAACTATCCCCAGACGCACAACGTTCTGCCGCCTTATAACGGGCTGCTGATCATCGCCGGAAGCAATGATATCCTCCTGGAAAAGATCCTTTCCCTCTTCAACAGCCGTCATCCAGGGCACCTGGCCGTTTACGGAAACCTGGGCTCCGTTGGCGGCATCAGCGCCCTGCGCCGCAACCTCTGCCATATGGCCACCAGTCACCTGCTCCAGGAAAACGAGGACGAGTACAATTTCGATTTTCTGCAGCGCCAGTTTGACCGTATGCCCGTGGTGGTGAATTTCTGCAAACGCGACCAGGGAATCCTTATCCAGAAAGGCAACCCCTCGAAAATCACCGCCGTGAAGGACCTGGGGAATCCCGGCATCCGGATTGTCAACCGATCTCTGGCCACGGGAACCCGCCTGCTCTTTGACCGGGAACTCAAACAGGCGGGAATCGCCGGTGAAAAGATCGCCGGTTACGAACACGAGGTAAACCGACACATGGATGTGGGGCTGGAAATCCTGGCCGGCCGTGCCGATGCCGGACCGGGAATCCGGCCGGTTGCTTCTCTGCTGGGGCTGGATTTTATGCCCCTGCGCCAAGAGCGCTACGACCTGCTGGTGACCCGGGAACGGTTTTTCGATCCGGGGGTCCAGTTTTTTCTCAGCCTGCTGCATGAAAAGGCGTTCGTCCAGGCGGCCGAACAGCTTCATGGCTACGATGTCTCCAAAAGCGGGAAAATGATATTCCCCCGTGAACCGGAATAGGTGGACGTCGAAGCTGGACTGCATGGCCCCTCACTTCACCAACGCGACCAGCATCGAACGCAAAAGGACCGCGGTGGGGACTGGCAAAGCCCTTAAACTGGGTGGAAACTGCAAGGTGGACGTGCTGCCGGTCCATGCAGCGTCGGTGAAAAATTTTCGGCCATTGGAACCACAAAATGGAATTTATTCTTGCCGGATTCATAGAGGCGGTCCACTTGCTTATCGGAGGAGACAGGCAGACCTGGTCTGCCGTGGCTGCAACGGTCCAGGCCTCCACCGGCTCCATGGCCGCCAGCCTGGTCACGGGCATTCCACTGGGATTTGTTTTGGGTTATTTTAATTTCCCAATCAAACGCCAACTCAGGCTTGTGGTGGATACGGCGATGGCCTTGCCTACGGTATTTATCGGACTGGTGGTCTACGCCTTCATCTCCAGCCGGGGTCCGCTGGGAGAGATGGGCCTGCTGTTCACTCTGAAAGGCATCGCCATCGGCCAGACCATCCTGGCGCTGCCTGTGGTCATTGCCCTCAGCGCCACGGCCGTCGAAAGCATGGATCGGCACCTGCGGACGCTTCTGATCTCCCTGGGCGCCAATCGACGCCAGCTGTTGTTCAGCAGCCTTTGGGAGGTGCGTTATGGACTGCTGGCCGCCGGTCTTAGCGCCTACGGGCGAGTGATGACCGAGGTGGGCATTTCCATGATGGTGGGGGGCAACATCAAATGGCACACCCGCACCATAACCACCGCGATTGCCCTGGAGACGGGCAAGGGGATGTTCTCCACCGGCATTGCCCTGGGCCTGGTGCTTATCACCATCGCCTTTGGCGTGAATGCGAGCCTCTCGTTTTTGAGGAAAAAATGACCGACTGGTAAAAAGGGTTGGTAACCGCCACTGCAAGAAATGATGGGAGGCGTCAACGGTGCCCCAACCGGTTTACAGGATTGAAAACCTGGTTCACCAATACAACAGCCACCCGGTTTTGGCTGTCGATCGCTTGGAAATACAACCCGCTTCCATCGTGGGGTTGGTGGGACCCAATGGCAGTGGCAAGAGCACCCTGCTCAAGCTCATGGCGTTCATTCTCCGGCCTACCGGAGGACGGATCCTGTTTGACGGCGTGCCGACGCTGCCGTTTGACAAATCGGTCCGGTTTCAGGTGACGCTGCTGACCCAGGACCCCTACCTGATGAAGCGCACCGTGTTCAAGAACATTGCCTACGGCCTGAATGTGCGGGGGAATCGTGAAGATAGACCCGGTTCGGTATGTGATGCCCTGGCCATGGTCGGGCTGGATCCCCATGTCTTCGTCCAGCGCCAATGGGATGAACTTTCCGGCGGCGAAGCCCAGCGGGTGGCCCTGGCGGCCCGCTTGGTGCTGAAACCGCGGGTACTGCTTCTGGACGAGCCCACCGCCAGTGTGGATGCCGCCTCCAGTGAACTGATCCGCAGCGCCTCCCTGCATGCCCGCAGCGAATTGGGTACGACGTTGGTGATTGCCAGTCATGATCGTGAGTGGCTCTATGATGTCTGCGATAAAGTGATTCACCTGTTCAAGGGAAAACTCGTCGGCACCGGCAGGAGCAACATGATTTTCGGTCCGTGGATTCCCGAAGAAGGGGGCCTTTACGCCAAATTGCTCGGCAACGGCACCCGGCTTGTGGTTTCAGCGCCGCCGAATGTCGATGCCACCGCCTTCATCGACCCTGCCGCCATCCGTATCCTCGATAATGGTGCGGCCGCAACCCCTGCCAATACGGTGTTTGTTGAAGGCACGGTTACGCGCCTTGCTTTGGAGCGGCAGAGCGGCAAGCTGTTCGCCGATGTACGGGCCGGATCGCTTACGCTGGTTGTGCAGGTCGAGGAATTCCACTTGGCATCCACGACCCTTCACCAGGGCCGGCCCGTGACGCTCGCCTACCAACCGGAGAGCATCCGGTGGCAATAGATGGCTTGTTCAGGTGTTAGAAGCTGTACCCGATGGAGAGATGCAACCGGCCGGCCGATTCGCCTTCCTCCCGGTCCAGTTTGTGCCCGTAGAGCAGCCCCATGGGGCCGATGGGGGTAATATAGCGCAGGCCGATGCCAACGGATGAGCGGAAACGGTCCGAACCGTCTTCCACCAGGGCATCCTGGACGCTGCCGATGTCGAAGAAGGTGGTCAGTTCCAGGTTCATTCCCAGATCGATGCGCGCCTCCAGGCTGGCGACCATGGCCGTCTTCCCGCCCACAGGATCTCCTCGGCTGTCAACGCGCAGCAGGTTTTCATCAAAGCCACGGACGTTTTGAATACCTCCCAGAAAAAAAAGCTGGTCGTCCGGGACCAGCTCGCTGTCCGCGTAGGGAATCACCTGCCCGATTCTTGCCAGGCCGGCAAGCGTTAATTTTTCCAGGGGGCTCCAGTAATAGCGGGTATCGAACTGATAACGGAAGAAGTCGTCCACCTGGTTCTGGACGCCCTTGGAGATGTCCACACCGACGGATGACAGCAGTCCTCGTGTCGGCCGCACGAAAGAGTCCCGGCTGTCGTAGCGCGCATAGGGTGTGGTGACGAAAATGGTGCGGGTCTCTTCATCGGCTTCTCCCGGGGGGCGATCGTCGACGCTGAACTGGTCCCGCGTTTCCAGTCTGAAACTCAAGGCTGTGGTTACATGCCTTCCCCAGTCGCGTCCGAAACCCAGCGATCCACCGGTGGTTCGGGTGCCGAACGGCTGGTTGAATTCGGTCAATTCCTCGTTGAAGACGCCAATGCTGGCGGTGGTGCGTGTGTTCAGAAACCGGGGCTCGGTCAGTCGGGTTTCCACCCGGTAGCCGGTCTGGCTGATTTCTCCGGAGGCCCACAGGTCTTTGTTCAGCCCAAACAGGTTCCGGTCACCCACCTTGGCGCGGCCGAAAAAACCACTGTCCGACTGATAACCGGCGCCGGTCTGGGCGTAAAAAGGCTCATCCTCCTCGATCTCCACAAACAGATCAACGGTCTGTTTTTTTTCTTTCAATCCAAAGGTGCGATAGTTCACCCTGTGAAAGATGTCCAGATCCCTCAACCGGCGCTGCCCGTCATATAACGACCGCAACGACAAGGGGGCCTGCTGTTGGACTTCCATCTCCCGCTGGATGACCTTCTCGGCGGTGCGAAGATTGCCGGATATGAATATATCTCCCAGGGTCACCAGCGGCCCTGCGTCGATGTCATAAGCGATATCCGCCTGGCTGCGGTCCTCGCTGATTGAGACGCGGGGGTGAACCGTGGCATGGGGGTACCCTTTTTCGGAGACCAGGCTGGCGATGGCTTCCTTGTCCTCTTCCACCACAGAGCTGCGGAACGGCTCGTCGGTTTTGTGGTGCAGCACTTTCCTGGCCTCTGCTTCCGGCAACATGGTCAAGCCGTTGATGGTTATTGCGCCTACGGTTGTCCGGGGACCTTCCGTAATGTTCAGCGAGATGGCCGCGCCGGTTTTATCTGCATTGAAATCCACCTCGGAATTTACGGTGCGCTCGTGGAAACCCCGGTTCATGTAGAGGGTGGTGACGGCATAGGTGTCTGTTTCCAAGGTCTCGGGAACAAAGGCGCCATCGTGAAAAATCGTAGGCGGGCGGGTGAGCAGCTGTTGCCTGATTTCCGTTTCAGCGATGGCTTGGTTGCCGGCAATGGTTACCTTATCGACTAAGGTTTGCGGGCCTTCCTGGATGACGAACAGCAGCTGGCGAACGTCTGCCGGATTGCCGGGAACAACGGTTGTTGCTACCTTGATCTGGGTGTTGAGGAACCCATCTTCACGGTACCGTCGCTGCATGTGTTGAACGCTTTTTCTTACGCCGATATTGCCTCGGTTCCCGTCCCTGAAAATGGCCACATCCTTTTTCAGGGTCAGGTCACAGAAGTGCTGGTTGCCCTCGAAAGCGACCGTGTAGCGTTGCCCTTCCCGGATTTGGACGGTCACATCAACCAGGTGTGAGTGGCCTGGGTCATCGATACGGTAGGAGATCTCAGCGTCTGCAAATCCTTTTCTGCGGTAGTAAGCCAGCAGTGTGTCCATGTCTTTTTTAAGCTGAAATTCGCTGAATCGGCCGATTCCGGGCAGCAGGGACCGTCTCCAAACCTTGATTCGCCATTTGAGCGCTTCTGAAGAGATGGCCCGGTTGCCTTCGAATGCAAGCGTTCCGAGCACGAAATGGGGCCCTTTGCGGATATCCACCTGAATGACTGCATTTTCATCTTCAGCATCCTGCAGCGCCGTTATCGACACCTCCGGGTCGGTGTACCCTTCTCTTTTGTAGCGTTCAACGATCGCCTCGCGTTGGGCCGAAAGATCAGCCAGGGTGTATGGGTTACCCGGGTAGAGCGTCATCTGATTGAGAATGTTTGCATCGAAAAGGGGGTAGTTGCCCCGGATACGGATGTCCTTGATATAGCGATAGGGGGTCAGCGTGAAAGTCAGCGTCTGTATTTCGGATTCGGTGGCGATGTCTACATGGATAGCCGAAAAGCGGCGGCTCAGCTTGAGCGCCTGGATGGATTCTCGCACTGCGCCTTCATCAAAGTTATCCCCGGGGCGCAATCGGATGAGCCGTTGGGCAACGGCGGCGTATTCATCCTGCTGGTCCGGCGCACCGTCGATCAACACCCGGATGGCATGGATTACTGCGGTTGACCCATCTGCAAACAAAGCACCCTTGTCGGTGTCGATGTCTTCTGCAGCGTAAACCCAGCCAATCGGGACCACGAGAATGCCAAGGATCAAGGCGCATCGTCGCAGCTGTTTTTTAGCGCGAAATATTCTCACACGTCAACTCACCTAAATTCAATGCGGAACATCAGTTCTGACCCATAAATGCCCTGGCTGTCCTGGAAGCCGCTCACCAGGACGTTCTCCAAAAGTTTGTACTCCGTGATCGCCCGCTGGATGATTTCACCATCTTTGGTCGCCACCGCGTATTTGACAGTCATGCGATCGGAAAGGTTTTTGCCGATGGTAACCGTGACCCCGGAGGCATCCTCACCGTCGCTGCTGCCATTGGATTCCATCTGCAGAATATCTACGCCCGTGGTCTTTTTGATGTCATCCCCAAAGGTGTCGGCAAGCATTTCCGCCAGGATCTGCCCGCTACTGCGCCCAGCGCCGCCCCCACCGGCGGTGAGCTCCTGTGCGGTTCTGCCGAACAGGATCAGCGACAGAATGTCCGCATCACTTTCCGTCGGCACCGAGGAAAGCTTCAGGTTGAGGTTGTCCGGGGTGCCTTTGATGGCCAGCGTGATTGTCCAGTTTCTGATTGCCGTCTCGCTTTCGATATCGATTTCGGCCTCGGTTTTATATGGATTAACAAAATCGATGATGCCTTTTCTAACATCGAAGCTCTTTTTCTGAAAGGTGACGGTGCCGCTTTTCACCTGGGCCCGGCCGCTGAGAATGATATTTTCCAGATTGCCGCCGATCTTTAGATCCGGACTGATCTCAAGCTGGGCGAGATTGTTCTGGACCATAAAAGGCTGCCGATGGCCGACGGTGATGTCCAGATCGACCGTGTCGAAATAGGGGATCGACAGGGACTCGGTCGCCGGCGCGAGGGCCCGCTGACGGGTAGTGGCCATCTGCAGCAGGTTGATCTTCACATCTTTGTAATACGTGCCTTCTAAAATGACGATTGCTCCCCGGGCGTCGGCGCGCCGGCCGGTGCCCGTGATATTGATATCCCCATTGAGTAGAACGGCCAGGGTGTCCGGAACCTCCAGCGGAAGGGATTGCGCACCAATGGCGAGATTCATTCCCGTCGGCGCCAGGTTTTTATGGTCCACGCTGCCGTCGATCTCGAAGAAACCCGTGTCCAGAAACCCCTTCAAACCTTCAATGCGAATGTGGTCGGCCGTCAGGTAAATGCGGCCGTTCAGATCGTGAAGTTTCTGGGCCAAACCAGGCACGGCCATGCCGATCTGTTCCAGATCGATACGCCCATCAATCTTTGGGTTGGCCATATCCCCGGAAACCGTGCCTGTCAAGGCAAGCGTGCCGCTGCTCTCACCCAGGTCAGCGTTGAACACCTCTGCGGCCGAGATTGGGACCCGGCCATTGATCTCCAGATTGAGGCGGCCGCCAAGGCGCGCATCTCCGGCCAAATCAAGGCTGCCCGAGGAGAGCACCCCCATTTCAACCTGGACAACCGACAGTTGCCGGTCGACCAGCTTGAGGGCTATGCGGTCGGACTGGATCAACGAGATGTCTTTGAACCGCAGGTGCAGGGCGTTCAGGTCCACATATGCCGAGGCGTGGGCAAGGTCGTGAATATTTCCGGCGGCCTGTACCTTCCCGCTCAGCTTACCGTGAAAGTCGGGTTTGCCTGCCGCTTTGAAGTAGGGGGCTGTTTCGGTGCGGTCAAACGTCAGGTGGGCCTCGAAATCCCCTTTTTTCAGGTCACAGGCGGCATCCATATCAAAATTGAGTTTACCCGTGGCGGTGGCCAGCATATCGTGCAGGCTGAACTTGAGGTGAACATCTTCGATGGTGCCATCGTTGATCAGTATGTCGGATACAGTCAGGCCACCGTCGATGTCCGGGTTTTGAAGGCTGCCCTGTCCGGAGAAATCAAAACGCAGCCTGCCTTCTCCGGGGAAAACGTCTCGCAGTCGGTGAATGCGGGAGACAAAGATACCATCGGATTTAACTTTCAGGTCAAAGGTTTTATCCAGTCCGACCCATCCGGCGCCCTCGATCTGCTCACCGGGGGCAACGGCAGCTGAAAACCGGTCCAGCCAGAGGCGATGCGCTTCGAAGCGTGCGTCGAGCGCAACGGTTTCCATGGGCTGGTCAAACACGCTGGCCTGTCTGCCCGAGATGCCAATCCGGCCGACTGGATTCTCAACGCTGCCCGTCAGTCTGGCGGAAAAATTGAAATCGCCGCTTGCCGATCCTATAAAATCATTTGGATCAACGTGTCTCGAATCGACGCTGAAGTCAAATTGCGGGTTCTGAATCAGGCCCAGGTCATTGGGATTCAGCAATTGGATGTTGCCGCTTGCGTTGATCGTTGAACCTTGATTGCGCAGGTCCAGACGATCCACGATAACGGTGCCGGATTCCAATCGTATGCGGGCGTTTATATCGCCAAAGGCTGCGGCCGCGGTGCTCAGCGATGTCCCGCTTAGTGAAAGCTTGCCCGTCAGCGATTCCAGTGGACCGTCTAACTGCAACCGGCCGTCGAGATCTCCACGGATTGGCGGAAAGTCCATGAAGTCGGCTGCGGACAGTTTTTCCAACGTGAGATCGAGGGCGTTAACAAATCTGGTATCGATGCCGCCACCGTCCGCCAACAGGCGCAGACGGCCATGGCCGCGCATGCGCGAGTCCTTGTTTTCGAGGTGCAGGGTGTTCAGCGTCAGCAGCCCGTCAGGGTCCATATGCGCATCGATGGTCAGGTTCCCGAGGGTATATCGATCCACTTTCAGGTTCCGGGATGCCGCGGATAAAGTAAATTGAGGCTGATTCAAACTGCCGCCAACGCTCAGTTGGGCGCTGCAGGCACCCGTGACGCGTTGTATTCCCACGACGGCCAGGGCCCGGGAAAGATCTTTGGCCGTCAATGCCAGTTTTCCGGACAGCGTCCGGTCACGCACATGAAAACGGCCCTGCCCGGAAACTTCAACGCCGTCGGCTGCGCCGTTGAAGCCCGACAGGGTAATCGTGCCCCGGTCCATCTGCGCCGACAAGTCGATGTCGGCAGCGATCGGCCGGTCCATGCCGGCTGCCAGCAGCTCCTGTCCCGATCCTTTCAGTGTCAGCCGCGCCGAGGCTCCTGAAGGGATGACCCCGCTGCCGGCAATCGAAACCCGGCTGGTCATTTTGCCACGGATGTCGATAAACGGATGCAGCCACGGGTTGAGATCCGGGATCTTTTGGACCAGCGTAAGGGCGTAGGTGATGGCGTCCACATCTGATGGCCGCACCAGGAAGCCTTTTGGGAAAGCCTCGCGCAGGTTTATGGTGCCACTCAGCTCGACGGTGCCTGCAGCCAGCTGTATGGCTGCCGTGTCGATCGTTGCCTGCCGATCCCTCAGACGGATGGAAAGCGCGCCGTGATCCAACGGTTGGCCAGCAATCTGGCCATTTTCCAAGGACAGGTTGAGATCGGCATCCGGGTTGGCCAGGGTGCCTTTCAGAGTCAGTTTGGCTTGTACAGGACCGTCATAGTTTCCGGCAAGATTGACAATAGTATTTAATTCAGATAGTTGACCATCAATAGACAAGACACCGTCCAGCATTGGGGTCGTGTAGAGATTGGCGGCTGATCCGGAGAGCCCCACCGTGGTCCGGTCGGTGGTGGCATCAAACCTGTCCAGGTATAGCTGGTCGCCATCCAGTCGAGCCTTCAAGGCAATACGGACCGGCGGCGGCTGGATGCCTGGGCTGCTGAACCGGACCGCGGAGATCGTCAGCGCCAGATTGCCGGATCGGTCCGTGAGATTACCGTCGGCAGTCAGGTTGATTCCGCTGGCCTCGATGCGGGGGGATCCATTTGGCGGCTTGAACTCAAACCGGCCGTCGACCAGCCGGATCGACTCAAAAACGATGTTGACCGGTAAACCGGCCATGCCGGGCGCCGGCGCTTGGGTCTCTTTCTCCCGGGCAGGCGGCACTAGGGCGTTCATCAGGTTCAACCCATCGGTTTCGTCCATTGCAAGGTCAGTCCACGGCGCCTCCAGCAAAATGGTGTTCAGTCGGATCTCCCGGTCCCACAGGGCCCAGAAGCTCAGCTCTGCAGAAAGGCGGCCGAATCCCGCCAGGGCCAACCCCCGGGGGTCATGAAGCACGACCCCGTAAAGGTCAAGACCTGGTTTCAGAAGAGATAATCGCAGGTTTTCAATGGTGATCCTTCCCGGGAGGGCTGCGTTTAGCCGGGTCTGCACCCATTGACGACCCGGTTTGGATTCGATCCAGAAAAGCAGGCCGCAGACAGTCATGAACATCACGGCAAGCAGGGCGGCGACCACCAGCAGCATGGGTCTCATTTTTGGTTTCATGGGGCAAAAAAAATACCGCCTTCAGATGAGAAAGCCAATCCCAAAAGGCAGTATTTAAGGTGAGGCACGGTTAAAAAAGACATTATCGGGCCGGTGACATCATCAATCCCCTCATGGCTTGCGGAATCGCATAAGCGGCCGCTCAACAACAGCATTATGCACCGGCCGAGGCCATTGCCGACTGGATGCCCTTGCTGAAATCCGTTGGCACCGTGGTCATCCGGCCGGCCAGTTCCCGGTCCAGCATCATCAACCCCTGGGGGTTGTCTTGGATTAATTTGAGTTGGGCGATGATGTCGTTGTCGTTCTCTTCTTCCTCTACCTGCTCGGTCACATACCATTCCAGAAAAATCTGAGATGCATGATCTTTTTCGGCAATGGCCAGTTCCATGATATCGTTAATGGATCGGGTGATGAACTGCTCGTGGGTCAGGGTCTGGGTGAACATCCCCAGAGGGGATTCAAAGGATGCCGGCGGCGCTTTGATAGCGGCGAGCTTTACTTGAGCACCCTGACGCTGGATGTACGCATAGATCTTCATGGCATGCAGCATCTCTTCGTGATATTGGACCATGAACCAGTTGGCAAAGCCCTTGAGACCGGTCTGATTGCAGTGCGCCGACATGGACATGTAAAGGTAAGCCGAATACATTTCCCGGTTGACCTGTTCGTTCAATGCCTGGGACATTTTATCGCTTAACATGGGATCTCCTCTCATATGGGTGTTTCTGAACATGCGTCCGCCGGTACCACAATAATCATCGGCAGCCTTGGCTTCAAGGGGAACGAAAACCAGACCGGCAATGCCGGGCAATCAAATGCGGGTTGCGGGTCCTGCTAAATGACGCCCTGGTCCAGCATGGCATCGGCCACCTTGATGAAGCCGGCGATGTTGGCACCCATAAGATAATTCCCCGGGCTTCCGTAGGCCTCGGCGGCGGCCAGACAGGTGTCGTGCAAGCCTTTCATGATGATTTTCAGTCGATTGTCCACCTCTTCACCGAGCCAGGTCAGACGGATGCTGTTCTGGGTCATTTCGAGGCCGGAGACGGCCACCCCACCAGCATTGGCGGCCTTGCTGGGCGCATAGAGAATCCCCTTGTCCATAATAATGTCGCGGGCATCGGCGCCGCAGGGCATGCTGGCCCCTTCGCATACCAGCTTGACGTTGTTGTTGATCAGATGATAGGCGTCCTGCTTGCTGATTTCATTCTGGGTGGCGCAGGGAAAAACACACTGGGCGCGGTGATGCCACAAGGGATTGGAATCCTGGTCAGGGGTTGCCGGCGTGTACGAGGCGTGGGCGTATTGATCGACGTATTCGCTGATTCTGCCCCGGCGGATATTTTTCAGGCGCTTGACGAATGCCAGTTTGTGCGCATCGATGCCCTGTTCATCATAGATGTGGCCGGAGGAGTCGGAGAGGCTGACCACCTTGGCGCCCATCTCCAGCAATTTGCGAGTCGTGGCCTGGGCCACATTGCCGGATCCGGAGACCAGACAGGTTTTTCCGGCGAGGGTTTCATTGCGCGTGGCCAGCATCTGGGCGGCAAAATAGACGCAACCGAAACCGGCCGCTTCAGGCCGGATCAGGCTGCCACCCCAGCCCAGGCCCTTGCCGGTGAGTACGCCGGTGAATCTATTCTTCAATTTACGATACATGCCGAACAAATAGCCGATCTCGCGGGATCCCACACCGATGTCCCCCTCGGGAACATCCGTATTTTTACCGATATGCCGGAACAACTCGGCCATGAAACTCTGGCAGAAGCGCATCACTTCACCGTCTGACCTGCCCTTGGGCTCAAAGTCCGCTCCGCCTGCACCCCCGCCCAGCGGCAGCGTGGTCAAGGCATTTTTAAATACGTGTTCGAAGGCCAGGAATTTTAAAATGCTCTGGTTTACGGAGGGGTGAAAGCGAAGGCCCCCCTTGTAGGGTCCGATGGCGCTGTTCATCTCCACCCGAAATCCCCGGTTGACCAAGACCTGGCCCATATCGTCGATCCAGGGAACCCGAAACGTGATGATGCGCTCGGGTTCCACGATTCGTTCTGCAATGCCGTGGCGACGGTATTCGGGTGTTTTATCCAGCACCGGTCCGACGCTGATCATGACGTCGCTGACGGCTTGGATAAATTCTTTTTCGTTGGGATCTCTGGCTTGTGTGCCTGGTGGAATGCGCGTCATGGCGAACACCTTCCGGTTAGCAGCGGTTTTCGTTGCTGAAAATTGAACCGGTCTCTGTTTTAGGGCATCGGTGATGAATCTGCAAATCCTTTTTGACCATGCTTCGACCTGGGTCCGCAACGCGGAACGCAACCCGGTAGGGCCTCAATGGTAAATATATCAGTCTGTTGAGCGGAATTTGTAAAAAAAAACTATTGTTTTTTGGCAAAACGACCAATAATATGATCATGCCAAGAAAAAAAAGGGAGTAACGGTTATGAAAGTTAACGGTAGTGATCTTCAATCCAAACTTAACGTTTATCAAACTGCTCAAGTGCAGGGCAAACCGTCGAAAGCGACCCAATCCGAGAAGGCCGAAGCATCAACCCCCCAGCAGGACCGGGTGGCATTCAGCCGGCGGGGACGGTCAATCGCCGACGCCCAGCGGGCCATGGCTTCCGTTCCTGACGTACGTGAATCGCTGGTTTCCCGGATTCGGGATGACCTGCAAAATGGCACCTACGTGATTGACAAACAAAAGGCCGCCGAGGGCATCCTGAGGGAATCCATGGTTAACCAGGCTGCCATGATGTGATCACCGGCAGCGCAGAAAAGACACTTAGAAAAAAGGGGGACGGTTGTATGGCCGCCCCCCTTTTTTTTCAACCCGCTTGCGATTGACGCCAAAATCAAAATGCCCCACCCGAGAAGCGGATCGCCCATGGATTCCGTCACATCGCGACCACAAATCCACATAATCCTGAGCATGGATGCCTTCAACGCGTTTACGCCAGGTTTCAATTAGGGCCTGAATGATCGATTTGCAACCGACCCCCGGGGGTCATTCGGATTTCCAGATGACGTCGTGGAGTTTTTCCTTCAGGGCCTTCATCTCGAAGGGTTTCTGGATAAACGCATCCGGGGGGGCGACATGGGCAAAACGGTCCTCGATCTGCTGGCGGGCATATCCGCTGGTGATGATGATTCTGATATCAGGGCGGATCTTCCGGATCTGCTGCATGGTCTCCAGCCCATCCATGCCGGGCATGGTGAAATCAAGCAGCACACAATCAATGCGATCCGATGCCCGTTTGAATATGGCCAGGGCCTCCTGCCCGCCCGACGCCGTCCGGACGGTGTAGCCCAGGCGTTGGAGGAACTGGCTGCCGATCTCCATCACCATCGTCTCGTCATCCACCAGCAAAACGGTTTTTACGGAATTGTTGGTCTCAACCGGAGTACGGTCGGGCCTGCCCCGTCGCAGGGATACGCCCTGTATGGGAAACAAGGCGGTGAATACCGAGCCCTCGTCCTTTGTACTGCTGACCTTTATGGCACCGTTATGCGAACGGACGATACCCATAACTGCCGCCATGCCGAGCCCGCGGCCGGTGAATTTGGTGGAAAAAAATGGATCAAAGACTTTGCCCAGGGTCTCCGCATCCATGCCGCAGCCCGTGTCGGCCACTTCCACATAGGCGTACATGCCTTCCGGATGTTCTTCCTTCAGGTATGTCGTGGACAGATAGGCCTTGCCACAGTGCATGGAGCCGGTGGAGATGCGAACCTGACCTTTTTCCTTTCCCAGCGCTTCGATGGCGTTGGTGATGAATCCGGATATCATCTGGTGCATCTGTCCGGCGTCTGCGGCCACGAGCGGCATGGGATCGGCCAGGTCCAGATTCAGGGCCACATTGCTCAGGTTGGATTCATCCATATTCTTCAATACGGTCTCCACCGCCTCGGACAGGTCCACCGCAACGTTCTCTTTTTTCAACTGACCCACATAGGTCAGCATCATGCCGCTCAGATCCGCCGCCCGCTGGGAGGCATTGATTGCCCGCTGGATGTTTCCGGCGGCTGTCGATGATTCCAAAAGGTCCGCCTTGGCAAGCTCCAGGTTGCCGGATACCACCATCAAAAGGTTGTTGAAGTTGTGGGCAATGGATCCGGCCATGGTCCCAAGGCTTTCCATCTTTTTGGCGCGCTGCAACCGATTGTCGATTTCGGTTCGTTCCTTCTCGGCCCTTTTGCGCTCCGAAAGGTCCCGGGAGACACCGAGTACGGCGTTGGGCTTGCCATGTTCATCCACCAGAATTCCGGCGGTTACCTCGATGGGGATCAGGGTGCCGTTTTTGTGATATTCCTCCAGCTCCAGGGTCATCGAAAAGTGATTGGGGTCGATCGCCCCGGCTGCCACATCTTTCAAGGCCTTGCTCAAAACGCTGGATGCGCGTTGAAAGGAATCCGCTGTCAGGTAATGATCCATCGATAGGGTCAATATTTCATCGGGTGTGTAACCGGTGGTTTTTTCAACGGAGGGGCTGACATAGGTCATTGTAAAAGAATTGACGTCAAGTATCCAGATCACATCGGCGACGTTTTCCGCCAGCAGGCGGTAGCGCTGTTCACTTTCCTGGATTCGCGTATAGGATCGGGCATTGATGATACCGGTGGCGATCTGGGAGGCGATTCCCATGAGCAGGTTTGCATCGCTGGTGGTGTATTTTCTTTTCGCGCCCTTGGTGTCGACAAGCAAAAGCCCCAAGGGTTCCTTTTTGTGAATCAATGGCACGCTGATCAAAGATTCCACCCCGAGGTTTTCGATCAAGCCGCGGCTGTTGGATGCCATGGCGCCGATTTTTTCGTAAATATCGTTGAGAAACAAGGGCTTTCCTGTTTTCAACGCCTGGATGAACATATCGGTGGAATTGGAAAAATCGATGCCGAAATCCACTTGCTGGAGGAATTGAAGTTCCTCTGGGGAGAATCCATAACCGTCTACGAAATAAAGTCGTCTACGGTCGTCACTGCAAAGGGCAATCATTCCGCGGGTGAAATCCAGGTTCCGCGACATGGATGCCAGCACAGAAGTGAGAAAGGAGTTTGCCTCCAGAATATCCACCCCGGCCAGACCGATTTCCTGAATCATTCGGGAATTGTGGTATCGGTTTTCGATCTCTTCGAGCAGGCGGCCGGCGGTATCACCCTGCTCCTTGAGAAACCCAGCCAACTCCCTGACTTCCAGTCTGCTGCCCAACAGCCAGATGGAAAGAGAGACCACACCCATGGAAAGGGCCGTCAACATCCATAAGGCAGTTGAAAGGAACAACCCTGTTGCGACGGCGGCGGCCAAGGAAACCATTCCGGCATAGGCCCCCTTCCGTTTCCAGATTGCGGACGGTTTCTCCCGCCAGGAGATCAGGTATTGACAGGCGTCATCCCCGCGATGCATGCAGGTTGGATGGGTTATCCGGGATGGGTGACCGGTCTGGATCTTGCCGATGGATTCGAGGATCCCCATCCGGTTTTCGCACTGAAAGTGCTCTTCGCGGACACCGGGCCGGACGGAAACCGTCATTTCGGCTTGCCCTTTACCGGTGATGGCAGTTTTGCATAGATGCCCCCTGGACCATTTGGGATAGACGCGATCGACGGCCTTGTACATGGCGCCGGGAGTGATAAACTGAAGGCCATACCGCTTTAGCGTTCCCGTCGATTTTGCATACAGTGCGTGACACCCCACCTTGTAGGAGATCTTCGGGTCGGCCACTTTTTCGTCAAGACAGCGGTGAAAGCGGTTGATCTGCGCCTGGCTCAGCAGATGACCCTCATCGTTAATGTCAAACCGGGTGAGGCCGCTGCACTGCAACAGATCCTCGATATCGGCACCCCCGTGGGATTCCAGATAGCTGATGTAGTTGCCCAGGACGCCGCTCTTGTAAAGCGGCGTCTGGTCGTTGAACTCGGACGGTTCCGTTGAGGCGTCGGATCGGGTCAAAAATGCAAACTCCCTGAAGTCAAGGTTAAACACCGAAAATACACGGGCGGTTCAATTCGTGTTATCGGCAAGTTGACGGTTTTCATGAGGGGAGATCGGGCGGTTGGCTGCAGCGAAAATGAAATCCGGCCGCAGGCAGTTGCCGGGCGGCCGGCATGGCTATACGTTATGCAGGGAAAGCGTGTGATCCGCCAGTTTCCCGTTGGCGGCCTCGAGCAGGTCGCCATTGGAAATGACAGCGACCGCCCGGCTGGATTCCCGATGATCAAAATACCGGTCGGCAACCGCCATCACCGCCTTGCGGGTCAATCCCAGCAGGTTTACCTTGTTGCGTTCACGCGTTTCATCGGAAAGTCCGATGATTCGTCGATAGAAGGCCTTGCGGGCAGCGGGGCCCGGCGGGTCGGGCTTGTCGATTTCCGAACAGACCTGCAAAATGGCCTCTTTCACATCCTCTTCGGAAAATTTCCCCGAGCGGATAAAGTCGGCGGCCCTGTCATAGACCTTCAGCGTGCCGGCGATATGCGGATCCCGATAGGAGCCGAAACTGAACACCCCGTCTTCGGCGTTGTAAAGGGCGAAGCCGCCATAAGCGCCGCCCTTTTCTCGGATTTCCCGGTGCAGGTACATGGAGCGCAGCATTTTGGCGATCACCGCCAAGGCGGGACTGTCCGCATGCCCCAACCGCACGGTTTGAAAGGCCTGGGCAACGAAGGAAACGGCCGTGGACGTGCGCCACCCTTCCCTGGGCAGACCGGGTATCATGTTGAGATGCGGTGGAACAAAACCATCATTTCCTGTGGCTGTCAATCCGCCGGTCAGTTTTTTAACGGGTTCGGCCGCCTCAACCAGTATCGGTGCCTCCCCGATCAGGGCCAGCTTAAAATTGTCTTTACAAAAAAGGGCTGCGCCGATGGTTTTCATGTCTGCCGAGAGACGCTGCATACCGCCGTTGGCTGTCTCTCTCTCCACCTTTTTGATGGTGTGCAGGTGGTGGATGCCGCCCCATAATTCCTGGAGGTGGTTGGCGCTGGTGAAGTTTCGCGAAGCCAGGGAAATAGCAAGGCGATGGCCGTTATGAACCACAGCCGCCTCTAAACCGGCCCGGTATTCCAAAACCAGCTGGCGCAACCGCGTGAGATCGGAAAAATCAACCTGGGTTGTCAGCTCGTGAAGGATTGCGAACATGCGATCCTGGTTGCGGTTCAGACATTTGGCGCTGATCGTGATAAAGGGCAGACATTCGCCGTCGTCGTCAAAGCGGGTGCGGGCGTTGGCCGAAAAGCCGATACCGCCGGTGTAAAGGTCCATGCGGCGAGCCATCCGGGTGTAATCACACCCGCTGGTGCCCATTTTAGATGCCGTGTAGCAGTATAAAGGCACCAGGGGCAGCAGTGGCGTGTCGATTTTACCGGCTCCCAATCCGCCGGAAAAATAGAAAATACCCGACGTCGGTTGAGCGTAGGTCCACACCGGCAGCTGAAATGGTCCCATTGTGGGCGCTATACGCACCACGGAGGGAGGAATATCCTCGCGCTGCAGGGTGGGCAGGCAGGTCAGGGTTTCCTGGGTCTCCTGAAGCTTTTCCAGGGCCAGCGCGTCGGCCCGGATCGCTGCCAGGTCGGATTCATTCATATCCTTGAGCA
Organism: Desulfosarcina sp.; assembly: GCF_046496365.1. Taxonomy (GTDB): domain Bacteria; phylum Desulfobacterota; class Desulfobacteria; order Desulfobacterales; family Desulfosarcinaceae; genus Desulfosarcina. The sequence goes on from NZ_JAWOHB010000123.1 coordinate 20,516, forward strand.
TCTCGGCCAGTTCATGCACGATGCGCTGGTTTTCCCTTTCAGCCATGGTCGGGTCCGGTGCGAGGACAAAGCGGACCCGATGGGGGTTGTCCAGCAGAAAGTGCCGGATTTTTTCTTCCAGAAACCGTCCTTCGGCCAGGGACTGCCTGAGGTGGTTGAAATCGGCATCCAGCTGAAGCATACGCTCCGGATCGCCGCCGTGGAGCCAGGCGGCGGCCACACCGACCAGCAGCTTGATGCCGTACGGGTAGGGGGTATTGGTGATCTCCTTGCGGTGAAATTCGATCTGGTGGATGGCCGATTCCACCAGCTGTGGATCGATGCCGCCGTCAACCAGGTTTTGCAGCACATCAAAAACGATGGCTTCGATTTTCTCGGCGTCGGATTCGGATACATCCTTCAACCCCACTGAAAACATCGTGTCCCGGTTTTCCGCGTCGAATCCCGTTCCGTCTGATAGGGCAGTACCTAACTGGCTGTCCATCAATGCTTTGCGCAGCGGTGAAGCGGCATTGCCGATGAGGATCTGTTCGAGAACCGCGGCGACCAGAACTTCAAAGGTGTCCTTGATATCAGCCCAAAGCCATGCCACGCAGGCCTGGTATTTCTTGGCCGGAGCTTCACTGCGGTCCAGCGGGTAGTGATAGGTGGCGGTTTTCGGGGCCGGCCAGCGAGGCTGCGCGGGAACGTCGGTCTGTGGATCGATGCGTGAGAAGCGACGCAGGACGCGCGCTTCAATAAAGGCCAGGTGGTTTTCAAGCGCGAGGTCGCCGTATGTGTAAAAATAGGCATTGCTCGGGTGGTAGTGGCGGGCATGAAAGTCTTTGAGCTGCTGGTGGCTCAGGGACGGAATCACGGCCGGTTCGCCGCCGGAATTGTGGCTGTAGGTCGTATCCGGGTAGAGGGCGTTGAGCAGGGACCGGACCATGACCTGATCCGGCGACGACATGGCGCCTTTCATCTCGTTGTAGACCACGCCCTTATAGACCAGTCGTAATCCCGCCCCATCGTCTTCCACATCCAGCCGATGTCCCTCCTGCTTGAAACTCAATACTTCGAGATTGGGGAAAAAGGCCGCGTCCAGGTAGACATCCATCAGGTTGTAATAGTCCTTGCGGTTCTGGGTGGCGAATGGATACATGGTCCAGTCAGAGGCGGTAAAGGCGTTCATGAATGTGGACAGGCTGCGTTTGAGCATGGAAAAAAATGGATCGCGCACCGGAAATCGTTCTGACCCGCACAAAACCGTATGCTCCAAAATGTGCGCCACGCCGGTTGAGTTCGACGGGACGGTTTTAAAAGCCACACCGAAAGTGTTCTCCCGGTCTGAATTGCTGATGTGGATATGCCGGGCACCGGTATCTTCATGTTCCAGCTGGTAGAGCCAGGACTGGATGTCCGTGAGGAAGGATACTTTCTTTACGGCATACCCGCCCAGCCGATCTCCGGCGTGAATACCGGAATTATTTGCGTCTGCTTGCATGATCATGAAGGTCTCCAGTTAATTTTACTCGGTTTAGGGGTCGATGCGACAATAAACCTATTCCACGGCTTTATATTGTCCGCGATTGATCCGGGCGATTTTTTCCATCTTGTTCAGGCGGAAGATGATGTTGCGAAGCTTTTTGTCATCGAAACCGGTTTGTTCCCGGACCGCCGCAATACCGATGCCGTCTTTGCTTTGCTTAATGAGATCCAGAACGGATTGCGTGGCACTTTTAGCAGCGTCCACATCGGCTTTGGCCGTTGACAGCCGACTCCGTGGAACCAACGCACGGATCAGGCTTTCAAGCCGGTCGAGTCGGTCGTTAAGACGGTCTACGTCCCGCTTGGTGGGGATGTTGTAGTTTTGCATGAAAAATTTGACCAATGCATCAAAGCTTACCGGCTTGCCTTTTCGCTTGGGCATGCGCACCTCCATGGGTACTTGCAGTAATCATGAGGCCCAGCGGTCCTCACCGCCGGGTCAATTGTAAACACGGGTGACACCAAGTCAGTCTGACATAAAGATCCGGCCAGACGATTGGGATGGGTATGACTGCATGGTCAAATTAGACATACTGTCAAGCTAAGGGACAACTCATCCAAAGTCAATGGGAAGGTCATTCGAATGGGACAGAAAAAAATATCCATAATGAAAACAGTGATATTAAAGAATAATGCCAGGCCAATCGTTGCTTGCCGGGGGTGCGGCTACAAGTGATCTTGAAGGTGTGTCGGCCGTCCATGCCAGGCTGCCGAAAAGGTTGTTTTTGAACCGCGATAGCGAGCGCATTCCCCGCGGCTTGCCGCGGGGAGTGTTCAACATCAAAGGTCCAATGGTCTGAAGATCTGAGTTTCTGTTGCCTTTGATCGTTAATCTGCTATAACGGGTTTGCAAACAATCGGGATGCACGTGCGACTGCATGCGTAGGAGAGGCGCCATGACGGGCGGTACCATTTTTAAAATCAAAAAATACGCCTTGCATGACGGCCCCGGCATTCGAACCACCGTCTTTTTAAAGGGGTGTCCGCTGTCATGCCAATGGTGCCATAACCCGGAAGGGATCGATCCGCGGCCCCAGACGATGTGGCGCCTCACGTCGACGGGGAAAATCGATGAGACGGTGGGAACTGTCATCGGTGTGGGTGACCTGATCAAAGAGATCGAAAAGGATGTGCTGTTTTACGATGAATCCGGCGGTGGGGCCACCTTTTCCGGTGGTGAACCGCTGTCCCAGCCGCAATTTTTGGAGGCGCTGCTGGCAGCCTGCAACCGGCGGGAGATCCATACTGCATTGGACACCAGTGGATACGCACCGGCGGCTGTGATTGAACGCATGCTTCCCCGGCTGCAGCTGGTGCTTTTCGACCTCAAGATCATGAATGCGGATCAGCATCGGCATTATACCGGTGTGCCCAACCAAACCATTGTCGACAACCTGAAGCGGGTTGCCTGCAGCCAAACCCCGCTGCGCATCCGGATTCCGTTGATTCCAGGCATCACCGACGGTGACGACAACCTCGCCGCCATCACCCGGCTAGCCGGCACCCTCAAGACCGTTCAGGGGATCGATCTGCTTCCATACCACCGGATCGGGGAGGAGAAATACCGCCGCCTCGGGATGACCGGCAGCCTGACTGCACCCGCCCCGCCGTTGGCGGAGCGGGTGGCGGCAATCAAAAACAACTTCGAATCGGCAGGCTTCGATGTATCCATAGGAGGATGACCATGAATGAACGCATCAACCGTCTCAGAACCCGCAGTCTCGAAGCCGTTCCAAGTTTGTCGGACGAGCGAGCCCTTCTTCTGACCCGGTTTTACAAAAGCGGAGCTGCCCGGAGCGAAGCGGTGCCGGTGCAACGGGCCAGGGCCTTTGCCTCCATCATGGAGAACAAAGCGATCTACATCGGTCCTGACGAACTGATCGTTGGCGAGCGCGGGCCGTTGCCCAAAGCTACACCCACCTATCCGGAGGTGTGCATCCACTCCCAACAGGACCTGGATATCATCCACGGTCGTGACAAGGTGGCTTTCGCGGTTGACGATTGCGTCCGTGACAGCTACGGCGAAGAGGTGATCCCCTACTGGCAGGGCCACTCCATACGCGAGACAATTTTTGCTCACCTGCCGGAGGAATGGCAGGCGGCATACCGTGCAGGTATTTTCACCGAGTTTCAGGAGCAGCGTTCGCCGGGGCACACCGCCTGCGGGGACAAAATCTATGCCAAGGGCCTTGTGGAGGTGAAGGCGGAAATCCAAACCGCCGTGGAATGCCTCGATTTTTTTAGCGATTCCGGTGCAATGGACAAAAAAAACCAGCTTGCGGCCATGTCCATTGCCGCCGACGGGCTGATCACCTTTGCCCGTCGCCATGCCGAGGCGCTGCTGCTGATGGCTGAAGCGGAAGCGGATGTAAATCGCCGATCGGAGCTGTTGCAGATGGCCGCCATCTGTCGACGGGTGCCGGCCCATGCTCCGCAGACCTTCTGGGAGGCCCTTCAGACCTACTGGTTCGTTCACGTGGGTGTCATTACCGAGCTTAACCCCTGGGACGCCTTCAATCCCGGGAGGCTGGACCAGCATCTATATCCGTTTTATAAAAAGGATCTCGCCGAAGGCCGGTTGACCGAGGAGCGCGCCAAGGAACTCTTGTGCGCCTTCTGGATCAAGTTCAACAACCACCCCGCGCCGCCCAAGACCGGTGTCACTGCCAAAGAGAGCAACACCTTCGTGGATTTTGCCCTGATCAACCTCGGCGGCGTCAAGGCCAACGGCCGCGACGCGGTCAACGACCTGAGCTACCTGATTCTGGACGTGATCGAAGAGATGCGCCTGCTGCAACCCTCCGCCATGGTGCAGCTGAGCAAGCAGAATCCGGATCGATTCCTCAGGCGCGCTCTGAAGATCGTCAAAACCGGATTCGGCCAACCGTCTATCTTCAACACCGACGCCATCGTCCAAGAGCTGGTGCGCCAGGGAAAAACCGTGGAAGATGCCCGCGAGGGCGGGGCCAGTGGATGCGTCGAAGCCGGTGCCTTCGGCCGCGAGGCCTATTTTCTCACCGGCTATTTTAACCTGCCCAAATTGCTGGAGCTCACCTTGAACAACGGGGTCGACCCGCGCAGCGGTAAACAGCTGGGGCCGGCCACCGGTGATCCGCGCCAATTCAATCGTTTCGAGGATTTGTTCGCTGCCTGGGACCGACAGCTCAAGCATTTCATCGCTATAAAAATTAACGGCAACAACATCATCGAACAGATCAACGCCCGGTTTATGCCGGTGCCCTTTCTCTCCCTGGTTATTGATGACTGCATCGCCAAGGGTCAGGACTACAATGCCGGCGGAGCTCGCTACAACACGTCCTACATTCAGGGGGTGGGGCTGGGGTCGATCACCGATGCCCTGACGGCGGTCAAGATCCATGTATTCGACCGGAAAACGATCACCATGGACGACCTGACGAAGGTGCTCAAAGAAAATTTCGACGGGCACGATGATTTCCGGCGGCAACTGCTGGACAACACCCCCAAATACGGCAACGATAACGACACGGCCGACGACATCATGCAGATGGTCTTCGAGGCTTACTACAACGCGGTAAACGGCCGGCCCAACGCCCGTGGCGGGGTCCACCGAATCAATCTGCTGCCCACCACCTGCCACGTCTATTTCGGCAGTGTCATCGGCGCGCTGCCCGATGGCCGCAAAGCGGGTATTCCGCTTTCCGAGGGCATTTCACCGGTGCAGGGAGCCGATCGCAACGGCCCCACGGCGGTCATCCGGTCAGCCGCAAAAATAGACCACATCCGCACCGGCGGCACCCTCCTCAACCAGAAGTTCCTGCCCCAGGTGTTGAGCGACGACACGGGCGTTGCCAAGCTGGCCCAGCTGGTGCGCACCTATTTTCGCATGGACGGCCATCACATCCAGTTCAATGTGGTGGACGGTGAGGCACTCAAACGGGCCAGGCAGGTTCCGGATGACTACCGGGACCTGATTGTCCGGGTTGCCGGATACAGCGACTATTTTGTGGATTTGACAGAAGACCTTCAGGATGAGATTATCCGACGCACCGAGCACGAGGCGTTTTGATCGATCAACGATCGGTTTTTCGCAGAAGCGGCTTCCAGCCGCGATAAATGCCTTGCTTACCCGGACAACAGCTGAAGATCCTGAAAAATGACTTTCGAAACGATTCGCAAAAGTTCAGCACCGGACATGGTGGCCCGGCAGATTATGCAAAAGATTGCAGTCGGGGATCTGGCACCCGGCAGTCAACTCCCCTCCCAGCGCGACCTGGCCCTGATGCTTGGGGTGGGGCGGTCCTCGGTTCGCGAGGCCATCAACGCCCTGGTGGTGATGGGGTACCTGGAACCGATGCAGGGCAAAGGCACCTTCATCAAGGATGTGCTTCCGGGTGTCGACCCGGGTATCGAAAAACTGACGGCTGCATTTTCAGCCGGCTCCATTTTTGACCTGATGGAGGCACGGGAGCTGCTTGAGTGCCGTTCGGCTGCCCTGGCCGCGGAACGGGCCGACCCGGCCCAGATACTGAACCTTAAGGCCGCAGTGGGGCGGGTGGCGGGAAGCGAAAAGGAGTACGCCGTGTTTCTGGAAGCGGATATCCGCTTTCATGCGGCCGTGGCCGATGCCTCCGGCAATGTGGTCTTGTGCGAACTGACCAAGCTGGTGCTTGAAAAGGTTGTGGCCCACCACCATGCATTGAAAACAGCCCTGCTGCCGCCCGCCTACCGCGACGTTTCCATACGGTCTGCCGCCCGGGTGGTGGCAGCCATTGAAGCCGGCGACGGCGCGGCTGCGGCCCGCTGGATGGCTCAGCATTTGGGCGCCATCAGAGATGAATTGAAGCACATCATCGGTTGACAGAGGACTGCTGGCAGCGGAGGGTGCCTGCCTGGATGCCATCTGCGACTTACGGCGTTGCGGCCGATCCCGGACCCGTTCGCAGCAGGCCCGTAAGGGCATCTATTCAGGTGTTAAGGAAGTTTCACAAGCTTTCGGCGATGCGCCATGTGCACATCCGAACCCCAAACCCGACAAACCCAAAGAGGTGTGATTCCCATGCAGATTCGTGTTCTTACGGCGACAGACATTCGTTCGGCCCTATCCATGACCGCGGCCATCGACGCCGTGGCAAGGGCCTACGCCCAGCTTTCCGCCGGCAAGGCCACCATGCCGCTGCGGTCCCGGTTTCACACGGATAAAGGTGTGACTCTGCTCATGCCGGCCCATCTTCACGAAAGTGGTGATTTTGCGGTGAAGATCGTTTCCGTCTACGGGGGCAATCCCGAGCTCGGTCTACCCACGGTGGCGGCTACGGTGCTGGTGCTGGATCCCCAAACCGGGATGCCCCTGGCGCTGATGGAGGGAGACAGCCTGACGGCCCTTCGCACCGGCGCCGCCGGTGGGGTGGCCGCACGTTATTTGGCCCGGAAGGATGCGAAAACTGTGGCCCTTTTCGGTGCCGGCGTTCAGGCGCGCGCCCAACTCCAGGCTGTCATGGCCGTTCGCAGAATCGCGCGGGTGTTGATTGTCGATCCCTTCAAAGCCGCTGCCCAACGTCTTGCCGATGACATTTCCACATGGTCCGGAGCGCCCCAGGCGATCCTGGCGGATTCGCCGCAGGCCGCTGTGGCGCAGGCAGATATCGTATTGGCCGCCACCACCGCAACAACCCCGCTCTTTGACGGAAATGACCTGAAACCGGGCACCCACGTGACCGGTGTGGGCTCTTTTACCCCCCAGATGCAGGAGATCGACGCGCACACCATCCGGCGGGCGCGGGTGGTGGTGGATCAGCGGGACGCGGCTATGGCCGAGGCCGGGGATATCATTATCGGCAAGGCGGTCATCGACGCGGAGATCGGTGAAATCATCAACGGCGATAAACCCGGCCGGCAAAGCGAAACAGAGATCACCTTTTTCAAGTCCGTGGGTCTTGCCGTGCAGGATGCCGTGACCGCCGCCGCCGTCCTCAAAGCCGCCGAGGCAAAAAAACTGGGGACGGTCATCCAGATGTCATAGAATCAGGCTTGACCGGTCTGGCGGTTCTGGTTTGCGGTTGGCCGATTTTTTAACCCTGCCAGGGCATTCATCCTTGACTGTGTGCGGTCAGCCGAACCCGAACCCGAACCCCGAACTGGAGACCAGAGACCATGAACTTCCCCGTGCCTGAAAAGATGAGAAACTGGACGCCGCCAGACAGTTGGCAGAAGATCACCACCATCGACGCCCATACCGGCGGCGAGCCCTTTCGCATCATCACCAGCGGTCTGCCGGATTTGAAAGGCAGTACCATCCTCGAACGTCGGCGGTTCATGACCGACCAGCTGGATCATCTGCGCACGGCCCTCATGTGGGAACCCCGGGGACATGCAGACATGTACGGCTGCATCATCACGGCGCCGGTGTCGCCCGAGGCAGACTTCGGCGTCCTGTTTCTGCACAATGCCGGCTACAGTTCAATGTGCGGCCACGGCATCATCGGCGTGACCACAGTGGCCATCGAAACGGGCATGATCGCGGCTGTGGAGCCGACCACCATCGTGCGCATCGATTCGCCGGCCGGACTGGTGACCGCCTATGCCCGCATGGAAAAAGGCCGGGTCAAGGGTGTTTTTTTTCATAATGTCCCGTCCTTTGCATTGGCCCTGGATCAGACGGTCCACGTCCCCGGCCTCGGGCCTGTGCGCTACGACATCGCCTATGGCGGGGCGTTCTATGCCTTCGTCAAGGCTGAAGATCTGCACGTCACCATCACGCCTGCGGAATTTAACGCCCTCATCGACAAAGGCATGGCCGTTAAGCGGGCCGTCATGGCTGCCGGCCCCGTCACGCATCCCTTCGAACCGGACTTGAGTTTTCTGTACGGCACCATTATCATCGGTCCGCCCCACAGTCAGGAGGCTCACTCCAGCAACGTGTGCATCTTCGCCGACGGGGAGGTGGATCGCTGCCCCACCGGCACCGGTGTGAGTGCCCGGCTGGCGCTGCACTACGCCCGCAAGGAGATCGGTCTGAACGATTCCATCGTCATCGAGAGCATCCTGGGCACCCGCTTTACCGGCCAGGTGGTTGGAACCGTTCCCTTCGGTCCCCACGACGCCGTGATTCCGGAAGTGGCAGGAAGCGCCTGGATCACCGGCCGCCACGAATTTCTCATGGACCCTGCCGACCCTCTGAAAAACGGCTTCATCTTCCGATGAGCGGCGGCGCGGGAGCCGGTTGAATTCTAAAATGCCGATTCAGTAAACCCCCGAAAGGAGCGTCGCGAACCATGTCGAATCTGGTTAGACATGCCCCCCGGTTCAATCAACGCCAGGCTGCCGCGATGGCCAGGGCGCTGTTCGATATAGACACATACGCCGAAGCGCTGCCCAGCGAACGGGACCAGAACTTTGGCCTGTGCGATGCAACGGGCAACCGGTTTGTGCTCAAAATCGCCAATGCCGCGGAAACCCGTGACGTGCTGGAACTTCAGAATCTGGCCATGATTCATGTGGCCCAAAATGGTGCGACCCTGTTTGACGGATGCGATCCCTGTCCCCGCGTCTGCAGTGCCCCCGGTGGTGAGCAAATTCTCACGGTTGACGATCCAGATGGTGCCAGCCACTATGTCCGCCTGCTCTCCTATCTGCCGGGAAAACCCCTTTCTAGGGTCAAGCCCCACGACAAGGCGCTGCTCGTTGGTCTCGGCGCGTTTCTGGGCCGCTTCGACCGCGTCTGCATGGATTTCGATCACCCGGCCAGCCGCCGTGTCTTTCACTGGGACCTTGCCCGCTGCGGCGAAGTGGTGGCATCACGCCTGGACGATTTGGAAGATGCTGTGCAGCGCAAACGGGTTGTGGGCCTGCTGGAGCGCTACCTTACGATCACAGCACCGAAGCTGGAGACCCTGCGCAGCAGCGTGATCCACAGCGACGGCAACGACTTCAATGTGCTGGTGTCGCCCCATGGAAAATGGGGCAACCGGGTCAGCGGACTGATCGATTTCGGGGACATGGTCTATTCACGAACGATCAACGAGCTGGCCATTGCCTGCGCCTACGCCATGATGGGCAAGACCGACCCGCTGGCTGCCGCTGTACAGGTGGTCGCCGGCTACCACAGCGCCTTGGCGCTAACCTCTGCCGAACTTGCCGTGCTCTTCGACCTGATCTGCATGCGCCTGTGCGCCAGCGTCTGCCACAGTGCCCATCAGATCCGGCTGGCACCGCAAAACGACTATCTGATGATCTCCCAGCGGCCGGCATGGGAGCTGCTCGACCGGTTGGCGCAGATCAGTCCGGATCTGGCGGTTGCCCTGTTCAGGGACGCCTGCGTTTTGGACCCGGCGCCCAGGAGCCGGCATGTCGTTGCCTGGCTGAAGGCCAACCAACCGTCGTTTGCTCCGGTGGTGGCTGCGGCGCTGCTGTGCGATCATCCGCCGGTCATCGACCTGAGTGTAAGCACGCCGCTGCTGGGGGCCGGTCCGGAAAAAGACGCTGCCGGAGCGATGACACGCCTGATTTTTCGGGCGATGGAAGATGCGGGCAGCGCCCTGGGTATCGGCCGCTACAACGAAGCCCGGTTGATCTACACAGCCGATGCATTCAAGGTGGAGACGGACACCGCCCCCGAATACCGCACCGTTCACCTGGGTCTGGATCTGTTTGCCCGGCCGGGCGAGCCGGTCTACGCCTTCATGGACGGCCGGATCCACAGCCTGCAGAATAACGATGCCAGCAAGGATTACGGACCGACCATCATCCTGGCCCACCACACGACCGACGGCACCCCTTTTTATTCCCTCTACGGCCATCTGGCGGCTTCGTCGCTGGAAGGATTGGCGCCGGGAACGCCCGTCACCACCGGACAGCGGATCGGCGTCATTGGCGCCTCGACGGAAAACGGCGGCTGGGCGCCCCACCTGCATTTCCAGCTGATTACCGACCTGCTGGGGCTTGCCGGCAACTTCCCGGGCGTGGCCCGGCCCAGCCAGCGGCGGGTGTGGACCGCGATTTGTCCCGATCCGGCGCTGGTCCTGGACATCGACTTGCCGCCGGCCGAAGTCCGCCAAACAGAGGAGATCATGGCCATCCGCAACAGGCATCTGGGAAGAAATCTCAGCGTTGCCTACACCAAGCCGCTGAAAATTGTCCGCGGCATGGGCGTATTCCTCTACACGGAGGCGGGGCAGCCCTACATGGACGGCGTTAACAACGTCTGCCACGTGGGGCACTGCCACCCCACCGTGGTGGGGGCCGGGCAGCGCCAGATGGCCGTGCTCAACACCAACACCCGGTACCTGCACGATCACATTGCGAATTACGCTCAGCGGCTGCTGGCCACCTTTCCCGACCCTTTGAGCGTCTGCTTCTTCGTCTGCAGCGGCAGTGAAGCCAACGAATTAGCCCTGCGCCTGGCGCACACCTATACGGGGCAGCGCGACATCATCACCGTGGATGGTGCCTACCACGGCAACACCCAGGGGCTGGTGGACATCAGCCCATACAAGCACGACGGGCCCGGTGGGGAGGGTGCACCGGATTGGGTGCAGACGGTGACCATGCCCTGTGGCTACCGCGGGCCCCACAAGGGCACCGGGCCTGAATCCGGCAGTGCTTATGCCCGCTATGTGAAGACGGCCATCGACTGTATCGACGCCGCTGGCCGGCGGCCAGCGGCCTTTATCTGTGAAAGCATGCTGGGCTGCGGCGGCCAGGTGCTGCTGCCCGAAGGCTACCTCCAGGCGGCTTTTGAACACGTGCGGACCGCAGGCGGGGTGTGCATTGCTGACGAAGTTCAGGTGGGCTTCGGACGTGCCGGCACCCATTTCTGGGCCTTCGAGACCCAGGGGGTGGTACCGGACATCGTCACCCTTGGCAAACCCATGGGCAACGGTCACCCCCTGGCTGCGGTGGTGACCACCCCGGAAATCGCCGGAGCCTTTAACAACGGTATGGAGTACTTCAACACTTACGGGGGCAATCCGGTCTCTTGTGCAGTGGGTATGGCCGTGCTGGATGTAATTGAAACCGAAGGCCTTCAGGAGAATGCACGCCAGGTGGGCGCCCATCTGCACCAGCGTCTGTCAGGCCTCAAGGAGCAATCGCCATTGGTTGGTGATGTGCGCGGACTGGGGCTCTACCTGGGGGTGGAGCTGGTGACGGATCATGACACCCTGGCACCGGCCGCAGACGAAGCTGCCTACATCTGCAACCGCATGAAAGATTATGGGTTTCTGATCAGCACCGACGGCCCCCTGCACAACGTGCTCAAGCTCAAGCCACCGATAATATTTACTATTCAAGATGCCGACGCCTTGGTCGATGCATTGGAAAAAGTGTTGGCGGAGGATTGCCTGCGGCGTTGATCCGGCGGTCAGAAGAAGCTGGATCGGTGGCCCGCTCAACGGGTTCGATTGAAGCTTCAATCAGCGGGAAAAAGTCGACAGGTAAGTGACGGCTCCGAGTTCGAGCAGTTGGCGGCGGTGAAAGCCGAAGGGCAAAAGCACCTGGTCCAGTTCTACCGGGGATAGCCGCACCTTCTCCGGCGGGCCCGGAGGCCCGGGCGTCCTTTTAAACTCCACCACCGCCAGCTTGCCGGCAGGCTTCATCACGCGGATGATTTCTTTCATGGTCGACGCGTGAGTGCCGTCTTCGACAAGGTCGTGGAGCACCGTGGCCATGAGGCAGATGTCCACGCTGTGATCGCCGAGGGGGATTTTTTTGCTGACGTCACACACTGTGGCTTCTATATTCTCCAGCCTCAGAGAGCCGGCCTTCAGCCTGAGTTTGGTGATGCCTTCCTCCCACAGGTCAAAGGCATGCACCGTCCCCCTGTCCCGGATCTGTCGGGCGATCTCGATTGCATAGTTGCCGATCCCGCAGGCCACGTCCATAAAGACGATCTCGCCGTCCAAATCCAATGCGGACAGGAAAGTGGTGAAATCGATGAGGTCGAAGCTGCTTTTGCCGGCCGCAATGGGTTTATGTGCCATGTTGCTCCTTTGATTCCGGTTAAAAGAAAGATTACACGTTGATGAAGTCGTGAGAAGTATTATTTCCGGCGGATCCGCAGACACCGGCATTTATTTTAGCGGTTGCTTTCATAGTGGCCTCTCCTGGTGTTTGACTGTGAGCGGGCGGCCCCTTCAGTCCTGGCTTGGATGCACCGCATCGGCCAGGGTGTCAAGGACATGATAAAGGATATGGGGGCAAGCCGGCCAAGTCAACTCAATCGATGGGAAGATTACGATATGCCCGCTGATGCCATAGA
>NZ_JAWOHB010000175.1:0-43840 GCF_046496365.1 Desulfosarcina sp.
AACGCCAGCTCATACATGGCTTCCACCACCTTGTACATGCCCCCCATGGGGGCCCTGGTGGGTGCGTCGGCAGCGCTGGAAATTTCGGATATCCCCTTTGCCGGTCCGATTGCAGCGGTGCGCGTGGGCCGAATCGGTGGCCAGTTTGTGGCCAATCCCACCATTTCCGAAACGCTCCTGAGCGACATCAACATCATTATCGCCGGTTCCCGCACCGGCGTGGTTATGGTTGAGGGTGGCGGCGATGTGGTCAGTGAGGCGGATATGCTCGAAGCCATCTTCTTCGGCCACCGGGCCATTCAGCCCCTTATCGACATTCAGGCCCAGTTGAAAGCGGCTTCGGGCCGGGCCAAGCGGGTCTTTGCGCTACCTGAAAAGGACCTTGCCCTAGTGGAGATGATCAGCCAAAAGGCTACCGCAGCGTTGCGTGAAGCCTTGACGGTTCCTGAAAAGATGAAGCGCTACGAAGCCTTACGGGTTGCAAAAAACCAGGTCGTGGAATCCCTGGGAGAATCAATGGCGGACCGGCACGCTGAAATCGGGGCCATCCTCGGCGACCTTCAGAAACAGATCTGCCGGGACATGATTCTCAAGGAGGGCCGTCGAATCGACAACCGCCGGTTCGACGAAATCCGCCCCATCACCTGCGAGGTGGGTGTGCTGCCGCGACCCCATGGAAGTGCCCTGTTCACCCGTGGCGAGACCCAGGTGCTGGGTATCCTGACGCTGGGATCGGGTGGCGATGAGCAGCGGGTGGAAACACTCAGCGGTGAGGAGAACCGCCCCTTCATGCTGCACTATAACTTCCCCCCCTACTCGGTGGGAGAGGTCAAGCGGATCGGGTCTCCCAGCCGCCGGGATATCGGCCATGGCGGCCTCTCTACCCGTGCCCTAGAAAGAATTCTGCCGGACAAGGAGGATTTTGACTACACGATCCGCATTGTCTCCGAGGTGCTGGAGTCCAATGGCTCCTCATCCATGGGAACGGTTTGTTCCGGCACACTGGCGATGATGGACGGTGGTGTGCCCATCAAGGCGCCCGTTTCGGGCATTGCCATGGGTTTGGTCAAGGAGGGTGACCAGGTGGTGATTCTCTCGGACATCCTGGGCGACGAAGACCACACCGGTGACATGGACTTCAAGGTAGCCGGCTCCGCCGAGGGTATCACGGCGCTGCAGATGGACATCAAAATCCACGAACTTTCCCGTGAGATCCTGCAAAAGGCCATGGACCAAGCCAGAACGGGTCGACTCCACATCCTGGATAAGATGCTTCAGGCGCTGGCAACGCCCCGGCAAGGCATTTCTCCCTTTGCGCCGAAGATCATTTGTATTAAAATCAACCCGGATAAAATCCGCGACATTATCGGCCCCGGCGGCAAGGTCATTCGCGCCATCCAGAGCGAAACCAACACCAAGATCGAAATCGACGACAGCGGCCTGGTAAAAATTGCCGCCACTTCCGCCGAAGACGGTGATGCTGCACGGCTGCAGATCGAATCCCTGACCATGGAGCCCGAAGTCGGGGCTACTTACGAGGGCAAGGTTGTCAAGACCACCGATTTCGGAGCCTTCGTTCAGATCGTTCCCGGTACCGACGGACTGGTGCACATCAGCCAGCTGGCCACCCACCGGGTTGGCAAGGTCACTGACGTGGTCAAAGAGGGCGACACCCTTAAAGTCAAGGTGCTGGAAATTTCCAAGGACGGCAAGATCCGACTCAGCCACAAGGCCGTTCTGGAAGAGGACCATGAATCCGGCGGTCAATAAGACCACTTTGGAAAACGGGGTCCGCATTGTTTCCATGCATATGCCCCACGTGCGTTCGGTCTCCATGGGGGTCTGGGTGCACGTGGGCGCCCGCGACGAGACCGACACCGAAAGCGGGCTATGTCATTTCATTGAGCATATGATTTTCAAGGGCACCGCCCGTCGCAGCGCTTTCCAGATCGCCAAGGAATTTGATGCCATCGGCGGGCAGACCAATGCCTTTACCGCCATGGAGCACACCTGCTACCATGCCAAGGTGCTGGATACCCAGCTGGAAACCATGGTGGACATCTTCTGCGACATTTTTCTCAATTCGGTTTTCGATGCAAGGGAAGTGGCGCGGGAACGGCCGGTGATTTTCCAAGAGATCGGCATGATTGACGACAGCCCCGAAGAGTGGGTTCACACCATGATGGGTCCGGCCATGTGGGGGACCCATCCTCTGGGGCGATCCATCCTCGGTACCCGAGAAAACATCCGGAAATTCAACAGCCAAGCTATCAAACGCTTTTTCAGCCGTCTCTACCAGCCTGACCGCATCGTGATCGCCGTGGCCGGAAATGTAATGCACGACCGTTTTGTACAGATGGTGGGGCCTGTCTTTGCAACCATCGCGCCGGGTAATGGTTTTTCACCGCGCAGCACCCCCACGGACGGTTGTGAAATGACCCGCAGACACCGCGATCTGGAGCAGACGCATATCTGCCTGGGCATGCGTGGGGTCTCGGTGACCGATTCACGCCGGTTTGCCGCCGCTTTGCTAAACACCATCGTCGGGGGCAACATGAGCTCACGGCTTTTCCAGACCATCCGCGAAGAGCGGGGCCTGGCCTACACGATTTATTCGTTTCTGACCTCCTACGCCGATACGGGCATGTTCGGGGTCTATACCGCAGTTGAACCCAAGCACGCGGGTGCCTGCATCGACCTGATCATGGACCAGCTGCGGCAATTGAAAAGGACCCTAGTTTCCGCAGAAGCGCTGCGTGATGCCGTCGCATTTACCAAAGGCAATCTGTTCATGGCCGAGGAGAATCCGGACAACCAGATGGTTCGGCTGGCCCAGAACGAATTTTATTTCGGCCGGCACGTTCCCATGCAGTCGGTGATCGAGCGTATCGACGGTGTTTCTGCGGCTGATCTGTTTTCCTTGGCCGAAGAACTGTGGGGCAGCGGCAAGGCGGCCTTGACCATGCTGGGGCCCCATGTTGACGGAACCGACTTTTCCGGGCAGCTGGCCTTGTAGTGCATCGGAGCTTTATCGCTCCGTTTTTTTACCCTACGCGAATCGCCACAATCGAAGACGGCCTATGACCACGTCGCCCCGCATTGATCTCCTCAGGCTGGACCCTGCTAAAAATAAGGACATTCCACTGCCCCGTTACATGACTGCGCAGAGTGCCGGCATGGACATCTGCGCCGCCCTGGAAAAGGATCTGGTGCTGGCCCCCGGTTCCATCTGCCTGGTGCCCACCGGCTTTGCCATGGCGCTTCCCCGGGGATTCGAGGCACAGATCCGGCCGCGCAGCGGGCTGGCTGTCAAACACGGGATCGGCATTGTCAACGCACCGGGAACAGTTGATGCCGACTACCGTGGAGAAGTAAAGATCGCCCTGATCAACCTGGGGCGGGCGCCGGTGACGCTGAAACGGGGGGACCGCATCGCCCAGATGGTGATCCAGCAGGTCTACCAGGCCCGGATCAATGTCGTTGAACAACTCGACGATACGGATCGCAGCCTGGGCGGTTTTGGGCATACGGGCCGATGAATATGGCCAACTGCGCTGAACGAAAGGTATTGGACCCAGGCAATGCATCCCGGCTGTCGGTTTGCGTTCTGGCCAGCGGGAGCCGGGGCAATGCCACCTATATCTCTGATGGTCAAACCGCCATTTTGATTGACGCCGGTCTTTCCGGGGTGGAGATCCAGCGACGGATGGCCGCTAAAGGATTGGATCCAAGCCGTCTGGATGCCATCCTCGTTTCCCACGAGCATGCCGATCACATCCAGGGTGTGGGGGTGCTCTCCCGCCGTTTTGGTCTGCCCGTGCACATCAGTGATGCAACCCGGCAGGCTGCCGGGTCTGTTTTGGGCAAACCGTTCGGGATATCGCCGTTTATCTGCGGTCATGCGTTTGCCATCGGCAGCCTTGCCGTGCACCCATTTTCCATTTCACACGACGCCGAAGATCCGGCAGGCTTCACGATTTCGTGCAATGGGGCCAAGGTAGGCCTGGCAACTGACCTGGGCATTGCCACCGGAGTGGTCAAAACGCACCTGGAAGCCTGTGACATTCTAATTCTCGAAGCCAATCATGACTCCCAGATGCTGATTGACGGGCCCTACCCGTGGCCTCTGAAACAACGCATCCGCGGCCGCAGCGGCCATCTTTCCAACGACGACACCGCGCTGCTGCTGGGCGCCCTCCAGCATGACCGGCTGTCCCATGTGATCCTGGCTCACTTGAGCGAGGAGAACAATTTGCCGGAAAAAGCCAGACAAGCGGTTCAGGCCGTTCTTAACGGCGGCGGCGTCAAGCTGCACGTGGCCTCCCAGACTGCAGGCAGCGGTGTTCTGACCCTGCGATAGTTCCCATGGACCGCCAAAATCAAATCAGAATCTCGACTGGGGTTTTTCCACGCATCCGGCCATGCGCAGAGGTTGACAAAGGTCAGGCAGGTGTTTTCGCTTGGACCGCGATCTGGCTGTTGATGAAATCGATGAATGCGTGGCCTAATGGGGAGAGGCTTCGGTGGCGGTGATGGGTCAGGTAAAAGGCCCGTCTGAGATTCAGACCGTCAATGGTCAGGGTTTTTAAACGTCCCGCGGCAACGTCGTCGGACACGGCGATGGATGAGAGAATCGATACACCCATACGGTTTTTGATTGCCTGGCGAATCGCCTCGGTGCTGCCGATGCGGGCAACCACATTCAGATCGTTGAAGATCAGACCCGCCTCTGAAAAACTGGTTTGAATGGATTTGAGGGTTCCCGATCCTTGCTCACGAAGAATAAAGGGTACCGTAAACAGCTGTTTGGTTGTGACCCGGTGCCTGTTCGACCAGCGGTGATCGGCCGGCACGACCAGGCACATTTCGTCTTCCACCAGATGGGTCTGCAGAATGCTGGCATGGGTGGAAACGGCACCCACGACGCCCAGTTCCAGATTCCCGGACAAAATCGCCTCGATGATCTGTTGGGTGTCGGCGATGGAGAGGCTGACGCTGACTTCAGGAAAGCGCGTGGTAAATGCGCCCACGATTGCCGGCAGCACGAAGGCACCGGGAATCGTGCTGCCCCCCAGATCCAGGCTGCCTTTGACCTTGCCTTTGAACTCGGACATGGCACTTTCAACTTCGTCGCGCAGGGAGATCAATCGTTTGGCATAGCGGTAGAGCAAACGACCGGCCTTGGTTGGCAGCGCCTCCTTGGCCAAACGATCGATCAGTCGGCAGTCGAAATGATCCTCCAGGTCCTTGATGTGGCTGGAGACAGTGGGCTGGGAAAGGTGCACCGCCCGGCCTGCCCGCGAAAAACTCTTGAGGTCCACAACTTTGCAGAAAATATGAAGCTGCCATAAATCCATGGTGGCCTATGATCCGAATTTGGCTTTGATTCGACGGTTTACCTCTGGTGGAACCATGTCGGAGACGTCCCCGCCAAAGCGGGCTGCCTCCTTGATGATCGATGAGCTGGTAAAGATCCAGCGCAGCCCGGTCATGAGAAATACGGTTTCAATCTCACGGTTGAGTTTTCTGTTCATCAGTGCCAGCTGGAATTCATATTCGAAATCGGAGACCGCCCGCATGCCCCTGAGCACGGCGATGGCATTGCTTTTCTGGGCACAGTCCACCAGCAGACCGTCGAAGGTGTCAAAGGCGATGCCATCGATGCCCGACATGGACTCTTCGAGCATCTCCAGCCGTTCCTGGACAGTGAAAAGTGGCTGCTTGCCCGGGTTGTTCAAAATTGCGATGATGATCCGGTCAAATAGTTTCAAACCGCGTTTGGCGATGTCGATGTGTCCGTTGGTGACAGGGTCGAAGGATCCGGGATAGATGGCGGTGCGTTGCATGAGGACTCCCAGCAGTTGACTGCGCAAAAGAAACCCATCAGGAAGGTGCGGCCTGCCGGGGATCGTTTATAGCATGGCATCCACAAATGAAACAAGGGTTTTCCCGAACCGACGCTGGTCAACCAGGGTCAGGGAGCCGTCCCTGAGGGTGATGGGCTCGCGGGTGCTGTGTTCGATGACGATGTGGGTATGACGGGCCATTGCCCCGCAAAATGCCAGGGCGGCTAACGCGGGTGCCACGGCATTGATCCCATAGGGGGGATCCATAAAAACCAGGTCGAAGGCCTGTTGCTGGGGCCTTAAACAGTTGAGGTTCTTGAGGATGTTCCAGTGGATGACCCGGCTGCGCTCGTCCAGGCCCAGCTTCTGGATGTTGCACCGGATGGCGGCAAGGGCCGGTTTTGCATGATCAACGAAGACGGCGGATACCGCCCCGCGGCTCAGGGCCTCGATACCCAGGGCACCGCTTCCCGCGAACAGATCCAGAACGCGCTGGTTCACGATGCGGCCGGCCAGGATATTGAACACCGATTCCTTGATCCGGTCAGCCGTGGGTCGGGTTGCCATTCCGGCCGGAGCGATCAACCGCCGGCCTTTCAAGGATCCGCTGATGACCCTCATCCCTTGCTCTTTGCCAGCACTCTTTTGATTTGACTCGGCTTGACCCCGATGGCTTTTGCGGTTTTGCCCACATCGTTGTCGTGGGCGGCTAGTTTCTTGCGGACATAGGCGGCTTCAAAAGCCATGCGGGCCTTGTCCAGGCCATCAATGGAAAAGAGTTCACCCACGGCCGTTTTCGGATCCGACAGGCTGGCCGGCAGGTCCTTGATGGTAATGGCATCATTTTGAACCATGATGGCCAGCCGCTCGATGAGGTTCTTCAGTTCGCGAACGTTGCCCGGCCAGGTGTATCGTGTGAGAATCTGCATGGCATCGGAGGCGATTGTCTTGCGTTTTTCGCGGTTGCTGGTGGCGGCCTCCGCCAGAAAAATTTCCACCAGAGCAGGGATGTCTTCGACCCGATCCCGCAGGGGCGGGACCTCGATGGGAACCACGTTGAGGCGGTAGTACAGGTCTTCTCTGAAGGATCCGTTGGCAATTTCCGCCTCCAGATCCTTATTGGTGGCTGCGATGACGCGGACATCCGTGGTCAGCACCCGCCCGCCCCCCATGCGCTGAAATTTTTTCTCATCCAGGACGCGCAGGATTTTGGCCTGGGTGACCAGGCTCATATCTCCGATTTCGTCCAGGAAGATCGTACCGGTGTTGGCCAGCTCGAATTTGCCGCGTTTTTTGGTGCTTGAGCCTGACAGGGCTCCTTTTTCATGACCGAATAACTCGCTCTCGATGAGGGTTTCAGGTATGGCAGCGCAGTTGACATCGATCATCGGGGATTCGGCGCGGGGGCTCAGCTGGTGAATGGTTCTTGCGACCAGCTCCTTGCCGGTGCCGTTCTCTCCTTTGATGAGCACCCATGATTGTGTGGGGGCAACCGCGGCAATCTGTTTATTGAGTGTCTGCACGGGTTGGCTGCTGCCACTGATCGAGTGTTTCTCGATGGTTTTTTTGCGCAGATAGCGGTTTTCCTCCTCCAGGCGGCGGAAGTTGAGTGCGTTGTTGATGGCAACGATAACCTTGTCGATGTTCAGGGGTTTTTCGATAAGGTCGTAGGCGCCCAGTTTGGTGGCTTTGACGGCGGTCTCCACATTGCCATGGCCGGTGATGATGATAACCGGCAGGGCGGAATTGCTTTTCTTGACCTCTTTCAACGTTTCAATGCCGTCGATGCCTGGCATCCAGATGTCGATCAAGACCAGGTCCGGTGCCTCCGCGTCGATAATTTTCAAGGCTTCATAACCATTGTTGGCGGTGATAACCTCAAACCCCTCATCGGTGAGCAGTCCGCTGAGGGACTGCAGAATCGAGGGTTCGTCGTCGACTATCAATATGGTCGGAAACATCAAGGATTTCCTTTCTCGAAGCTGTGGTTCAGTGGCGGCCGGCAGGTTTGTCGAAAGATTCGAGGGATTCGTAACGGCAACGCTTCTACCGGCGGATAGTGCCGTCGGTCGGTTTGCCAGCGCGGTTTAAACGGGCAGTTCGATGACAAATTTCGCCCCTTTGGGCAGGTTGTCCTGCACCCGTATCATACCATGGTGGTCAGTGACAATGGAGTTGACGATGGTCAGGCCCAGCCCCATGCCGGCCTTTTTGGTTGAGAAATTGGGTTCGAACAACCGGATCTTGTTTACGTCGGCGATGCCCGTGCCGTCATCGGCCACTTCCAGGCGGACCAACTTCAAAATGGGGTCGTAAGCGGCTGTGATCGTAATGTGTCCCTGGTTGCGGACGGCGGCCACGGCGTTGTCCACCAGGTTGATCATGGCCTGTTTGAACTGCTGCCGGTCCAGGCTCATCTGGGGGATGTCGTCCCCGATCCGGGAATCGAAGACGATATCCGGATGCCCCTCCCGATAAAGGGAGACCGTCTCTTCGATGATGGGCGAAAGATGGCAGGGCTTGGGATCTGCCGTGGGGAAACGGGCGAAAGTGGAGAACTCATTGACCAGATTGCGGATCAGGTCGACGTGGTCGATAATCATACGGGTGCACTCGTCGAATACCGGCTCGTTGATTCGTTCTGAATAGCGCCTTTTGAGGCGCTGGGCAGACAAGCTGATGGGCGTGAGCGGGTTTTTGACTTCGTGGGCGATGCGGCGGGCCACTTCCCGCCAGGCGGCCATGCGCTGGGCCTTCTCCAGTTCCGTGAGGTCATCGAACACCATGACGATGCCCATGGGGCCACCTTGTTCGTCCTTCAGGGCATTGACGTAAACGAGAAATGTTCGCGCCTGGCTGTTTACCATAACCCGCAGGGGAATTTCCAGCGTCTGATCCCGCACCGACGTGACCCGATCCATGATATCATCGGTAAACTGAAGGTGCTCGGTGGCCAGTAAGCCTTCATAATGCTTGTCTAAAATTTTAGCGGCGTCGATATAAAGCATGCGCTCCGCCGACTTGTTGAAGGTGGTGATGATGCCATCGGCGTCCATGGTGATGACACCGGCGGAAACATTTTTCAGTACGATCTCCATGTACTGCCGCCGTGCCTCGATCTCCAGGTTCTGTTCGGTGAGTTTTCTGGCGGACAACTCCAATTGCTGGCGGCCGGAACGCAGATCCCGTGTCATCTTGTTGAAGGCGTCAACCAGGCTGCCGATTTCATCGTCTGCCGCGATGCTGTCGATGGTGACGGTGAGATCCCCTTCGGCGACCCGCCGTGTGCCTTCGGCCAGGTCCATGATGGGTATGGTGATGGTCTTGGCCAGATAGAAACCGAACCACACCGCGCAGAAGATGACCAGCAGGGCCACGATTGACAGGGTGATGTAATAGGTGATCTGAATGGGATTTTTCAGCAGCTTGATCTGTTGATATTCATCGAACCCTCTGGAGATGGATTCCATGTTTTCCGCCAAATCCGGGGGGATGAAGAGGCCTATCACCACATAGGCGTCAGTCGCTTCGGGGGCGGCGCCAAAGGGCACCGTTCCGATGGTCCGAAGCAGTTCGCCGTCGCCCAGGATTTCAGTGAAGGTGCGCACGTCCCTTTCGCCGGCATCCTTGACAAAAGCACTCGGGGGCGCCGTCTCGATGGCGACGTTCTCCAGGTCTATTCCCAGGGCATAGGTGAGACGGTTGTAGTTGGCTGAATAGACCTCAACCGCGTCGAGATCGAATTCGCGCTGAACCACCTGAATGTAATGGTTGAGCTCCTTGATTTTATCCGGATCGGTCATGCTCTTGCGCTGGAGCTGATAGGAGATCCGCTCCAGAAAAAATCGGTGACGGTTTTCGTTCTCCCGGTAGTACTTTTGACCTACCAGAAGGGATTTTTCCAGGGCCTGTTCCACGGGAACGGTGAACCAGAATTCGATGCTGTTGGTGATGAAGTTGATCGAAAAGAAAAACAAGATGATCGTGGGCAGCAGGGACAGGGCCACAAAGGCCATGACCAGGCGGGTCCGCAACCGGCTGCCCATGACTTTGCGGCGACGGGTATAGAGCAGTTTGACCAGGTTCCGAAAAACCAGAAAGATCAACAGTATCAGCAGCAGCAGGTTGATGTTGATCAGGATGAACATCAAGATGGTGTTGGAGACCGGGATGCCGGCACCGAAGTTGATCACCCGGTTTTCCACGAGGGTGAGCAGCGCCACCACGACAATGATGGCAGCGATGAGCACCACTTCGCGTTTTCGGCGTTTGCGTTCTTCTTCCGATAGGATCGGTTTTGGCGTCGGGCTGCGTTTACCGAAAATCATGGGGGCGTTTGTGAAAAACGGTTAGTTAGTAGATAAAATCGATGGTGTACCAGTCGGTTTCAAAATCCCACAGAGAGAGAAAAAAAAGCACATAGTGCAGATAATAGGGCAGTGTTATCCGACTGAGTTTTGCCTTCGCCTGAATCTGGTATCGGTCGCCCTTTTTCAACAGCTCCAGGGGAACCACCTTCAGGCTGTCGATCTCGGTCATCAGCTTTTTGGCCGTGCCGAAGGACTGAACGACGACGGGACTGCCGCTGTCCCACGAGCGGGACACGGCATACTCTTTTTTCAGGCTGTTGTACTTGATGGTGTGGGTGATGGTCAGATCCGCCAACTCCTTGTCGAACCACATGCCGCGGGTCCGGTACAGATTCACGAAAAATGAGAATGAAGCCGGCACGCCGTTTTTAACGGCCTCCTCCATCTTGGGGGTGAAGGCCCCCTCCACCGACAGGTACACCAGCAGATCATCCCTGGTGTTGGTGACGATTATATTGGTGAGTTGGGCATCCCTGGCCATGGCCAAACCATGGAAAGAGATGCAAAGGATGCTCAACGCGAGAAAACCGGTAATCCGCTGACCGCATGGTTGCATGGACGTACCACTGTATTTCCCAGGTAAATGTTAACGGCTTCTAAATAGAAGAAAATAATAAGAAAAGAACATACCGGAACCGTTGAAAAATGGCAAGGTGTTTTGCGACGGGTGCAGGGGGCATGGACCCGTTTTAGGTCGGATCCGTGGCCAGTGTGCAGGTTTCCCAGGAACCCTTATTTTTGAAGAACATCTCCAGGAAGGCATGGTTGAAGGCGTGGCCGGATCTACTGGCCACAACATGTCCCATGATGGGCATGCCGATCAGGGAAAAATCTCCAATACAGTCCAGGGTCTTGTGGCGAACGAATTCATCCGCGTAACGCAGCCCGCCCTCGTTGAGCACCCGGTTGCCGTCGATCACCACGGCATTGTCCAAAGAGCCGCCCCGGGCCAGACCGTAGCGCTTCATCATTTCCACCTCGTGGAGAAAACCGAAGGTCCGGGCCGAGCAGATCTCTTTCTCGAATGTTTCCCGGCCAATCACAAAATCGCATGTCTGGGTTCCGATGAGCGGGTGATCATAGGCGATGGTGCAGGTTATTCTGAATTCATCCGCCGGGTAAACCGCCACCGACTTACCGTTTTCAGCAAGGCAGATGGGTTCATTCACCTTGAAATAGTATTTGCGCCCCTCCTGGTGACAGGTTCCCGCTGACTTTATCATTTCGGTGAAGGGGCCGGCGCTGCCATCCATAATCGGCAATTCATAGGCGTCGACTTCGACAACGGCGTTGTCAATGGACATACCGGTGAATCCGGCCAGCAGGTGTTCAACTGTGGAGACGATGCAGCCTTCGGCACCGATGACGGTGGCCAGGCTGGTGTCCACCACATTGTTGAAATGGGCGGTGACGCCGGGCTGGTTGGGAAGGTCGATGCGTACGAAACGGATGCCGTGGTTGACCGGTGCCGGCTTGATGGTAAGGTTCACAGTCTTGCCCGAATGAACGCCGATACCGGTGCAACTCGCCGGCTTGCGGATGGTTTGCTGGTGGTGTTTCATGTTCTATGTCCCGAAAGGCAGCAATCAACCCAAGCCGGCTGTCTGGGCCGTAACGTCATTTTTCAAGGTCATGCGCGGCCGATTCCCACCAATTGTTCTTGTCTGGTTGACAATGCCCGTTTAATCGACGGGTGTTGCCTGATGGCACAGGCTTTTCGACAATCTTAATCACCTGGCTTCCTTTTGACAACAATTAATTGCCATGCCCATTTATTTGCGTTTTACATACAAAAACGTTGTTCTTGCCCGGCGGGATTGATATACATCCGACCACGCATGTTGCGTACGACGCAATCGGGTTTTTTCCGGGAGGTGGGATTTGCTGGCCAGGGTGCTGAGCAGTGCAGTCATCGGCATTGATGCTTATCTGGTTGAGGTGGAAGTGGATATCGCCCAGGGGCTGCCGACGTTCACAACCGTGGGGCTTCCCGAAGCGGCGGTCAAAGAGAGCCGCGAGCGCGTCAAATCCGCCATCACCAACTCTGGCTACACGTTTCCGGCGGATCGGATCACTGTAAATCTGGCACCCGCCAACATCAAGAAAGAGGGAACAGGCTTTGACCTGCCCATGGCACTCGGGATTCTGTCCGCCACCGGTATCCTTCCCGAAAAATCCATCTCCGCGTACCTCTTTTTGGGTGAGCTTTCTCTGGACGGACGGATCAAACCGGTCAACGGTTCACTGCCGATG
Source organism: Desulfosarcina sp. (assembly GCF_046496365.1). Classification (GTDB taxonomy): domain Bacteria; phylum Desulfobacterota; class Desulfobacteria; order Desulfobacterales; family Desulfosarcinaceae; genus Desulfosarcina. The sequence continues at coordinate 12,470 of NZ_JAWOHB010000175.1, forward strand.
GCGATTGCGGCACAAAGGGCCGGCTATCAAGGCATTGTGGTTCCCGCGGAAAACGGCAAAGAGGCGTGTGTGGTAACGGACCTTTGTGTCTATCCGGTCCACACCCTGGGCCAGGTCGTGGATTTCCTCAGGGGGTTTACGTCCATTCCTCCCCAAAAGACGGATTTGAGGGCCGTGTTTGATGCCCCTGATTGTTCGGGGACGGATTTTGCGGAAGTGATGGGGCAAGAGCATGCCAAGCGTGCCCTGGAAATCGCTGCAGCCGGCGGCCATAATGTGATTATGGTGGGTCCCCCCGGTTCGGGCAAGACCATGCTGGCCCGGCGGATTCCCACGATTCTGCCGCCCATGTCTTTTGCAGAGGCCATTGAAACCACCAAAATCTTCAGCGTCGTGGGGATGCTGGACCGGGAGCAGCCCCTGGTGACCCGGAGGCCTTTCCGTTCGCCTCACCACACCATCTCGGATGCGGGTCTCATCGGCGGTGGCCACATCCCCAGACCCGGGGAGGTGAGCCTGGCCCACAACGGCGTTCTTTTTCTGGATGAACTGCCCGAGTACAAAAAAAATGTGCTCGAGGTGCTGCGCCAGCCCCTCGAAGATCTTCAGGTGACTATTTCCCGGGCGGCATCCACTTTGACCTATCCGTCCAGCTTTATGCTTCTTGCCGCCATGAATCCATGTCCGTGCGGCTTTTTCACCGACCCGCGGCATGCATGCCGCTGCACCGCCCACCAGATCCACCGCTATCGATCTAAAATTTCCGGACCGCTGCTGGATCGCATCGACATTCACATCGAAGTGCCTGCCGTTCCCCACAAAGACCTGATGATCAACGCTCGCAGCGAAAGTTCAGCGGCCATCCGCCTACGGGTGGTTGCCGCGCGTAAGATCCAGTCCCAACGGTTCCAACGAACAAAAATTTACGCCAATGCCCAGATGGCCAGCCGCCACATCCGGTCCCACTGCCGTATTGGGGATGATGCCAGCAGCGTGCTGGAGGCGGCCATTGACCGCCTGGGACTGTCGGCCAGGGCCTATAATCGCATATTAAAGATTTCCCGGACGATTGCCGATCTGGATGCCATGGACCACATTCAGATTCACCATGTCACCGAGGCCATCCAGTATCGCAGCCTGGATCGTGCCAGGCGTGATCACTGACCCCTGACCGGTTGGGGTATCGACCCGCAGCTTTGATTGTGGAGTGACTGCCGTGAAGATTAGGCCCCCACTGTTGCTGTTGCTTGGCATGTTGGTTCTTTTTGGGCCGCTGATCGATTCCGCCAGGCCGGCCTCCCGGGATTGCCGCTCGGAGAACACGGCCAATATCCTTCGCTTTGGGGTTCACGTAAGCGGAATAGGCAATCTTGACCCCCATTTTGCCGCTGGCTCCCAGGACCGGGCCCTCGCAGACATGCTTTTCAATGGGTTGCTGCGCTATCAGCCGGGAAACGCACCCAAAATAGAGCCGGATCTGGCTGAACACGTCCCCGGGTTTGAAATGGTCGGTGGTCAGCAGGTGTGGACCGTCAATCTGCGCAAAGGGGTTTTTTTCCATCCCGGACCGATGACCGCTGCCCATGAATTGACCGCCGACGATGTGGTTTTTTCCCTTCAAAAGTCAGCCAGTCGCGAGTTTTGCGCCTATGCGGGAGAATATGAGGGCATGTCCGTTGTTCCGGTGGATCGCTACACGGTTCGCATCATTGTGGAAAAACCCCTGTCCGCGATTCTTTTCCTGCCCAAGCTGACCAATTATGCCGGGGGTTTTATCGTCAGCCGGCGGGCCATCGAAACCATGGGGTATGATCGCTTCAAGCAGCATCCGGTGGGAACCGGTCCTTTTATGTTCAGCCACTACACATCCGGTGGAAATTTGTTCCTGAAAGCCCATGGAAGTTATTTTCGGGGCCGGCCGCTGCTTGATGGCGTTCAGTTCCATTTCATGCCTGAAATCGGAATGCGTGAGTCGGCCTTAAAAGACGGTCGGCTGGATGTGATCATGGGCTCAGGAGAGAAAGGCTGGGTTGAAAAGATGACCCAGGAGCCAGAGATAGCGGTCGATACCCATGGTGTCGGCGAGGTGGCGACCATCTACCTCAACACCAAGATGAAACCGCTGGACGATATTCGTGTTCGTCGCGCGATTGCATATGCATTGAACCGAAAGGGGTTTTTGAACACCACGAGCAAACGCTTCGTAGGCAGCGTTTTTTCCCCGGTGCCGGCTGAATTCCTGCCTGGCGGATTGACGCAGGCCGAAGCCGAACTTTTAAAATTGACTTATGATCAGGATCTTGCCAAAGCTAGGCAATTGATGGTTGACGCCGGCTATCCTGGCGGGTTTACGCTCGACCTGGTGACCTCGGAAAAGCGGCTTTACCGAACCTATTATGAGGAAATGGGCCGGCAGCTGGCGCAGATCGGCATCGACTGCCGCATCAGCGTTGAGACCCATTCAACCATGCACAGGCGGATTCGCCGGGAACCGCTGCCGATTGTGGTTTATGTCGCCTGGCGCCCCAATGCGGATGCCTATTTAAGCCGTTTTTTCCATTCCGAAGCCATTGTCGTAAGCGGCTCCAAACCGGACACCAATTTTTCCCGTTACGATAAAGCCGACCAGCTGATCGAGGCGGCCCGGCTGGAGATCAATCCGAAAATGCAGACCGGGCTCTGGGTGCAGGCCCAGATCCTGATCCTGGATGATATGGCCGCATTCCCGATCATGACCACCAAACAGTGTTATGCCCGCAGTTTGTGTGTGGAATATGGACACCCGTTGGTTTCAACCATGGCCCTGTATCCCCAGTTTACCGAGAATACCAAGCTGAACCGGAACCCGTAGACCAGGCTCCACGGCCAACTTCAGATAGGGAAAAACCGATGAGCACCTATTCCAAAATCTTGCTCACCACCATTCCACTGGTTTTTGTGCTGCTTTTATCCACAGTCGGCATCGCCTATCACTTTTCACGCGCGGCCCTCACCGAACTGGCTGAGACCTGGCTGGCCACGCGCCTCTCGGAAGCCATTCAGGTTGCTGTCGGGCATGATGCCATGCTTCGTCGCTATGGTCTGGAGGATATCCCTGCCAGCATCGCCAAAGCGAAGATGGACGCCGGTGTGGCCATGTCGGCCATCGAGGTAGGTAAACAGGGCACCATATTCGCCATCGATCGGCAGGGCACCATCGTCATGCATCCGGACCCCGCCAGGGTGGGACAAGATGTGCGTCAGGAGGTCTGGTTCAAACAGCTCAAACCCCAAAGAAAACGCCTGATCCATCTGACACCGGCGGGCAGGAACCTGGCCATGGTCGACTTTTTCGAGCCATGGGAATGGTACATACTGGCCAGCGACCCTGAACGTGAGGTATACGGGGTGGCCAACCGCATGCAGCCCTATCTGATCGGGCTGGGGATCAGCGGCTTTCTGGTCATGGCCGTGGTGCTGATGCTCTTGACCCGCAAACTTACGCACCCCCTGAGGCTGTTGACCGTTGGTGTGGAGCGGATCGGCAATGGCAACCTCGACACCCGTGTTTCGATCCGTTCGCAGGATGAATTCGGCCGTGTTGCACGGGTATTCAACCAGATGGCCGACCATCTCCAGGAGACGTTGACCGCTCTGCAGCAACGGGAAGCGCACTTTAGATCCCTGATCGAAAATACATCCGACATCATCGCTATTGTGGATGTTCAAGGGTGCATGACCTACCTGAGTCCCTCCATCGAGCGAATACTCGGTTATCCACGGGACACGTTGATGGGCCGGTGCGCCTTTGATTTTGTCCATCCCGATGACCTGGATCATGCCCGTGCCCTGTTTGACAGTCGTCTTTGCGACGATCACATGCAGGGGCCATCGGAAATCCGCTTTCGCCACCACGACGGATCATGGCATACCCTCGAAGCCACCAGCAACAACCTGCTGGACAATCCGGCGGTGCAGGGCCTTGTGGTCAATGCCCGCGACATCACCCAACGAAAAAATGCCGAGGCGGCCCTCCAACTGTCCCATGACCAGTTGGAGGAACGCGTGGCCCAGCGCACCGCCGAACTGTTCGAGGCCAATGCGCGACTGCGGGGGGAAATCCAAGAGCGCGAGCAGATGAGCCGCGAGAAGGAAAGGCTGCAGGACCAACTGGTCCAGTCCCAGAAAATGCAAGCCGTCGGAACATTGGCCGGGGGCATCGCCCATGACTTCAACAACCTGCTCATGGGCATCCAGGGCAATGCGGAGCTCATGGCCCTGGATATGGGACCGACCCATGTCCACAGCGACCGGCTTGCAACCATCCGGGACTGTGTGCAAAGTGGCGCCAGACTCACCCAGCAGCTGCTCGGGTTTGCCCGCATGGGCAAATACCAGGTCAAACCCACCGACATCAATGCGCTGATTCGAAACAGCATCGATATGTTTGGACGAACCCGACAGGAATTAAGAATCGTTCAGAAGTACCAGGAAAATGCCTGGACGGTGGATGCGGATCAAGGCCAGATCGAACAAGTGCTGCTGAATCTGTTTATCAATGCATGGCAGGCAATGCCCGACGGCGGTAACCTTTGTCTGGAAACGGTCAACGCCATCCTGGAAGAAAAACAGGTATCGTCCCATGGTGCCGAGCCTGGACGATATGTTAAAATCGTCATCACCGATACCGGGACGGGCATGGATGCGGCCACCATGCAGCGAATTTTCGACCCCTTTTTCACTACCAAGACCATGAATCGGGGGACCGGGCTGGGCCTGGCCTCCGCCTATGGCATAGTCCGTAATCACGGTGGTTTTATCGATGTGCACAGCACGGTGGGACACGGTACGACCTTCAGCATCCATTTGAGAGCGTCCGACGCACAGCCGGCCGATGCAGATGAGCCGCAGGCACCTGCGCGCGAAGGAAGTGAAACAATCCTGCTGATTGATGACGATGTTATGATTCTTGACGTGGGCAAGGCCATGCTGACCGCGCTGGGTCACAAGGTTCTGACGGCCAGAAGCGGCAAAGCGGGCCTTGCGCTCTACCGCAAGCATCGGGACCAGATCCGTCTGGTTATTCTTGACATGATCATGCCGGATCTGGGGGGCGGTCAGACGTTCGATCAATTGAAGGCCATCGACCCCGGCATCAACGTGCTGCTTTCAAGCGGATACAGCATCAATGGCCAGGCTTCCGCAATTTTAAACCGGGGGTGCGACGGTTTCATTCAGAAGCCGTTTAACCTGCAGTCGTTGTCCGAAAAGATCAGAACAATTATTGACGCGTCCGTGTAGAACCGAGCGCAAGGCGTGTGCTGCCGCCTTGCCGCATTTCTGGAATTATGTTTTCAACCCGATTCAAATGGGATGCCGGCATCCACCCGCTGAGTGCAGCCATGCAGGCCAAGGTGGCCGGGAACCATGACGTCATCGATCTCACCGATGCAAACCCGACGCGGACCGGCCTGGTATTCGCCGATACAACCATCCTCTCCTTTCTGACACGGGCCGAAGCCGTGGTCTATGAACCTGCCCCGCGGGGGTTACAGGCGGCACGGGAGGCGGTTTCCCGATACTACCGAGAGCTTGGGGAAACCATCGACCCGGATGACATCCTGCTGACCGCCGGCACCAGTGAGGCATACGGTTTGTTGTTCAAGCTGCTGGCCGACCCGGGCGACGAGATCCTGATTCCCCGGCCAGGTTATCCGCTGCTTTCGCATCTGGCCGGATTTGAGGGCCTCACCTGCCATTCCTATCCGCTGCGCCACCAAGCCGGAAGGGGCTGGCAGGTCGACCTGAATCTGCTGGAGGCCCTGATAACCGTCCGGACAAGAGCTGTGGTGGTGGTCAACCCCAACAATCCGACCGGCAACTATGTCAAGGCGGAGGAACTGGCGGCCATCGATGCCCTGTGCCGGCGGCACGATATGGCCCTGATCGTTGACGAAGTCTTTGCCGATTTTGCGGGAAGCGCGGCGCTGCAGCATGCCAGAACCGCCTTGAACCGTACCACGGTGCCGACCTTCGTCCTCAACGGGCTTTCCAAGAGCCTCGGGCTGCCCCAGATGAAGCTGGGGTGGATCGTGATCGGTGGCAGCCGGGAGGGGGTGATTTGCGCCCGGTCCCACCTGGAAACCCTGATGGATTTCTACTTGTGTGTGGCGACGCCGGTGCAGGTCGGTCTGCCGCAGATGCTGGCCCGGCGGAGTGACATTCAGCGCCGGATTGTCGCCCGCATCGATGAAAATTCGCGCTTTCTGGCGGCTCGGGTGCAACGGGCGGGCAACATGGGACTGCTGATTCGTGAGGGGGGGTGGTATGGGGTGCTGACGATCGATGACGCCATTGCCGATGAGACGCGTGCCCTGGAACTGCTCGAACGTGACAATATACTGATCCACCCGGGCATTTTTTACGATTTTTCCCGGGAAGGGTTCGTGGTGCTGAGTCTGCTGCCGGAGTGCGGGCGTTTCCGCACCGGCATCGACCGGTTGATCCGGCGGTACGGCCACGCCACCTCGGCTGCTCGGCAGGGATGAAAATCGATTTCAACGGCGTGCGTGTTCAGGGTTCAAATCAGGGGTCAGTCATCGGAATTCTGCTGCCAACCCGGGACCCGTTTAATATTTCAGGGTCAGGCCGGTCATCTGGCAGCACAGCGGGTATCTGCGCCACGCAGGTGTTGTCTCTGCCGCGTGCAGCATGTTCTGCCACCCGAAGCATCCGCGGCACTGGCATCCGTTCAGGATGCACGGGGGTGGATTCCCTTTTCTGATAATCCTGGGGCCTTGGGGTCGACTGCCTGGCTGGGGTCGTTTTTTGATCATCTGTTGGAAACCGTATCCTTTGCAGGTATGTTGCGCGATCGGCCTTGAAAAGTCAACCACCCCTTGATCGGCGGCGGTCGGTGAACTATAGATAAGCCCGTAAGCCGCTGATCGGTGAAACCGGCGGATGCCGGGTGCAACCTACGGGATCCGATCCCCTTTGGTGGGTATCGCGCCCGTTTCACCCTGTGGACCAACCCACCGCGCGCAGCGGCAGACGCCTCTGCCTCGCGGTTCAACAAGGAGCGTCTTCCATTGTCAGTCGCACCTGCAAGCGCTGGTTTCTTCGATGTGGTTATTGTCGGCGGGGGGCCTGCCGGCCTTTTTTCCGCCTATTACCTCAGTGAACATGCAGACCTGAAAGTGCTGCTTCTGGAGCGGGGCAAGGGGCCCCTCAAGCGTGTCTGCCCGGTGACCGACCGGCAGTACTGCACCCAGTGCCGGCCCTGCAACATCTTGTGCGGAATCGGCGGGGCCGGCCTGTTTTCCGACGGTAAACTCAATTTCATTCACAAGCTGGGCAAGACCGACCTGACCCAGTTCATGCCCGTCTCCAATGCCCAGGCCCTGATTGACGAAACCGAGGCCATCTTCAACCACTTCGGCATGGATGGCCCGGTCTACCCCACAGACATGGACCAGGCCAGGACGATCAGAAAACTGGCCAAGCGGTTTGGCATCGACCTGTTGCTGATCAAGCAGAAGCATTTGGGCAGCGACCGACTGCCCGGCTACATCGCCGCGATGACCGACCATATCAAGTCCAGGGGCGTGACCATCCATACCTCCGAGGAGGTGAACGCGGTCAGGGTCGAAAAGGGCCGGGTGGTCGGGGTTCAAACCAGCCGAGGGGAGCACCGCTGCGACAACGTGATTCTGGCTCCGGGACGGAGCGGGGCGGACTGGATGGCCCGTGTGGCGCAAAAACTGGGCATCGGCCTCACCCAGCGGGGCATCGAGGTGGGGGTGCGGGTGGAGGTGCACAACGACATCATGCAGGACCTGTGCGACGTGATCTATGACCCCACTTTCTTCGTCCAGACCGGTAAATACGATGACCAGACCCGCACCTTCTGTACCAATCAGGGCGGCTTTGTCTCCCTGGAAAGCTACAGCGACTTCGTCTGCGTTAACGGCCATGCCTACCACGATCGCAAATCCGCCAACACCAACTTCGCCTTTCTATCCAAGGTGGTACTGACCGAGCCGGTGACGGACAACCAGGCCTATGGCGAGGCCATCGGGCGCCTGGCCACCCTCATCGGCGGCGGTAAACCGATCCTGCAGCGTTTCGGCGACCTCAAGCGCGGCCGCCGCAGCACCTGGAACCGCATCAGCAAGGGTTACATCGAGCCGACCCTCACCAATGTGGTGTGCGGTGACATCGCCATGGCCCTGCCCGAGCGCATTTTGACCAACATCATTGACGGGCTGGAACAATTGAACGGCGTCGTGCCGGGGGTGTCCAACGACGAAACCCTGCTCTATGCACCGGAGATCAAGTTTTTCGCCACCCAGGTGGAGACCTCCCCGCAGCTGGAAACCCTGGTCAGAGGCATGTATGTGGCCGGCGACGGTCCCGGCGTGGCCGGCAACATCGTCTCGGCGGCCGCTACGGGTCTGATTCCGGCCAAGGCCATCCTGGAAAAGGAGCCACGGCCTGATAAATGACGGGGGCACGGCGCCCCATGTCGTCCGATTGAACCCACGAAGAAATGGTCCATGCCGGTATATGACCCTTGGGATGAGATCGTGCACGGCAGTTTATGGACTGCCGGTAACCAGGTTGCGGACGATGTCCAGCAGGGGTGGTTTCAGAGGGCGCCATCCCGGAAACAGGGCCTTGTCACCGTGCCATTTCAGATCGACCACATCGAACTTTTCCGGGATGACTTTTTCGGACTCCCGGCCGTAGGTCTCACGCGGATAGTACTCGACCAGTACCATGCGGCTGGGGTCGATCTTGAAGCGGTGGACGATGGTGGTGGCCACATGACTGATACAGGCCCGCACGGAGACCTTCTTCATGGCGGGCAGCCGATCGCCGGGCAGGTCGCAAACCACGGCGATGATGGGTTTGAGCAGCGGCACCCTCGTTTTATCATCTTTAGAGAGGTCAAACAGACGCAGCCGGCAGCGGCCGGCAGCCAGGTTGAACTTGCCGCCATACCCGTCCCAGTTCAAGACGTCGTCGAAGATTTTCAAAGGCGCTCCTATCTCAGGCTTTAAAAACCGGGTCCCCTATTTTAATGCCGGGTCAGTGCGCTGTAAACCCTGACCAATCTGTCGGGCAGGTCGCGGACATCATCGATAATGGTGTGGTGGAAAGCGCCGTAAAGCCGGTTCAACTGCCCGTTGTCGCCGGCATTGACGGTGATGGCTTTGACGTGGATGTTGGCCGTGCGGGCTTCCATGACGGCCCGGCGGGTGTCCTCCACGGCGTAGGATCCTTTGTAGGCCAGGTCGTTGGGGAAGCCGTCTCCCAGAATGATCATCAGGCGCACCTTTGCCGCTACGGGTGCAAGCAGGGCGGTGGCGTGGCGGATGGCCGCCCCCATGCGCGTGCTGCGCTGGGGGGCCATGGCGCCGATCCTCCCCTTTACGGCATCGTCGAAGGATGCCTCCAGGTCTTTGATCCGGTAATAATCCACTCCCAACGGGCCGGTGCCGGAAAAACCGGCGATGGCGAAACGATCCCCCACCACATTCAGGGCTTCGCAAAGCAACACGATGGCCCGCTTTTCCACATCCAGCACCCGTGTACCCCGCTCGTCGACTGCGTTGGCCGTGGACCGGGAAAGGTCAACCAATAACAGGGCGGCCACATCCCGCACCCTTTTGATCCGTTTGATGAACAGGCGGTCCGAGGGCATCAAACCGGCCTTCCTGTCCAGGGCATAGTCCAGCAGGGCCCGGTAGTCGAAGGCGTCCCCTTCCCGCCACTGGCGCAGGATGGTCATCTCTTCGGGGCGCAGCAGTTCGAAGGCGTATCGGACGCGCCTGACCAGGTCGCCGAAGTCGTCGAGGGTTTGCCGGTAAAATCCGGTATCCAGTCCCTCAAGTTCACGCGCCCGCACCCTGACCCGATCCGGAAGATAGTCGCCCAGGCACCAGTCCCACTCATGGTAGCGAAAGGCATCGGCGCCGTCTGTGCCGTCCGCCGGGGAACCGAGACCGTGGCTGCATATCAGAGACGCCAGGTCCTGCCCGGAAAGGTCAACGGGGGCTGCCGTCGTTGACGGGTTCACGATCAGGGACTGGATATCCGCTGCGGACACCTGACCGCTTTGCCGGACGAGAACCCGTTGAATGTCCGACCGGTAGACCCGAATTTTTTTTTGTCTCAAATGGTTGTGGATATCTACCGCCAGTCGATGATAGGCGGTATGAAAGGGGCCAAAAAAAGCAGGCTCCAGCCGCCGGCCGAAGGGCAGTTCCAAAGGTCCATAGGCAGACTTCCCGTTTACGGCGGTATGCGCGGCCAGCTTCGGATAGAATTGCATGGTCAGGCGTGCACTGGTTTCAACCGTGTCGATGGGCGACGCGACGGCCTGATTCAGGCAATCCGCCATCGTCTGACCCATCGATTCGAAAGCAGGATCCGCCAACCGATTTTGGCCCATCACCAGGAATCGGTAAAGGGGGAACAAGGTGCCGCCGAGCTTGTGGCCGGTCCTGGCCGACAGATGTTCATCGCGCAGGGCCTCGGTGAGTCTGCCATGCAGCCCGGGATAGTTTTGGCTCACCTTGCGGGCGATGCGGCCGTGTTCAAACACAATGAACAGATCCAGGGCCAGGACCGGGTGTTCGAATCCGCGCAGGAAGCGCCCCAGGTCGGATTCGGCAGCTGGGATTTCCGTGCTGTCCAGCGGTTTTTCAGCCGATGCGCCATCCATCGCTTTTTCCACATCCAGGTCATAGGTGCCGAATTCAATGGCGCCGGCTTCCAATCTGACCAACAGTTTGTAAAGGGCGGCATTGTCCCTTGACCGTTCCATGAGGTCCATCTCGTCAGGCACGTAAAGGGACCGTCCATCGCATCGCACCAGCGATGAATCCAGGTTCCCGTGGGTGTGTTTTTCCGGCAGCGAAGCAAGGGGGCGGACTGCCACGGCCAGGCCGGTGCGGGCAAGCAGATAACGCTCCAAGCCGGACCGGACGGTCGACAGGGGCACCGCCACCTGGAGCGCACGGCACACGTCCACCCCCTCGCGGGATTCAAGAGCCAGAAACCGAGTCCCCAGGTGTGTTGCCTTGCGATAACGCCGGATCGCCTGATCCAGAAATTCGTTCAGGGCCGTTTCCCGGAGCAGGTTCAGACCCGCGGCCAATCCCTGCAGGTAGCTGTCGGCCAAGCGTTCATCCGTGCGGATGATCCGTGCCAGTCCCCGGATCTGGAACAACCGGCGGGAACGGGCAAATCCGTCCACCGCCCGCGGCAGGGTGTGGGTCAGATAAACCGTTCGGTTGTAGGATGTGTCCCGGGAGTAGGTTGCGGCCAACAGGTCGAGAAATGCGTCGGCGCAAGCCAGGTCACGCGCTTCAATCATGGCGGAGAGCGTTTCCATGGGGGCGTTGAGTGTATACGTGCCCTTTTGCAGCATGATTCGGGTGGTTTGCTCGAACCCCTGTGCGAGGCGGGCGTCCCCGCAGACCAATACCGGCACCAGGTGCCGTGCAAAGAGACCGGCCAGGGTTGGACCCCTGACAGCGGCCGCTTTTACCAGCCTGCAGTATCTCTCCAGATCGGCCGGGGAACCGGCGGCCAGCATCCGGCCCATGCCATCGGCCAGGCTGCGTCCATAGGAGGTTTCCACGGTCAGGGCTTCGATGACGTCATCCACAACCTGTCCCAGGCGATGGACGATTGCTGACAAATCCATGCCCTTCAGATGGCTGCCCATCCGCTGCGCTGCCTGTGGATCGGCAACGGATAGATGATCCATCAGGCGCCGGATCATCTGGTCCGGGGTTTTATGCTCTGGAGGGGACGACCGGGCCGGATCCATATCACATCAGATCGTCAATGAGGTCGTTGAGGGTTTCCTGCAGGCGTTCATCATCGGTGAGCGGTTGGCACAGGGCTGCCATGCAGGCGCTTTTAAAGGTGATGCCCGTTCGTATCAGGCCGGCGGCATAAATCAGCAGCCGGGTTGAGGCCCCTTCCGTGAGGCCGTGCTCCCTGATATTGCGGATCTTGCCGGCCAGGGTCACCAGCCGTGTGGCCGTATGGTCGTCCACATCGCCTTCGGCAGCCACGATTCGGGATTCGTCCTGGGGTTGCGGATAGTCGAAGGTGAGGGCTACGAAGCGCTGACGGGTGCTCTGCTTCAGGTCTTTAAGTACCGACTGGTAACCCGGATTGTAGGAGATCACCATGAGGAAATCAGGATGGGCCTGGAGCACCTCGCTCTTTTTATCGATGGACAGGGTGCGCCGGTTGTCGGTCAGCGGATGAATAACGACCGTGGTATCCTTGCGGGCTTCGACCACTTCATCCAGATAACAGATGGCGCCCATGCGCACGGCCCGGGTCAGGGGGCCGTCCACCCAGACGGTTTCATCGTCCTTGAGCAGGTAGCGGCCGATCAGGTCCGATGCGAAGAGGTCTTCGTGGCAGGCCACGGTGACCAGGGGGCGTTTGAGCCGGTAGGCCATGTGCTCCACGAAACGGGTCTTTCCGCATCCGGTAGGCCCTTTGAGCATGACCGGCAGACGGGCCGCTGCCGCTGCCTCGAACAAGCGAACCTCATCTCCGGTTGCCAGGTAAAAGGGTTCGGTCTCGATGGTGAACGGGTTTCTCGAAGCGCTGCTTTCCTGCATAAGATTATCCAACCCTGGGTTGTTTGCACCGGCATCACAGACGTCGGCGGTTGGCTTACGGGGCAACCGCCTGCCGGGAATCAGTATTTGACATCACCGCCGGAGCGTATATATTGGCTCAGCTTTAAATCGCCGGGACACAACCCCGGCATCAAGGAGAGTAACATATAATCGATGGACGATAAACTCAACAGCCAGATGCTGCACCATCTGGATCATGACGGCAAGCGGATCATCCTTGTGGGCACCGCCCATGTTTCCAAAGCGAGTGTGGATCTGGTCAAAGCCGTCATCGATGATGTCAAACCCGATACGGTCTGCGTGGAACTTTGTGAGAGCCGGGCTCAGTCCATCCGCCAGAAGGACCGCTGGCAGGAGATGGACATCATCAGGGTGATCAAAGAGAAAAAGGCATTGCTCCTGCTTTCCAACCTGATGCTGGCCTCCTTTCAGAAACGGATTGCCGACCGGTTGGAAGTGGCTCCCGGCCAGGAGATGATTCAGGCCATGGCCTCGGCCGAAGATGTCGGCGCCGAAGTTTTTCTGGCGGACCGGGATATCCGTACCACCTTGTCGCGGACCTGGGGGAGCATGGGCCCGTGGGGCAAGCTCAAGCTGATCTTCCAATTGATGATGTCCCTGGGGGAGGTGGACGAGATCAGCGAAGCGGATGTGGAGAAAATGAAGCAGCAGGACATGCTGGTGTTGATCCTGGAGGAGGTGGGCAAATCCCTGCCCCAGGTGCGCACCAGCCTCATCGACGAACGGGATCGCTACCTGGCGGAAAAGATCCGTTCGGCACCCGGTCAGACGATTGTTGCCGTGGTGGGCGCCGGCCACGTGCCTGGTATCAAGCGATACTGGGAGCAGCCCATCGACATCGGATCCCTGGAGACGCTGCCTTCCAAAAACCCGCTGATCGGATTTTTTAAGTGGTTCATTCCCATTTGTATATGCACACTCATCATCTATGGTTTTTTCCGTGGCGGTGCCGGTGCCGGTACCGATATGGTCTTCTGGTGGGTGCTGGCCAACGGCATTCTGGCCGGATTGGGTGCCTTGATCGCCCTGGGCCACCCGCTGACGATTCTCTCGTCCATACTGGCGGCGCCGTTGACCTCCCTTAACCCCATGATTGCCGCCGGGTGGGTGTCCGGCCTGGTGGAGGCCTTTTCACGCAAGCCCAAGGTCAGGGATTTTGAGAGCCTTCCCACCGATATTCTCTCGGTCAAAGGCTTCTGGCGCAACAAGGTCACGCGAATTCTCCTGGTTGTCGTCTTTACCAACCTGGGCAGCACCGTCGGGACCTTTGTGGCCATTCCCATGATGATGAAATATTTGTGAAGCATTCGGGAAGTATGGATTAAGGAATTGAGGGATCGAAGGTCTGCTGTCGATCGCTGCGAATATCGATTCCCATCCTTGAATCCCCAACCCCGCAATTCACAATTCCTCAATCCCCCTATGCGGGCTGCGCGATCCTTACCACGGTGCGCTGGTAAACATGGCCGTCGTCCAGGTGGTGCGTCATTTTTAAGGTTTTAAGGCGCCCGCGGGCAAAATTCTGGATGCATTGCGGATAGAGCAGCCACTCCTGCTCCAGTCCTTTGCGCTTCACGTCGTCCAGGGTGTCCGTTTCCAGGATCGGAAAGGCCCGCTGGCCGATGATGGGACCCGAATCTTCCCCGTAATCAATAAAATGGACGGTGCACCCCCCCACTTTGCACCCGTAGCGGAACGTGTCCCCGTAACCGTCGACACCGGGAAATGATGGCAGTAGGGCCGGATGGATGTTCATGATGCGTGGATTGTGCGGATCGGTGTTGAAGCGGTCGATAAAGTAGGGTGTGAGGTTGCGCATGAAGCCGGCCAGCACCAGCAGGTCCACCGGGCCGTGGGCGTTTATTTCAGCCAGCAGGCGGTTTTCGGCGGCAGCCCGGGTGCATAAAAAAGCCCGGACCCGCTGCTTGGCGGCAGCGGCGGGAAAGAGGTGCTGTTTGGCCATTACCTCTGAAAAGTCGAAATCGTCAGGCAGCGCGAACTGTTCCGGATTCTGCCGATAGGCGTGGGTGAACGGCCCGTATTCCACGACGAAAGCGGCGATGCCGTGCCTTTCGGCCCGCTCCAGGCCCTTCACCCCGGATTGGTCCGATCCCACGAAAGCCATTGCGCCATCGATGCGTCCGTCTTCGCAGGCATCAATGATCGCCTGAAGATTGGTCCCGCCTCCTGAAATCAGTGCGCCGATGCGAATTTTTTCACCCATTGCCTACCCCTTTTCACCTTGCGGTTGTTTGTGACCGGCCGGATGCATGTCTGAATAAAAGAGGTAGCAGAGTTGTCCGACCCGTGTCAATTCTACCGATGGCTTTATCACGGTTAAAGTTATGGCCCCCGGGTTCGATAATAAACTGTACGGGACACCGTCGGCACTTCCCATGAACCAGCCGAAAGCAGCTCCTAACCTCAAGCGACAATCTGGTAAAACCCCCTATGGAAGATGTTTACGTTGCCCGGCAGCCCATATTCGACAAGCATAAGAACATATACGCCTACGAACTGTTGTTTCGCGACGGCACGGCCAACCATGTGCCCGATATTGACGGAGATGTAGCCACCACAACCCTCTTGGCCAACACCTTCTTCACGATTGGCATGGACACCCTGTCCGCTGGAAGAAAGTCTTTTATCAATTTCACCCAGAATCTTTTGGAAAAAAAAGTTCCGCTTCTGCTGCCCAAGGCAACCACGGTGATCGAAATCCTTGAAGACGTCAATCCCAGTCCCGTGCTGATGGATGCCTGTGCGCAAATGGCTGCCTGTGGCTACACCCTTGCCCTGGATGATTTCGTCTGTTTGCCGCATCTGGAGCCGCTCATCGCCTTGGTGCACATCATCAAGTTTGATTTCCGTCATACGCCCAAAGCGGCAATCGATGGCTACCTGAAGCAACTTTCCAGAACCGATGTGTGCCTGCTGGCCGAGAAGGTGGAAACCCACGAGGAATTTGAATCGGCTCAGGAAATGGGGTTTGATTTGTTCCAGGGCTACTTCTTCTGCAGGCCGGAGATCATCCAGGGGCGTGAAATCCAGGGATTCCAGTTGAATCTGATGATGATCATGGCCCAGATCAACAGCAATTCCTTCAGCTGCGACGAACTGGAGGATTTGATTTCCCGGGACATCGGCATCTCATACAAATTGTTCAAGTATCTCAACTCCGCATTTTTTGGACGTGTCAGCAAAGTCTCCTCCGTGAAGCAGGCACTTGTTTTTCTGGGAGAAAAGGAAACCCGCCGCTTTGTTTCCCTCATCGCCATGTCCAGGTTGGCGGAAGGAAAACCCAGCGAATTGATCCTGTCGGCCTGCATCCGGGGTAAATTCTGTGAGCTCATGGGCACCGACGCCCATGAGCAGACCACCCCGTCGGAGATGTTTACCCTGGGTATGTTCTCCCTCATCGATGCCGTCATTGACCAGCCCATGGACAAGATATTGGATGAACTCCCGCTTTCCAGCCAGATCAAACGGGCCCTGATTGAAAGCAAGGGACGACTGGCCGGATATATCGAACTGGTGCGGTCATATGAGAGCGGGAAATGGGACCGGGTGTCCCGCCTCGCCGAAGCGCTCAAACTCAATGGGAAAACCCTTCCCTCCCTCTATCTGCAAGCCTGCAAGTGGACCGATGTGGCTGCCAAGGCATCCTGAAGTACACGGGCTGCAGCCAACCCCTCGGCGTGAAAATGCCGGCCTTACCGAAAAATGGATCGGCGCCTGCGGGTGCGCGGGTCCTTGATTGCGAGGCCTGCAGCAATGGTTGACAATTAAGGACCGTATTATTATGTTGTTGAAAATTTGCAGGCCCCAACACCTATCGAAAGGACACTCCATCATGGCAGACGGTATTATGGAAATAGAAGACAGCAGTTTTGATGCTGAGATCACCAAGAGCGACAAGCCCGCCGTGGTTGATTTCTGGGCACCCTGGTGTGGCCCCTGTAAGGCCATCGGACCCATTCTTGATGAGTTGGCCAAAACCTATGGTCATAAAGTCAAATTTACCAAGTGCAATGTGGACGATAATCCGGTTACACCGGGAAAATTCGGTATCAAGGCAATTCCCACCCTGATCTTCTTCAAAAACGGTGAAGTGGCCGACCAGATTACCGGCATGGTGGCCAAATCCAAGCTCGAAGAGGCCCTGAAAAACGTTTTGTCCTGATTTGGCCGCATGCCCTGTTGTTTCGAGGATTCGCCGGCGGTGTTCCAAAATGGACACCGCCGGTTGCGGTCATGCCAACGAGAACCATCGGTATCTCTTTTGCTGTGGGGTGTCGCTGATCATGAAACGGTTACTGCTTGCGTGTTTGGGTGTGTCGTTGCTCTTTTCCGGATGTGCCTGGTTCGAACCCAAAGAGGAAAAAACCGCCCAGGAGCTTGTTCAAGACGGGGTCGATGATTTTCAGGCCGGGAAATATAAAAGTTCCATTGAATCCTTTGAGAAATTGCGTGATTGGTATCCGTTTTCCCGATATGCGATTCTGGCCGAGCTGAAGATTGCGGACGCCTATTTCAATCTGGAATCCTATGCCGACGCCATCTTTGCCTACGAAGAGTTCGAGCAGCTCCACCCCCGCAACGAAGCCGTCCCTTACGTGATCTATCGAATCGGCCGTTCCTACTTCAACCAGATCGATACCATAGACAGGGATCAATCCAATGCTGTCAAGGCACTGGAAACCTACCGCCGCTTGGTCCAGCAGTATCCTGAAGATGTCTATGCCGGCATGGCCAGAAGTGATATGGTGGCCTGCTACCGGAGCCTTTCAGGCCATGATTTTTATATAGGGCAGTTCTACTACAAGAATAAAAGCTACAAAGCTGCCAAGGCACGCTTTACAGCTGTGGTGGAAAGGTATCCGGATGTGGGTTACCACCACGAGGCACTCACCTACCTGGCCAACTGCGACGCCTGGATTCAGTCCCGGCTGCAGCCTCCCAAAGTGGTGGCGGCTCCTTGATTCCCGATCGAGGCCTGCCTCTGCCAATGGGGCGGCTACGAAAAGACTTTACATGCGTAAAAATTTAATGTAACAAGCCCAAGTTTGAAAAAAAAGTCGACAGCGAATGGCCCATGTGGCCCGAAAATTGATCAAAGCCAAGCAACGGAGAGTAGCGGTCATGTCAAAAATGTGTGCAATATGCGGGAAGAAACCCATGGTGGGGAGCAACATCAGCCACGCCCATAACGTCACCAAACGCCGGTTCAACCCCAACCTGCAGAGTGTTCGGGCGCTTCACAACGGCCAGGTGAGAAAGCTGGTGGTCTGCACCCAGTGTATCAAGTCGGGCCATGTGGTTAAGGCGTCCTGAGGGTCGACATCCGATCCGGTTTCTGTTTGAACGGTTTTGGCGGTCCGCTGCCCTAACCCAATCGTTTGACTTCCAGTACCAGCTTGACCTGCTTTAACGACTCGACCACACGGGTCAGATGTTCCGTACCCTGGACCGACAACGAAAAATAACTGTCCACGGTCTGGTTATCCTTGGTCTCCGTGTTGGCACTCAATATGTTGGCGCCGCTTTTGCTGATATTGGCCGCCACATCCGCTAACAGGCCTACCCGGTCGAGGGACCGCACCAGTATCTTGACCGGGTAGGAATCCTTAATTTCCTGGTTCCACTCCACCTCGATCTGACGCTCCGGATTCACCTTCATGGCATTGACGCAGCTGGTGCGGTGAACGGTTACGCCGTATCCCCTGGTGATGTAGCCGGTAATGGGGTCGCCGGGCACCGGTTGGCAGCATTTGCCGAAGCGGACCAATATGTCGTCCACCCCCTTGACCACCACGCCGCCTTTCTCCCTTTTTTTTCTCTCTTTGGAGACGATCTTGTTGAACAGGGACTCGGTGTCTTCAACCTGCTCCTTGGGTGTGATCTTGCGGATGATCTGCAGCGGCGTGATCTTGCCGTAGCCCACACTGGCAATCAGGTCTTCGGTCTGCTTGAACCCGAAGCTCTCCACGACGGCTTCCATCTCTTCGGTTTTGATCAGGGCGTTGAAGTTCAGCCGGTACTTGCGGAACGCTTTCTCGCACATTTCCCTGCCCAGTGAGAGGCTGCGTTCCTTTTCCTGGGTCTTGATCCACTGCCGGATGCGTGAGCGCGCCTTGACCGTCTTGACAAAATTGAGCCAGTCCTTGGACGGGTGGTGCCCTTTGCTGGTGAGGACTTCAACGATTTCTCCGGTCTGAAGCTCGTATTTCAGCGGCACCATGCGACCGTTAACCTTGGCCCCGACGCACTGCGCACCCACCTCCGTGTGGATCAGGTAGGCAAAATCCACCGGTGTTGCTCCTTTGGGCAGGGACTTGATCTGCCCCTGGGGGGTAAAGACATAGACCTCGTCGGGGAAAAGATCGATGCGAACATTCTCCAGGAATTCATTCGGGTCTCTGAAGGCCTCCTGGTTTTCGACCAGGTTCTGCACCCAGGCAAAGGTTTTGGAGGCATTCTCGTCGATGACCCTGCCTTCCTTGTAGCTCCAATGGGCGGCTATACCCGATTTGGCCACCCTGTCCATCTCGTGGGTGCGGATCTGGATTTCGATGCGCTCACCAAAGGGGCCGATGACGGTGGTGTGTAGGCTCTGATACATGTTCGGCTTGGGCATGCCGATGTAGTCCTTGAACTTTTTGGCAATGGGCCGCCACAGGCTGTGCATGAGCCCCAGCGCCTCGTAGCATTGGGGAATGGTGTTCAGGATGATCCTGAAGGCGATGATGTCGTAGATCTCTTCGAAGGGCAGGTTCTGGCTCAGCATCTTCTGGTGGATGCTGAAAAAGTGCTTGTAGCGGCCGCTGACCTCGGCTTCCAAGTGGCTCTCGTCCAGCTTTTTCTGAATGTAGCGTTTAACGGTTTGCACATAATTTTCCCGGTCCGCCTTGTCCTTATCCACCCGGCGGCGGATATCTTCGTATGCTTCGGGATTCATAAACTGAAAGGACCGGTTTTCCAGTTCGTTCTTAATCCAGTAGATGCCCAGCCGGGCGGCGATGGGCGCATAGATATCCATGGTTTCCCTGGCGATTTTTTTCTTTTTGGCTTCGCTGCGGTGAAACTCGAGGGTCCGCATGTTGTGGAGCCGGTCGGCCAGTTTGATCAGGATGACCCGGATGTCGTCAGCCATGGCCAGCAGCATCTTGCGGATACTCTCCGCCTCCCTGGCCTGGGCGCTGTTGAAGGGCAGTTTGCTGAGTTTGGTTACGCCGGAGACGATGTGCAGCACCTCAGGGCCGAACATTTCAGTAATTTCGGCTTCCGTGGCGTGGGTATCCTCAATGACATCGTGAAGCAGGCCTGCGGCAATGCTTACCGAGTCCAGCTTCATGTCCGCCAAAATGCCGGCTACTTCCAGCGGATGCGAGAGATAAGGCTCACCGGACAGGCGCATCTGGCCGTCATGGACCCGGGCCGAGAAGATATAGGCCCGGTCGACGATGTCCACCTCCGCATCAGGGTGGTTTTCGAGGACCTTGTCGAGAATGTCGGTGATTCGAATCATTAATATGCCTTGGCGAAGACCACACGCATGGGGCTCGGTCTGCCACAGCAGATACAGGCTCCCGTCTCCTTGGGCGCATCTAAAGGGATACAGCGGATGGTGACATTGAGATCCGTTTTGATGCGGGTCTCGCAGGCCGCTTCCCCACACCAGTGTGACATGGCAAAGCCGCCGTGGATCTCGGGCTTTTCCGAATTTTTGGGCGTGAACCAGGCATAGAAATCGTTGCGGTCGTCTACCGTAAGGGTGTGTTCATCCCGGAACCGGCAGGCCCGCTGGAACAAGTTGCGCTGGATGTCGTCGAGGATGTCGGGCAACTGGGCCACGAAGGCCTCCCGCTTCAGGGCGGTTTTATCGCGGTGCGATCGGTCTCGCCGGCCGAAGAAAACGGAATCTTCGGCCATATCCCGCGGTCCGATTTCCACCCTTACGGGAATGCCTTTTTTAATCCAGTCCCATCCCCGCGCGCCGCCTATATCCCGGTCGTCTATCTCCACCACCAGATCCCGCCCGGCGTAGACCGTCTCTCTCAAGGTCCCAGCCAGGCCGTTGACATAATCCATTACTTTCTGCCGGTCGTCCGGACTTCTGAAAATGGGCAGCAGAACCACGTGCGCTGGTGCTACCCGCGGCGGCATGATGACGCCGTCATCGTCACCATGGGTCATGATCAGACCGCCGATCATGCGCGTGGAGGTCCCCCAGGAAGTGGTCCAGGCGAAATCCTCGGTTTCGTTCTCGGTCTGAAAGCGGATATTGGAGGCCCTGGCGAAGTTCTGTCCCAGAAAGTGCGAGGTTCCCGCCTGCAGGGCTTTGCGGTCCTGCATCATGGCTTCGATGCACAAGGTGTCCACGGCTCCGGGGAAGCGTTCCGCCGCAGTCTTGCGGCCTTCGATGACCGGCATGGCCAGATCGTCCTGGACCATGCGGGTATAAACCTTCAGCATCATCTTGGTCCTCTCGATAGCCTCCGTGTCCGTGGCGTGGGCGGTGTGCCCCTCCTGCCACAGGAATTCGCTGGTACGCAGGAAGATCCTTGTACGCATTTCCCAGCGTACCACGTTGGCCCACTGATTGATCAGCAGGGGCAGGTCGCGGTAGCTGCTCACCCATTTGGAGAAGGAGTCGCCGATGATGGTTTCGGAAGTCGGACGGACCACCAGGGGTTCGGTGAGGGGACCGCCGGGGACCAGTCCGCCGCCGGGCCCCTTCTCCAGCCGGTGATGGGTGACCACGGCGCATTCCTTGGCAAACCCTTCCACATGCTCAGCCTCTTTTTCCAGAAAACTGATCGGAATGAAGAGCGGAAAATAGGCGTTTTTGACCCCGGTGGCCTTAAACATGCGGTCCATCCGGGCCACGATGTTTTCCCACAGGGCGTATCCCCAGGGTTTGATGACCATACAGCCCCGCACCGGCGCGCGTTCAGCCATATCTGATGCTTTTATAACCTCCTGATACCATTCTGGATAGTCTTCATTTCGCGTAGGTGAGATGGCGTTTTTGTGCGGTTTCCCCATGTGTCGTTCCTAACTGTTTTTATCGGTTTTGGAAAGTGTTGTCCGCTCGGTTGCGGCCTGCCGCTCAAATTCGTTTACTGCCTCTAATATCACCTCCACCAGCCGTTCTTCGGGAAATTTTTTGACTATCCGCCCTTTTTTAAACAGGATGCCCACACCGCAGCCGCCGGCCACGCCGATGTCTGCTTCGCGGGCCTCTCCGGGCCCGTTGACCACGCAGCCCATGATTGCCAGTTTTACCGGTGTGGTGTGTGTCATCAGCGCTTTTTCGACCTTGTCCACGATGTCGAAAAGGGGAATGTCGCATCGCCCGCAGGTGGGGCAGGAGATGATTTCGGGCCCGCGGTGGCGGATGTCCAGCGCCCGAAGGATTTCGTAGCCCACCCGGATCTCCTCCACCGGTTCACGGGTGAGGGACACCCGCAAGGTGTCCCCGATACCCTCGGCCAGCAGGGTGCCGATACCCAGGGCCGACTTGACGATGCCCGAATAAAGCGACCCTGCTTCGGTAACCCCCACATGAAGGGGCAGGTCGGTTTTTTGCGACAGCAATCGATAGGCTTCAAGGGTTCGGGGCACGTCCGATGCCTTGATGGATATCTTGATTTCGTGAAAATCCAGATCCTGCAGCAGGGCCGCATGCCGCAGTGCGCTTGCGACCATGCCTGCAGCGGTGGCTCCCTTGTACGCATCGAGGATATCCTTTTCCAGGGAGCCCGCGTTCACGCCGATGCGGATGGGAATCCGGTGGTCCCTGGCGCAATCGACCAGGGCTTTGATGTGCCGTCGGCTGCCGATGTTGCCGGGATTGAACCGCAGGCCATCCGCACCGTTTTTGGCCGATGTGATGGCCAGACGGTGGTCGAAATGGATGTCGGCAATCAGGGGTATGGCAATCTGTTTTTTGATCCGGGGGATGGCATCGGCAGCCGACAGGTCGGGAACGGCCACACGGACGATCTCACAGCCGGCTTGGGTCAACTGCTGAATTTGTCGCACGGTAGCCGTGACGTCATCGGTTTTGGTGTTGGTCATGGACTGGACGCTGATGGGCGCCCCGCCCCCCACGGCAACACCCCCCACCGTGATGCGGCGGGTTTTTTTCCGGGAGATGGGAAAAGGCATATTACCCCATCCCGCAGAAAGGGTTGGTCCGTTTTTCAACCCCGATGGTGGTGCTGCCCATGTGCCCCGGATAAACCTTGACCTCTTCATCCAGGCTAAAGAGCTGGGTACGAATGCTGTTGATCAGGGTGTCGAAATTGCCGCCGGGAAAGTCCGTTCTGCCGATTGAGCCGGCAAAGAGGGTGTCGCCGACAAATACCGCCTTTTCCTGGGCGCCTGCGTGGGGGTATTCGGTGTAAAGACAGATGCCGCCGGTGGTGTGGCCGGGCGTGTGAAGTACCTTGAGGGTATGGGTGCCGAAGGAGATGGTGTCTCCGTTTTCCAGCAGCCGATCTGCCGGGGGTGAATTTTCCGCAGCCAGTCCCCAGGCGGCCGCCGTGGCCGACAGCTGTGCCAGCATGGGGGCGTCGGCACTGTGGATGAGGATATCTGCACCGGTGGTCTCTTTGAGCCGCTTGTTGGCGCCTACGTGGTCAAAGTGGCCATGGGTGTTGATGATATGGACGACGGTCAACCGCTCCCCGGCCAGGCTGGTCAGAATACGGTCGGCATCGTCCCCGGGATCGATGACCACGGCCTGGCGCGTCTTTTTACATCCGAGAATGAAACAGTTTGCCTGAATGGGGCCCAAGGCCATTTGACGGATAATCAATGCGTACCTCCAAAATCCTAAATTAGTCGTTGATCATTAAATCGACGCCCGCTGCCGGGGTCGGCAGCCATCATTCGGTGGTTTTGGGTACGAAGGCGATCCTGTCTGCCTTCATGGCCAGCCGGATGCTGTCCAGGATGCCGTTGATAAAGGCGCCGGATTCATCCGTGCCGAAGCGCTTGCCCACGTCTATGGCCTCGTTGATGGAAACTTTGGGTGGGATGTCGGCGCAAAAAAGCAGTTCGAATACGGCGATGCGCAATACATTGCGATCCACGCAGGACATGCGCGCCAGTTTCCAGTTGCTGGAGAACTGTTCGATCACCGCGTCGATCGTTTTGCGGTTTTCCTGAACCCCATCCACCAGCCGGTGGAAAAACGGCTGGGTGGGTTTGTCCTGGGCAAAACTGCTGCAGAACTGTCCAACGGGGTCCTCCAGTGGGTCGCGGTGCATGTCCATAAAAAAGAGGGCCTGCAGGGCCTGCTCTCTGGATAATCGGCGGGTTCCCATGGCTATCCCTTGTCCACCGTCTCCATCAGGTTGGCCATCTCGATGGCGGCGATGGCCGCACTCCAGCCCTTGTTGCCCGCTTTGGTGCCGGCCCGTTCAATGGCCTGTTCGATGCTGTCTGTGGTGACAATGCCGAAAATGACCGGCACCTGGGTCTCCATGCTCACCTGGGCGATGCCCTTGGAGGCTTCGGCGCAAACGTAGTCAAAATGAGGGGTGGCGCCACGGATAACCGCCCCTAGACACACGATTGCATGGTATTTTTTGCTTTTGGCCATGCGCTGGGCCACCATGGGAATTTCGAAGGCACCCGGAACCTTGACGAGATCGATGTCCGCGTCCTTGGCTCCACTGCGGGTCAGCGCATCCAAAGCGCCTCCCACCAGTCGGTCGGTGATAAAATCGTTGAAACGGCTGGCGATGATACCGAACCGCTTGCCTTTGGCAACCAGGCCGGCTTCGATGATATTCGGCATAGGACGGATTTCCTCTCCTTATTGATGTTTAACGGTTTCGTCAAAACTGAGCGTATGGCCCATTTTAAGTTTTTTGCACTCGAGATAGCACCGGTTGTACTCGTTCGGTTCAACCTCGATGGGCACCTGCTCCTCAACGCTGAGTCCATATCCCTGGAGCCCAACCATCTTTTTGGGATTGTTGGTTAAAAGGCGCATCTTGCGTACACCGATGTTGACCAGCATCTGAGCGCCGATGCCGTAGTCTCGCATGTCATCCCTGAACCCCAGCTTGAGATTGGCCTCCACCGTGTCCATGCCCTTGCAGCGCTGCAGTTCGTAGGCCCTGAGTTTGTTGATCAGCCCAATGCCCCGACCTTCCTGGCGCAGGTAGAGCAGAACCCCGGACCCTTCGGCAGCCACCATTTCCATGGCCTTGTGCAGTTGGTCACCGCAGTCACAGCGCATGGAGCCGAAGATGTCACCGGTCATGCATTCCGAGTGTACGCGCACCATGGTTGGGGTTTCCGGATCGATCTCCCCTTTCACCAGGGCGATGTGGGTGAGGTTGTCCACGTCGTTTTCAAAGGCGATCATTTTAAAGTCCCCGCCGTGGAGGGTGGGGATGATGGTTTCCGCGGCCCGGTGAACGAAGCTTTCCGTTCGAATGCGGTGTTCCACCAGATCGGCGATGGTACAGATACCGATGCCGTGCAGCCGGCTGAATTCTTCCAGCGCGGGCATACGTGCCATGGTGCCGTCGTCATCCATGATCTCGCAGATGACACCCGCCGGTTTGAGACCGGCCAGTCTGGCCAGGTCCACGCTCCCTTCGGTCTGCCCCACCCGCACCATGACACCGCCATCGCGGGCGCGCAGGGGGAATATGTGGCCGGGCCGGGTCAGGTCACCGGGCTTGGCGTCTTCGGCCACTGCAGCTGCGATGGTGGTGGCCCGGTCGGCGGCCGAGATGCCGGTCGTGACCCCGCATTTGGCTTCGATGGAGATGGTGAATCCGGTTTCAAATGGGCTGGTGTTGTTTTGCACCATCATGGGCAGGTTCAACTGGGCACATTTTTGAGCGGTCAGTGAAAGGCAGATGAGGCCCCTGCCGTACTTGGCCATGAAGTTGATGGCTTCGGGAGTCACCTTTTCGGCCGCCATGGTCAGGTCGCCTTCGTTTTCCCGATCTTCATCGTCGACGAGGATGACCATTTTGCCATTGCGGATATCCTCGATGGCCTGATCGATGGTAATTTTTGACATGCTGGATCTTTCTCCTGAAGTGCTTTGATTTTGATCGAATCGCAATAAGTCGAAGTTGCGGTGATTGTGTCATCCCCGCGAAGGCGAGGAGCCGGTGTTGTCCAATGGTCAAATAAATCCGGATTTGGCCAGCAAGGCCATGTCGATGCCGCCGCCGGATTCCCCGGCCCGGCGGTCCCCCGACCCCCGGTTGGTAACAAAACGTTCAACGTACTTGCCGATCATGTCGACTTCGATATTGACCGCATCACCCACCTTTTTCAAGCCGATGGTGGTTAAACCGGCCGTATGGGGGATGATGCTCACCTCGAAAGTGGTGCTGTCGCAGCGGTTGATGGTCAGGCTGGTGCCGTCCACGGCCACGGACCCTTTTTCGATCATGTAACGGGCCAGGGACTGGGCTACGCTGAAAGTGATGACGATGGCGTTGGCCAGCGGCTCTCTTTTGCTCAGGGTGCCGATGCCGTCCACGTGGCCCGAAACCAGGTGGCCGTCCAGTCGGTCCGACAGCCGCAGTGCCCGCTCCAAATTGACCCGTTCACCGAGCTTTATCCTGCCCAATACACTGCGCATCAGTGTTTCGGGGGATGCATCCACGCTAAACCGCCGGCCGTGAAGAATCACGGCGGTCAGGCAGGCGCCGTTTACGGAAATGCTGTCTCCGATGCGGGTTCCCGTAAGATCGAAATCCGAAGTGATCGCAATCCGGCTGCCCTGACCGGACGGGTGGATGGCGGTGATGGTGCCTAAGCCTTCGATGATTCCTGTGAACATGTTCGTAAAAATAATGTGTAAACGGTTGTTGTCAATGAATCAAAGGGGTTTCAGGTAGCCCTGCAGCATGACGTCCGCGTCGAATCGGAACACCGACAAATCATGGACGGCGATGCTCTCGCGCATGTGTTCGGGTCCCGCCCCCCGGCAAATGGGAGCGCCGTCATCACCCCCCAGTATTTTCGGCGCGTAGAAGAAACAGACTTTATGCACGATGTCGGCTGCAAAAGCTGAACCGATGACCGTGGCCCCGCCCTCGATCAGCAGGCTGGTGATACCCATTTCCCCCAGTTGCCGCATCAGGGCTGACAGGTCGATGCGGCGGCCCTTTAACGGGGCGGTGACGACCCGTGCCCCGGCGTTTTCCAATGCGGCTCGGCGTTCTGCCGCTGCGTTGACCCCGCAAACCATCCAGGTGGGCGCATGGGACTTCAGGCGCAGCAGCTTGGATGTCAGCGGGATGGACAAACGCGTGTCCAGGATAATGCGTGTCGGGTCGGCGCCGGGTTGACCATCCATGCGTGTGGTCAGGCTGGGGTCGTCTTTTATTACGGTCTTCACGCCGACCATGATGGCGTCGACCGCATGGCGGAGTCGATGAACGAACTGACGTGAGGCTGGACCGGTGACCCAGCGGGAATCGCCGGTGCGTGTGGCAATGCGTCCGTCGAGGGTGGCCGCGCATTTTACAATCACGAAGGGCCTGCCGGTGGTGACCCAGGTGATAAACGCCTCATTCAGTGTCCGGGCCGATTTTTCACAAACGCCTGTGGTCACGTCGATGCCCTGGTCCTGCAGGTATCTGACGCCACCACCCTGGACGCCGGGGTTGGGGTCATCCATCGCCACCACCACCCGCCGAATTCCGGCATCGAGGATCTTGCGGGTGCAGGGCGGCGTGCGGCCGAAGTGGTTGCACGGTTCCAGGGTGACATAAAGGGTCGCCCCACGGGCATGCTCACCGGCATCGTCGATGGCGTTGACCTCGGCATGGGGTTCTCCCGCGCGCTGATGATATCCCCGGCCCACCACCCGGCCGTCCTTGACCAGCACGGCGCCGACCATGGGGTTGGGCGAGGTCCGGCCCAGGCCCTTTTCGGCCAGGTCCAAGGCCTGTAGCATGTATTTTCGATCTTCCATGGATTTTAAGGTGCATACGGAATCATGTTCACGCAATCCTATCCATAATTGATTTCCCAACCGCGGGGGCGAACGTTATTCGCTCCTACTTGGCCGGATGACTCAACAGGCGCTTGAGTTCCGAAACAAAGTCGTTGACGTCCTTGAACTCGCGATACACAGAGGCGAAGCGCACATAGGCGATGTCATTGAGTTCATGCAGTTTGACCATGACCCGCTCGCCGATATCGTGGGAGGGAATTTCCTTTTCGCCGGTCTCCCGCAGGTCCCGTTCCAGATCGTCGATGAACTCTTCGATGACGTTCATGCTGATGCTCAGCTTCTGGCAGGCCTTGCGGATGCCGGAACCCACCTTTTCACGGTTGAAGACCTCCCGGCGGCCATCCTTTTTGATGATCATTATCGGAATCTCTTCGATGTGCTCGTAGGTGGTGAAGCGCCGGGTGCAGTCGATGCACTCCCGCCGGCGCCGGATCACACTGCCGTCCTTGCTGACCCGTGAGTCGATGACCTTGTTGTCAAAATCCCCGCAAAATGGACATTTCATGACCAACCCTCCCGCTGGCTGCTTAAGAATCGTGACGATACCGGTTGAATAAAACCGGCCTGTCCGCGCACGTGCCTGCCTGGCTGCATCAATGGTTGCCGGCCGCCTGCATGCAACCCTTGACGGGCATTCAGGAACCAATGGCCACAACCCGGCCCTGCCGCTGATTGGGTCCGTTTCCAATCGACACGTTGAAGAACCGAACAACGATGCAGCCAATTGAACATCATCCGTCGTCCGTCAACCGAATGGTCACGGTCGCATGGGCCGGTTCCAGTTGCCGGCAGCTCACTCCGGCCTGGTCGAACATGCGCCTGGATGCGCGCACCGAGTCGGTGACGGCATACTTGTCGGACAGGTAAACCACCTCGCGGATACCTGCCTGAATGATTACCTTGGCGCACTCGTTGCATGGAAAAAGGGCCGTATAGATGGCGCAGCCGTTGAGATTGCCGGGCACACTGTTCAAAACGGCGTTGAGTTCCGCGTGGCAGACATAGGGGTATTTGGTGTCCAAAAAGTCTCCCTCTCGGCACCAGGGCAGGGTGTCGTCGGAACAGCCGGTGGGGAAACCGTTGTATCCGACCCCGACAATGCGTTTCTGGCCATTGACGATACAGGCGCCCACCTGGGTGTTGGGATCCTTGCTGCGCTGGGCTGAGAGCAGGGCCACGGCCATGAAGTAGTCGTCCCAGGAGAGATATCCCGATCGTTTGCCGCTGGTGGTTGTGCGCATGAAACCGGTTCCTTTAGCTTTCCAGACCTGCTGTCCGGGGGTACAGGGGAAATGCATCACACAAGGTCTGCACACGACGCCTGGTTTTATCGATCACGGACGAGTCGTCGGGATTGCGCAGGACATCGGCGATGAGGCCGCCGATTGCCTGCATCTGTTCGGTCAGCATTCCCCGGCTGGTGACGCACGCCGTACCGATGCGGATGCCGCTGGTTACATGCGGGCTGCGGGCTTCGTAGGGGATGGCATTCTTGTTGACGGTGATGCCGGCGCGCCCAAGGGCCGCTTCCGCATCCCGGCCGGTGATGCTCAGACGGGTAAGGTTGACCAGCATGAGATGGTTGTCCGTACCGCCGGATACCAGGTCCAGTCCCTGCGCTTTCAGGCGCTCGGCCAGCGCGGCCGCATTGGTCACAATGTTTTTCTGGTATTGCCTGAAGGGTGAGCCCAGGGCCTCCTTGAAGGCCACCGCCTTGGCGGCGATGACGTGCATCAACGGGCCGCCCTGGATACCGGGGAAGACCTGGCTGTTGATTTTTTTGCCCCAGGCTTCCCGGGCCAGGATCAGCCCGCCCCGGGGGCCTCTCAGGGTCTTGTGGGTCGTGGAGGTGACCACGTCGCTATGGGGTATGGGGGACGGGTGTACGCCGGCTGCCACCAGGCCGGCGATGTGGGCCATATCGACCAGCAGCAGGGCATCGATTGAGCGGGCAATTTCCGAAAAGGCGTTAAAATCGAAGAACCGGGGATAGGCGCTGGCACCGGCAACGATCATCTTCGGTCGGTGCTGCCGGGCCAGGTGTTTGACCTGGTCATAGTCGATGGTTTCCGTCTCCCGGTTCACTCCGTAATGGACAAAGCGGAAAAACCGACCGGAAAAGCTGACCGCGGCGCCGTGGGTCAGGTGGCCACCGTGGGCCAGATCCATACCCAGCACCGTGTCACCCGGTTCGAGCAGTGCGAAGTAGGCGGCCATGTTGGCCTGGGATCCCGAATGGGGCTGCACGTTGGCGCTTTCGGCGCCGAACAGGTTCAGCGCCCGGTCGATGGCCAGCTGTTCGGCCCGGTCGACAAATTCACAACCCCCGTAATAGCGCTTTTCGGGGTAGCCTTCGGCGTATTTGTTGGTCAAGATGCTTCCTTGGGCGGCCATGACCGCCTGACTGGCGGTGTTTTCAGATGCGATCAGTTCCAGGTGAGACTGCTGGCGCATCGCTTCATTCTCGATCACGCGGGCGATCTCGGGGTCGGTTGCTCGAATCAGGTCGGTGTTCAACGTCTGCGTCTCTCCTTCTATTCATCCGCCGGCTTCGTCGCAGGAGCGGCTTTCAGCGGGGGCATTCGGCTTCGGCCGCGGTTACCTGCCGGCAGGGTGCCGCGTCTGCCGATCAAATCGTGTCGAACCGGTCGAGCCGGCGCTGATGCCGCCCCCCCTCGAAAGGGGTTTCCAGCCAGGCTTTCAGGATCTCCAGTGCCAGACCATCACCGATGACCCGACCACCCATGACCAGAATATTGGCGTTGTTGTGTCGCCGGCTCATGGCAGCTGAGAAGAGGTCGTTGCAAAGGGCTGCACGCACGTGGGGATATTTGTTGGCCACCATGGACATGCCCAGTCCGGTGCCGCAGATCAGAATCCCCCGGTCGAAGTCACCCGATGAGATCTTTTGGGCCACAGCCCTGCCGGTTTCGGGATAATCCATGGCGGCTTCACTGTAGGTGCCGACGTCGGTGACGGCGATTCCTTGCTTCTGCAGGGCCGTTTTCAGGGTTTCTTTCAAGCGGTAGGCCGCATGGTCGCAGCCGATGATGATCCGCTGGGGGATGGATGCCTCGGTCATGGTGCTGGGTTCCTTTCGACGTAAAACGGGTGCGTTGACAGGGCAACGCATTTACATATCCAGAACCATCGATCACCGCAAGAAAAAAAGGGGCGGTTTATGTTGGCGCCTGCATGCCACACCGCTGAGCACCCACTTATGTTGACGGCCCCGTTTGCTTCCGTGATGGTCATTACGATTGGCCGGCACCGCCAGTTGGCAAAAGGATTGAAAGCCTTTCATCACTTGCTCCGGAATTTGATGCTTCAACGCCGATTTTTATCTCCCCTTCAAGATTGATGAACCCGTAAAAAGTCACAAACAGTGTCACTCTCGCGGAGGCGGGAGTCTATAACTATCTGAATCTTATGGATCCCCGCCTTCGCGAGGATGACAATAAACCTGAAATTTCGACTTTTTACGGAACCTTCAAGATTAAAACCGGATGCAGATCTTTCCGAAATGCTTCCCCTGCCGCAGATATTCCATGGCCTCTTTAAGTTCTTCAAAGGCGAATACCCGATCGATCACTGGCTTTACCTGATGCTGGGCTATGGCCCGGGTCATGGCTTCGAACGAATCCCGGTGGCCAACAGTGATTCCCTGAAGGCGCACCT
>NZ_JAWOHB010000106.1:0-2976 GCF_046496365.1 Desulfosarcina sp.
GGTTTGTGGGGCTTCATTTTTTCTATCATCCAGCCAAAAACAGGCTGCTGGAAATCATACCCGGATCCAAAACATCAGCGGCAGCGCTGGCCGCAGCCCGAAAATACGCCAAGCTGACCGGTAAAACAGACATTCTCGTAAAAGATGCGCCGGGCTTTGCTGTGAACCGTTTTTTTCAACCCTTTCTCAACGAGGCCATTCGCGTCCTGGACGAGGAGATTGCCAACATTCCCACCATTGAAAAAGCCGCCATGGATTGTCTGGGAATCGGCATGGGGCCCTTTGAGCTCATGAATGTCACGGGCATCCCCATCGGCTATCACACCCAGAATACCCTGCACGGGAAACTTGGGGAATTTTATGCTCCGGCCAAAGGGCTGGTCGCTCAGTTCACGTCCGGCGAAGCATGGAATCTGGCGGGGGAGATCGAAGCGGACAAATTCGATGCCGTCAATGACCGGCTGCTGGGCTCCATCTTTTTCACCACCACCTCGCTGCTTGATGAGGGGGTTACGGATATCATGGATGCCGATGTGGGCGCCAAAGTGGGGCTGCGGTGGCGCAAAGGCGCATTCGAGATCATGAATGAACTGGGTATCGAAAAGGCCTTTGCGCTGGTCGAATCCCTGCTGAAACCCTATTTAAAAGTCGCCGCTCCCGGTGTTCTGGCGGCCCAGAAAGCAAAGGGACTTCCCTGGGATGTCCGCTATGTCAAGTATATTCAAGATGGAAGCGTGGGCAGGGTCAGGATCTCACGGCCCGATGCCTTGAATGCGCTCAACCAGGCTGTGGTCAAGCAACTGGACGAGGCATTCCGGAAGGCGGAGGCCGACCCGCAGACGAAGGCCATCATCATCGAAGGCGCCGGCAAGGCGTTCGTGGCCGGTGCGGACATAAAGTTTTTTGTCGACTGCATCAAACAAGACCGTATTGCCGACAATTATGACTTCACCTCCTATGGGCATGAGGTGTTGAACCGCATTGATGACAGTCGAAAAACCGTTGTTGCCAAAATGGAGGGCCTCGCGCTGGGCGGTGGTCTGGAGCTGGCCATGGCTGCGGATGTCATCGCCGCAACGCCCAAGGCTGTCATGGGATTTCCGGAAACCGGCATCGGCATTTACCCGGGATTGGGCGGAACGCAGCGGACCAGCCGTCACGTCGGAATAGAACTGGCAAAATACCTTGTCTTCAGCGGGCGGATTCTTTCAGCCAAAGACGCCGAGGCCATCGGTCTGGTGGATTACATATTTGAGGCCGATGAAATCGATGAAAAAATCCTTGGGCTGATCGAATCCGGGCGAATGACGGCCAATAAGGGCCGCGGGAGGGACGATCTGCCGGAGGATTGGAAAAAGATAAAGGATCTTTTTTCAGACCTTGATATAACGGACTGGCTGGAGGGGAAATATCTCGACAGTGATGATCCGCTGGTTGCAAAAACAGCCAAAATCATATCAACCAAAGCGCCCCTGGCATTGAAATTTGCAAACCGCATCATGGATGCGGGTTATGGAAAACCTTTGAAGGAAGGGCTCAAAGAGGAACTCGCCCATCTGAATGAGATATTTTCGACAAAGGATGCCCTGACAGGCTTGACCAATGTCGGCAGGAAAGGTATTAGCTACGAAGGAAAATAAACCCAACTGCCGGTTATAAGCCCGTAGCAAAACAAAAAAGAGGGTAGCGGGTTGGAGCCCCGGCCATAACAGAAAGGAGACGGTTCACCATGTTGACAAAAGCGTACATTCCTTACAAAGGGTATTATGCATCCCCCTTCAGCCGCTGGCAGATGAGCCTGGCCAATGAAAATGCCATAAGCCTGGGTGCTAAAACAGCCCGAAGATGGTTTCTGGCAAGCGATCTCGACCCGACGGTGCTGGACTATATGTATTACGGCATTACCATTGCCCAGCACCATATGTTTTACAGCCACACCTGGGCGTCCGCCCTGCTGGTTGACAACCAGAAACCCCTGCCGGCGCTGATGGTGAATCAGGCCTGCACCACCTCAACCACCTGTATCCATCTCTGCGCTGTCAATATCGAAGCCGGGACCTATGAAACAGCCTATGCACTAATGTCCGATCGATGCTCCAACGGCCCTCACACGGTCTGGGCCAATGCCATGACACCGGGGGGTGAGGTGGAATCTGAAAACTGGATGATGGACAACTTCAACGGCGACCCCAATGCCGGACTGAAGATGATTCAGACGGCGGAAAACGTTGCCAGGGAGGCCGGCATTACGCGAGAGGAATGTGATCAGGTCGCCTTGAGGCGTTATGAGCAGTACCTGGATGCACTGGCGGATGACAGGGCATTTCAAAAACGATATATGTTTCCGGTGGAATACAGCGTCAGTCGTAAGAAGACGGCGCTTCTGGAAGCGGATGAGGGCATTACCCCCTCCACGGCGGAAGGGCTTGCCAAGCTCAGGCCGGTTGAGCCGAATGGTGTCCTGACATTCGGGGCACAGACCCATCCGGCAGACGGCAACTGCGGATTTATCGTCACCACCCGCGACAAGGCCAGGGCCATGAGCAAGGACCCGGAAATCGAGGTTCAGATTGTATCCTACGGCTTTGCCAGGGTCGACAGAGGCTATATGGCGGCCGCACCGGTACCTGCAGCGGAAATGGCGTTGAAAAAGGCCGGCCTTACGGTCGGCGACATCAAAGTCATCAAGACCCACAACCCCTTCGTGGTCAACGACATCAACATGGCCAAAAAAATGGGAATGGATGTGATGAACATGAACAACTACGGCAGTTCCATTGTGTATGGCCATCCCCAGGCGCCCACCGCCGGCCGCCTGATCGCCCAGCTTCTGGAAGAGCTGGTTATTCTGGGTGGCGGCTACGGACTTTGGGCAGGCTGTGCTGCAGGGGATACGGCTGCAGCGATGATATTCAAGGTTGGTTAGCAGCTGACAGCCTGCATGAAGTTTGACTGAACTTTATGCAGGCCGGTTCA
>NZ_JAWOHB010000179.1:0-3951 GCF_046496365.1 Desulfosarcina sp.
TGCACATCATTTTTGGATGCAGTCAAGGTGTCGCCCGCTAAACCGTTGGTCTGATCTTGCAGGGCGGTAAAAGCAATTTCCAAGGGAAACAATTCTATGATTGCAACGGTTGCAAAAGCCAGTATAAAATAAAGCATTTTATTTTTCACGGTTAGCTCCCACCTTATTGAGCTGCGAAAGTTGTCGGAAACGATGACAACATTATAGCAAGAGCAGTGCCGGAAAATTATTATGTTTTTTTTATATTGTTTACAGTTAGTTATGTTTTCAATGCAAATTTAACATCGACAGTTGTGAAAAAATTTTCATACTATTATATGTAATACTGTTCATAATAAGAATTTTTTTACCCATTAATGGGTGGCATGTCACCCCCAACCTTGATGGCTCCGTAACAAGTCCAATTTTTCACCATGATGAACATGAAGGCAGTAAAGCCAGGATTCATGCCTGTTTAAAAAAAGGCGCTCACTATGCACAAAACCGTACTGGTACCCGTGGCTGATGGGACGGAAGAACTGGAAGCGGTGGCCATCATCGACGTGCTACGCCGGGCCGGTGCGACGGTAACGGTGGCATCGGTGACCGGGAATCGCCGCATCACGGCATCCCGCGGCGTGGTCATCGTGGCCGACGCCCTGATCGAGGCGTGTTTAAAGATGGATTTTGACTTGGTTGTGCTGCCCGGCGGTGTTCCCGGCGCCGAACACCTGCGCGACTCGGCAGAGCTAATTGGCATTTTAAAGCGCCAGAGGGACAAGGTCGGCCTGTATGCCGCCATTTGCGCCAGCCCGGCGGTGGTGCTCGAATATCACGGGCTTCTGGCAGGACGCCAGGCCACCTGTCATCCAGGCTTTGCCGACCGGCTAACGACTAAGGACCGAATCGAGGAGCGTGTGGTGGTGGACGGCAACTGCCTGACCAGCCGGGGGCCGGGAACCGCCGTCGAGTTTGCCCTGGCGTTGGTGGAGCGGCTCTACGGTAAAGACAAGCGGGAGGCAGTGGCTGCACCCATGGTGATCTAGCGCAAGAGGAAGCAGTGAAAAACCAATCGTTGCCACGCTGGATCAGCCCCAAACCGGCCTAATAGACCTGGACATCGGCACTGATCGTCTCACGGCTGCCATTGGTTTTGGTAATCCGTCCACTGAACGTGTGATATCCGTTGCTCAAATTGCCCGTATTAAAAGGCTTGGCCCAATTGGAAATGCCACCTGCCAAATCATAGGGCGCATAATTTTCCGTCTGGTGCAACACGCCGTCGATGAAAAATTCGACCCTGCGGATATCGGTGATGGGCTCAACAAAAACATAAATGTTGCCTTCGACCCCGGCATCATCCAGATAAACCGCTGTCGACCGATCCGGCTTTGCGCTCAACATCAGGCAGTACGCGCTCGACGTTTGCCGAACCGTCGGCGTGGCTTTTAGCGTGCGGGTATTGCCGTCCTCATTGCCGGACTGATCCTCCACCCGTACACCGAAAGTATATAGCGCGCCATTGGTCAGGCCACTCACCATCACGGCATGTGCAAAGGTGCTGCCGGCGGTTACGGCAGCATCGGCAATCACGCTGTTGCTGGTCCAGTCGGCGTTGTTCCAGGATCTGCTGAGGGCATAATAGACGTTGAATCTGAGATCCATGCCCTCCTCCCCATCCCCGGCTGTATCGAATTCCACGGTTACCCGACCGCCCGAGCCGGTGTCCGTGGTCAAACCGATTCCCGTCGTCGCGCCGTCCCATGATGGAGCTGTGATGTCTTGAGTCTGGTCGAAGGAAATGGGGGGTATATAGTGAACTTCCTCCGAATCGGCACTTTCCAGGCTGCTGTCGTAAGCCCGCACAACGAAGTAATATTCGGTCCGGTCTTCAAGATTGCTGATTGTACAGGAGCTGGCGGTGCCTTCCCAGTCGGGTCGACTGTAGTCGTAAAGCTGATCGCTGCGGCGTGCAAACACCCGGTATCCCTCTGGGGTGTGGTCGTTGGGGTCCCACCTAAGGGTCACATTGGCCGCCATGGCAGCGGATGCCGACAGTATTAATAAGGTAAAAAGAGAGCAGAGGATGGAACCGATCCGGCCAATTTGGTGGTGCTCTGGTTTTCCGTTCATGAGTGAATACTGATCTCCCGACCCACATGGATGGCTGGTGAAATTGGATTTGTGTGGCATTTAAGCGCGTGAATCGCACACTACCAGCAAGAGGTCGGCCAAGAGGTCAACGAGAACTGAAATTTATTTCTAACCATACCTTTTTTATAGTTAATATTTTTGACTGGGCGGAAACCGGCGGGGAAAATATGGGTCAGGAAAAGTATGGGTGGGAAAATACCGTAACTTTGCTGTGCAAAAATCGTAACCGGGCCCTAAATTGTTCCTGTTTGTAAACAGGGCCCTTGATTTGACCTCGATGCATGCATCGGTTTTTATGGAATCCCGGGTTGACAATGGCATGCATCTCTTCGGATGCAATTATCAGGACCCAATCCTGGCTGGCACCCTTTGTCGCGTGCGCCTGCGGATAAAATCCACTATGCGGCCAGCGGTGTGTCCATCCCACAGATCAGGCACCAAATGGGGCTTGGTCTCCCCGGCAACAATTTTTTCAATGTGACCCTGCAGGTTTTCCATGGCGCACAATTGATTGGTGCCCTGGTCCACCGTAACCGGCCGTTCGGTGTTGGGGCGCATGGTCAGACAGGGGATGCCCAGGTAGGTTGTCTCCTCCTGTATGCCCCCTGAATCGGTGATGACGAATTTGCAGTTAAATACCAGGTTCATGAAGCGGATATAATTCATCGGCTCCGTCAGAATCAGGTTATCCGTATCCCGAAGCATACCCATCAGCCCGAAGGCATTGAGGTTTTTTCTCGTCCGGGGGTGAATCGGGAAAACCAGCGGCGTCTTTTGAGAGGCACCAATCAGCATCCGACACAGCGTCGTCAGGCTCTCCAGGGAATCGACATTGGACGGCCGG
Source organism: Desulfosarcina sp. (assembly GCF_046496365.1). Taxonomy (GTDB): domain Bacteria; phylum Desulfobacterota; class Desulfobacteria; order Desulfobacterales; family Desulfosarcinaceae; genus Desulfosarcina. The sequence continues at coordinate 2,978 of NZ_JAWOHB010000179.1, forward strand.
TGGAGCGTAATCAAGCCATAACCGCCTTTGGACAGGCCAAAGGTGCCGAAGGCGTCGGCGGATTCTATTTTCGAGCGCATCATCTCCAGGGAGTCGATCATGATGTTGCCGACATTTTCGATCTTTTGGCGGTCAACACCCTCCCGCAAGAGGTTGTCCAGGGCATCTGCCGAAGGCGTCCACAGGATATCGGCCAATGCATCGGTGACAATGCGGTTGATCTCCTCCGGCATGCTTCGATCGTTTGAACGCAGCCCGGCTTCCAGATGGGCCACGATCGGCCGGTGGTTATGGGGCTGGTCTTCATCGGATCCATCCGGCAAAGATGGGTAGACGATCTTGCTGGCTGCAATGGTGCAGGCCATGGTCGAGTTGACGTCTCCCACGACAACGACCAGGGCCGGCTTTTCCTTCAGGAGCACCTTTTCATAGGCGATCATCACGCTGCCGGTCTGCTCGGCATGGCTGCCGCTGCCGATCCCTAAATGGATATGCGGATCGGGCAGCTCCAGATCCCTGAAAAATGCGTCCGACATGTTGATGTCGTAATGCTGGCCGGTGTGAACGATCACCGGATCGGCCCAGACCTCCCGTTTCAGGGCATGGTAAAGGGGCGCGATCTTCATGAAGTTGGGCCTGGCCGCGGCGATCAGATGAATTTTCATGGAGTGGATAAACCTTGAAAAAAGGGTCCAAGGATTCGAGGATCCAAGGGTTCGAGGGTGAATAAAAAACTGAACGTCCAACATCGAACGCTCAACGCCCAACGTCCAATGCAACAAAAGGGGCCAAGGATTCGAGGATCCAAGGGGTCAAGGGCAAAGAAAACACGCTCTGTGCCAGGGTAAGCGGCGTTTCGGTCAGGGCGATCGGCCCCGTCCACTGCGTCATCTGCACACGACGAGTTCGTCGAGCGCGAGCCCACGGAACTCGAGGGGAAGCGGGTCGAGCACGCGGGTCGGGGGATCGTCGCC
>NZ_JAWOHB010000138.1:0-6068 GCF_046496365.1 Desulfosarcina sp.
GCGCGGACCGACAAACACATTGAATCCGGTATGGCGCCATTTATCCATCAGTGCAATCATTTCCGGCGTGATCTTGCCTTTATTTAGAAGCATCTTGAGCACTTTGTGCCTGAACAAATGCTCTATCGTCCTGGTGTCAACTGCCGGAGAAACGGTAAACATTTCGTTTTCATGGAAACAGCCGTCGGATAGCACCGCCATGTTGATTGTTTCTGTATTGGCGGATATCAAAAGGACTTTCATGTTATGGTACCAAAGAATTTTTAATTGGGTAATGTTTGGATATTTTTTTGCGTGTTGCCACGGCTTGCCGGATCTGTGAAGATGGGGTTTATAAGACGCTTACAGTACAATTGTATTTTAAGTTTAATCTGGCTATTTTTAGTCTCTTTATGGGATGTTAACAAGGCGTCTATATAACATTCCAGAATGGGACAAAAACAAAACATCTATTGAGTATTAATGTTCGGCGGGGATGGTCCGTGGGGCGTATCGCGCGGGCGTGGGGCCATGTTTAATTTATCCAGGAGGTTCGACCATGCGCCAAATATGGATTGCGGCCTGCCTTACGACAATCATTCTCTTGGGCCAGGAGATCGAGGCTGACCAGACACACATGGCGGAAACCGCTGAGAGCAAGGCGGCGGTACTGGAGCAGAACGCGGCGGCCGAGGGCAGCAAGTCGCTGCCTTCTCCATCCGAGATCATCACGAAGCCTGAAGCACAGGCGGTCGATCCGGTCGGCGAAGAACGCTTGGACGATGCAATCACCTGTCTTGCACGCACCATCTACTGGGAGGCCAGGGGCGATGGGGTTGCCAGTATGGAAGCAGTCGCCAACGTGGTTATGAACCGGATAGGCCATGAGGGCTTTCCAAACACGATTTGTGAAGTCGTCAGACAAGGCCACGAGCAGGGGGCGTGCCAGTTCTCGTGGTGGTGCGATGGCCGTCCGGATGACGCAGAGGAGGATAAATCCTATGGAATCGCCAAGGAAATAGCCCGAAAAGCTCTCAACCGACAACTAACGGACCGAACCGGTGGCGCATTGTATTTCCTTCAGAGGAAAACAAAAACGAATTGGTCCAAGGGATATATCAAAACGGTCGAGATCGGCGAGTTTGTCTTCTACAAGCCTCACGGAGGCACGGCAAAATAGGCTATTCAGGTTTTCGCTGTCATAAAGAACCCAGCATTTGGTGAAGAGCGAGAATGGCGAATCAATTCGAAATACTACAATAGACACACCGTTCCAGAGGTACGGTTCCGCGAGGGTGCCTGTATGCTCGTTCCGTAAATTGCAATACCCATAGAAAACAAGACAAGTCCTGAAGTTCTTTGGGCGTGTAATTTTAGGGCCGACAGAACACAACAATTTGGATCTTTCGGCTCTTTCAAATTATCAGCGCAATAAGAAAGTGTGTAATCATACGGTTAGCTCCGGCATTCCATATAGAGAATGGTAGGAACACATAACCATTTTCTTCGACGGATTCGGTCCCCTCACCGCAGAGGCTGATCGTAACTGATATTGAATAAGTGTACATATCTTCATCCATGCACGATTTCCAACGAGATGGCATAATCCCGTCTATCACAGCATTTGACAGGGCTGGTTGACTCCAGATACATTTCAATGTATCTTTAATTGACAGGTGCGGTAACGGTAGTTCGCGATGGGATCAATCCCCAGGTGATAGCTGAAAAGATCAGCCTGCGTAAAGAACAGAGAATCATTCTTGCCCCGACCATTTTCCTGTGTGGTCCGCGATTGGATCGATCTTGAAGGCCCAAGACAGCGTGGCCAGGTTTCTGGACATGAAAAATGTTTTCCCGGCGTGGTGTGGCACGAACCCACTTGCACATCGGCGATTTGGTCTTTCCTGCCCCTAAAGACAACGGTCACCATGGGTCGGTGATGATTCGTTCGGAACATGTTCATCTGCACCCACCATCGGTCAATGCCGGGTCAACGGAATGTCTTCCGAAACGAATCCATCCCCTTAATCTCCTTTTGACGGATGCAGGTCCTTTCCTTTAAGCGGCGGGCCCGGATCTATATCATTCTTCCGGCCAAGGAACTATCCTTGAGCTGAGAACCCAAGGAGGCCAATATGAAAGCCACTCAAGAGCTGAAAAACGAGCATCGCGGCATCGAATTAATGCTGCGTGTGTTAAACGCGATATCTGAGAAAGTGGGGCACGGCGAACCGCTGCACCCCCCTCACATCGATGGGATCATGGAGTTTCTGACCATTTTTATTGATAAATGCCATCACGGCAAGGAGGAGGAATTTCTCTTCCCGGCCTTGGAAGCCGCCGGGGTGGTCAAGGAGGGTGGACCGATCGGGGTTATGTTGAGCGAGCACGAACAAGGCCGCAAGCTGGCGGCTAGACTGAAACAATTCGTGTCAGATTATCGATCCGGAGACCGACAGGCAGCCGGTGGTATTCAACAAACCGTAAAGGCCTATGTGGACCTGCTGACCCAGCATATTGCCAAGGAGGACGCCGTTCTTTTCCCCATGGCGGATACCAGGCTCGACGCAGACCGTGATGCGGCACTTTATAGCGCCTTCGAGAAATTGGAACATGAACGCATCGGGGAAGGAAAACACGAGGCGTTTCACGCCCTGTTGGATGAACTGCAGAATATCTACCTTACCAAGTGATGGAGACATTCAAATGCAGACTCAACCTTTTGAAACCAGAGATCTTTCACCATGGTGGCGTCGCAGCGTAGCATTGGTATTTTTCATCGGCATGGGGATCCTGATTTTCATCTCCGTGCAGGCCTACCGGCATGCACCGCCGATTCCCGCAGCGGTGGTCGGCCCCGGCGGCGAGCCGGTGTTCACCAAAGCGGACATAGAGGCGGGTCAGCAGGTTTTTTTAAAGTACGCGCTGATGCAAAACGGCTCCATCTGGGGTCATGGCTCCTACCTGGGGCCTGATTTTTCGGCAAGATACCTTCATGAACTGTCCAACGACGCCGGCAGCGCGCTGGCAAGCGAGGCATTCGGCCGAGACCTGGCGATTCTCGACGATGGCCAACGCGCATCGATCAACGCCCAGGTAGCCCTCCTGCTCAAAGAAAATCGTTACGATGCAGCCTCGAATACCCTCGTGTTCACCGAGGCCGAAAAAGTGTCCTTCCAGCGTCAGATGGGATTCTGGTCCGAATACTTCGCGCATCCAACGAACAACGGCGGCCTTCCGAGCAAATATATCTCAGACCCGCAGGAACTCCACCAGTTGACCGCCTTCTTCGCCTGGGCCGCCTGGGCCAGTGTGGCCAACCGGCCGGACAAGCCCTATTCCTACACCAACAATTTCCCCTACGACCCCACCGTCGGCAACCTGCTGACCAGCGATGCCATCCTGTGGAGCGCGCTGAGCGTGGTCATGCTGCTGGGGGGTCTGGCCCTGGTGCTGTTTACCTTCGGCAGGTTCAACTACCTGGGGTGGAAAGGCGGTCCCCCGGAAATCAGTCCCATCATGCGGCCCGGCCAGGCCACGGCCGGCCAGAAGGCGGTGGTCAAGTATTTCGTGATCGTCGCCCTGCTTTTTTTGGCCCAGGTGATGATCGGGGGGGCCCTGGCGCACTACCGGGCCGACCCCGGCGATTTCTACGGCATCGACCTGGCCCAGTATCTTCCCAGCAACGTCCTGCGCACCTGGCACCTGCAGCTGGCCTTGTTCTGGATCGCGACCGGTTATGTGGCCGGCGGATTGCTGCTGGCTTCCTCCCTCGGCCAAAATGAACCCCGCGGCCAGGCCACGGGCATCCACCTGCTGTTCTGGGCCCTGGTCGTGCTGGTGGTGGGCAGCCTGCTGGGTGAAATTCTGGGCATCCATCAGCTGTTTGGGTCCTTGTGGATGTGGTTCGGTCACCAGGGTTGGGAATTTCTCGAGCTGGGGAGGTTCTGGCAGGTGATTCTGGTCGTGGGACTCAGCTTCTGGATGTGGCTGCTTTACCGGGCCATCGCTCCGGCGCTGCAGGATCCGGAGAAAAAGGAGATCGGTTGGCTCTTTCTGGCGGCGGCGGCATCGATTCCCGTGTTTTACCTGCCGGCCTTTTTCTTCGGCAGCACCACCAACTTCGCGGTGGTCGACACCTGGCGTTTCTGGATCATCCACCTATGGGTGGAAGGCTTTTTCGAGTTGTTCGTCACCGTTCTGGTGGCAGTGACCTTTTATCAACTGGGAGTTGTCCGTCGCATCAACGTGATCCGGGTCATCTACCTGGATGCCATCCTGTTTCTTTCCGGGGGCATCATCGGTACGGCCCACCATTGGTACTGGACGGGCCAGACCAACTTCACCATGGCCCTGGCCGCCATGTTTTCAGCCCTGGAGGTCGTCCCGCTGACCCTGCTGACGCTGGACGCATGGGACTTCGTGAAGCTGACCGGCACGAAGGGCACCGCTCCGGCGCCCCGCAAGGTCATCCCGCACAAATGGGCCTTCTACTTTTTGATGTCCGTCGGTTTCTGGAATTTTGTCGGCGCCGGTGTCTTCGGTTTTTTGATCAACATGCCGGTGGTCAGCTACTTCGAGGCAGGCACCGTTCTGACCCTCAACCACGGCCACGCGGCGCTGCTGGGCGCCTTCGGCATGCTGGCCATGGCCTTGCTGGTGCTTTGCCTGCGCCATGTACTCAGCGACGACCAATGGGTGGCGCCCGAAAAATGGGTCAAGGTCTCTTTCTGGGGCATGAACGTGGGGCTGGCGCTGATGGTCATCACCAACCTGTTCCCCGTGGGCGTGTTGCAGATCTGGGATGTGCTTAGCAACGGGTACTGGCATGCCCGGGGATTGGAATTCATGGCCCAGGATCGAATCCGCATGCTGGAATGGGCCAGCCTGCCCTCGCATGGGGTGCTGATCGTGCTGGGCGTGATCCCCATGGTGATTGCCGCCGGCTTGACGTATTTGAAGATCCGGCAGCCTCAGCGCGCGTGATCGGCAGCGAATGAAATGACAACCGCCGGCCTCGCCGGCCAGGGAGGACCATGATCGCCATCGTCCCCGGCAACCTGCTGACCACCGCCATGGCGGTGATGCCGCACACGGATGTGAACCGCGCCCTGGATGCGGCCTTGTCCCTGGACGTACCCTTCTGGCCCCAGTTGCCCAACTACAGCTACTACGAAGACATGTACGTGCAGGCGGCCGAACATTTCCCTGGCATCATCCTGGACCTGGGCAAACGCACCCTGCGCTTTTCCATCGATAAGTTTGCCGAGGAACTCGAAGAGGCGCTGCTGCACTTCGACGATCCGGCCTATTTCGACGTCGGCGAAACCTATTCGGCGGTCTACCACCGCTTCCTCGCGCTGGACCTGGCCGAGCGACCCGCCATCCGGGGGCAGTTGGAAGGGCCGATCAGCTTCGGGTTCAACATTCTGGACCAGGGAGAGCGACCCATCCTTTTCGATGACACCGTGCGACCGTTCATGCTCGATTTCATGGCCCGGCGGCTCAACGTGCAACTGGCCCGGCTGAGGCAATTGAACCCCAACGCCTTCATGTTCGTGGATGAGCCGGGCCTGCAGTTTCTCTTCTCGGCCATGGCCGGCTATGGGGACATCAAGGCCAAAGGGGACCTGGACCAATTCTTCGCCCAGGTGGACCGGCCCCGCGGAATTCACCTCTGCGGCAACCCGGACTGGGATTTCCTGCTCAACCTGGACCTGGAAGTGCTGTCGCTGGACGTATACACCAACGCCGAGATTTTCGCTTCCTACGCCAAATCCATCGCCAAGTTTATCGACCGGGGCGGGATCATTGTATGGGGCATCGTGCCCACCGGTTTCGAGGCCTTTGCCCAGGAGGCGATACCCGCGCTGATCCAACGCCTCGAAACAATCTGGAAAACCTTGTGGGCCAAGGGCGTCGACCGCGAGCTGCTGATCTCCCGGGCCATGCTCTCCCCGGCCACCTGCTGCCTGGTCAACCCGGACAAGGAGCGCACCGTGGAGCGCGCCTTTTCCGCCGTTAACCAGATGGCCACGGTCCTGAAAGAAAAATACCTGCGATGAAACGTCTGGTCCTGCTCCGAGAAG
>NZ_JAWOHB010000140.1:0-25279 GCF_046496365.1 Desulfosarcina sp.
ATTCAAGGTGCTGCTCTCGATCGGTTTTTTTCTGGTCGTTGTTCTATGTGAGGACTTTTCCGGTGTAGCCCCCACGCGCCACGGGGAAGGCTTTTTTCTGCTGACCGTTTGCACCCTGGCCATGATGATTTTGGCCTCGGCGGTGCACCTGCTGGCTATGGTACTGGCCCTGGAGCTGTCCAGCTATTCCCTTTACATTCTGGTCTTCCTGCGCCGGGACGGCCGCTGGGGCATGCTTGCGGGCCTGCGTTACTTCCTGGTGGGTGCCAGTGCCTCGGCCATCATGCTGTTTGGCCTGGCGATGATCTACGCGGTCACCGGTGCGCTGCACATCGACATGCTGATCGAGCGGTTGCCCGGCATGATGGATCAGCCGCTGGTGACTTCCGGCCTGCTGCTGACCCTGGCCGGGTTCTTTTTCAAACTGGCCGTTTTCCCCTTCCATTTCTGGGCGCCGGACGCCTACCAGGGTGCTCCCAATCCCGTGGCCGCCTTTATTGCCGCGGTTTCCAAGGTCGCTGCCGTGGCTGTTTTGCTGCGCATGATCACCTTGGGCCAGGGCAGCAGCGACCTGCTGGCCAGCGTGCTGATCGCCATGGCCGTGGTTTCGATGACGGTGGGGAATCTGGCGGCCATCGCCCAGAGAGATTTCAAGCGCCTGATGGCCTTTTCGAGTGTCGCCCATGCCGGCTACCTGCTTTTGGGCATGCTGTGCATGACACCAGCCGGCAATGCCGGCGCCATGTTCTATGTGGCGGCGGTGCTGATCATGAAATATACCTGCTTTATGGTCATGACCCGTTTGGCCGATGACGGCCGCAACCTGCAGATTGATGAACTGGCCGGCCTGCACCGGCGGTCTCCGCTGCTGGCCCTGGCATTGATGATGGCGCTTTTCGGTCTGGCCGGCATCCCGCCCACCATTGGTTTTGCGGGCAAGCTGATGATTTTTATGGCCGCCATGCAAAAGGGCTACCTGGCGCTGGTGCTGATCGCCATGGTCAACGTCGTGATCTCGCTGTATTACTACCTGCTGGTGCTCAAGGCCGCTTATCTGGATGAGCCCGCCCAGGCGGCGCCTGCAATCCATTTGAGCCTGCCTTTCCGCCTGGTTGCCCTGGCCATGATCACCCTGATCGTGGGCCTGGGGTTTTTCCCCACCGTGCTGCTGGATCTGGTGCAGGCTGCGGTTCTGAGACTGCCATAAAATTACCAACGGGAGTTGTGCGGCCAGTCCAGGGAACTGCTTTGCCCGTCACCTTCCATGCACCTTAGCGGAACGAATGATTCCGGTTTTAAAAAAACCGGAATTCAGCCTTCTTTGTAAATAATTCCATATAAAACAATTAGTAAGAGCTTGCTGCGCCGTTTCGGAATTTGGGTGCGTCAATCCGGTTGGATGTTTCCTGTCCCGTTGGTTCCGAATTTATGCCTGCGTGTACGATTTTTTAAACGATAGCATGTAGATATGATTTTGGCGCAACTCTTGCTAAGTCGGGATTGGCGCGTTGTTGAAGCCATTGACAGGCCTATTCAGGGACAGGAGCGGTCATGAAAAAAAAGGTTGGTGCATCCATGCAGACCCTTGTCGGTATTGTCACCCCCTGCGCTTGGGATGAGAGGGACCACGTTTCTGAAGTGTCTCTTTCGGCGACGGATGACGAAGAGTACATTATCGAAAACAGTCAACGTTTTCTAGACCTGGTTCAAAAGCCGATCCGGGCGGTGGGTCTGGTCAGAAGCGGCAAAAAGGTCCAGCGGGCGATCAATATAAAGAAATTCGAAATGCTGGACAGCGCCTCCTTGGTTGAATAAGACCCACCAGGCGTCGGCATCATCCGCATGCCCATGCAAAGGGCGCACCCGGTTTGCATGGCATCCATCGGGTAGACCATAGCCATACCTTTGGTTTTATTGGGCTTGTGTTTATCCCCATTTTATGAGAAATCAGAAAAAATCAACTTGCCGTCATCTGCCATCGGCAAGGGTGATTATGATTCAACAGTTCATGCCACCCATCCGGCATGCCCACGTTCTTCGTGCAACCCCATGGATACCATTCTCATCGCAACACGGGATCCGTCCACCAGTACCGCCATGCGCAGGATTTTATCGCGGGAGGGCCAGGTATCCGCTGCGGATTCACCCGATCAAATCTGGCAGCAGATCAAATCCAATGCCTGGGAGTGCCTGTTCATCGATCTTCCCCTGATGGAGGCGCTGTCCGATGTGCTGGACCATTCGGCGGACCCGAAGGCGCTGGTTCAACAGCTGAAGGGGTTGCGGCCGTTGATGGCCATTGTCATCATTGCCGGCAATGATAATCTGCGCAAGGCTGTGCGTTATGTACAAAACGGTGTCAGCAGCTACATCACGGCACCCATCGATGCGGATGAAGTGCGTCTGGTGGTCGATGAAATTTCCCGAGAGCGACGCCAGCAATCGGAGCTTGCCTATCTGCGCGAACGGATATGGAAGGATGATTCCCTCGATATTGTCCAGACACGCAGTCCCAAGATGCAAAAGGTGTTTGACAACCTCATGTCCGTCGGCCCCACGAAGACGACCGTACTTCTTTTGGGCGACACCGGAACGGGGAAAAGTTTCGCCGCCAAACTCATTCACCGGCGCAGCAACAGAAAAAACGGCCCGTTTATCAGCGTCCATTGCGGTGCGATACCGGAAACGCTGATTGAAAGCGAGCTTTTCGGCCACGAAAAAGGATCCTTCACCGGTGCTCACCGCCGCAAGCTGGGTAAGTTTGAAGTTGCCTCGGGAGGCACGATTTTTCTTGACGAAATCGGCACGATTTCCAAAGCAGCCCAGGTCAAGCTGCTGACCGTCCTCCAGGATGGCATTTATCAGCGTGTGGGCGGTGAGCAGACCCTGACGGCGAATGTGCGGGTCATTGCGGCCTCCAATTCCGATTTGAAACAGATGTGCACGGATGACCTGTTCAGGAAGGATCTTTACTACCGGCTGAATGTTTTTCCGATAACCATCCCGAAGTTGTGCGAACGCAAGGAGGATATCCCCTTGTTTGTAAGGGCCTTCTTGAACAAGTTCAACCAGTTCGACACCAAAGCCATCCAGGGGGTTCATCCGGGGGTGATGGAAGCGCTGTTGCGGTACGACTGGCCGGGCAATATCCGTGAACTCGAGAATCTGCTGGAGCGCGCCTATATTCTCGAAAAGACGCCCGCGCTCACGCCTGAAAGCTTTCCTTCCGAACTTTTCGACAATGCTGAAGCGATGACCGGCATTCCGATCGACACCAGGGAGACCCTGGACGTGGTCAGGAAAAAGGGTCTGGCCGAGATCGAACGTCGTTACCTGAAAGAGGTGCTCTCCCGCAACAAGGGCAAGATCAATGCGTCGGCATCAGAGGCGGGTGTGGGAACACGGCAATTGAACAAGCTGATGCACAAGTACCATCTTGACAAAGGCATTTTCAAATAACCCCCGCCGGCACCTGATTGGCGACCTGCCATGCGAGCGGGCATTGGTGCACTACCCTTTCAATTCCCTCCAGCGTCCTGTGCTGTCGGATCGGCAGGCATACCGTTGACCCGCCTGGACAGCGTCAACCGGGGTGCGCGCGCAAAAGGGCGAATTTTGAATTCCGATTCGTCAACGAAACAGAACTCCGTATTCTCAAATATTTAACCATTTAAGATTATAAGATAATCGTTTTTCCATGGGTGCCTTCTCAACGGTAATGGCCGTGGATGGCCCGGGTTGGATCAGAATTGCCGTTTCTCCTTGACAAGGGTCGATGAAAAAATTACCTTAAAATACGAATAGTTATATAAAGTGGTATGTTTTTTGATTAAGCATCCCTCTGTACGGTCTGCGCCGGCACCCGGAATCGTTCGTATGGCCCGCATGGGAAGCTGCTCGGTGCGACCCAATAGGTGTCAGACAAGCCTGAGAGGATGACAATCGATGAACTGGAAATTCTGGAAAAAAGAGGGTCAAGCGGCTTCTGTACCCGCAAATGGTTCCAAGCTAGCCAAACCAAAGGAACTTCCCGAATCGGTCGGCCGGAAAATGGTCACGGGCATGAAATTGGATCCGGACTTGGTGTGGTCGCTCAGGTATGTGAGCCGGCCCATGGAAGCGCGCAAAAATACCAGTGAGTTCAGGATATTCAACCCTGAAACGGTCCATCAGAAAGGGATTGTGGTCAAAAATTTCACATCCCTCGACGATCTGCCTGACCTGGTTCTGTATTCGGGATTTTACGATAAAAGTGCCAGCAGTGTCGAGATTCACTGAGCATTAGCCGACAGCCGCGCTGCTCGTGAGGCTCGGCGCAGGCGCTTAACGCGCGCCCCTTTAGCCGGGAAAATCAGTGTAGACGGGATATGCCTGCCTCCGTACGGGGTGGGCATTTTTTGTTTGCCTGCGTGGCGCTTGCTGGCACTGTTTTTTTCAGTTGCTGCACCAACGGGCTGCCCGCCGATGGAGTATTTTTCCAACCATCCGTTTTTACATTTAAAAAAACTATTTTAAGAGATCTTGACAACGCAAATTTGCGTTTTAGTTTTGCCATGTCATCAACAGGCGGTGCCCTTGCGCCCATTCCAGATTGATGTGCGAGTGCCGCTTCGGCTGCCGCTGGATTCATAAACGATGTTCGTGGTCGGCACTCCCCATCAGCGAAATTAAAAAAGCAGAAAATTAAAAACAGGAGGAAAACATGAAGGTCAAACCAATGAATGACAGAGTGCTGGTGGTTCGCGTCGAAGAAGAGCAGAAAACCGCTGGAGGCATCATCATTCCGGACACAGCCAAGGAAAAGCCCATGGAAGGCAAGGTCGTTGCCGCCGGGCCCGGCAAACTGGATGAAAAAGGAAAACGGGTGCCCATGGAGTTGAAAAAGGGCAACCGGGTGCTCTTCTCCAAATACGCGGGCACCGAAATCAAGATCGATGGCATTGAGCACCTGTTCATGCGTGAAGACGATATTCTTGGAGTTATCGAATAATTGGGAGGAACATACCGATGTCTGCTAAAAAAATTATTTATGGTGCGAGTGCCCGTGAGTCGATGCTTAAAGGCGTCAACGCACTGGCCAATGCGGTAAAGGTGACGCTTGGCCCCAAGGGCAACAACGTGGTGTTGAGTAAATCATTCGGTTCTCCGCTGGTTACCAAAGACGGCGTAACCGTAGCCAAAGAGATCGAGCTGACCGACAAGTTCGAGAACATGGGCGCGCAGATGGTCAAGGAAGTGGCCAGCAAGACCAGTGATGTGGCCGGTGACGGCACCACGACCGCAACCGTTTTGGCCCAGACCATCTATACCGAAGGTCAGAAACTGGTGGCCGCCGGCGTTGACCCGATGGCCGTGAAACGGGGCATCGATCTGGGCACGGCGGCTGTGGTCGATGCCTTGAAGAAAATGTCCAAACCCACCAAGGACCGCAAGGAGATTGAACAGGTGGGCAGCATTTCTGCCAATAACGACGAGGCCGTGGGCAAACTGATCTCCGAAGCCATGGAAAAGGTCGGTAAAGAGGGCGTCATCACCGTGGAGGAAGCCAAGGGGATGGAAACCACCCTGGACATCGTCGAAGGCATGCAGTTCGACCGGGGCTATATTTCGCCTTACTTCGTCACCAATGCCGAGAAGATGGTTGCCGAGCTTGAGGAGCCCTTCATCCTGCTCAACGAGAAGAAAATCTCCAACATGAAAGACATGGTCCCCCTGTTGGAGTCGGTGGCCCGTTCCGGCAAGCCCCTGCTGATCGTCGCCGAAGATGTGGACGGCGAGGCCCTGGCGGCGCTGATCGTCAACAAGCTGCGCGGCACCTTGAAGGTGGCGGCTGTCAAGGCTCCCGGTTTCGGTGATCGGCGCAAGGCCATGCTCGAGGATATCGCCGTTCTCACCGGGGGTCAGGTCATCTCCGAAGAACTGGGCATCAAGCTGGAAAACATCACCCTGACCGATCTGGGTAAATGCCGAACCGTAAAAATCGACAAAGACAATACCACCATCGTAGACGGCGCCGGCGCCAAATCGGCCATTGAAGGCCGGGTCAAGCAGATCCGCGCCCAGGTCGAAGATACCAAATCCGATTATGACCGCGAGAAACTTCAGGAACGGCTGGCCAAACTGGTCGGCGGCGTGGCGGTGATCAACATCGGTGCGGCCACGGAAACTGAAATGAAAGAGAAAAAGGCCCGCCTGGAAGACGCCTTGAATGCCACCCGCGCAGCGGTTGAGGAGGGGATCGTCCCCGGCGGCGGCGTGGCCCTGGTGCGCTGTATGGCCGCCCTCGATAATGTGAAGGCCAAGGGCGAAGAGAAGAACGGGCTAGCTATTTTGAAGCGCGCGCTTCAAGAGCCCCTGCGCCAGATCGTCGGCAATGCGGGTCTGGAAGGCTCCGTGGTGATCAACAAGGTTCTGGAAGGCAAAGACGACTACGGCTTCAACGCTGCGACTGAAGCCTACGAAAACCTGGTGGCTTCCGGCGTCATCGATCCCACCAAGGTGGTGCGCTTCGCCCTGCAGAACGCGGCATCCGTGGCCGGCCTGATGCTGACCACCGAAGCCATGATCGCCGACAAGCCAGAAAAGAAAAAAGCGCCGGCGATGCCGCCCATGGGCGATGACATGTATTAACATCGGGCGCCAATTTTTTGAGACGGTTTTTTATCGAAATTGACCGCTGGACAAACCAAGCCGACCTCGCCCGGCCACCGGACAGGGTCGGCTTGGCTTATCTTCTGCGCCTAATACCCATTTTTTGCCGTTGAGCGGCCTGGTTCGGGGCCTTTTGAAAGCCTGACAACCGGCCTGAGTTTCACGTTGACAGAATTGAAAACGGGGCCGCCGCCGATCTCTTGAGCGACTCCCGGAACCAGCGCATTCAGTGGGACGCCGTTTAAACCGGTTAACGGACGCGGTGCCCAAAGGGTGCCCGGTGGGACCTTGTCCGTCACCTTGGCGTACAGGGTGACGGTGGCGCATTCATTTTCTAATGCGACGACATCATTTTCCTTGATCGAATGCGGGTCGGCATTCTGCGGGTGAATCCAGACCACCTGGGGGATGGGGCCGTAAACATCGGTGAACTGGCTGTGGGTGTATCTGGCAAGGGAACTGTTCAGCAGGACCAGCCCCGATTCCGCAGGTGCCAAAGGGTGTTGGGCCGGTAACGGCGCAATTTTAAGTTGGGGCGCCGTCACCGCAAACTCGATTTTCCCCGAGGGGGTTGGGTAGACTTCCTTCGGTTGCAGTTTTACTTCAAGGATGCGCCCGGCCAGAATGCTTTTCAGGCCGCCTTCCCGGTAGGTCCTGGCAAGCGGCGCCTCCAGGGCCTTCCACGGGTCTTCGTAGAGCCAGCCGGCAGTCAGGCCCAGTCGTCTGGCCAGCTGCTGCATGACCTGGACCTCATCCCGGCTGTCGCCCAGCGGTTCGATAGCTTGCTCCGACAGGCGGCTGTAGGGATGATGGTCGCAAATGCCCACATCCCGCTTTTCCAGGTAGGTGGGTGCGGGCAGGACCACATCGGCACGGGCGGCGGTTTCCGACCAGTGGGTGTCATGCACGACCACGCATACATCCTCACGATCCAGGCCGCGCCGCACGGCCGTCTGGTTGGGCAGGGTCATGGCCGGATTTGACCCGAACACGTAGACGAATTTGAATTCACCCGCCGCCAGCCGCTCGCCGAGGGTCACCTGGCTGACCACCCTGCCCTGATGGCCGGCGTAGCGGCTGCCGTTGATCGTTGGCCAGTCAATCACCGGTCCTCTCGCGTTGCTGTATTGAAATCCCCGATGAAGCCCCAGCAGTGCAGGCAGCAAGGCCACGGCCCGGGCCGCCTCCGCGCCCTGCATGGACTTTTGAAGTCCCAATCCGATCATGAACGCCGCCGGCCGGTGGGTCATCAACAACTCGCCGAGCCGGGCGACGACCTGTCCGGAAACGCCGCTGACCTGCTCGACCCGTTCGGGTGTCCAATCCATGGCTGCCTTGGCATACGCCTGGAACCCGCTGGTCCATTTGCCGATAAACGCCATATCGACGCCACCGGAATCGATCAGGTAACGGGCGATGCCGTAGCACAAGGCCACATCACTGCCGGGTTGTGGGTGGACCCGGATGTCGGCTGCTTCAGCCGTGGGGCTTGTACGGGGATCGATGCTGACAATGATGGCGCTGCTGTCTTTCCTGGCCTGGTGGGCCATGGCCCATATATGGGGTGCACTTACCCTGGCATTGTTGCCCCAGAACAGGATGACCTTCGAGGCGGCCATTTCCTTCAGCTGCAAACCGTAACTCAACCCGTAATGCAGACCGATGCCGGTGTGGCCGGATTTGCTGCACAAGGAGTAATCGGTGGTTGTCGCACCCAGGGCGGTCCAGAGCCGCTTTGCAAAATGCCATGCCAGCAACCCGGTGTTGCCCGCATAGTCGTACAACAAAACGGACTCCCTGCCGTGGGTGTCGATGGTTGCTTTAATGCGGCCGGCCACGCTGGACAGGGCGTTGTCCCAGGTGGTCCGGTAAAACGAAGCCGATGCCGAAGGCCCGGATTTCATGTGGGGTTCAAGCACGCGCTGACTGCTGTGCACGCGTTGGGGATCGCCGTTTCCCCTCGGGCAGAGGAACCCGCGCGTCACCGGATTCAGGGTGCTTCCCCGGGTGTGGACGATCCGTTTCCGGTCCACGCTGACATCGATAAAACAGGTATCCGGGCAGTCCCGGAGGCATACGGTCTTAATGATTTTCACTGGGTCGGCCTTTTTGTGAGAGATGGTGGGCCGCGTGTTTTTTTTCAGCGGCCGGTGCCTCTTGTGGGCGGTTGTGTCTGACCGTCCCGTATCAACCGGTTCGTCGGGTGAACCGCTTGAGCAACCGGCCGTCGATGGCTATCAGCCCCATAAAGATCAGCGCCATCCCGCCGAAGGCATTCCATCCGGGACGCTCCCCAAGGACCATGACCCCTAAAAAGATGGCACTGGCCGGTATCAGGAACGTGACCAGCAGAATATTGGTGGCTCCGGCGACGGCCAGAACCCGGAAATAGATGATGTAGGCCAGGGAGGTGCTGACGGCGGACAGTCCGAGCAAAGCCAGCCAGGAGGCAGCAGCGGGTGCCAGGTGCCAGGGTTGTTCGACGATCAGGGCCACGGGCAGCATCATGACCGTCGATCCGCACAGCATGCCGGTGGCAACGACCACCGGGTCCATGGCTTTGAAACGGCGACCGTAGATGGCGGCGCATGCATATGCAACCGAAGCGGCCACAACGGCAAGCTGGCCCAGGACCTCGACGCCGAACCCGCCCAGGGATTCGATGCCGATCAACACCGCCACACCGACCCAGCCGACGAGCACCCCGGCCAGACGGTTGGCGGTTAGCCGTTCCTCGCGCGTCAAAAGGTGGGCCAGAACCACGCTGAAGATGGGTGTGGTGGCATTCAAGATGGAAGCCAGGCTGCTGGGGATGTGGGTCTGCCCCCAGACGATCAGGCTGAAGGGGATCAGGTTGTTCAGTGCGCCCAGGATGAAAAACGCCCCCCACATGCCCGGGGAGGTCGGAAGCTTCCTGCCGGTCAGCCATGCAACGGCCAGAAGGATCGCTGAGGCGAAACCCACGCGGCACAGCACGATGGTCAGCGGGGTCATGTCCTTTACGGCAACGCCCACAAAGAAGAAGGATCCGCCCCAAATGACCGACAGAATCAGTATCAGGCACCACTCCCTGAAACCCATGACGGTGTTTACAACACGGCGGGCAGGCGGCGTCAGGGCTGGGATGCCGCCGGTATCGATGGTGGTCGCTTCCGGTTTCATCGCTCGGGTACCTCCACACGCTTAGGGGTTGAATGCGTCAACCCACGTATAACCGTTTCGCCGTCAAATGGCGACCCGAATATTGCTGCAATCAAGAGCAAGATCGGGTCGGCTGTCAAGCCGCCGGGTAAGCCGGAAAACCCGGATCGTTCCGATTGCACTGGAGCAATCAGGAAATGCCGGCAGCAATCCGTGCGGCGCCAATGGCACCGTTGACCTGCGCATGGGCAAAAACGTGGATGGCATGGCCGGATTTTTTCTCCAGGGCCCGGACCACGCCGATGTTCTTGGCTACCCCGCCGGTCATCATCACCGGTTCGGTGATGCCCACCCGGTTGGCCATGGCGATCACCCGGGAAGCGATGGATGCGTGGATGCCGGCAATGATATTCTCACGGCATTCGCCCCTGGCGATGAGGGAAATCACTTCGGACTCGGCAAAGACCGTGCACAGGCTGCTGATGGCGGCCGGCCGGTCAGCTTGCAGGGACATCCTCCCGAAGGCATCCAGATCGACTTCCAGGGCCCGCGCCATCACCTCGAGAAACCGCCCGGTCCCTGCCGCACATTTGTCGTTCATGGCAAAGTCTTTGACGCGGCCGGCCGCGTCCATGACGATGGCCTTGCTGTCCTGAC
This sequence comes from Desulfosarcina sp., assembly GCF_046496365.1. Lineage (GTDB taxonomy): Bacteria > Desulfobacterota > Desulfobacteria > Desulfobacterales > Desulfosarcinaceae > Desulfosarcina. The sequence goes on from NZ_JAWOHB010000140.1 coordinate 10,450, forward strand.
CGCCGATGTCGATGACGCAGCGCACCGCCGGATCCTGAAAATGGGCGCCGACCGCGTGGCAGGTGATTTCGGTCACCGCCATGTCGGCAACATCCACGCTGTGGCGGCCGTAGCCGGTGGCCACGATCCGATCCACCGCGTCCCTGCCGATGCCGAGGTCCATCAGCAGGTCGGCGAAGATTTTCTTGCCGGCATTCCTGGCGTTGTAACCGGTCAGCATCACTTTCGTACCGATGAGTGTGCCGTCTCTGATCAGGGCCGCTTTGGCGCTGATGGATCCCACATCGATGCCGACAGTTATCATCTGTTTTTCTCCCCGCTGCTCAGTGGTTTGATTTCAGAACCTCCATGAAGGCATCGATCCGGGTCTCCACCTGGCTCTCCGAAAAGCTGCGTGCATCGGTCATGTCCGCCTCGATTACCAGCGAGGGGATTGCGCGCTTTTGCCTGACGATGCGCCGGATGTCGTACTGCCCCAGGCTGTATGGCTTGCAGCTGCGGTTGGAGTGGATCACCAGGCCGTCGGCGCTGTATTTATCCACCATGTCCACCACCATGTCGGCCATCTGATCCGTACCGATGTTGATATAGACGCGCGAGTACCCTTGGGCCATGGAGCCGAGAAAATCGTTCTCATCCAGGTACTTCAGTGTTCCGCACCACGACGAGGTATAGGTGTCCGCCACCAGACAGGCGCCGTGGGCGGCGAACTTCTCCGACAGCCAGCGGGTGCGGTACCACACCGGCAGGTTGTCCCACAACAGGCGGTAGCGTTCACCGGGAACGGCTGCGATACCCGTGGCCACCCGGGTTTTCATCTCATCGAGCAGTTCCGCATAGTAGTCGACCACCGTCCGGGTGCCGCGCAGGGTGACGATCAGAGCCAGGTGGAAAAAGGCATCGAAGGCGCTCATGGGTGCCGGCCGGTGAACCGTGGTGTCCAGCACCTGCTGCCAGAGGCGCTGGCCGGCCATGGAGAGCCGGCCCACCTCGACCAGACGGTCGTGGTCGAATGTTTTCTTGCAGTGGGTTTCCAGAAAGACGATGTACTCATCCAGTTGGGCGCGGACATAGGCGTGGGCTTCCGGTGTGTATTCCGTATGGTTGAAGGGGGTGTCCAGGATAAACAGGGGCACCTTGAAATAGCGGGCCTGCACCTCGTACCACTTGAGCACGGTGCCGCAGATGTTGTTGCAGCACACCAGCATGTCCGGTCGGGGCAGTCCGCCGATGGGGCCGCCGTCCACGGTGGCGCAGGCAATATCGGCCCGGGCGTAGGAGCACAAGTCCCCGGCGTAGCCCATCTCCTCGGCCTTGGCGCACAGGTCCGCACCCATCTTGGCGGCGCCGATCATGGCCCCGTGATTTTCCGGGTAAACCGGGATCACATCCATGGCGATGAGTGGCTCCACCGGCCCGCCGCTGGTGATCCAGGCCACTTTTTTACCGGTCTGCCCGGCGGTCTTGGCGTCGATGTAGTAGCGGGTCATGATATCCTTCATGCGCCTGACCGACTTGATTTTGCACTTTTCCTTTTCGGGATCGATCGGCTTTTCCGCACCGTTCATAAAAGTCTCCTGTAACTCGACGATGGTTGGATGGTTGCTATAGCATTTCCATAAAAGCCTCGCACCGCGTCCTGAACTGCCCCTGGGAGGCGGTCTGCTCCTCCAGTTCGACCAGCAGGCTGGGAATGCCTTCGGCGTCCAGCATGGACTTGAGATAAGGGTAGTCAAAGGCGTGCGGGTCACAGAATTTAAGAAAGAGGATGATCACTCCCTGGGAACGGGTTGTTCTGACCATGCGAACCAGGTCGTCGCCCCGGCTGGTGACGCCCGCATGCTTGGCCGGACAGATGGCCCGCCGGGCATAGCGGTCGGCAATGGCGTCCATGGGATCGCCATCCGTGTCGACCAGGCCCGTCAACCCCCGCGAACCGGTGCACAGGTCGTCACCCACCACGGTACCGCCCGCCGATTCGATGATGCCGTAGACGTCGGGCAGGTTGCAGACCCCGCCGGAGAGAAAGATGCGTTTTTTATCCGTTGATTCAGGTTCGGACTGCCGCTCCAGCGTGTCTACCACCTGGGTCAGCCGGTTGAGAAAATCGTTGCGGTCCATGACCATGGATGCCCGTACAATCGTGTGAACGCCGCTGCCGGCAATCGCGCCGGGGCGGTCTTTGCGGATGGTGAAAAGCCGCTGCATGGTTGACCGGATCCCGTTATAGATGCCGATGGCCTTGTGCAGGTCGTCATCGGTGATGGTTTTCTCCAGCGCCGTCTCCAGGTCGGTCCCGGCTTTTCTCATGACCGCCGTCATATAGTCCCGGGCACTTTTCGTATTCAACTTGACCGGCAGCACCACGTCCAGATGGAAACCGGTTTTGGCGTTCATCCGCCAGATGTCGGACAACCGCTGGATGGAATCGCAGGTGTGGGGCAAGATGGCGCCGTCGAGGAAATCAAATTCTCCATTCAATGCATCATCGAGGGCGCCGCGGACCAGGCTGCAGCTGTAGGTCTGAAGGTGGGCATCGGCTTTGGATATGCCCCCGCTGCCGCCGACGATGCGAAACGCCAGGGCTTCCCCGGCAAGGATCAGTTCTTCCGGGGCGTAGGAACACAAGGTGCCGATCACCTTGCCGCCGGTCTTTTCCTTCCAGCGCCGGGCGTAGGCTTTCGGGTCTGCACAAATCTCTTTAAACCGCTCAATGGCTTCCATCAACAATCTCCGTGTCTGGTGAAGTCGGGTATGGTTATCGATTGATCGGCAGGGGTCGCAATGAGGTCTGCCGTTCCTAATATCGAACGGCGGTCGTGATGTCAACCGGGAGTTGTTTTATTCGCCTGAGGATGGTACAGAGAACCTGCGCAATCCAAAATCGGAAGTTTATTGGGTCGTCAATAAAAGCTGAAATCATGGCCGGCAGAGATACGCTGAATAAATTGAAGCAGCAGGAGCGGGAAAACCGCGAGAACCTGATCATCGATGCCGCCCGCACGGTATTCGGGTCCAAGACCTACGATCAGGTCAGCATGAACGAAATCGCCAAGGCGGCCGGCATCGCCAAATCCTCCATCTACACCTATTTCCCCAACCAGGAGGCGCTGTTTGTGGAAACCGCCTTCAGGGATACCGGGGAATTTATTGCCGCCCTGAGAAAGCGCGTTCAGGCGGAGCGAGACCTCTCACTGGAAACGTTCATCAATGACTATCTGGATTACCATATTGAACATGATGCCCACTGGCGCATGATCACCCATTTTGCGCTTCACGGGAATATCGGCGAGGCATCGGCGGAAAAACTCAACCAGATATCCAGGCAGGTAATGGATCTTCTGGAGACGGTGTTGAAAAAGTTCGACTACCGGGGCGACACCCGCCTGCTCTCCCACACCCTGTTTGCCGCCTTGAGCGGCATCATGATCAGTTTTCGAAAATATCCGGGACGGGCTGAACCGGCGCGCATCGCGCACATGAAACGTATCGCCGGAATGGTTGAACGGATGCTGGTGGTATTTGTTCGGCAGGACGTGCCACCAGATTAAAGGAGTGCGCATGTTCGGCATCCACGATTTTCCGCTGTTTGTGCTTTCGTGCATCCTGCTCAACATCACCCCGGGTCAGGATACCATGTACATCATCGGCCGCAGCGCAGCCCAGGGGCGGCAGGCAGGAATCATGTCGGTATTGGGCATTATGACCGGCGTGCTGGTCCACACCCTGCTGGCAGCTCTGGGACTGTCTGTGATCCTGGCCACCTCGTCCCTTGCCTTTTCCGTCATCAAGTATGCCGGAGCCGGTTATCTGATCTGGTTGGGTGTCGGATTTATCATGAACCGTGACGACCGTTCAGCGCTGCCCGATGCACCTTCATCGGCTCCCAGCCCCTGGAAAATTTTCCAGCAGGGCGTGCTCACCAATGTGCTCAATCCCAAGGTGGCCCTTTTTTTTCTCTCATTTCTTCCCCAGTTCATCTCCCCTCAGTCGGAGCTGGTATTTCTGCCCTTTATGGTCTTAGGGCTGGTTTTTTTTACCACCGGAAGCATCTGGTGCCTGTTTCTCGTCTACGGAGCGGATTGGCTGTCGGGGCGTTTTCGCGGCCGCCCCTCGGCCGGCGGCGTGCTGAAAAAAATCACCGGTGCACTGTTTATCGGCCTCGGCATCCGGCTGGCCTTTTCCCAGGCCGGGTAACCGGTAAAAATAGAAAGGGCTGTCATGCCAGACACCTCATTTTCGACAATGCTTGCAATGGTCGGCGATGCCTCCGAAGCGACCCGCCTTCAACTGCCGGAAGACTGGATGCAGGGCCGTGCCGGGTACGGCGGCCTGCTGGGCGCGCTGGCCTTAAAGGCCATGAGAAACCATGTCCCGACGGCGCGTAAGGTGCGGAGCCTGCTGATCGCATTCGTCGGACCGGTCGGGCCGGGGGATTTTTCGATCCACACCCGGGCGCTGCGATCGGGAAAGGCGGTCATCCATGTGGAGGCCAAACTGGTTCAGCAGGAGGCGGTGCGATGTGTGGTGCTGGGCAGCTTTGGCGGCGACCGGGAATCTGTCATCCGAATCGAGCCGGCGCCGCGGCCGGAAATGGTCGGCCCGGCGGAGGCCCTCGAACTGCCGTATATCGATGGCCTGACCCCGGCCTTCACGCGCCATTTTGCCTATCGGTGGGCGCTGGACGAATTGCCTTTTTCCGGCAAGGGCGGAGGTGAAATCGGCGGGTGGATCCAGTTTCGCGAACGAACCGATTGCCTCACCGAAGAGTGGCTGGTCGCCCTGGCCGATGCCTGGCCCACGCCGGTACTCGCCATGCTCACGACCCCCGCGGCGGCCAGCACGTTAACCTGGGAGATCGGGTTCGTTCATCTAAACCGCCAAACTTGTGTGGAAGATGACTGGTGGTGCTACCGCTCGGTGGTAGACAGCGCAGAAAACGGCTATGTTCACGAACGGGGTGCCGTCTGGGACCCTGAAGGACGGCTGGCGGGGTACAGCCGGCAGACGTCGACGGTGTTTGCATAGAGACGTCTCAAAAAATGTCTTTTTGATGCCCTTCCGACAGCTGCTACGTAACCTCGGCAAAGCCGTGTCTGAGGGCCAGTTTGTGAAACATCTGGGCGAGACCCGCACCCAATGAGAAAACAGAGCCGATGTCCAGGTTCTGGTCGGCGGTTGCATCGAAAAAAATATTAAGGCTGGATCCAAAGCCTGCGTCCGGGCGCCAGTAGCAGATCATGAGGGGCACCTTGGGAAGCGGGTGGAGCACCACGGAGATGTCCGACTGAAACTGCCGCTCCACCTGTCGACCACTGAACAGGTGGACCACGTCGTCGAACAGATCGGTGTAGCTGTCCGCCACCCGCTGCATGGCTTCTTCGCACCGCTTTTGGAACAACGGGTAACGGTCTTTGCCGTTTTTCAGTTCCCGGAAGGAGACCCATTGGCCGGCTGGGGCAACACCTTTCCCGTTGAGCACATAATCGAAGAAAGGTGCCGCCACCCAGGGATTGATGTGGATGTCCGAATGGAGGTTGCCCCGGGTGTCGACGCTGAAGTCCTTGCCCATGACCTTCAGGGTCAGACGGCCGTTCTCGAATCGACCGCCGGTCCTCTCTGCAGCGGACGCGAAATCGATACCGGCGATTTTTGCTTTCATCTCGGCCATGAACGCTTCCCGATTTTCCTCGATGGGGTTCTGCCCGGCAGGTTCCGGGGAAAATCGTTCGACAGTGCTGCGGTCAAGCCTGGGGCATTCGGCAATGTTTTTCTGGCCCCGGAAAACGGCCCCGGCAAAGGCCAGGCAGGTTTTTTCGCCGCATTCCCGGCAATTGGACTTGTCCAGTAGTTGAAAGACCTCCATGGCATTTTTGGGTGCGGGCATGTACGACCTCCTCGCATGTGGTTGTGACCATTTCGGTTGTTGCGGCAATAAAATACTATAACAATTATTCCGGGAGATCCAACCATGAGTGTCTGCGTCCAAGGCAACGTTCTCGAAGAGCTGCTCAATCTGTTGAAACTGGAAAAGATCGAGGAAAATATTTTTCGGGGACAAAGCCAGGACCTGGGCTTCGGCAATGTGTTCGGCGGCCAGGTTTTGGGCCAGGCCCTGTCGGCGGCTTCCCAGACCGTCCCCGAGGGGCGGCATGCCCACAGCCTGCACGGCTATTTTCTGCGCGCCGGCGACGCTGCCAAACCCATCGTCTACACAGTGGACTGCATTCGCGACGGCAAAAGCTTCACCACCCGCCGGGTGGTGGCGGTGCAGAAGGGGCGGGCGATTTTCTCTATGGCCGCGTCGTTCCAACGCGGCGAACCGGGCTTCGACCATCAAGACGGCATGCCTGCGGTGCGGGGGCCGGAGGGCCTTGAGCCGGAGATCGAGACGGCCCGCAGGTTGGCCGATCACATCCCTGCCGGCATCCGCGAGAAAATCCTGTGTGAAAAACCCATCGAGATCCGTCATGTCAATCCCATCAATCCATTCCAACCGGAAAAACGGACCCCCGAAAAATACGTCTGGTTCCGGGCCATCAGCCCCATGCCCGACGACATGGACGTACACCGATACCTGCTGGCCTATGCGTCGGATTTCAATCTGGTGACCACCTCCCTTTATCCCCACGGGCACACCTTCTGGGAGCCCCAGATGCAGGTGGCCAGCCTGGATCACGCCATGTGGTTTCACCGCGATTTTCGCTTGGATGAGTGGTTGTTGTATGCCATGCAGAGCCCCAGCGCATCGCGGGCACGGGGACTGGCCATCGGCCGGATCTTTACCCGCAACGGCCAACTGGCGGCCACCGTTTCCCAGGAAGGATTGATCCGCCATCGCAAGGAGAATTCATAAAGCCGCTCCGCCCCTATGCTGTGCTCCCAGGCAAGGATGGTCGAACGCGGCTGGAAAACCAATCAGAAAACCGCCCAAAAAGGATTATTGGGCTGCCGCCGCCGGTGTTGGCATGGGCGGTACGAGCAGCGCCGGGTCCAGGCGGATGTCGAACCAGTTCATGCCCCAGTGGAGGTGGGGACCGGTGACCCGGCCGGTGGCGCCGACCTGGGCGATCACGTCGCCCTGCCCGACCCGCTGCCCCTCTTGGACCATGATTTTGTGCAGGTGCATGTAGACCGTGGAGAGGCCGTGGCCGTGATCCACGATCAGGGTGCCTCCCGAGTAGAACATGTCGTCATGGGTCAGGGTGACCACGCCGTCAGCCGGGGCTTTGACCGGTGTGCCGGTGGGTGCGGCGATGTCCACGCCGTAGTGCGGCCTTTTGGGGCTGCCGTTCAAGATGCGCTGGCTGCCATAGATGCCGCTGATCCTGCCGACTACCGGCCAGATAAAGGTCTGGGCGAAATCGGTCCTGGGGTCATTGGTTTTGCGGACCGCTTTGACCCGGGCGATCTCTTTGCCAATACGCTCCAAATCCTCGGGCGACGGACTGACCTTGCTCGGCGGCAAGCCCTCGATGCGCTGGATTTTGTAGGTTCGTTTTTGGATGGTGATGGGGTGTCGCTCGACGCTGCCGTCGGTGTGCTGCAGCTCGATCTCCGACGCTGTTTTGGCATCACGGGAAAAACCGATGACGAACAGCCCCTCCGGTGACACCCGAACCGATCTTTGCTCGAATCGGACGTGCACCGCCGGGTCGACTCGGCCAATGGCCATGCCGCCCTGAACGAGATGGCCTTCCAGGGTGAGTGCCTGCGCAGCGAAAGGGAAGCTGAAGCTGGCCAGAATGGTGCAGATAAGGATTCGCAGCATTAAAGGGCCTGTGATATGATCAACCGTTAATTAAGATACGGTCGCTACTATACACGGATTGAACGCAATATGGAAGCGCCCTGGGGTTGTCGGCAGCGTCTGCCGGTATGCTGCAGGCTGCAGCGGGTGCATGCGGTTCATCCCGTCAACGCCCGAAAACGGGATCAGTGTGCCTTTTCCGCTGCCAGCCGTTTCTCCCGCCTGGTGTGGTTGGCTTTGAAACGGTTCAGGGCCACGGCGCTGCCTACAATCAAACAACCGCCGATCCAGAACCGCCAGGATGCCGGATCACCCAGAAAGGTGATGCCCACAATGGCGGTGAAGATCACCTCACTGGACATGAATACCCCGCCCTCCCATCCCCGGCAGTAGAAAAAGCCCTGATTCATCAGCAGTTGTGCGGTTACGGAGACAAAGATGATGCCCAATATCATGGCCCAATCCATGCCCGTCGATGGCAGCAGCGGGGCCAGGGCGAATTGGGGCAGGGCCACCAGGCTGCCCATGGTGCAAAAGTACAGGTAGATGATCACCGGGCCGTTTTTTTCGCGCAGCGTCTTGATCAGGGTCACGGTCAGCCCGGCAAAGGCGGCGCCGGAAAGGGCCATGATCTGGCCGAACAAATTCCCACCCAGCCTGAACTCGAACAGAACGGCGATGCCGATGACCACTACGGCAATGCAGGCGATTTCCGATCCGGAGATGCGGTCGCCATAGATCAGGTAGGAAAAGACGGCCGAAAAGGCCGGATAGGCATAAAAGATCACCAGGGCGGTGGAGACCGGCAGCAGGCGGATGGCCGTGATGATGGAAAGAAAGGCCGCCGATCCCGTGAGGCCGCGGATGATCAGCAACCGGGTGTTGTGGCCCCGATAGGGATTGCCGTTCCGGCCGAAAACCATGAGCAGCACCACGACCCCGCCAAAGAACCGGTAGAATCCGATATGCCAGATGGTGAATGCGGGGCCGATCTGCTTGACCAGCAGGTTGAGCATGGTGAACAGCAATGCGGCCGCCAGCATGAACAAGGGGCCGGCCACGGCGGCATCCATTTTAACCTGTCTTGAGGTGTTGGGGTGGGACATTGCAACGCCTTACCTTGATGCAGGAGAGCAGCGACGATGATTCATTGGACGAGTAATAAGGCAGGCGGCCGAAAGTCTCAATACCTAAAATGACCGGGAGCGGGGAAATCAGCGATGGAAGGATGGTTCCGGGCATATTTTTTCAGCGGCTGTTTTCAGGGGTGGCGCCGAAATTTTTATTCGAGGGTTTCAGGCTTTTGGGAAAAAGCATGGGCACCGATTGCTGGTAGGATCGATAGGCATTTCCAAAGCAGTCGACCAGGTCCCGTTCTTCCATGCCGGCGCCGATGACGATCCAGACGGTCCAGATCAGATTGTGCAGCAGCCGGTCGGCCGTGAAAATCGGACCGGACCAGATGATGATCAGGCTGAAAAGATAAAGGGGGTGGCGTACCCAGCGGTATGGACCGCGAACGATGAGTGGATTGGCCGGGGTTGGTTTCTGCGTGTCAAAGGCCCGCAGGGCCGGTTTGACGCCCAAGGCATCAAAATCCCCCAGGGACCGCGATCCCCACCAGGCGCCGGCGCCGGCAGCCATAAATATCGTCAGAAAAAGCCATCGTACTGGTCCTGCCGGTGTCCATAGGGCCGATCCAACCGGCTGCCACAGCCCCACCAAAGCCAGGAGACAAATTCCGGAGGCGCTGGCGTATAGTGCGCCGTGAAAATCGGCGCGGACGCGCCGCGTCAGCCAGAGGCGAAAGCGGCGCCGGACCATGATGCTGTGCTGGGTAAAGAAAAGCAGGCACAACAGGGTGTCCAGGAACAGGGCGCCGGCGCCGCCGAGCCCGAAGTCCAACGGGACCAGCGGACCCATGAGCAAAAAAGCCAGCCAGGCGAGCATGCCGCCGCCACCGAGGAGGTAGGCCCCCGCTATCAGCGCGAATGCCCCCGGTTTGCGGGATATCAGCTGTCCGCCGGCGCCGTGAACGGCCTGGGCCTCGTCCACCGCGGTCAATTTGCATTCGCTGGGGACATCCTGCGGCATGCCACCTGTTCCTTGACAATTTAAAGGGATTCGGCTTCCAGCTGCGAGATCTTTCGGTGATCCGTCCAACCGCACCGGGAAGTCGATCGGGTTTACGGGCATGGTTCAACTTGGGTTAAAAAAGAATATAACCCTGAAACTGCCGGTCATCAAATGAAAAACATTCACCGGGATCTTTTCAGGGGCTTTGTCTTGTGGCATGATGGAGCCAGCCTTGACTTCTACCCTTTCCATCCATTCCAGGTTCGACCCAAGCACCGGGCAGCAGGTACACGATCCGCAAAGGAGCGCTGAAATGGCCGACACAACCGCACACCCCCTGTTCCGATTCCGCTGGCTGATTTTCTTAATCCTCGCCCTGGCCTACTTCTTCGTCTATTTTCACCGGTTATCCCTGTCGGTGGTGGCCGACAGCCTGGTGAAGGATTTCAACACCTCCGCCGGCACCCTGGGGCTGTTGGGTTCGATCTATTTTTACTGCTATGCGGCCATGCAGCTGCCGGCAGGTCTGCTCTCCGATTCCGTGGGGCCGCGGCGCACGGTAACCTGGTTTCTGATTGCCGCATCGGCCGGCAGCATTCTTTTCGGCCTGGCGCCCAACATCGAAACCGCATTCGTAGGCCGCGTTCTGGTGGGTTTCGGGGTATCGATGGTCTTCATTCCGACCATGAAGATCCTTTCCCAGTGGTATTACCCCCATGAATTCGCCTCCATGGCCGGCATTCTCAATGCCGTGGGCGGGGCCGGCGTCATGGCGGCGACCTGGGTTCTGGCCATGATGACGGTGGCCTTTGGCTGGCGGCTCTCCTTCGAATTGATCGGCGGCTGTACGCTTGTCATCGCAATACTGGCCTGGCTGATGATCCGTGACCGGCCCCAGGACAGGGGCTGGCCGGCGATCGGCGACCTGGCCGCAACATCAGGCACCCCTACTGCGCCTCCGCAAGCCATCCCGTTGCTGGCGGGTATGCGCCAGGTGGTCGGCAACCGGCATTTCTGGCCCCTGGCCCTGTGGTTCTTTTTCGACTGCGGCATATTCTTCGGATTCGGCGGGCTCTGGGGGGGGCCCTTTTTGATGCACGTGTACGGGCTTTCCCGCGAGGCTGCCGGCGCCGTGTTGAGCATGATCGCCTGGGGCATGATCATCGGCAGCCCGCTGCTTGGGTTTGTTTCCGACCGGGTGTTGAAAAGCCGCAAAAAACCCTTTGTGGGCTGCACCCTGATTCTGACCATCGAGCTGGGAATCCTCTATTTTTTTCCCACGGGCCTTTCTGTGGCCATGCTCTACGTGGCTTTCTTTGTTTTTTCCGTGTGTGCCTCCTCCATCGTGGTGATCGGTTTCACGGCCACCAAGGAGCTGTTCCCGGTGCAGATCGCCGGCACCTCGGTGGGCACGGTCAACCTGTTCCCCTTTCTGGGCGGCGCGGTCTACATGCCCCTGATGGGCAAGATCCTCGATCTCTACCCGCGCGAGGCGTCCGGTGCCTACGCCCTGGAAGGCTACACCACCATGATGCTGGTGCTGTTGATCTCGGCAGTGCTGGCGCTGGGATGCACGTTGGTGATGAAAGAAACCTTCAAGAGGCAGCCTGCCTCCTGAAACGGTACGATGCGGTTAAGGCCATAGGAGCGGCTTCCAGAGGCCATGATGGTAGGGGAATGGTTTGGAGAGCAGCGGAAAAACGCCCCGGTATCCTGAAGGGTCACCGGGGCGTTTTGCATTTCCGTCATACCTGCGAACTCAGGTGCGACTAGTTTAGGGTCACCGAAAATATTCCCGGGAACCGGCAATCAATTAGAACTCAAGCGTCAACCTTCCGTAAAAGGTGGTGTTGTCTTCGATTTCGGTATTGAAACCGCCGGCTTTCCAGTAGTCCCCGGCATCCAGGTAGGCCACCACGCCCCAGAACTTCAGGTTGTTCATAATGTCCCACTCCACGGTAAAATCATATTCGGAGCCGTGGTCGTCGTCCCACTTCACCCCGGCATTGGTCACGGGTACGTCATCTGCCGTGGAGTTGACGAAGAGCAGACCCAGCTTCAGGTTGTCCAGCACCTGGTACTTGGCGCCCAGCCAGAAGGACGTGTAGCCGGCCGGACCGGTGATGGTGGTGGGACCGCCGGAGACGTTGCCCAGGGGGATGCCGTCTTCGTCGGTGCCGCCCAGGGTGGTACGCAGGTTCTGGTAATCCGAAGTGAGCAGAAAACCATGTTCCAGGTCTATCGATTCTTCGAAGTACCCGATGGCCGTGGTTTCGTCGTCATCCGGGTTGCTGTCGCCCTGCACATAGGTTCCACCGGCATTGAGGGTGAAACCGGCGATGTCGTATTTCAGGTCCAGGGTGGCGGCGAGCCCTGACGCATCGATGCTGTCGAACGTTTGACCTTGATAGGTCCTGGTTTCATCCAGGTCGACTTCGCCGATCCCATAGAGGATTTCCGCTTCGGCGGTGAGCGGACCGAAGGTGCCCATGAAATAGGGGTTGAACACCCAAAGGCCCAGTTCGGAGCGGGCGGGGCCGGCGGAGATGGCCGAACCGGCGGCGGCGGCTGCGCCCTGCGCGGTTATCGCACTGGAATTAAGACCATAAAGGTCGATTGCAGGAATGCCGGCACCTCCAAGCGCTCCATCAAGCGCTGCGCTTTGGGCAGCGTTAAAGGGGGCCGCCTGCACGAGAGGCACCAAAGCGGGATTTAGCGCACCGGCTAATTGGAGTGCTTGAGCATAAGTACCTGCATAGGTGCCTTGGGCCACTGTCGCGGCTGAAGATGCAGCCAGATAGCTGTTATAGCCCGTCTGGAAATTTCTGAGATCCCGCTGGTTGACGTAATTTCTGTGCTCATAGCGGGCAATCAGCAGACCGGTGGACCAATTTTCCTGCTTGTAGGCACTGAACCCGTAGTATTTGTGGAAGTCGGCATCGGAAATGATGTTGCCCTTATCCCCCTCCCCGTTTTTCTGTGCCACGAGGCCGGAGATGAAGTCGCCCGTGGGAACGACCCACATCACCCGGTCCTTGTGCCGGCTGTTGCTGCCGTGGCTGGCGGTACTGTCGCCCAGCCCGGTGCCCCAGGGGGTGTCGATGTAGCGGCCGACGATGAAGCCGCCGATGGAGGTTTTGATGGTCATGTAAGCCGCTTTCCAGTCGAAGTTCTCGACGTTGTCCTGTTTCGGTGCCAAAGGATTGTCTACGGCCTCATCGCTGGGGGGACCGCTGGCGTCCGTGCCCCACACATGGTCCTGCAGGGCGGTGAACTGGGTGGTGAGGGTGATGTTGTCGTTGATCTTGAAGACCGGTTTGGCCATGAACTCCATGGTCGAATAGTCGTCTGTGGCTTCATCTTTGTTGAAGGTTTCGTTGGAGTGGTTGAAATGCTCCACAAAGTAGTGGCCCGATACGTCCACTTCCAGGGACATTGCCGGGGCGGCGATCATCAGCGCCGCGCAAATGGCAACCATAAACCTAATCTTTTTCATCTGGCTCCTCCTTGTTGAAAACATGGTATTGGTACACGTGCTGATCCACCTAATGCCAATCCTGCTAGCGATCACCCCCTTTTTTCCAACGTCCTGATGCAGTTGTCCAGGCTGCACCGACAATCCAGCATGTGGCTGACAAACGTCAGGTATCTGAAATGATAATTTTTTTATACAGAGAACGGATCGTGGTTGGTGATCCGATAGTATCTACTGGAAACAACAAATTACAAGCACCAAATCTCAAATAAAATCCAAATCACAATTTCTAAATCTCAAACCGCACCAACAACCCATCCAGGGTATTGTTGCGACGTTGGATCGTTTGAATTTTGATGGCCTCGTAAAAAGTTCCCGATGTGTCATTCCCGCGAAGGCGGGAACCTATAACTATTTGAAACTTATGGATCCCCGCCTCCGCGAGGATGACAATAAATCTGAGATTTCGACTTTTTACGACTCCGTCAATTTTGATCATTGGAATTTTTCCGCATTATCGGTCCCCACTACTTGCCCGACAACGCACCAATCTGCTCGACGACAATGTTGCTGGTTTTGGAGCGGGTCAGGCCGGTGCTGGCCACCATGGCATAAACCGCTTCGAGCCGGCCGTCATGGTCCAGGTCGGCCAATGAAAAATCGCTGATGTAGCCGCCCACCTCTTCGCCGGACCAGACTTCTTTCATGTTGACCTTGTTCCAACTAAGGGCGATCACCCGGCCGCGCGTGTACTGGCGAAATTTTTCCACGAAGCCCCTGGCCGCATCGCGGTTGTGAACCGTGACCACTTCGTTCTTCCCGTCTTGGTCAAGGTCGGCAATCACTATCCGCTGGGTCAGGTAGGTCCGGTCGGTCGTTCTCACATCGGTGGACGATCCGGTTTCAAGGAACAGTGGATTGCCACCGTAAGTTTCTTTCCCGGCCCATCGCGCGTCGCCGGACGGATCGAAGATGCGCAGCTCGTCGTCGTCGGAATAGGCGATGGTCCGCAGCGTGCCGTCGTTGAAAATGGCACCTCGGGCAAAGCGGTACACGGTCATGTCGCCGGGGAGGGTAACGCGCGGGCCGGCCTGGTAATCCCTGCCGTTCCAGGCCAGTTCGAATACTCCCGGCAGAAAATGGCTGTCTTCATACAGTCCGCCGGTGTCGGTGGCCGTGGACGCTCCGCGCCGCTGTCCCATCAGGATGAGGCCTTTTTGCGGATCGTTGCCGACCCGGAAGTACCAGGGCTGGCCCCCGGCAGTGGCCTGCAGCGCAGAACCGTTCCATTCCAGCACGACCGAGTCCAGCTTGCCGTGCACGTTCAGCCGGGTGACGAAGATTTCGGCGACCTGGTTGCCGTTGATGTCTCCGGCATCGACGGCCAGGATTTTATGGCTGCCGCCCGCGTCGAAGAGGGCCAGACGATCCAGTCGGCCGCCGTCAAAGCGCTCGACCACGATCTGATCCGCATGAAGGTAGACGATATCCGGTCTGCCGTCGCCGTTCACATCCCCCGTGGTCAGGGC
>NZ_JAWOHB010000169.1:0-5850 GCF_046496365.1 Desulfosarcina sp.
TCCCGCTATGACGGTTCAGGGCCGTCGGCTCATGCTTCGATAGGTCTCTCATCGCGGCTATAATCCCGCTTTTTTCAGCTGATCGACGACGTCCTTTTCAGCGAAAAAACCCACATGCCGAAAAACCTCTTGGCCTTTTGCGTCGTAAAAGACCTGGACAGGGATCGAGCGGATGCCATAGCGGGCGGCCAGGATTTGCTCCTCGCCGACATGGACGAAGACCACGTTCAGCTTTTCGGGAAAGTCTTTGCGCAGTTTTTCCAGGATCGGCTGCATCATGTCGCAGGGGACGCAGCCGGCGGCGCCGAATTCCACCACGGTCGGTTTGCCCGAGCGGCGCGCCCTGTCCACGGGGTTGTCCGCGGCGCGGAGGCTTTGCTCTTGCACCCATTGCCTGTCGATGCGCAGGTCCACCGCGTTGCCCAGGTTGTCGATATACTTCGCAACCGCCTGCTGTTTTTTGTCCTGGAGCAGGTATTGGCGGATGCCTTCCTCGACCTGGTCGAAAGGGGCTCCCGCCACCATCTCCTTGTTGGCCTCATAGAAGCCGCGCACCTCGTCTTGGGGGACGGAAAGTGCCTGGGTCTGGTGTTCGAAAAGCGACTGGATCGCCTGGCTGTCATTGCCCCCGTTGACGGCGATACCGGCTTTTTGGGCTTCGCTGAGCAAAATCTGCCGAACGGCTTCCTGCTCAAGAACGAAAAGCAGGTTTTTTTCCAGCTGATCCCGCAGTTTGGGTTCCTGGTTCCGGATGCCTTCCAGCAACTGCGAACGATTGATGGTCACACCGTCGGCGGTCAGCAGGGTGTCGCCATCCAACTGGGCCAAGACGGCAGATTTGAGCAAGCCTGATGTAAGGCCGGGATACCGGGAACCCAGCGTGTCGGCGCCGGTCGCCGCGGAAGCGCTCGCTGCCAGCAGGAACAGCAGCCACAGGCCCATCCAGCTCCCGGCGCAGAGGCGAATGGTGCTTTTATAAACCTCTTTAAAGAGCATATCGTTATATTTCCTTATCCATTTTTGGACCACACCATTTGATTTGGGTGATACCATGATCGCCTATCGGGATGAAACGATTCAATGGCGGTTAGCCGCGAGAAAAAATTTGTATGGGAACCAAGGCCGGTAATAACCGAACCGCCCCAAGGAAAAGAGGGAGGGTTAACAGAGAAAGGCGCAGTGTAGGGAAAACAACGGCGGCGGCATAAACGATAAAGACACGTTCAACCCAGCCTTCCCAGCCTCAAAATAGCGTAACCCGGACATTCGGGGCGACGTCACCGGGATTCCCGACGCCGAAAAAACGGGGCGCTTTTCGGTTTGGGACATACGGATGGAGGAATCCGTCAGTATCATGAATGTCCCCTTCGGGGATCGGCAAGGCGTCATGTGACAGGTCGTCGCGGTCGATAGAGCAAGGCCGTGATCGCCGGCACGGCTTTTCTCACACGGCGTTTTACCGGCCGCGAGTGACAAGACGGCACACGTCCCGGCGCCGGTGACGCCGAGCATCAGGGTAAAACATATCAGAATTGTCAATGCCTTATGTCGCATTTCGGATGCCGTTCCCAAACGGTGAGCTGTTACCGTGCATTATCATCAATTTTGGTCTTATTTGCAACCCTATATTCAATCAGTCGATCAAGTCGGAACGGCTCGAGCTGAAGCGGCTCAGGTAATTATCTATCCCACTGCGTTGATCACTATCCAGCGGTGGACAGGCCTCGGCCCCCTTGGCGCCTTCGGCCAGACGGGCAGCAAACACCATGCAGGTGGGCTCGCCGCACTGACGGCAGTTGGTTTTGGGCAGCAGCTTGAGAATTTCGATCAACTGCGGCCGGGGTGCCCCCCTGAAGCTGGGCACGATGCGCTCCCGGTCTTCCCAGGCGGCGTTGATTTCGCGCTTGAGCCACTCCAAGATCTTGCGCGCCTCGGCCTCGTCTTTCAATACTTTCTTGGGTCCCCTGACGGGTCCTTATCGTTTCGCCTCAACAGTAGGGTCTGTCCGTCGGTTGAGGGGGCCTTAAGCGGCCGCGGTTTTCTCGCTCACCACCCGCTTCACGGCCGCTTTGATCCGCTCTACTTCGGTGCGGTCAAGATCGAAGTTCTTGTTCTTTTCGATTCCTTCGTCCGTGAGAACAAGATAATGTTTCACGGGCACCTCGGCCTGTTCGAGGATCGCCTTGGCGCATCCCACCTGGCAACCGTCGATGGCCACCATCGTGGGCACATCCCTGGCCGACTGGACAAAGCCGGAGAGCCGGCCGCCGATGCCCGCCAGACAGAACATCTTGCCATAGCCCTCCTGAGTCAATTCCACGGCCGCCTGATTGGCCAGCTGCCCCACGTTGGAACCGCCCGAACAGGATAGGAGCATGATCTGTTGTTCACCTGCCGTACAACATGTATTTTGGGCCATTTTTTTCCTCCGGATGGTTATGCCCTCACTTTTGGCAACGCTTCTAATTCCACAGACCGTTTTCCCACAGGAAAAGCGGGACCAGAAAACCCGACACCGGTCCCACCAGAATTTCCCACCGGGTCAGCTGTCGAATGGCGTTCTTTTCCGATTCGGCCAGCCCGGGGATGACCAGCCGGTCCCTGGCCAATTTTTCAGAGACGGTGTTGTCCTGTATAGCCTTCCAGACCTCGAGGGCCTTGAACATACGCTCGGGCACCGCGTTGTCCACCGAATAGCCGTGCGTGTGGGTGGGCAGCAAAAAGACCCTGGATCCGGTTTTTTCCAGTATGGACGTCATGATGCTCACCGTTTCGCGGAAATTGCAGGTCACCAGGAGGGGCGAGTTTTTGTCCGGTGCATTGATCTCGATCAACTCGCAGGGGGCTTGTTCCATCATGATATTGTAGGGAATCGGCTCCTTTTTCAACCCGACCATCCGGTCCACCAGCTGCGCAAGCTCTTCATCTATTTCCGGGCAAGACCGTGCGCTCTGCCGAGCGCTCAGGACCGCTTCGGCAAAAGCCAGACAGCTGTCGAAACCACATTTGCCGCAGTCGGTTTCGGGAAGATACTCAGATAGATCCTCCGGGGCGGGGGGATAAATTTCGGCCATTTCTTGTTCAACAACCATGTTTTTCTCCTTGTACCGCTTTTATGAATTACCCTTTACTTGAAATCCACGCTTTGACGTCCTGCTTCTTAGGGATCTTGCCGACACTCTTGACCTCGCCGTTGACGACCACGGCCGGGGTGCCGAACACGCCGAAACCGGCAATTTCCATGGTATCGGTGACTTTTTCGACCTGCGCTTCGATGCCGGCCTCGGCCACGGCTTCCCTGACGATCTTTTCGGTCTGCTGGCATTTGGCGCAGCCGGGCCCCAATACTTTGATGTTCATGATGATTTTCCTTTCTGTGGGTTAAATCGGTTGGGTCAGTTGAACCGATCAGGTCCGTTTGGTTGTCTCCAACAGCCATGCCTTGAGGGTTCCTCTCGATGGCAGCCTGCCGGCGGCCTTCACTTGGCCATTGATCACCAGGGCCGGCATGGCCATCACGCCGAAGTCGGCGATCCGCACGGGGTCGCGCACGTGCTCCAGGTCGGCTTTGATTCGCAATTCCGCGTTCGTTTTTCTATCAGGCAGCGGTTTCCGCGGACGACCGCAGCCCCATTGGTTTGGAAAATCCGCCGTGATCGCCCCCTTAGCCGGTCATCGCTCCGAAGATCAGGCCGCTGATGGTGGCCATCACCACCACCAGGCTGACGAACACCACTGTTTTTTGCGTGCCCAGGACGTTGCGGATCACGAGCATGTTGGGTAGGCTCAGGGCCGGACCGGCCAAGAGCAGTGCCAGGGCCGGGCCCTTGCCCATGCCGGCCCCGATCAGACCCTGCAGGATCGGCACCTCGGTCAGGGTGGCGAAGTACATCAAAGCGCCCACCACCGAGGCGAACAGGTTGGCCCACAGAGAGTTGCCGCCCACCAGGCCGCTGATCCAACTGGAAGGAATCAATCCCTCCGCTCCGGGTCGTCCCAGCAGCAGGCCGGCCACCAGCACGCCCGCAAACAGCAGGGGCAGGATCTGTTTGGCGAAGTCCCAGGTGGCCAGGAACCACGATTCGGTCTCCCCCCGGGTGGTGGTGGTAACGACCGCCAGGGCGATGATGCCGGCCGAAAAGGCGATCAGCGGTTCATGCGGGAAAATAAAAGCCAGGGCCAGAACGGCGGCGGTTGCCAGTACGATTTTATAGGCTTTGACATGAAACCATTTGACCAGCAGCACGCCGAGAATGACGGCGAAAAACCCGGTTAGGAGCCATTTGACCGCATAGATCGTGTTCCACAGACCCACCGGTTCATCGGGGCGGCCCCAGGTGGCGAAGATCAGAATACCGACCATGGCGGCGAAGTAGACCACATTCTGCCACAGGGGGCGCTCCACTTCGGGCTCGGGCATGTGCAGGGCTGCTTCGGCCTTGGCCTGCTCCTCCTTGTGATAGATCAGGTGCATGATCAGGCCGATGACCACGCTGAACACAATCGCACCCACGGCGCGGGCCAGGCCGATCTCGGGACCCAGGATGCGAGCGGTGAGCACGATGGCCAATACGTTGATGGCCGGGCCGGAATACAAAAACGCGATGGCCGGCCCCAGCCCCGCGCCGCGTTTCCAGATGCCGGCAAACAACGGCAGCACCGTACATGAGCAGACCGCCAGGATGGTGCCCGAGACCGAGGCCACGCCGTAGGACATGACTTTCCTGGCGCCGGCGCCGAGGTACTTCATGACCGCCGCTTGGGAAACAAATACCGAAATGGCACCGGCGATGAAGAAGGCCGGCACCAGGCACAGCAGCACGTGTTCCTGGGCGTACCATTTGGCCAGCGCCAAAGATTCGATGACCGCGCCGGTGAAACGGCCGCTGTCAATCGGGAGCCAGAAAAAGGCCAGAAAAATGCCGGTGATGACGCTGAGCGGCTTCCAGATGGTGCTCCATTCGATCAGTCGGGGCTCGTCTTCGGCGGTTTCGGATCCGTCGAAATGGTTCTTATCGTCTGTAATCGAAACGCCGTTGGTCATTTTAATCACTATTCCTTTCACTGAAGGCAGGGGTCAAGGGTCCTCCAGGTGTGCCGGAACACCCTTTAATATATTGCTGTATGGTAATATTATAGTCCAAGCGCTCAGTTCTTCGCACAGATCTCGAACCGGTTCAGTCGCGGTAACCTTTGGGTCAATTCGACAATGTCCGGTTCGTCGTTGAGCCAGTGCCGCAGGTTGCCCAGAAGGCTGGCGGCATAAGGGCTGCTGCGGCCGTCGGTCAAATGGTAATTCACCCACAACCCGTCTTTCTTGAAGCCGACGATCCCGGCATCTTCCAGTATCTTCAAATGTTTTGAAACCGTCGGCTGGGCGATGCCCAGCGCTCCTTGAAGCTCGCAGACGCACATCATCTTGTGCTGCAGCATCTTGACGATCTTGACACGGTTTGGATCCGACAGCGCTTTCATCACCTTGATAAACGGCCTCACGATTGTCTCCTTATATCGCTTAATGGCAATTTATAGATTCGTGAGCCTTGAATGTCAAGTAAATATTTTACGGAAAAACTGAAAAGAATTTGATTTGACGACCAGATCCTTTATATATTGCCGGCATGCTACAGCCGGATTCAAATCGTTCCGAGGATCGAACAAAGACGATTTCAGTGAGAAGAACGGATATGGTTGCGGGTGCCAAGAGGTGACAAAGAAATATTTCATTGCCTGTTTGATATGGACTGTCGGCATCGGCTGCAGCGGGGAAACCGGATACAAACCGATCGATTTCTCACAGACCGTAAAAATCGACTCTCCGGCGCGAGCGCAGAACGAGACACCGAGCCT
>NZ_JAWOHB010000188.1:0-3601 GCF_046496365.1 Desulfosarcina sp.
CAACCATGGAAGACATCGCCAAAGAGGCGGAGCTGAGCCCGGGCACCCTCTACCTTTACTTTAAAAACAAGGATGAACTTTACGCCTCTCTTTCGCTGCGAATTCTCCAATACCTGATGATCCGTTTGGAGCACGTAAGCACGGAGCCGTTCATCGACGCGGCCCAGCGCCTCACCGCGCTGAAAGATGCCATGTTCGACGTGTATGAATTCGATCCACTCATTCTGATTAACATGTTTCATATGCAGTCCAGCGAAACGCTGAAGAACCTGTCTCCAGACCTCCTGCATCAAATTGAAACCTTAAGCCGCAACGCTCTCAAAGTTATGGCCAATATATTCGAAGAGGGCATACGCAGACATGTGTTTGTGGACCGCCACCCAACGGCGATGGCCGACATTCTCTGGTCTCTTTTCTCCGGCATCGTGCTTTGGGAGACCAGCAAAAAAATAATCAATGGCGAAAAGGATTTCCTGAAGGAAACCTTTGACACCGCTTTTGATATCTTTTCTCAAGGTATCATGCGCCATCAACCGGCGCACCAGCTTTTGGGCGCGAAATAACCGCAAGTCAAAGCATCGACGAAAGGGGGGAATAATACGGGCAGGAGGGGGAGGGGGCTTCTTTCAACTGCATTTTCCACCAACCGATCTGAACAGACTGAAATCATTCCCAAAAGATGGGCCATCGGTTAAGGGCATTGAAAAGAAACCCAATGCACATCGGTCCGACGGAACTTTCAACTTTAATTCGGAGGAGAGTGACCCATGGCAGAAAAAGAAGTTGTCGAAACATCAGAGGCGCAGATTGCCGTACACTGGCAGGAGGAAGGCTACTATTATCCATCAACGGAGTTTATCGCCCAGGCAAACATGACCGACAAAGGCATCTACGACCGGTTCAGCCTGGAAAATTTCCCCAACTGCTACAAAGAATATGCGGATCTGCTGACCTGGTATGAATACTGGGATGAAATTCTGGATACCAGCGATGCGCCCTGCTACAAATGGTTCAAGGGAGGCAAGATCAACGCCAGCTTCAACTGCATCGATCGTCACCTGAAAAACAACAAAAACAAGACCGCCATTCACTTCGTTCCCGAACCCCTGAATGACAAGACCGAGCACATCACCTACCAGGAACTCTATGTACGCGTCAATGAATTCGCCGCCCTGCTCAAGGATTTCGCCGGTCTGAAGCGCGGTGACCGGGTTACCCTGCACATGCCCATGGTACCCGAACTGCCCATCACCATGCTGGCCTGTGCGCGGCTGGGCGTGATCCATTCCCAGGTCTTCGGCGGTTTCAGCGGTACCGCCTGCGCCGACCGCATCGTCGACTCGGGCAGCCGCGTCCTGATTACCATGGATTCCTATTATCGCAGCGGCTCCCTCCTCGACCACAAGCAAAATGCGGATGTGGCGGTGGAACGTGCGGCCAAAGACGGCCAGAAGGTCGACAAAGTGCTGGTCTGGCAGCGCTACCCCGGCAAATACTCCGCCAAGACCCCCATGGTCGACGGACGCGATTTTTTCGTCAACGACCAGTTGAAAAAATACTATGGCGCCCGGGTTGAACCGGAACGCATGAACGCCGAAGACCCGCTGTTTCTCATGTACACCAGCGGCACCACCGGCAAACCCAAGGGCTGCCAGCACGGCACCGGCGGCTATCTGGCCTACGTCACCGGAACGTCCAAATTCGTTCAGGATATTCATCCCGAAGATGTATACTGGTGCATGGCCGACATCGGCTGGATCACCGGCCACTCCTACATCGTCTACGGTCCGCTGGCCCTTTGCGCCTCCACGGTCATCTACGAGGGAGTTCCCACCTATCCGGATGCCGGACGCGCCTGGCGCATCGCCCAGGATCTGAACGTGAACATCTTCCACACCGCGCCCACGGCCATTCGCGCCCTGCGCAAAATCGGCCCGGACGAACCGGCCAAGTACACCTACCACTTCAAGCACATGACCACCGTGGGCGAGCCCATCGAGCCGGCCGTCTGGAAATGGTACCACAAGGAGGTCGGCAAGGGTGAGGCCATCATCGTGGACACCTGGTGGCAGACCGAAACCGGCGGATTCCTCTGCAGTACCCTGCCGGCCATCACACCCATGAAGCCGGGCAGCGCCGGGCCGGGCATGCCTGACATTCACCCGATCATCTATGACGACGACGGCAATGAGGTGCCCAGAGGGGCGGGCAAAGCCGGCAACATCTGCATCCAGAACCCCTGGCCGGGCATGTTCCAGACCATCTGGGGCGACCGGGACCGTTTCGTGAACACTTACTTTGCGCGCTACTGCAAGGATCCCAAAAGCACGGATTGGCGCGATTGGCCCTACCTGACCGGTGACGCCGCCGTGGAGGCCGAGGACGGCTACTACCGGATCCTGGGCCGCATCGACGACGTCATCAACGTCTCCGGCCACCGTCTGGGAACCAAGGAGATCGAATCGGCCGCGTTGGTGGTGCCGGAAGTCGCCGAAGCCGCCGTCGTCCCCGTCAACCACGAGATCAAGGGCAAGGAGCCGGATCTGTACATCGCCCTCAAGCCCGGTTTCCAGGCCAGCGATGCGATGGCCAAGAAAATCTCGGATGCAATCTGTGACCAGATCGGCAAGATCGCCAAACCGCGCAAGGTCTGGATCGTCAAGGACATGCCCAAGACCCGCTCCGGAAAAATCATGCGCCGCGTGTTGGGCGCGCTCTCCAACAACCGCGATGTGGGTGATGTCATGACCCTGGCCAATCCCGAAATCGTCGCTGAGATCAAGGAAATGGTTAAAAAATAAACCGCCAGGCACATCGGATTGGACCGGACAAAGATCCGGTCCAATTCACCACAAACCCGGAAAGGAGGTGGGAGGGGAGAGGTTTGAAAGATCAGCAGAATCGACAACCTTATTTGGCGCCGATCAACTTAATTGACGCAAGGCACAGGAGGAAACGTTATGGGTGGAACCACGTGGGTCTATATATTTCTCGGACTTTACATTATCTACTGTTTTTACTGGGGGCTGAAAGGCTACTTTACGGAAAAGACCTCTTCCGGCTACTCCATCGCCGGACGGTCGATTCCTTTTTTCGCCTTCCTGCTGGCGGCAACGGCGGCATCGTTTTCCGGATGGACCTTCATCGGCCATCCGGGCCTGATCTGGCGGGACGGTCTGGCCTACGCCTTCGCATCGTTTTACGTGCTGACCATTCCCATCACCGGCACCTTCTTTTCCAAGCGTACCTGGCTGTTGGGCAAACGCTACGGGTTCGTCACCCCGGGCGACATGTACGCCTACTACTTCAACAGTGAGGCGTTGCGCTGGCTGGTTGTGGCCACCGCGGTCCTGTATTCGGTATTTTACTCGGCGGTGCAGCTGATGGCCTCGGCCGCACTGTTCAACATCATCGCCGGCGTACCGATCACCTTCGGCGCCATCTTCATGGCCTTCATCGTCTGGTTCTACGTCTGCACCGGCGGTCTCAAGGCCAGCACCTGGGGAAGCAAATGCGCCAGGTAACTGCCGCCCGCGCTGGGCCAGGGATAATGATGGCGGGCCAGTCCGCCGCGGGCCGCTTTCTCCCACTCGGCATGCGT
>NZ_JAWOHB010000032.1:0-3658 GCF_046496365.1 Desulfosarcina sp.
AATCCAAAAGACCTAAACTAAATACGGTAATCATACATTTTTTTGCCAATAGCAAATATTCTTTGTAAGATGTCTGTTCTTTTGTAGTCATATACCTCCGGCAAAGCCGGAGGCTTGAAAGATGTGAACCGCTCAAAGCGGTTGTTTAAAGGGCCACCTCAAAGGTGGTGGCCCTTTGCTACTTGAACAAATTCAGCTGATCGATCCGACGATCTTCCTGCTCCTGAGCTTTGATGTACTCGCGGATCATCTGCTCATCTCGACCGACGGTGGAAACATGATACCCTCGAGCCCAAAAATGGGCTCCGGTGAAATTCCTCTTTTTACCGAGATAGTTGCGGGCCACATGAATCGCACTTTTGCCCTTGATGTAGCCAATCACCTGCGCCACCGCATATTTGGGAGGTATTGACACAAGCATGTGCACATGGTCCGCCATCATATGGCCCTCGAGCACCTCGCACTCCCTGTTGTGGGCCAGATCCTTGAATACCTGGCCAAGATACCTGCGCAGCTGGCCGTACAGGGCCTTCTTGCGATACTTGGGAATCCAGACCACATGGTATTTGCATTCCCATCTGCTATGGTTTAGACTTGAAACGTCGTTCATGAAAGCCTCTCCTTTGTGAATTTTGAGCGGTTCACATCCGGAGGGGCTTTCATTTACTCCCGTAAATGTCAAACTCTGGTGAGTCCCCCGGCATAGCCGGGGGTTTACCTAAGGGCAATTATTGATGGTTGATTGACATGAATACTGGTGGGGTGGGCCGAATTTCAGCGCTCCCCACCTTTTATTTGGGAGCTTATTGGGCGGTTCACTTTGGGCGTCGACAAGCAAACCCACAAGCGCCTGGCAGGATGTCGAATCGGTGCTGCGTCATTTTGGCTGAACAAAGGATCTGGCCCGAAAACGGTACCGGGAATTTGTCGAAAGGGATCGAAAAGGGTCGAAATTCGCCGAAGAATAAAAACGTGCTAATTCAACCCCGTCCCCTGGCACCGCCCGCCCCTCGAAAAAGTTGTCGGACTGGATCGACTGCAGCAATTGGCCCGCATGGGTGGTGTCGCGGGCGATCACCAGTAAAAACGGTTTAACGATGGCTTTCCCGCTTTCGCGGGCGTAGGTCTCCAGTTCCACCTTGACGCTCTCATGAAGCCGGATACCGTCCTCCAGCTTCAAGCGCTCGATCTCCTCGGCCGACATGCCGGCCGGGTTGAAATTCTTGCGCGTCACCACGGCCGGTTCCTTGACAAAGCCGTCGGCCATGGCCTTGCCCAGGGGATAATCATAAATCACATTCTTGAACGGTATGGCCCCGCGGCCGGTCTCCACAAAGGGGGTGGCGGTCAGTTCCAATCCCTAAATGGGCTTGAGTTCATTGATGGCCCGTACCCCGGCGCAGGCCCGGTAGCGGTGGGATTCGTCCATCAGCAGTACCAGGTCGGGCAGACCGGCCAGGTAGTCGAAATAGCTCTCGCCGATGTATTCGGAGAGCCGCTTGATGCGGGGCGACTTGCCGCCGCGCACTTCGGAGTTGATCTTGGAGATGTTGAAGATATTGATATGAACGCCATCCAGTTCCGGAAACAGGGAGCCTTGTTGGCGATAGGCCTCGGGTACGCCGACGCCGCTCTCATAAGTGTCGCCCGTGACCACCGTGGGCGGGTGCACGGCGAATTCGGCGATGCCCTTGAACACATACTTGGCCGTGTTGGGCGTAAAATCAGCAATGAGTTTGTTGTAGATGGTCAGGTTGGGCGCCAGGAAAAATAATTGCCGAAGCCGTGGGCCAGGTACAGATAGCTCATAAAGGCGCCCATCAACCGGGTTTTACCCACACCGGTGGCCAGGGCAAAACAGAGGGAGGGAAATTCGCGCTCAAAATCCGTTACCGTGGCAAATTCGCTTTGAATGGACGCCAGCAGGGCGGCCGTATCGGCCCCCTTGCCGGGGGCGGGGCGATCTCGGTGATGCGCTGGAGGATTTCCAGCGAGGTGCGCTGGGGCGGCCGCAGGCTCAAGCGCCCGGAGATGGCATTAACATGTCGGTTCATCGTCATCGTTTCCTGCTGTGAGTTCACGCCTGTGATCAAATGCTGCTCGAGCCTGTTCAATGGCGGCATGCAGTTTCTGTTCAAGCACCTTGCGGGGCGGCAGTTCGGTCAAATACTCGGCCACCCGGATGCCGCTGTTCTCCAGCGCCAGCAACTCCACGGTTTCACGTTTCTTGCCGGCACACAGCACCAGCCCGATGGGCGGCAGTTCATCCGCCTGGCGTTCATACTTGTCCAGCCAGCGCAAATAGAGTTCCATCTGGCCCTTGTCGGCCGGCTTGAAATCGCCCAGTTTCAAATCGATGGCCAACAGGCGCTTGAGTTTGCGATTAAAGAAAAGCAGGTCGATATAGTAGTCGTCGTTGTCCACCTGAATGCGCTTCTGCCGGGCGATAAACGAAAACCCCGCCCCCAGTTCAAGTAAAAATCGCTCCAGCTCGCGTAGAATTGCGTCTTCCAGGTCCTTTTCCAGATAGCGATCCCGCAGTCCCAGAAAATCGAGGAAATAAGGATCCTTGAAAACAAGGTCAGGCGTCAGTTGATCGGCCGCGCGCAGCGAATCGATCTCGTGGCGGATCAATTCCCCGGGTTTTTTGGATATAGCGGTACGCTCGTAAAGCATGGAATCGATCTTGCGCCGCAAGGCACGCACGCTCCATCGCTCGATCCGGCACATTTCAGCGTAAAAATCGCGCTGCAAGGCATCCTTTTGATAGATGATCTCCTTGAAATGGGACCAGCTCAATTGTCTCCACAACGTCGAGACAATCGCCTCATCCGCAAACACCTCGGCAAATCGGATCATGTGGCGCAGGTTTTTGGCCGAAAAGCCGCGCCCATATTCGACTTGCAATTGTCGCGACAGTGTAGAGACAATGGCCTCACCGTATTCCGCCCGGCCATCCTTCAGAATCTCTTGGCGGACCCTTTGGCCGATGTGCCAATAGAGCATGGTTAGCCCTGTATTAACCGCTGCCGCAACGGATTGGCGGGCCTCCTCAATCAGGTGGCGGATATCCCGGACCAGGGTGTTGGTATCTAATCTTGTAAGCTTTTTCATAGGGTTGCTTTTTATTGCACCTGATAGGTTTTGCCGTCAGCGGCAGCATGTGCAAATTTTGCACGAACTGACGCCTCTTCGAGTTCACCTTCCTTAAAAACATTGCGTAAATGTTTGGTAATGACCGAGCGTTCACGTCCGAACAGGTCGGCCATCTGGTCCTGGGTCAGCCAGACCGTATCCTTTTCAAGGTGGACCTCAAGCTGAAACTTGCCGTCTTCGGTGTTGTATAGGATCACATCCATCAACCCGGCTCCTCGCCAAACAAATCCATCTGTCCCTTGGGCGGCGGCGCCTGGGGCTGGTTTTCCACCCGCAGGCTGTAATCGTCATGTCCCCATTCGCAGCGGACCAGATCCGCCCGGGGGATTTTCTTGACCGTCAGGTTGGGAAAACGGTCGGCCCGAGCGCGAAAGGCTGTGCAGAGCACCAGCAGGCTGCGCTCCGGTCCCACCTCGTCGGAGAGCTGCTGGAGCTGGTCGTGCGTCAAATTGGCCGTGGTCACATAGATAAAATCCTGTTCCGTGGAGTGGCCGTGCTACCA
>NZ_JAWOHB010000066.1:0-3691 GCF_046496365.1 Desulfosarcina sp.
TCAGGCCGCTGAGATTGTGATCGATCTTTACATGGGCGTTAAAGGGTCCGGAACCGGCGATTTTGTCGATGTCAACCTGTCCTACAACGCTGTCCCGATCCCTGGCTCTCTGCTGCTGCTCGGCAGCGGTATGCTTGGGTTGGTCGCGATCAGACGCAAGATTTTCGGTTGACCCTTGCCGTAAGATAGCCCAAGGTACAGTCGTAAAGTCTACCTCATTTAAAAAGGCACTGCTACGCGCAGTGCCTTTTTACTTACCTGAGTTGGAATCCGCCTGCCGCTGCGGGCAGACTATCCGTCGGGCTGGGTTTCGATTTTTTACAGGTTCATCAAACCTGCTGGCGATATTGAATAAGGCATCCCTTCTCCCGGTTGTTTTTCTAATGCAGCCCGACGGGTGAAATTCTCAAGATCTTTGGAAATTGAGCAATTTTTTTCTCTGCATCTAGGTAAAAATTCTTCCCAAGGGCGCAGTGGTCTTGCCTGCAGTTATCCAACCCTTCGATAATAAATATCATTCCAATTACGCGCTGGTGGTATGTGAATTGCACAATACATGGCTGTCCGCCTGTAAAGGCTTGTCGAGCAGTGACATGCTTTCCCGGTACCTGTTCGCCGTGAATCCCGAATTGGAGCACAATTGTGAGAAAAATGCGATGTCCCTTGATCCTTGTAGCCCTGGTCCTTGTATTGGCTGCCAATGTGCGCGCCGCCGCTGAAATCACCCCCGACCTGCTGACCCGCATGGCATTACGCCTGCCCGATGACAAGGTGGCGGTGATCATCGAAATGGCCGACCAGGTTAAACTGCCTGAAGTGGCCCTGGGCAACCTGGCGGCCAACAGACCCCAGCTTCTGCGGTTGCTGCAGAGTAAAGCCGCCGCCAGCCAGAAGGTGCTCAAGGACCGGCTGCAGGCGGTGGGCGCGGACCGGATTATCCCCTTCTGGGTGTTCAACGGGATCTCGGCGCGCGTACCTGCCGATCGGATCGAAACGATCGCTGCCCTGCCGGAGATCCGCCAGATCCGCATGGAACGGGTCTTCAGGCTGCAGGTCACCGATGGTGTCGTCAGCGGCATTCCGGAATGGAACATCAACGCCATCCGCGCCCCGGAACTGTGGGCCATGGGTTTCACCGGTCAGGGAGTGGTGGTGGCCAACATGGACAGCGGCGTGGAT
Organism: Desulfosarcina sp.; assembly: GCF_046496365.1. Taxonomy (GTDB): domain Bacteria; phylum Desulfobacterota; class Desulfobacteria; order Desulfobacterales; family Desulfosarcinaceae; genus Desulfosarcina. The sequence continues at coordinate 1,180 of NZ_JAWOHB010000066.1, forward strand.
ATCAACCACCCCGATCTGTTTGACCGATGGCGGGGCGGCGCCAACAGCTGGTTCGACGCCTTTGACCCCGCGACGATGCTTCCCCGCGATGGCGACGGCCACGGCACCGCCACCATGAGCCTCATGGTCGGCGGGGATGCCGGTGGAACAGTCATCGGTGTTGCTCCCGGGGCCCGGTGGATCGCCGCGCGGGTGTTCGACGACCAGGGCGATGCTACCACCACGACCATCCACCAGGGCTTCCAGTGGCTGCTCGACCCCGACGGCGACCCCGACACCCCTGACGCCCCCGATGTGGTCAACAACTCTTGGAGCATCGAGCGCGTGGACCAGTGCGACACGGAATTCGAACCCGACGTGCGGGCCCTCAAGGCCGTGGGCATCGCCGTGGTCTTTTCCGCAGGCAACTATGGGCCCGACATGGCCACCAGCGTCAGCCCGGCCAACTACCCGGACAGCTTCGCCGTAGGCGCCGTGGACGACGCCACGCAGATCGCCCGATTCAGCAGCCGCGGGCCTACCGCCTGCCCGGAGGAGGAGGCCGGCCCCCGATGCGGTCCCGGGGCTCCATGTCCGCAAGCGGATGTTTTTCCGCATGTTGTCGCACCGGGCACCAGCAACGGCCCCCTGTTTTTCGGCGTCAAAACGGCCTACCCCTTCGGCGCCTATCTCTACCGCGAGGGCACCTCCTTTGCTGCTCCCCACGCGGCCGGCGCCATGGCCCTGCTCATGGAGGCCTTTCCGGGCATCACGGTTGCGGAACTGGAAGCCGCCGTCCAGCGCGGGGCGGTCGATCTGGGCGACAATGGGCCGGACGATGTCTATGGCCACGGGATGCTCGATGCGGTGCGCGCCCATGTGGCGATCCGCTGCCCCAGAGGTGGCAGGGACAGGGATCGGGACGGCATCCCCGACAGCTGTGATAATTGCACCCAGGCAGCCAATCCCGACCAGCGCGATACCGACGGCGACGGGTTCGGCAACATGTGCGACCCGGACCTCAACGACGACCTAACGGTCAACATCCTCGACTATCAGTTGTTCATCGTGGCTTTCGGCACGGACGACCCCCATGCCGATTTCAACGGCGACGGCAGCGTCAATATTGTCGACTACCAGACGTTCATAAATTTCTTCGGAAAGCCGCCCGGCCCTTCCGGACTGGCGCCTTAAAATTACCCCAATTGTTGTTTGACGAGGTCGGGCTTTTCTGTTAATTGGCATATGATCACTGGTTTATTTGTTTTTCGGCTTCGAGACCCAATCCCCTTATGGTCAAGGCAACCGCAATCTGTCGCCTTTGACGGCCTTCGGCTTTTTTGCGAAAGCGGAGCCAATCATGCAGCTCCAGCGCCATCCGGTTGACTCAACAGATTGCGGAGGCCTGGTCGGGTCGGATACGACCATGCGGAATTTTTTTTCATACCCATTAAAATTACAGGTGAGCCGATGCGATTAAAAACTTCTGTGTTGAGGGCGGCTTGCAGCCGCATGGGTTGGTTGCTGGTGTTAACCGCAGTGCTTGGCGGGTGCACGAGCCAGGCGTTGAAGCCGCCGTCGGGTCCAGACGCCCAGCAAGACCTCGAAAAATGGGGCATCCGCCTGGAAAGCATCCGGCTGACGGGAGCGGACCATTTCGTGGATTTTCGTTTTCGCGTGCTCGACCCCCAAAAAGCCGGCAGCCTGCTCGGCCGCCAAGAAAAGGCCTACCTGCTGCATGAACCCAGCGGCAGTGTCTTTAACGTACCCGTGACCAAAGTAGGCCCTTTGCGGGCATCGGGCGTCGACCCCAAGGCCGGCCGCACCTACGTGATTCTTTTTTCAAACACCAGCAAGATTATCCAGCCTGACGACCCGGTGACGGTGGTCATCGGTGATTTCCAGGCCACGGGCTTGCGCATCGGCATGTCCTGGGAGCGAGCCGTCGACCTCAGTCCCGAGCAGGAAGACAAATGGGAAGCGGTGCAGCGGGACCTTCTGCGTACTTACAAAGAATGCACATCGACCTGCGCCCACGACCGGACTTGCCAGAAGCAGTGCCGCGACGCCTACGAGTCCGATTTGGGCAATGCGTATGTGGAGATGTTGAGCCGGTGATCCGATCGACGGGAGCATGGCAGGTCGGGCTGCATCGACAGACGTTGCCCGACAGTCGTAAAAGATCGGATTGAACCTTCCCCGCGGCAAGCCGCGGGGAAGGTTCACCGTAAGGATGAAAATCGATTTCCAGTTCGCTCGCTAACCCCGCCGCAAGCGACGGGGAATGCGCTCGCTATCGCGGTTCAAATCGAAGGTCTGCGAACCCGCGGCCGCTGCCACCCCTGACCTTAGGTGGTGCGCAGAAATCTGAATTTTGTTGTGCGAACGCTGATGGTTCCGTAAAAAGTCGAAATTTCAGGTTTATTGTCATCCTCGCGAAGGCGGGGATCCATAAGATTCAGATAGTTATAGACTCCCGCCTCCGCGGGAGTGACACTGTTTGTGACTTTTTACGGGTTCATGAACGCTAAAG
>NZ_JAWOHB010000092.1:0-3560 GCF_046496365.1 Desulfosarcina sp.
GGTCGGGGTCGCCGGCGACTACTACGCCGCCACCGGCGACAGCATCACCAACGGGGCCTACGACACCTACCGGACCGACAACGTCGACCCGGGAAACCCCAGCTTTTCATTCCAGGGGTACCCCGGACCGTTGGGCAGGATGCTGACCGCGGCCAATCAGTACCCGTCCATCGTGGTCAATGAAGCCGTCGGCGGGGATGAATCCGGCGATCTCCTGGCCCTGCGCATCGACTCTATCCTGGCGCGCAATCCGGGGTTGAACCGATTGACCCTGCTGATCGGCACCAACGACTCCGGCTCGAGTCTGCCGGCCACGCGGGCCGTCTTCGCCGCGAACCTCCAGGAAATCGTCAACAAGGTCAAGGCCATCGATGACGCGATCACGGTCACCGTGGGGATCACGCCGCCCGCCTTCGGCCTGGGCAGCACTGGATCGATCTACGCCGATCCCCTCGCGCCTTCGGCGGTGCGCAACGTGCTCATCCGCGACTACCGGGACGCCATCACCCAGGACGTCGCCGGCATCGCCATCGGTCCGGATTTCTTCAACTGTTTCCTGGAGGAGCGCAATCTCTTCAGCCTGTTCGTGGACAACGTGCACCCCAACGGCCTGGGATATGACGTCATGGCCAGGCTCTGGCACGAGGTGTTGACCGGTGCACGCGCACCCACCGATGTGTGCACGCCCCCGCGGTTTATCCTGCAGAATCTCGAACCGTCGACGACGGCGCCGTATATCAAGCAAAACCTCATCGAAGTGGGCGACACCTATTACACCGACGAAGCGCATACAGTCAGCGCAATACCGTCCGGGCTTGGTCTGGAAGACGGGATTTGGATCATGACTCCCAACAGTGACGCCGTTGCCACCGATAGTACGTATATGACATTTGATGGTGACCGGGCGGTTGATGTCTATGTCGCCTATGACCTCGATCCAGGCAACCCGTTGGCGAGCACTCCGGACTGGATGTCCGGCTACACGGATACCGGTGCCACACTGCAGGTGTCGGATGCAGCCGCTCAGTTCAGGCTGTTCAGGCAGACCTTTCCCCCCGGACAGATTGTGCTGGGTGGAAATCTTGCCCCGGGCGCCAATGGTGCGGATGTCAATTACATCACCATCGTCGTTGAACATTAACGCTGCAAGGAGTTGAGTCGATGCACCTTTCCCGCGTGATCCTGCGCCGCTGCTTCGTGATCCCGGCCCTGTGCGTGCTGCTGGTCTTGCCCGTGCCGTCTGCCATTGCCGAGACGAGCGCCATCGCCGTGGTCGACCGCTACATGCACGGCCTGTTTGCCGGGGACGTCGAAGCGATTCGGGGCTGTCTGGACGACCGGTTTCAAGCGCGGCGCAAAAACACGTTCAACGACCCGACGTACGCCGCGTTCCTGATCGACCGATACGGCGGGGCAGCCTATCGGATTGTGAACCAGGCAGCACAAAACAACGGGACCATCGTCGACGTCGAAATCACCTATCGATCCGGCGACGCCGTGGTGATTCGTCTGATGCTCAACCGCCGCAATCAGATTGTCGACGAAATTCCTATATGACCTGCCTGAGGCGAGGTGATGCCGCGGGTCAACCCATCTCGTGAAACCAGATTTGTCTTTCCCCGCGGTAGGGCTTCTGCTGAATTCAGCCGCAGCGACCGCTCCTCCATCTGTTCACGCTTACGCAAGAGAACTGCCCGTTAAAGGACGATATGGATGAAAATGGACGCATCCTGCGATTCTGGCCGCGCTTCTGGATACGGTTTTCCGGAACCGGGGTGCTGGGACGCATGGCGGCAGGCCTGGCCGCCATGGGCATGCCCCCGTTCTATGGCCGCATTCAGCTGGCAGCCATTCACCCCAAGGGGTACGTGTCTCCGAAGGCGACCCTGTACGGCAACCACATCGAACTCGGAAGACATGTGTACATCGACGATGACGTGTTGATATACCAGGAAGCGGACGGCGGGCCGGTAACCTTTCACGATGGTGTCCACCTCCATCGGGGGACCTTCGTTCAAACCGGCCAGGGCGGCGCGGTTGCCATCGGGGAGCGGACCCACATTCAGCCCCGCTGCCAGTTGTCGGCCTACAAGGGCTCGATATCGATCGGGCAGCGGGTGGAGATTGCGCCGAACTGCGCCTTCTATCCGTATAATCACGGCATGGCGCACGGAACACCCATCCGCCGGCAGCCGCTGCGTTCCAGGGGCGGCATCGCCATCGGCGATGATGCCTGGCTGGGCTACGGCGCCGTGGTGTTGGACGGCGTGCGCATCGGTGTCGGCGCCGTGGTCGGCGCCGGGTCCGTGGTGACCCGTGACGTTCCCGACGGGGCCATCGCATCGGGTGTGCCGGCCCGCATCGTCAAGCATCGCCGGGACCTGCCTGCCGACGCTGCCGCCGCAACGACGCAACCCCCCGAAAAAAGCCGGTGACTTCATGAAACGGGTGTTTTTTCACATTCACATCTGGAAAACGGCCGGTACCACGTTCCTGGATATTTGTCGCCAGAATTTCGGTGATGCGTTTCGCCGGGATATCATGCTGATCCAAAATTGGTTTCTGACCAGCGACCAGCTTCGCTGGCTGCTGGACTACCATGGTTGGCTGCGATGCTACAGCTGCCATATGCTGTCCGGTGAACTGCCCTGGGAGGTGGATGATACCGAGGTCGTCGGGATCGCCTTTGTGCGCAATCCCGTCCACCGGTTTGTCTCCAGCTACACCTTCCAGAGGGGCGACACCTACCGCGGCGGCATCGCCACGGCCAACGACTTCGATGCATTCTGCCGCAAGGCCCTGGTCGAAACCGACAATCCTTTCTGGCGCAATGGTCAGACGTATATTTTAGGGGGTGGCCGCACCGAGTCAAGCGTCGCCGACATCGCCGAACGGATCGACCGGGGCCGGATGGTCGTGTTGCCCATGGAACGCTTCGATGAGTGCTGTATTCTGCTGGAGCGCCTGTTCCCCGATGAGTTTGCGGATTGCAGCTACACGCGCCAAAATGTTTCGCGACAGAAGGCGCCCATCTCCGCCCGGCAGGAGGCGACCATCGCGCAGTACATGGACATCGACGACCAGCTGGTGGCGCTGGCCAACGACTATCTGGACACGGCCCTGGATCGTTTGCTGCCCGACAGCCAAACCCGTGGGACGACCATGGATGACTTCCGGCGGCGCTGTGCCAGGAAGCAGCGCCGGCAGATGGCCGCCCGGGTTGCGGGGAAAATTGAGCGGACAGTCAAACGGACCCTGGATAACGTGGTCCGCCTGTTTTAAACCAGGTGACCGCCGCTAACCCCCTCGGCGAACCATCCGCGGGCCGTCGGTGAGGCGACCTTCGATACCGTTCCAAGCAACGACAAGATGCAGACAACCATGACCCAGACGACAGCACCACTGGTCAGCATCGTCACACCGGTATACAACGGTGAGGAGATACCTTCCCCGCCTTCTTGGCCGCCGCGATCATCGTGCGCGCGTTGTCCATCGTGTCGGCCAGCGGCTTCTCGCCGAGCACGTGGCAGCCGTGCGCGAGGGCAGTGAGGGTCACCGGC
>NZ_JAWOHB010000101.1:0-4093 GCF_046496365.1 Desulfosarcina sp.
GCCTCGGCTTTCTGGCCCGGCAGGACGTCGGCCACCACCTCATCCAGATCGAGTTTGGCGGCCACCGCCTGGGCCGTGGTCTTGCTGTCGCCGGTCAACATGACAATGCGGATATTGTCCTGATGTAGCAGTCTGATCGCCTCGGCGGTGGTTTCCTTGATCGGGTCCGCCACGCCTATCAGACCGGCGAGCTTCCCGCCGACGCCGACAAACATGACGGTCTGGCCATCCTTGCGCATGGCTTCGGCTTTGGGGGCCAGTTCCTGCACATCGATCTTCAATTCCTCAAAAAGTTTGATATTACCGAAGACGACCGGTTGGCCGTCCACGCTGCCTTTGACACCTTTGCCGGTCACCGATTCAAAATCGGCGGCTTCGACCAGGTCGAGCCCTTTTTCTGAGGCGCCATTAACGATGGCCGCCGCCAAGGGGTGTTCGCTGCCTTTCTCGAGACTGGCGGCCAGACGCAGCATCTCCGCCTCATCGCCGCCAGCAACGGTGCTGACGGCAACGACCCTGGGCTTGCCTTCGGTGAGCGTTCCGGTTTTATCCACGACCAGGGTGTCGATTTTCCGCATGACTTCGATGGCCTCGGCATTTCTGAACAGGATCCCCATGGAGGCGCCCTTGCCGGTGGCCACCATGATCGACATGGGAGTGGCCAGACCAAGGGCGCAGGGGCAGGCAATAATGAGTACGGCCACCGCATTGATCAACGCATGGGCCATTTTCGGGTCAGGACCGAACAAACTCCACACAATAAAAGTAATCACGGCGGAACCGACAACTGCCGGCACAAAATATCCGGCCACCACATCGGCCACTTTCTGGATGGGGGCACGGCTGCGCTGGGCTTCGGACACCAGGTGGACGATTTGCGCCAGCAGGGTCTCGGCCCCGACCCGTTTGGCTTCCATGATCAGTGTTCCCGTGCCATTGACCGTAGCCCCGATCAATTTGTCGCCCTGATTTTTCTCAACCGGTATGGACTCGCCGGTGACCATTGACTCGTCGATCGCACTTTTGCCTTCCACAACGATGCCATCGACCGGCACTTTCTCGCCCGGTCGAACCCGCAGCATATTGCCGGGCTGCACATGGTCGAGTGAAATATCCTCTTCAGCGCCGTCATCTCGAATTATTCGGGCGGTTATAGGAGCCAGTCCCAGCAGCGCCTTGATGGCCGAGCTGGTCTGGCCGCGGGCTTTCAATTCCAGCATCTGGCCCAGCAGAATCAGGGTGGTGATGACGGCCGCCGCTTCAAAATAGACAGCCACCGTGCCCTCTTTTCCCCTGAAGGAGGCCGGGAATAGGTCAGGGAAGATTGCCGCAATCAGGCTGTAGATGTAAGCAACCGACACACCCAATCCAATCAGGGTGAACATATTGAGATTCCAGGATACGACAGACTGCCATCCCCGCACCAGAAATGGCCAGCCACCCCAGAACACGACCGGTGTCGCCAACAACAGTTCGATCCAGACAAGGAGATTTTGCGAGACCATCCCAGCCAGTGGGTTGCCGGGAATCATGTCGCTCATGGCCAAAATAAAAACCGGAAGCGTAAGAACCAGGCTGACCCAGAATCGGCGGCGCATGTCGGCCAGTTCGGGGTTTTCTTCCTCCTGACCCTCCTCACCCTTTGGTTCCAGGGCCATGCCGCATTTCGGGCAACTGCCGGGCTGGTCCTGCAAAATCTCCGGGTGCATGGGACAGGTCCATTGTGTGCCGGCAGGAGCCGCCCGGGTTTCAGCCTCCAGGGCCATACCGCATTTCGGGCAGCTGCCCGGCCCGGCCTGCTTTACTTCCGGGTGCATGGGACAGGTGTAAAGATCAGTCTTTTTGCGAGGAGCCTGGAATTTCGGTTGATCACCCATGGCAGGATGTTCATGTTTTGCTTGGTACGCCGAGGGATTTTTCTGGAATTTTTTCAGGCAATTTTCGCTGCAGAAATAGATTTTCTCTCCCCCCTGCTCGGTATGAAAGGGGGTATCCTTGTCGACGCGCATGTCACAGACCGGATCTTTGAGGACATTTTCCTCTGCCGGTTTATCCGGGTGAAGTGTTTGATCCTGGCGATGATGTCCATGCTCCTGATGCATATTCTGTTTTTCCTTCATAATGAATCCGGCATTCCCATGGCGCACCGCATGAATGATGAGAAATGGCAGTTCGATGAGCGCGCCGACCAACCCTATGCCGGGCTGATACTGTTGGCGATCTCTTCGCCTTGGGACTGCCTCTGCTTTGGGTTTGATCGGTGTTGCCCGGTGATGTTCCCGAATCGGGTCCCCCTTCGAAGGCAACGATCGGTCCGCCCGATTCCCACAGCTTCCCGATGAACCAGGTACACAAGCCGTAACCGGGACCTTGATGAAGGCATTGAGCCGGTCCCACAACCGGTGCGCTTCCACCAACGTTCCGTCGGTGCCGTACGGCAGGTGGGGATTGACCTCCAGCCGGATCGGCGAATACGCGTTCTATCCGGTCGCGCGAGACCGTCCGCAGGACGATTCGTCATCTATCCCGATCATTCTTTTTCTGCATACTCTGACCAAAGTGGTCTAAAAGAAACGCTTCGTAATCCCGGCTGATGGGTTTAGAAGGATTGAACTCGAGACTTTTTTCCACTGACCCCCGCGTAAGGTCAAAGTAAACAAGGGAATCGGCCCATTGCACACGATTGATCCATCGGGGTGATAGAATAACTTTTTTCCCCGGCAGCCAGTTGCGGGTATCTGCCACCAGGAAGCGAATCGCCCAATTTTCATCGTCGACCATAAAATCTTCCACATGACCAATTTCGCCGTCGGTGGCATGAATATGGTAGCCGGTAACTTGCCGTGTGCTGCGCAAATACGGATCATCCCGACTTCCTGACGCTGAGTCTTCCTGATCCAAAAGCGCTTCGTCGGCAGAAAGGGGTAACGGGGTTGTCCCGAAAGTACCGCCGTAACCACCTCGCCAAGGCCACTGATAGTACTCATGTAGCGCTATTTCATGCTGACGATATACAGGCTTTTGCGTTTCGATATTTGGGCTGTTGCGCACTTGGGTACGGGTAAGGTTCACCGAAAACATACGCGACTCAGGTTCTGGTTTTCCGAAGGCTGCAAGAGCAATGAGCACCTTTCGGCCGGACAACCAATTGCCGGTTTCTACGACGACATAGCGGATCGTCCAAGTTTGGTCATCGAAGTAGAATTCGTCCACTTTTCCCAGATCACCATCCGTGGCTCTGATGGCGTAACCGATCAAATCGCTAATAGTAGCTTGCATGGTGCCTCCTTTACTCAGCCGTTTTCGGCGTTACCCGGTGATGTTTCCGAATCGCGCCCCCCTTCGAAGGCAACGATCGGTCCGCCCGATCCCCACAGCTTTCCGATGCCCCAGGTACACAAGCCGAAACCGATGCCCAACACCGCGACGGCTGCTGCATAATTGCCCAACAGGTCCGTCAGGATGATCTGCCCCACGTTGGTAGGGTCGTATAAAACGGGGATCAGCGTCTCGTGCAACTGGGCGAAAAGGGCCGTGCCCGCCAGTCCGCACAGCAGGGCGAAGACCGCATCCATGCGCCCCTCGCCGGCGGCCGCCCAGGTGAGAACGCCCATCGTAAACGTATATGTACCTGCGATGAGGAAGAAAATCGCTATGTGGTCAAGCACCCGAAGCGCACGTTTTGGCCCTGTTCTCCGGCAGAAAGTGATAGAGCGTGGATGACAGGTACATAAAAATAATTGTTCCGGCAAAGATGGCGACTCCCGGTCGGAATCGTTTCGAGATCATCCGTATAGGGCAGTGGCAGGTTAGATCTTGCCTTTTATGGCCTTGCGATCCTGAACGCCTTCATGAGGCCCCATTGCTCTCAAAATAGCCTCGGCTTGCGCCCCACCGGATTCCAAGGATTGCTGCACGTCTTTGAAGTCCCCGCGGATAAGTTTCAGCGCATAACGTTCGCCATCGATTTCTTCCGTTGTACGGACACCCAACCGCCGGAAGATTTCCACCGGAGGGCACCATCCTTGGAGACCATGCTGCAGAAGAAATCCGCAGATAATTGCAGGTAAAATATAAAACTTTCGGTTCACCG
>NZ_JAWOHB010000153.1:0-53885 GCF_046496365.1 Desulfosarcina sp.
CGTTTGGCCGCTTCCAGATCTGCCCTGACCATCTCACGAACGAGGGCTTCAAAGGAAATTTCCGGTTCCCATCCCAGCTTTTCTTTTGCCTTTGTCGGATCGCCAAGCAGGGTCTCGACTTCAGTGGGTCGGAAATAGGTTGGATCAACAGCGACAATTGTTTTCCCGTTGGCTCGGTTGATCCCTTTTTCGTAAATCCCCTCCCCTTCCCATCCAATGGCAATCCCTATTTCCTTGCCTGTCAGCTCGATAAACTCTCTCACTGAATGCTGCGCACCGGTGGCGATGACGAAATCGTCGGGAATCTCCTGCTGGAGCATAAGCCACTGCATTTTTACGTAATCCCGGGCATGTCCCCAGTCGCGAAGGGCATTTAGGTTCCCGATATAGAGGCAATCCTGCAGCCCCAGATAAATCCGTGACAGCGCCCGTGTGATTTTCCGGGTGACAAATGTCTCTCCCCGGATGGGGGATTCGTGGTTGAACAGGATGCCATTGCATGCATAAATCCCATAGGCCTCGCGATAGTTCACCGTGATCCAATACGCATAAAGCTTGGCACATGCGTAGGGTGATCGGGGGTAAAAAGGCGTTTTTTCGGTCTGGGGGATTTCCTGGACCTTGCCGTACAATTCCGATGTGGAGGCCTGGTAGAATCGGGTCTTCTTCTCGAGCCTCAGCAAACGGATCCCTTCGAGCAGACGCATCGCGCCGAGGGCATCGACGTCCGCCGTGTACTCGGGCGTCTCAAAGGACACCTGAACGTGACTTTGGGCTGCCAGGTTGTAAACTTCATCCGGCTGGATCTGCTGCAGCACGCGGATAAGATTCGTGGCGTCCGTGAGGTCCCCGTAGTGCAGGATCATCTTGCGTCCCTGTTTATGCGGGTCTTCGTATAAATGATCGATTCGGTCGGTATTGAACAAAGAAGCCCGCCGCTTGATGCCGTGGACCTCGTATCCCTTTTCGAGCAGCAACTCTGCCAGATAGGCACCATCCTGCCCGGTAATTCCTGTGATCAGTGCGGTTTTCTGTTTCATGGAATATCCTGATTTTAAAAGAATATGAGCTTATCGGCCATTACCGGTCGTTTATTATTCCATCGGCAATAGGTCTAAGGCCATCCGGTAATTTTTGGAAACATATTTCACAGGCGAGACATTCCAGATCGTCTGAAAGTCGTTCCCCACATGTGCAAACCCAGCCAATTTGCCTAGCCGGGTTGCCTACCACCAGGGCATGGTCCGGAACGTTTTTGTTGACCACCGCACCCGCGCCCACAAATGCGTAGCGTCCGATGGTGGTACCGCAGACAATGGTCGCATTGGCTCCCAGCGTCGCGCCTTTCTTCACGAGGGTTGGACGCACCTGATCCATTTTACGGATTTCAGCACGCGGGTTGTAGATATTGGTAAACACCATGCTGGGCCCGCAAAACACACCGTCTTCCAGGGTAACCCCTTTGTAAACAGAGACGTTGTTTTGTATTTTACATGCGCTGCCTATGGATACATCCGGCCCGATCACCACGTTTTGGCCGATATTGCAAGTTGCGCCGACTATAGATCCTTTCAATACATGCGAAAAATGCCAGATTTTGGTACCCTTGCCTATCGAGACGCCATCATCGACAACCGCTGAGTTATGCGCGAAATAGCCCTTCTCCACTGCTAAGGCAACCTGCCTGCGACCCGTATCCGAAGTTGACACGAGTTGAAAAGGGGTCCCCTTGGCGTCCAACGACCGCTGGCTGGCTTTCAACACCCGCAGCACCCGAAGGCCTTCGTTTCCGTCGGTGATCGGCGGCTCACCGGTGGCGATGCATTGAAGAAAGTGTTCGCACTCCTGTCTCAACGGCTCTTGCTGCGGGACACCTACTTTTTCCGGTTCGGCTACAGCTGGAACCGGAATGTTATGCTCCCACTTAATTTCATGGGCATAGAGCCAGAGCTTGTCCTCCCATGGTTTGGTGTCGTTGAACACGGCCATTTTTCGATCACCCACCACCACCAGCTTCTGCTCCTTGAACGGATGCAGCCAGGATACATGCACATGCGCCTGCATCCCGGATTTGAATTCAAGATGCGTTGTGGTCACATCAGCAATTTTCTTGTGAAGGTAATAGCCGCCAATTGCCAATACGGATTCCGGTTCGTCTTCGGCCAAAGCGAGGATCATTGAGATGTCGTGCGGTGCAAACGACCAGAGAATATTCTCTTCACGACGGATTTTCCCCAGGTTGAGCCTGTTTGAATAGATATAATTGATACGCCCCAGTTCACCGTTGTGAGCCATCTCCTTTAATTTCATAAAAATGGGGTGATATTGAAGCAGATGACCGACCATAAGGATTAATTTACGTTCTCTGGCGATCCGGATTAGATCTTCGGCATCCTTTTCTTCAAGAACCAGGGGTTTTTCAACATATACATGTTTGTTCGCAAGCAAGGCTTCACGGGCAATCGCGTAATGGGTTTCAGCAGGCGTTGCAATGACAACACCATCTATGCCTGGATCACCATACACATCGTTTACCGCCAAACACGTATCCACATCTGCGTATTGCGCCTTGAAGGCTTCTAGTGAGGTCTCATTTTTATCGCAGATCATTTTCAGCGATCCAATCTCATGGTGATTTCTGATCAGGTTTTTTCCCCAGTAGCCTGAACCGATTACAGCAATGGAAGGAACATTTTGCATATCTTTATCCATCATCATTTTTCCTTCCATGAAGTTCTAATCACTGATTCGTTGCAATAGGTGTTGGGTTACCTGCACGAGTGTGGGCGGACGACCCGACTCGAAAAAAGCGAAACCCCATTCCCAGCCATTGCGTGCAAAAAAGATTGCTTCGGTCTGCTACCGTAAATGCCTGGATACAATGCTCTCCAGGTGCTTGCCACGCTCCTCCGCAAAAGAATCCGGATGTTCCCCAGAATGAGGACCAATGGCTTTTAGACATAGACCGGCTTGCCTGCCAGTAGCGCTTCACGGGCAAGGGTGTAATAGGTCTCGGCTGGTTTGGCGATGACGACACCATCTCCCGCGGGGTTAAAAGAATTTTATTTTGTTCGCCGGCACGCCGGCATGTTCCATCAAACTCAGAATCGCTGCATGCTCGCCGACAGCGGTGACCAGAAGTATATCGAAATCTTCCCGGTTGATGTTCGCGCAGGACCTGATGACATGGCGGCCGAACTGCTGCCCCACCTTTTCAGGATCGATCACATCAACCAAATCCAGATCCGTCCCTGTCATGGACAGATATGCGATGTCGGCGACTTCCCCGGTTCCGTAGAAGACGATCCGGGTTTTACCTTGGTGTTGCAGTTCATCGTAAAGCCCCTGCAACCGGTTCCTGGCTCTTTTGAAATAGTTATAGGAGATAGAAATATACTCGTAGGTCAGGCGGGTTTTTTCCATGGCACCTGCCGGCGTCAGAATATACTTCACGCGATTTTTAGGGATGGTGGTAACCTTGCAATACCCCTTTTTCACCAGGCGTTTGATAAACGAGTTGACCAACCCGAGCGATATCTGCAGGGAATCCGACAGTTCGCGCTGGGATGTCGGTTTATCCTCGGCGATGGCTTCCAGGAGTTGTAAGGTCTTGAGGCTTTTCGATTCCATATTTTACGGTTGCGTATAACAACCGATGTCGCTTGGTTTTTCTATAGCTCCGCCGGTTCGGTTACATCAGGGATGTGCCAATATCTGGTAGGAAATGAAGTCAATTGTTTTGATGTGGCGCGTGTAGCGTTCAATTATTGAACACAAAAACTGACGGGAGTCAATCGTAAAGATTGATCGTGTTGATTTACGCGGATCAGGCTGAGTTCGGGCAAAATCCCGGATATGGGATCGTTGCGCTTTTGTCAAAAAAAGAAGGCCGCTGCAGCCTGCCGGGAACCAACGGCGAACTGCAACGGCGGGTTGGTTTGCATTTAGGAATCAGCCATAAATGGTCGATCTGCCAATTTGTGGGCAGACACGGTTTAAGGCTGCACCACAATCCGGTCTTTGTTGGCCTCCCAAGTTTTCATGCCGATTCCCTTGACCTTCATAATATCCTCCGGTGCCTGGAACGGTCCATATTTTTCACGGTATTCCACGATCCGCTGGGCATAGCTTGCGCCCACCCGGTCAAGTTGCATCAGCTGTTCGACGGATGCGGTGTTGATATTGATCTTCTCCATGGCGATTGCACAACAGGTACCAGTGAAAATGACTGCCAACGAAACCAGAACAGCAAAATACAATTTTTTACGTAAACTTGGCATATGAGCCCTCCTTTAGGTAAATGATGGTTGTTTTACCATGTGAGTCATGGCAAAATCGCGTCCAATTATACAGATGGAACAATTGCGTGTTCAGTTCAGTCCCGGTCGGTAACGGGAGCACAGATGAGCTTAAAAAGGTATATCATGGAAATCGTTTGCAGCATGATAAAGCAGATTTGGTACCATTTTTAAAAAAAGAACCCATTCGCCCATTGATCCCTTGACTTGTCTTGGCTGGCTATGACATAACATGCCTTATTATATATTAAATATTAACTTTTTTTTCTTTGTCTGAGTAAATGCATCGCGCTGAATCAACCGAATTAAATCGCATAACGTGTCTACTATTTTAAACCACTGTCAAAAATATTTATGAAAAATTATAAAATTCTCTTTGTCGACGACGATTCGCAGATCCTGTCGATCGTGGATCAGTTTTTGACGCGTTGCGGCTTCAATGTCACCACGCAATCAAGCGGTCTGAAGGCCATCGACATGATCCGGGAAGATCATTATCATATTATCTTTTCGGATTTGATCATGCCGGAGATCAGCGGCATGGAGTTGTTGAAGCAGATTAAAAAAATTTCTCCGGAATCAGATGTCATCATCGTTTCCGGTTATGGTACCATCGAATCCGCCATCCAGGCCATGAAGATGGGCAGCTATGATTTCCTCCAAAAGCCGATCAACTTAGACCGCTTTAAAATCCTGATCGACCGCATCGTCGAAAAGCTGGAACTGAAGGAGGAGAACCAACTGATCCGCAGCAGGCTAAAGGAGCGCTACAAATACGATGAACTGGTGGGCATGTCCCCCAAAATGCAAAACCTTTACGCAATCATCGATAAAATCAGCTTCGGCAGCCCCACCGTCTTGATCGAAGGTGAAAGCGGAACCGGAAAAGAGCTGACTGCCAACGTCATCCACAACAACAGCGACCGAAAAAATGGCCCTTTTATCCCGATCAACTGCGGGGCAATCGCCGAAAGCCTCTTGGAAAGAGAACTTTTCGGGCATGTCAAGGGTGCGTTTACCGGTGCCTTGAAAGATTCCATTGGATTGTTCAAAGCGGCTGACGGGGGAAGCATCTTCCTGGACGAAATAGCGGAGGTGTCACCGGCGGTTCAAGTCAGCCTGCTGCGCGTCCTGCAGGAAAAAAAAGTGCGCCCCGTCGGCGATACCCGGGAAGCCGAAGTCGATGTGCGTGTGATTGCCGCCACCAATAAAAATCTGGATCAGGCGATCCAGAATAAGGTTTTCAGAGAGGACCTGTTCTACCGGCTCAACGTGGTTTCCATCACCATGCCGCCCCTGCGGGAAATGCGCGAAGATATCCCCTTGCTGGTCAACCACTTCATGGCCAAGCACAGGCGCACGGGTAAAACGGCGGTGTCGGGAGTCAGCCCGGAAGCCATGGGCCGGTTGATGGGGTATCACTGGCCAGGAAATGTCAGACAACTAGAAAATGTCATCAAAAGAGCTTTCGCACTGGGTGCGAAAGACCGATTGGATGTGAATGACCTGCCCAATGAAATCGCCCAGCAATCACCAAAAACAACGGCTGCAGATGTGGATCTTAATCTGAAATCAATCGAAAGAAACGCCATTCAGCAGGCCCTGCAAAAATGCAACGGGAATAAGGCCGAAGCGGCAAAACTGCTGGGGATCAATACGACAACCGTTTATCGCAAGATGACCAGTTACAACCTGAGTTGAACCATTTCTGACGGCACCGTAAAAGGTCCAATATCTGCGTTACGCGTCATCCCCCGCCACTGCGGCGTACGTTAAGTGCACCGCATTCCTCCGGATTCGCAAGCCTTGACGGAGTCGTAAAAAGTCGAAATCTCAGATTTATTGTCATCCTCGCGGAGGCGGGGATCCATAAGTTTCAAATAGTTATAGGTTCCCGCCTTCGCGGGAATGACACATCGGGAACTTTTTACGAGGCCATCAAGCCTTGATCTCCAACCTTTCCCGGCTGCATCATTGATCATTATAGTAACCGCTGTTGAATTTGGCGATCTCCATGGATGCGAGCATTAGCGAATGATTGACGATGGTTCCCAGATTTTCCTGTTCACCCAGGTCATTCGACACAGCAGTGAGTGAATCGTGTTGGACGGTCATCTTCCGCACCAGTGTCTGGATATCTTTCAACGTGGCCTCGCTGGCACCCAGTTTTTGCTGATAGGCATCCATCGTATCGATCAACTGCTGGACCCGGTCAACCGTGCGGGTTGGCGGCGGCATTTCAGCCGAAAAACGGGCAGGGCGGATTTCGGACATGACCGGTGTCGATTCCAGCTCTATGCCCTTGACTTGGGCTGACGCCATCGCCTCGCGGAAAACCGAACCAAATTCATCCCGCCGTGTTTCAATCCGACCGGCCGTAGTTTTCAGTTCAGTGGCCTTCAAAATCGGTTTATCGGGATCGACAGTTACCATGTTCACCTCCTGATCGACTACATGTTCGTTTTTTATCTTCACATGCCAACCACCAGAGGTGCCGGCCATACCATCGGCGCATGGACTGCCCCCCGGGCGTGGTCGTGTTCCCCGTCACCGTGGTGCTAAATGCATTTAAGCAATGATCATGCAACATTTTAAAAAAAACGAAACGATCGGATGAATAAACCCGATCGAACCCTCCCCGAGGCTTGCCGCGGGGAGGGTTCGATCTTTCCCGACGACTGAAAACACCAATCCCGCGTGCCCTTCCGGCAAAATTTAACCCGCTCGACGGCATTTTTTGCCATTCACAGCCTCAGCCTTGGCAAACTCTCGACTGGCAAGGCGGGCCCTTTGACCCATCCAGGCAGTGTGTCGATCGTTGAACAGGCTCGCCTTGAAAATCCGGGTTCATGAAATCATAAAAATGCCGATAACCGCTTTGTAGCACAACCAAGGCGATCGAAAACACAGCACCACAATCAGCCATCCGGCAATCTTGAGGCTGAGAAAGGATTATTGGGCATTTGGCTTCAACCACCCGCTTATACCGTTTATGGATATTGGCCGCTTCGACCTGCATTCTTATCGCACCCGCATGCATGGACCAGGCAATGGCTGAGACATACAAAGACCACTTTAACGCGTTATACATTCCACCACACAAAATCACCCAGCGCACTTTTGATGAAATTGTCCATTATGCCGGTTTAACGCCGGTTAATGCGGTCGTGTTGCACGTAAAGAGCCCCACCGGCAGGTTGTTATGGCCTTCAGACAATCCCGTTGCCATCGACCTGAACGTCGGGGCCACGCACTCAGGCCTGGAAAAGCACGTCGCCCGGCTGAAAGCAGACAATATCCGCACCATTGCCAAACTGGATGTCTTCGCCGACCACCGCCTGGCAGCGGCAATGCCGGAGCTGAGTGTCCTGGATCGCTCCACGGATACACCTTGGACAGACGCCAACAATCTTCACTGGTCCAATCCCAGTGACAACCGGGTCTGGGACTACAACATTGCCCTGGCCAAAGAACTGGCCCAAATTGGGTTCGATGAGATCCAGTTTGACTATGTCCGATTTCCCAGCGACGGGGACCTTTCCGCCATCAAATACCCCAACACCTTGCCCGGATTTTCCAAATCAGAATGCATCCAAGGCTTTCTTGAAAAGGCCCATCGTGAATTAAAGCCTTTAGGGGTGTGCATCTCCGCTGATATTTTCGGATTGACCGCCTGGAAAACGGATGACTTCGGCATTGGGCAGGTCTTGGAAAAAATGGCCCCGTACCTCGACGTTATCTGTCCCATGTTTTATCCGTCCCACTTCCCCTCCGGTTTCCTGGGAAAAAAATCACCGGGAGCGTTCCCTGAAATGATCATGCAAGCCAGCATGCGCAGCATGATGAAGCGTACCGACAAACCGATTCGACCCTGGGTTCAGGGATTCTGGTACACCTTTCAGGATATCGTGGCCCAGATTGATGGCATCGAAAACGCCGCCGGCAGCACGTGGTCGATCTGGAGCCCGACCGGGAGCTATGGCTTATCTTACAAGGCTTTGGCTGATCGAGCCGGTATATGTCTGCCCCGACCAAAATTTTACCCGGTGCTGGCCGATCTCGTGCTGCAGGACGATCGATCAATACGCGGGCATCGCGCAGTCGTAAATTACACCAGTTTTAAAATGGGTTATTCGATTCTCTCCCTCGAATCGTCTGTTGATGGAAAACCATCACCCTATGGCTCACCGGCTGCCATACTGGCGACCCTCGAAGAGGGGCTCATGGATCATATCCTGAAAATCCGATCGATTCCGTTTAACCCGGATGCCGAACCTTACACCAAACGCAAGCTTCTCAGCGATCTGCTCTGCAGTGATATCGGTAAAGATGCACGCCGGATGCGACCCGAACCCATCTATATCGATTGGGCCCGGGATTGCACCTTTTCCACCGAGGCAATTCCCCAGCACCGCTTGGATCTTTATGCCGAAACCGCCCGGCAGATTGTTGTGGGAGACGCGGGCGTTGTTACCAAACCAGACCCCATGACCATGGCGGCCATCGCCGAAAGCCTTTTCGGCACCACACGCGATCCGGCCATCAACGCGGATGTTTATCTGCTTTCGCGGAAAACCATCGGGCCGCAAACGCGATGAGATCGCTCAGTGGTGGGGGGCAATGCCAGTTTTGCCAATAGGGTCCCACCCGCCACCCGCGCTACTTGATGCCCCGAGCAGTTTTGATTTGTTCCCAGGCGTCCTGAATCTCGCGAAACTTGTCCTGGGCAAAGCGGGTAAATTCCTCAGGCAGTCCCTTTGCGGCGATCTTGTCCGGATGATACTCCTGTACCCGCCGCCGATAGCAGCGTTTGACTTCATCGTCGGAATCACCCGGAAGGCACCCCAGTAACGCATAGGCTTTATCCGCCGTTTGGACATATTGTGACCTCAACTGTTCAAAACGAACGGAACTGGATAGGTTGAAGGTGTGCACGGCGGAGAGGATCAACCGCTCCTCGGCATGGTTCATGCTGCCGTCAGACACCGCTACGCGCAGGAGAATGTCAATCATCAGTTCCAGCATTTGGGGCTGGTTATGGAACATACTGTAAAACTGCTTGGAAAAATCGTCAAATGTCACCGGCGAATTCAAGGCGGTTCGGAAAATATTAACGGCTGCGTTTCGGCTTTGGGGGTCCAACCGCAGATCGTTTTCCATGAAACCGGTGATGGAATCGATCTCCTCCCTTGTCACCCTCCCGTCTGTCTGGGCCAGCTTGGCCAGCATGGAAAAAGCCGCCACAAAAAAGGTCAATTGGTGCTGTTCGATTGTTGAAAGCCGTTGGTGAATCCTGCCCGCATCAAGCGCGGCATCTGCATCGAAGACATGCCCGAACGCGGCTCCGAATATGGCGCCCAGTGGTCCGCCCAACGCAAAGCCGATGGTTCCACCTACCACTTTACCCATCCATCCCATGGACGATATCTCCTGATTCAATTGCAACCGTGGTTCTTTCGCGCACGAAAAAAGCGTTCTTCGTGTAGCATAAAACAAAGCAGTTGCCAACTGCTGGGTGAAATGTCACCAGGGTCCCGTCAACGTACCTCAGAAAACCGTGTACCCTTGAAAGCGAGCCCATACAGACACGCCACAAACGCAGCTGCGGAGCACAGAGGCGCCGGTAGGCATCCAGGCTCGGTCTTTGACAAGGTCATGGCGACGTCCCCAGGCCGATGTGCAGTCAAAAATAGCTTGAATTATATTGATTTTCTTTGTATTATCGATACTTGTTAAACTTCCAGACACTTTCCCATCTACCGACTCCACGAAAGGTTGGCGCGTATGCTGTCATGGTGGACCCACATCGAACCCGTTGCAGCGCTGAATACCTGGATGCTGACGGGCACGCTGGTTTTTGCGGTGCTGACGGGTATTATGGTCTATCTTACCGCCGGCAGATCCAAAACCCTCATCACCCGGCTCCATGAGAAACTCGAATCCTCCCACAAACGAACAAAATCATTGGAAAAGACCGCTGAGGAGATTCGTAGGGAACTGCTTGAAACCCAGCAGTATCAGGATATCAATCAACTCAAATTAAAAACCAGCAAATCCTCCACCGAAGAGCTGCGCCAAGCGCTGTTCGATGCCAGAAAAAGACTGGAAATTGCTGAAGCAGCCATTAAAGCCCATCAGGTTCAGGCAGAAAAAAATGGTGAGGAGACCGAAACGGCCGAAACACCGGGCCTGGAACTGGAACTGGAACTGGAACCGGAGGGCGGCCTTTCGGAAACGCAGCGTGAACAGTTGATCGATCTGCTTGATCCGGGTCCCAAGGGCAACCTGGATATTTTTTACGTGATGGGTGATCAAATATCTGAACTGACGGCCAGGCAGTTTGAGGAAATTCTGACCGCCGACGGCTGGAAAACCAACGGAGTTGCCCAAAGCGCATTTTCCACGCCTCCGAAGGGCATCATGCTGGTGGTTAACAGCAAGGAAACGGCGCCTTCATACGCTTCATTCCTGCAGCGGGTATTTTCAACCATCGGCATGGAGGTTTCCGCGAAGATAGACAGCAAATACAGAGAATGGTCCTTGACCGTGGTCGTCGGCACCATTGACGGGTGAGGCATCATCTCATTCCCCCCGACATGATTAGGCCTCAATCGACATAACCATCAACCCTATATTCGGAAAAGTGCCCATGACTGCTGATATCGCCACCCAGAAAAAAAACGCCGGTCCCAGCATGCTTTTACATAACTTCACCCTTGCCTTTGCCGCGTTGACCCTATGCTTTGCGTTGATTGCCATGATCCTCGGCAACCGACTTGCCACCCTACAGGCCAATTATCTGAAAGCCGAAAAAGAAACCGCCACATTGGAAAAAGGGGCTTTGAACCAGGAGCTGGAAACCGCACTTAAAACCGCCACGATCACTCTTGAAAAGACGCAGCAGGCTCTGGGTGAAGAAAAAACAGCCGTCGAACAACTCCGCCGACAGCTGTCCGCAGCCATTAAGGATCTCGAAGGTGCCAAAACCGATCTGGAAATTTCCAAGCAGACCGTCGCCAAACTCAAGGCCATGCTAGCGACATCTCCAGCGTCTTCCGCGCCGACCGTTTTATCGCCGGCGTCACCCTCCCCTGAGCAGACCGATCCCACAAACGCGCCGCCAGCGCCGGATCAAACACCGGCTATCCAATTGCCCAAAACATCAACCGAGCCGGCTCCCGTGCCTTCTGGCACAGATTCCGAAGGACTTCCCCAAGGCACGAATCCCCCTGCAGTTGGGGCACCTTCTCCCGCAACGACACCTCCGGTTGCCGAAGAGACCCTGGATGATTCACCGCAGTCACAACCGGCATCCAAACCTCCCGCCCAATGATTGCTGCACATGTTGATCAACCCATGATGGAATTATTTCAATAAAAAACTGCCGGTAAAGACGCCAGCGCTCACGTTTTCCAATTCACATCCGATAATAAGGATCAAGACTCATTTATCGATAAGGAGAATCGGCCTATGCAAGGTGACAACCGGGTATTTCTTGAGAATCTGGAGTGGTTCGACGAAAGCGGCAAAGAACTGGTCCATCGGCTGCCTGAAAAAGGCTCGGGAGAGATCAAATGGGGGGCACAGCTAACCGTTCGGGAGAGCCAGGCGGGTGTTTTTTTCTACAAAGGCAAAGCCGTCGAAGCGTTTGGTCCCGGACGCCATACCCTCAAAACGGGCAATATTCCCATTCTCACCAAAATCGTCAGTCTTCCCTGGGGCATGACCAGTCCGCTGCGCGCGGAAATGTATTTCGTCAACATGAAGGTGTTTACCAACCTCAAATGGGGAACACGTGATCCGGTTGCATTCAAAGATAACCAACTGGGATTGATCCGGCTGCGGGCCTTTGGCGTGTTCAATCTGAGGATCGTTCAGCCGGTGCTGTTCATCAACACCATGGTCGGCACCCAGGGTATGTTCACCACTGAAGAAATAGAGGAGTACCTGAACCGGGTCATCGTTTCGCGATTCAATGATTACATGGGGGAAACCATTGATTCCATCCTCGATCTGCCGGCCAGGTACGACGAGCTTTCCGAAGGTCTGTCCAAACGGCTCCACGATGACTTCCAACATTTCGGTATGGGCCTGACCCATCTGTACATGAATGCCATCACCCCCCCGCCGGATGTACAAAAAGCCATCGACGACCGCAGTCGCCTGGGTGTATTTGACGACATGAACAAACTGATGCAGATGAAATCGGCCATGGCCATGGAAAAGGCCTCGGAAGCCGATGGCGAAGGAAGTATGGGCATGGGAACCAGTTTAGGGCTGATGATGCCGGCCATGTTTGCCCAGTATTTCAATTCGGCCGGAAAGGGTCCGCAAGGCGCCGGCATGGCGGCTGTGGACGAACCGGCCATCTGCCCAGAATGCCGATCCGGCATTCCTGTATCGGCCAAGTTCTGTCCCATGTGCGGCCATCAGCAGTTGGTTTTCATTCAGTGCAGCCATTGCGGGAAGAACCTGGCCCCCAATGCGAAATTCTGCTCCCGCTGCGGTCATCCATCTGAAGAAAAACCCAAGCCGGTCTTTTGTGAGAAGTGCGGTGCCGAAAACCTGGCCGGGTCCAAATTCTGTAACCAGTGCGGAGAAAAATATTAATTTTGTCATCGACCATCAATGCCCCCAATGCGGCGCGCCGGCAGAGCTGAATGAAACGGATCGCCTGTTTCAGTGTGCCTTCTGCAAGGTTAGTTCCTATCTTATTGAGAGTAGCTATTTTCGTTATCTGCTGCCGCATAATGCACCCAAGGGTCGGGAACTGGTTTACTTTCCCTATTGGCGATTCAAAGGCATGCTTTTTTCCTGCCTGCTGTCCGGTATCCAGCATCGGTTTCTGGATATCAGCCAGCAGGCCGTGCAATCGCCACTTTTTCCCGTCACGGTAGGTTTGCGCAGCCAGGCCATGAAGCTTCGTTTTGTGAGTCCGGAAACCAGGGGGCGGTTTCTAAAACCCACCCTGCCCTTGGGCCAGGCGATGGAAACGTTTCTTGCGCAGGTCAACCGGAACATGCCCCGGCCGATTTTGCACCAATCCCATATCGGTGAATCGCTGAGCCTGATTTACGCCCCATTTTACGTCGGCAAAACCATAGTCGATGCCGTGTTAAATCAACCGGTGTCCGGAGAATTGGATGAGACGGGTGAGGTGAGCCAATTCTCCGGCGGCCCGGCGGACTGGCGTATCCGCTTCATCCCCTCCCTTTGCCCCAACTGCGCTTGGGACTTGCAGGGGCACCGGGATGCACTGGTCTTGCATTGCAAAAACTGCCGATCCATGTGGCAGACTGCAAAACAGGGGCTGACCCGGGTTAAAGTGGCCCATCTGCCGGGAGCTAAAAGTGAGGCTACGATTTTTCTACCCTTCTGGCGCATCAGGGCCGACGTGTCGGGCATCAATCTCGACTGCTATGCCGATCTGGTGAAGGTGGCCAACCTTCCCAAGATGATTCAACCCGGGTGGGATCAGATTCCATACCACTTCTGGGGTCCGGCCTTCAAGATCCGGCCGCGGAGTTTTCTGCGCTTAACCCAGCATCTCACGCTTGCTCAACCCCGTGATCATCTGATTGCTGACGTGCCCGA
Source organism: Desulfosarcina sp. (assembly GCF_046496365.1). Classification (GTDB taxonomy): domain Bacteria; phylum Desulfobacterota; class Desulfobacteria; order Desulfobacterales; family Desulfosarcinaceae; genus Desulfosarcina. Next base: position 13,893 of record NZ_JAWOHB010000153.1, read on the forward strand.
AGGGCCGATGCACCCAGTCAATTTGCCGATGTCCGAATCCATCCAAACCCTGAAACTGAACCTTGCCGGTTTCATTCGACCTAAAAAAGTGATGGAAGCAGGCATCGCTGAAATTCAGGTCAAACCCAGACGATTTCTTCTGGTCTACCTTCCTTTCGAGATTCGCCACCACGATTTGGTCCAGACGACCTTCGATATCGCCGTCAATCGCAACCAGCTGGCTTTGGCTGACAACCTTTAATAACGATCGAGCTGGTTCCAGCACTTTTTTAGCATGGCTTTGCCCTTGAAAAGGAACCTTTTTCATGGTTGAATGACGCCAATTATATATCGGAAAGCCCTCATCTTTATAGGCTGATGTCGTCGGCAGCCGTCAGACCACACTGGCAAAATATGTGCCGCCTGGAAACAGATACTACCCGTTGGTGATTTTCCTGCAATTAAAGGAGCAGATATGGTTTCATCGCAACCCACTCAATTGCTGCGACGGTCCTTTATAAAAACTGTGCTGCGCCGCCTGATCGCATTGATCACCTTGGTTGGGCTGGCATATGGCCTGATCGCCGTTGTCTATGCCACCAAGACCATTTTCAAGGTCAAAATGAACTATGCGGTGGTATTGGAGCGATTCGGAGGCATCCGTCAGGCGGTCACGGATGTGGGCTGGCATGCCCGCCTGCCCTATTTCACCCGCATTGAGCAGGAGGTGCCGCTGATGAACCAGACGCTCCAGCTGGGAGGCACCCCAGAGCCCATGCGGATCATCTCTAAGGGCAACGTCGCCCTGTGGACATCCGGTGTTCTCACCTACCGGATCCGGGATCTCGATACATGGGCCATCGAAAATCTCAGCCCGCTGGACTTGCTGCAAGGTGACTACGACGGTGTTGTAAAGGATATCCTCCAGGCCCAGCAAGTAGACCGCTTGATCAGCGACCGGGAAACCATCAAGGAAGTGATTTTCACTGCCTTGAAATCACGGCCCATAAATATCGGTGGACCGACTATAGAGAAGAAATACGGCATCGAAGTGGTCAGTTTCGTACTCAAGGAAACCCGATTCGGCGACAAGCTGGTGGAGGCGTCGGAGGAAAAAAAACGCCGGGAAATGATCGCCGAAGCCGACAATTATGCTGCCGACCAGGAGGCCAGCCGTATCCGCAAACTGTATGCCGCTTACCTGGAAAGCATCAGAAGCCTGCAGCATGCACTCGGGCGGGAGGATGGATCCACCGACACCGCGCTGCTCCAGTTCCTCACCCAACAGAAATGGGCCACCGCATATGAGAAGCATCAGCAGGGCCAAAACACCATGGTGATCCAGAATACCCAGGGCACCCCCCCGGCGATCACCCTTCCCGCATTCCATGCCGCCGATCGAGTGGCGGGAGGCAAAGATGGCCCGACGGCTGACTAGAGAGATTACCTACGTCCGGCTGCCGGAAAGTCGGATCCGTGAAATCAACGACCTGGTGGCTTCGTGGCCCCAGGAAACAAAGGCCTTCATGCGCGCCCGTCTGAATCAGTATCGGCCGCCCAGGGACATGATCAACAATCTTCTGGAGACCTTTCTCTCCTTTTTCATGGATTCACCTGAAAAAAACTTCAACGTTCTCAAAGACCCGGATATTCTTACCGACTGGCAAAAACGGTTTGAAATTTCCGGCCAAACCAACCCCCAGGATGCCTGGAACAAAATACTGGAAAAGGAGGTGTCCGCCAGGGACTACCGCTATCTGCTCTCCCTTCTGGATAAAGAACTGGTGGATGTGCACATCCCCGTCGAACTCCACGACCTGTTTGAAAAAGTGTATCGTGCCCACCTGCGCAAGGAGTACATCTCGGACGCCAGCGTTCCCAAAGCTCCCTTGATGCTGTTTGTCGGCCCTTCCGGAAGCGGCAAAACCTCCACCGTAACCCAGGCTATCGAACAGATCATTTTCGGCAACGACGTTCAACCCGAAGTGGATCTTGAGCTGAAAAAAGAGGCGGTTCTCGCCGATGAACCGTTTTGGAAAACCATCGAAGAGATCGATCCCACACTGGCCGTCGAAATGTCCCGACGAAGAAAGGTCAAATTTTACAAACGGCTCTCAAAAGTTCCACTGCTGCGGCGAACCTTGAAAAAAAAAATCGGGCAAAGCCTCTCCAGGCTTCAGGAGCAAGGAATCTGGGTTGACTTTGCCATGGTCACCCCCAATGATTTCCAGACCGCCCTTGCCGGTGAACCCGGCAACTATTTTAAAAAGGCTCTGGGCGATCCTCGTAAAACATCGATACGCCATATCGAAGAGGCCCACAGTGCCTTCGGCAAAGCCACCGGGAGAGACTCCGGGGTCACCCGTCAGCAGCGGACCCTGGTGGATACGTCCAATATCGTACTGGATGAAATCATCAGTGGCAAACGGGACTGCCTGCTTATTGCCACCACGGATCAGCCCGAGCGCTTCGACGCCGCGGTTTACCGTCGGTTTGTGGAGAAAGGCAGCATCATCAACCTCTCGGACTACTGGACCAATCCGGAAAACCTCAAAGCGGTGGTGCGTCTGGAGATGCTGCGCAACGACATTCTGGTATTTTCCGAACACAACGCAAATGTATGCAAAACGGTCAGATGCCTGTCGCCTGAGGATATGTCCGCAACTGTGCATAAACTCTACTCGATTTTTAAGGCACGCACCCTGAAGATAATCCCTTCTTACGTGCGCAAACTGATTCACTCCATTATCCAGCTCAAGAAGGATTTCTCATCCGTCTACCTGGATGACGCCATGCTGGTGAGGAAAGCCTTCGAACTGGTGGCTCAAAATTCATACGGTGATCTTTACAAGAAGGTGGTCGGCCGCATGGACCGGGATATTAAATGGGAATCCTACGTGGGCAGCATCAAGGATACCTTTTCGGAGATGACCAATAACTGCCTCTATTATAACGTCAGTGAAGAGAAGGGAGTGGTGCTCAACGGGCCTCCCGGAAGCGGCAAGACATTCCTGGTGCGAACCTGGCTGAGCGAGAACAGCGAGGTCCACGACATCGCCACCAGCGCCAGTGCCCTTCAGGACCCTTCTAATCCGGTCGACGGTGCCGTGGACAACCTTGAAAAGGTATACGACATCGCCAAAATGATTGCTCCGGCTGTTGTTTTCTTCGACGAGGGAGACGCCCTGGCGCCCAAACGCAGCGGCACCGGAGGCAATCCGTCAGACAAACTGACCAATAAATTTTTAAACCTTATCGATGGAGAAACACCCCTGCACAAGGTGTTCACCGTGCTTACCACCAACCGGCTGGACATTCTCGACCCGGCCCTGATCCGATCCAAGCGTCTTAAGGTGTTGGAAATCAAGGGCATGCTTAAAAAAGGCGATATCGTTCAAATTGTGGATAACGCCCTTGAGGGTATTCCGCTGTCTGCCGAGCTGACGTCCAACCGCATTGTGGAGGCCGCCAAGGGGGTATGCAATACGCCGGCGGATTATGCCGCCTTTGTTGAAAAGGCCAGGTCCTTAAGAAATACCGAGTATGAAGTGGTCATGCGCCTGCGACAGATCCGGCATGCCCCTGAGAAAACACGCCAGAACTTTGTTAAATTCAATTTCAAAACCCTCATGGGAATCCTGGATGCGTTCGAAGGCCAGAACCAGATGAAAGCAGTCATACGGGCTGAACCCGAGCGCTTCATGGAACATTACGAAAATATATTAAAGGCGATCGCCCCCATTCAACAACCCGACGACTATCCCCTGATGGCCAGTCATCTCAAGTCGGCCCGCCACGAAATCTCGGAAAGCCCCATCAAAAAGGGCAAAGTGGTGCTGGACGAGTTCCTGGAAGCCGAGTTGAGCCAGGAGCCGCAGGTCGGGTTCATTATCGGGGTCGGGGCCAACGATGTCACCGGCGTCCTCCTGCCCATCGCCACCAGCCTCACCTATAGCCTGTCATCGGAAAAGGTGATGGTCACCGGTGCGGTATCCTCGTCATCCTCGGCCGGCGCGCAGATGGAGATGGCGGTTCAAATGACCCAGCAGAGCGCCCAAGAGGCGTTGACCATGGTCAAGAACTACCTGCAGGACATGGACCCCAAAGTCAGTGCCGCCAGGCTGCTGGGGGAGTTTCTGGACAAAAATACCATCCATCACCAGCTGCTTTCCGCATCATACAGCGTAGGTGGGCCGTCAGCGGGGTACGCCCTGGCCATCAATACGCTATCGACGCTGATGCACATTCCCGTTTACAACGATTTCGGCATTACCGGCGCACCTTGGACCAAAGGTGTCAAGCGCGGCGAAGTCGGCGGTTCGGTCATCATCGGCGGGCAGCGGAAAAAAACGGAGAAGGTCCTCATGTATCTGCGGCGAATGTACATGCCGCTGAGGAATTATATCGACCTGGAACAGGAATTTTTGGTCAACTACTGGATCCAGGACAAGGACATCCTGGGAGTAACCCATTTCGGGGATCTGGTTCCGGAAGTGATCTGCCTCGATCCTGAGTATGAGCAGGTGCTGCAGGATCTCATTTCTATCCGGATTCGTTACAAGCTTGGCAAATATCAGGGCCAACGACCGGACGAGGCGATTAAACAGGATATTCTAAGAAAGAAAGAGATCCTTAGGATACGTGCGGAAAAAGAGATCAAAAACCGGCTGGTGGCCCTGCGCCGGTATTTGAGAAGCCCGGCAAAAGACCCCCACCTTTCCCTGGAGGAGATTTTTCGCCAGCGTGAATCCACCCTGGCGAGGATGGCCGACCCGGTTAAACGCTTGATTCAGAGAGCTCGTTCGCGCAACTGGAGATCAAAAAATCGATTGAAATCATAAATTTTTATCGGTTATACGTTTTTCATTGGACTGCTTCCAGGTCAATCTCCCGCCCTTCAACGATTCGATGCGCAATCCGATGGAGTTCCTCCGGGACGCGATCAGGGGGCGCCTGAACCGCCATAAAATCCGCCCGCATCCCCGGTGTAAGTTCACCCCTGTCGGACAGCCCCATGAGCAGCGCACCATTGCGGCTGGCGCAGCGGATGGCTTGCTCCACGCTGAACCCCGCAGCAACGAAAAGCTTGAGTTCCTCTTTCACCGATAAACCATGATGAACTCCCGGGCTGCCGGCATCGGTCCCGAGCGCCAGGGTCATCCCCAGCTGCCGGGCCGTGCTGATCTGCTCCAGTTGGTGTTCCAGGTTTTTTCGGGACACCTCGGCAAATGACGGGTCACTGCGATGTCCCTGGCTTTTCAGGTAGTCTCCGTATGCTTTCATGGTCACGGCCGTGGGCACCCAGACGACACCGCGATCAGTCATGCGGAGCATGTTTTCCCTGCCCATGAAAAAACCATGTTCGATGCTGTTGCAGCCCGCATCGACAGCCATTTTCACCGGCAGATGACCATTGGCGTGAACCATCGAAAATTGGCCATGTTTCCGTGCGGTCGACACAGCCATTGCCAGTGAATGTTCATCGAACTGGGGCAAAGATTCGACACCAAATTGGGTAAGGCTGTTGAGTCCCGAGTTAACCAGTTTCAGGTGATCACGGTGTGAATGCTTGTCGAAGACACTTTGAACCAGGGTCTTGCCTTTTTCCACCGGGATTCCGATCAGCTTGCCATATCGACCCGGTGCATGGCGGGCGCGGCCTGGGGAAGCAATACGCACCAACGGCAGGGGATGGTTGTCCGGGTCTAATTTGAAGCGCAGCGTATCGCCATTATGGTCCCCACCGTCGCGAACAGCCAGCACGCCGCAGCTCAGATGCTGGCGCAGATGTGCCGCAATGGTTTTGCGGCGATCCGCATAAACGCAGTTCAACTGCGCCTGGCGAATGGGCGGTTCCATGGCTCCAGACATCACCAAATGCACATGGCTGTCGATCAGTGCGGGAAAAATCGTACAGACCGACAGATCGATGATAGTCATTCCGAACGGCTGCGGGTCTGTGGCAGGCAGAATTTGTTGAATCCGGCCCGCGCGGACGCTGATCAGACGGTTTTCAACAGCCGGTTGGCCAGTTCCATCGATAAGCCATCCAACACGATAAGCGATAGTCGATGCAGTCATATTGCGCACAGGTTGTCTATCTTTAACCGCTTTTTAACCCCGACGGGCCTTATTTTCCGATTCATCCGACGCAACATGATGATTGCTTGTGAATCGGTTCTTTTTCCTATAACCGACGAACGCCTGGACTTCAAGTCCTGCCGAAAAAATCCTGGGTCATTTCAGGTCAATAAGGTCTGTGCGTATAGAAGCAACCGTCGACACGTATGGGCATCTTGTCCCAGGCGGGAATAAAGACGCTGTGGACAGGCTGGACGATCTCGATGAACCCGCAACCAACCGCAACCAGAAAGGAAAGGGGCCAACCGAAACCGGCTAACCCCTTGTATTTACTGGCGCGCCCGGCCCGATTCGAACGGGCGACCTACGGATTCGTAGTCCGGCACTCTATCCAGCTGAGCTACGGGCGCTAAAATGTAAAGGTGCTAATTAGGCCAAACCGCCGGTCATGTCAATGGATTCTTGAAAAAATTTATTGATCAAAAACCAAAAAGCCTTTAATTGCCCCCCAATGGAAACTTTACACGAACACTTCATGCAAATGGCCATCGATCAGGCCATTGAGGCCGGTCGGATGAACGAGGTACCGGTGGGCGCGGTGATCGTCGATGCTGAAAATCAGCTGATTGCACAAGACCACAACCGAACCATCAGTCGCTGTGATCCATCGGCGCATGCGGAGATCAATGTACTTCGTGAAGCCGCTCAGCAGGTGCAAAATTATCGTTTGTTAAGGTACACGCTCTATGTTACTGTCGAGCCTTGTGCCATGTGCATGGGTGCGGTTGTCCATGCCCGGGTGAAAACGGTCGTTTTCGGGGCATCCGACCCGAAATGGGGCGCGGCCGGAAGCCTTTACCACATCGGGCAAGACCCCCGGCTTAACCATCAGGTGAAAATCATCAAAGGGATTTGCGCAGACCAATGCCGGTTGGTGATTCAGGACTTTTTTCGCTGCCGGCGAAGGGCCACTTGAACAATGCGGCAAGCATCCGTCCGCACCCATTTTTGGGTTCATAGCGGTGATCAAGGAGCGTCTCGTGGCGAATATCGTAATAGTAGGGACACAGTGGGGCGATGAGGGCAAAGGCAAGATTGTTGATCTGCTTGCCGCCGACGCCGACATGGTGGTGCGTTTTCAGGGGGGCAACAACGCCGGGCACACCATGGTCGTCAATGGTGAACAGTTTATCTGCCATCTCATCCCATCTGGAATCCTTCAGAAAAAACTCTGCGTCATCGGCAACGGGGTGGTGGTGGACCCGGCGGTTTTGATCGAAGAGATCGACTACCTGGAGTCCAAAGGAATTTCAGTGGGACCCGACCTGCTCTTGATCAGCGATCGGGCCCACGTAATTATGCCTTATCATAAACTGATCGACCACGGTCGTGAAAAGATGAAGGGCGACAAGAAGATCGGCACCACCGGGCGCGGCATCGGACCCAGTTATGAAGACAAGGCCACCCGGCGGGGTGTCCGTTTCGTGGATCTTGTCGATCCAGAAACATTTCAGGAGCGCCTGGATGCCATCGTTCCCGAAAAGAATTTCTACCTGGAAAACTTTCTCGCCACCGAAACCGTTGATCTCGAATTGACTCGGGTTCAGTATGCTGCTTACGCTGACCGGCTGAGGCCCTACGTCGCCAACGTTTCGGTTGCACTGCAAGCAGCCGGAAAAACCGGCAAGCAAATTTTGTTTGAGGGCGCCCAGGGCACGCATCTGGATATCGATCACGGCACCTACCCGTTTGTCACCTCTTCCAACACCGTTTCGGGCAATGCCTGCAGCGGCAGCGGGGTTGGCCCAAAAGACATTCATGGTGTAATCGGCATCGTCAAGGCCTACACCACCCGTGTGGGTGCCGGTCCATTCCCTTCGGAGCTATTTGACGATATCGGCAACCTTCTGCAAAAAACCGGCGCTGAATTCGGTGCCACCACCGGCCGAAAGCGACGCTGCGGATGGCTGGATACAGTTATCCTGAACAATGCGGTGAGACTCAATGGGCTTACCGGCCTGGCCATTACCAAACTCGATGTGCTCGACGAACTGGATGAAATTAAAATTTGTGTCGCTTACGAATTGAAAGGCAGACGGATCAGCGAGGTGCCGGCCAACCTCAACCACCTGGCCGCCTGCCAACCGGTATATGAAACACTGCCCGGCTGGCGCAAGGATATTCGCGGTATTCGACGCTTCGCGGATCTGCCAGCGGTGGCTCGACAATACCTGGAGCGAATCGAGGCCTTGACCGGCGTACCGATCCAGATTATTTCGGTGGGGCCGGGAAGAGAGGAAACGATCGTTACGCACAACCCCTTCCACCGTTAAAAAAGGCATCCTAAACGCGCTTGAACCTATTGACATTTTATATGCCTTAACGTACAAGGACCACCCATCGGGACATGGCTCAGTCTGGTAGAGCACAGCGTTCGGGACGCTGGGGTCGCAGGTTCAAATCCTGCTGTCCCGACCAATCTGATTGAAAGGGGTCACGGTTTCGAATCGTACCCCTTTTCTGTTTTAACCCCCGTATACTTGAACTGTTTAAGGAGGACTATATGACCAATCAACGCATCGGATGGATCGGTACCGGCGTGATGGGCTTATCCATGTGCGGGCACCTGCTGGACGCCGGGCACCGGGTGACCGTGTTCAACCGGACACGTGACAAAGCCCGCACCCTTCTTGAAAAAGGGGCTGTATGGGCCGCAACGCCGAAAGCAGTTTCTCAAAACAGCGACATTGTCTTCACGATGGTCGGTTTTCCAGATGATGTCCGGGATGTCATTTTAGGATCAGAAGGAGCCCTGGCGGGAACCAAATCCGGTGACACGGTGGTGGACATGACCACCTCTAGCCCGGATCTGGCCCAGCGCATTCATCTTGAATGTGCCCATAAAAGTGTAAAAGCGCTGGATGCACCCGTTTCCGGCGGTGACGTGGGTGCCCGGGAAGCCACCCTGGCTATCATGGTGGGCGGTGACCAGCCGGTATTCGATGCCGTCAAACCGCTGTTTGACATCCTTGGAAAAACCATCTCCCTGATGGGCGGCGCCGGATCCGGTCAGCATACCAAAATGACCAATCAAATCCTGATCGCAGGCACCATGATCGGAGTGGTTGAATCACTATTGTACGCACAACGTGCCGGTATGGAAACCCACCGGGTGATCGATGTAATCGGTAAAGGCGCAGCCAGTTCATGGTCGATCAATACCCTGGGGCGCAGAATAGCCGATGGTGACTTCAACCCCGGGTTTTACATCAAGCACTTTGTCAAGGACATGGGCATCGCCCTGGAGGAGTCCCGTCGCATGCGTCTGTCACTGCCGGGACTCAGCCTGGTGCACCAGTTTTACGTGGCGGCCATGGCCATGGGATGGGAAAACCTGGGCACTCAGGGGCTATATAAGGTGCTGGCGGTCATGAACGGGGAAAAATTACCCCGGTAAACGGGTCGGTACCCATCCACGGATGACATCTGCCGCGCGTCTAAAGACGCCGATTTAAGGTTGACGGTGCCGTAAAAAGTCCAATATCTGCGTTACGCTTCATCCCTCGTCACTGCGGCGTACGTTAAGTACGCCTCATTCCTCGGGATTCGCAAGCCTTGATCTTGGACTTTTTACGGCACCGTCCGATAATCGACTTTTTACCAGTTCATCAAGGTTGGACTGTTTCACGGAAATATTAATGCAAAACCCGATAACGGATGCAAATGGAGTTTGCATCCAATTGCCAGAATTCTTCAAGGGCCAGTTTCAAGTCCACCGCACCTGAAAATATGGACAACCCGGAGCCGAATGCATAGGGGGAGATCGTCAGAATCAACTCGTCGATCAACCCGCTTGCAGCAAAAAGCTGGTTAATCTTCGCACCGCCCACCACGACGACTTCATCGTAGCCCTGAGCATCCAGATCGTTGATGATCTGCTCGGGCGTTGCCTGGGTGAAGACAAGATCTTCCCGGTCAGACTGACGATCCGGGTTGCGGGTCATTACGATGGTCTTGCGACCGGGCAAAACCCGCCCAATGGTATCGAAGGTCGTTGATCCCATGATCATGACACCGGCTTTTTTAGTGATTTTGACGTACAATTGCTTATCGGCGCTGCCGGTCCAATCAGGATAGTGGTCCGAGGCCCTGGCGATTTTTCCGTCTACGGTAATGGCAACCATCAGACTGACATGCATGGCGGTGTCAACCACATCTTTATTGTGTGCCCATCCATTTATAACAAAAAGCGGGTTCCCCACTTGGCCATTGTGCAAAAGCTCAAGTTTGCCCTCACATGGCCGATAAAAAATCGTGGCCGTTCGTCAGCTCCTGCGCATTGAGCGACTCCGCAATTTGATTATGGTCAATATCGACCAAAACCGTTATGATACGACATTGATGCCATGATTTTTAAGAACCCCTGAGGCTGAATAGAAAGGTGTTCCCATGAAAGTTGAATGCGAAAACTGCCATAAAGCTTTCGAATTACCCGATAACCGTCTTCCCAGCGGGAAAAAGGTTTCTTTTCCATGCCCCGGCTGTAAAACCAAGATAACGTTGGACCTTAGAAAAGATCCGGAACCGGTGATGGACCAACCGGCGATTTCACCTGATGAAGCTGCCGGAAAAATTGTATTCACGCCCATTGCTGAAAAGCCTTCCAGAGAACTGGACGGCAACGATTTGAAACGAAAGATCCTTAACGGCATCAAGGATCTCCCACCCATGCCCAAAATAATTTACAAGGCGCGGGAGGTCATGGCCAACCCCATGGCCGGATTCAAGGAGATTGCCGAGGTGATCGAAACGGACCAGGCCATTGCAGCCAAAATCCTGCAGGTCGCCAATTCGGCATATTACGGACTGTCAGGGATGGTTGCTTCGATCCATCAGGCAACCGTGGTGCTTGGTCATAAAACCCTGGAACAGCTTATCACCATGGTTTCCGCCACCAGCCTACTGGGCAGCCGCCTGAAGGGGTACCGGATGGGTTCCGGTGCCCTGTGGCAGCATTCACTGGCTGTGGCTCTGTGTTCACGATTGATTGCCAAAGACCGGGCGCCGGCACTTGAAAATGATGCCTTTTCAGTCGGATTGATCCACGATGCCGGCAAACTGGCTCTGGATCGCTATCTTCTGGAACGAAGGGTCCAGGTCGATCAGTCGCTCAGTACCGGTGTCACATTTCTGGAGGTTGAAAAACAGGTGCTGGGCTTCGATCATACGGAACTGGCTTCTGATCTGTGCGCCAAATGGAAACTGCCGGACAATCATGTGACCGCCATGCGATATCACCACGACCCCGGCGCCTCCAATGGTAATCAGCTTGCCTATATCGTCCACACGGCCAACCATATTGCCCAGCAAAGCGGGATTCGCGGCAGTATGGACGCAAAACAGTCCGAACTGAACCCGGGCGCGCTAGCGTTTCTCTCCTTGGACGAGGAGGACCTGGCCCGCTATAACGAAGCCACCATTGCTGCGGTAAGCCTGATCACGCAGAGCATAGCCTAAGCCCAGCATGTCATTTTCACGTCTCCACCGCAACCGCTGCCGAATTCTCCAGGCAATCTGCATCGCCCCATCCACCATCTCCCGGATGCTCAGGCAGAGTAAGCCCAAAAACCATAACCGGGTGGGAAATGGATATCAGCTGGTCCCAAATTAGAAGTCACGCTTCTGCACGATGGGACTGAATTTTCTCCTTGTTTTTGATCAGCTGTTTTTTAGCCTTGTCGACCACGATATCGATGGCTTCGTTCCAAGCACCGCTCTCTTCTCTGGCGTGTACATCAAAACCCTTGCCACTCAAATTGACGTCCACGATTTTTCTGAGCTTCTCTTCCTGGAACACCACATCGGCGGTTCCTGAATGAGGCATGATTTTTTCAAGGCGGTCAAGTTTTTCTTCAAGGTAGGATTTCAAGTAATCTGAGGAATCTACGTTTTTAAAGGTAACCAGAATTTGCATATTACGTCCTCCTTTCGCGGTAATGCGGTCCACTAACCACTTTTTTTGCAACCCATAAAGCCACGGACCGACAGGGCGTATGAACAGCACGAAAACATAAAAAGAATCCTAAAACCTTTTTTTCAGCAGTCGCTGCCGACTAGCCGACAATGTATCATCGACCGAAAGTTGAGACAATGAAATCCTTGGCTTTTTCTATCAACGGCTTTTTAATTTTCACTTTCAGGTACAGGTCCCCGCTGGGGCCACCGTTTTTGCCTGTTGCACCCATCTGAGCAAGGCGAATTTGCTGCCCATCCTTCGTACCGGCCGGGATGTCGACCACCAGTTTTTTGGAACGGCGATGGTGATTGTAGGGAAAAGGCCCCCCGGTTCTGGCAAACTCCTGGGTGAGGTGAACCGTATCGTGGATATGGTCCCCAATCTGGGGCAGTTTCAGCCCTGTGATCTGGTTTAACAAAAATTTGAAAAGCCTGCCCACACCGGGAGGGACGCTGCCCGCACCGATTTTACCGCGGCCTTGGCCCATTGCGCCGCGGTAAATGAATCCCTTACCGTGAAGGCCATGCTGCTTAAACGCAAAGCGCTTATATCCCGAACCGTAGAAGTCACTGAATATGGAATCCACACCCCGAAGGCCAAAGGATCGCGCCATTTCCTCGAAGATCTGATAGACATCGGAGCCGTCGAAAATATCCTGTTCAGTGTAGGCATTTCGAAACTGACCGTAGGCGCTATCGCCGAAACGAGCACGCAAATCATCGTATTCACGTTTTTTGTCCACATTTGACAATACCGCATAAGCCTCATTGATCAGCTTCATCTTTTCCGCGCTGTCCGGTTTTTTTTCGTTACGATCGGGATGATATTTGAAGGCCAGTTCTCGGTAGGCCTCTTTAATTTTTTTCGCATCTGAAGTGCGATCCACACCCAGTGTCTGATAGTAGTCCTGTTGCGCCATGATCCCCTGTCATCTCAATTTCATTTGATTTAAACCCGCTGTGGGCCCCATGATCGTTAATATAGTCATGAATCGTCCGTTGGCGATGGTCAATTGCATTGGCCCCTTAAAATTGAATTGACCGGTACCATGGGATTTTACAGCGTGTACGCTCAAGTAATTATAAAAACCGCCGAGGATTGAGTTAGCGCAACTGTCATGGAACAATGTGGCTGCATCATACTGCCGTATTTTTAAATGCCATGGGATTCGATCGCCAGGACATCCCGGCTCGGCAATTTCGGCGCGTGACCCTATTTATGAACTGGTGCAATCAGGATCTGAACCGTGAAAATTAACATCGTTACCCTGCTGATCAGCTCAGCCGTATTGATGGCTGCATGGTGGGTCCGACAGACCATTTTTTCCGGTTCATCGGTATATGGTCGCTATTACTTGTCCGCTGTACTGATGATCAGCGGTATTCTCGCGGTAATCAGCCTGCTTCGATTAGTGACGTCCCACCGCAACCCATCAATGTCTGTTGACGCGGACGGCGGCAAATCATCTGATCAAAATCGCCAGCATTACCGAATCCGATATGTTGATGTTCTGCGCCCCATTTTTGTCCAGAAGACCGATGACCGCCCATCAGCTCAGGCGAATACCTGCCCCGTACATGACGTCTCCGAATCCGGCATCAGTCTGGACGGTACGGGCATGTATAAACCGGGGGAGGCGGTCCAGGGAGAAATCATCTTTGGCAGCGGCCGCAGGGCCCCAATCAATGGGATTGTGATTCGAGAAGCGGACAACCGTACCTGCATACGCCTTCACGGCACCATCGCCCCGACCCTGTTGATGCAAGAGCAGCGTGAATGGATTGCCATCGACAAGGCCAGCGGGCCTAAACCTGCAGTCAGCAGGATTCTGTTGGACGGGAGGGCCGGCGAACTTCCCAGCCATGCCCCCAAAGGTATCTGCAGGTTAAAACGCCCTTAGCAATCATTAGGTTCTGCAGGCCACACACAAAAAGAGTCCGGGAAAACGCTTCCGGACCCTTTTTGTGAACTGGGAATCGCTTGCCATCCGGGAAAAACCGGGCTAAAGCTCCCAGGGTGATGGAATCCCATCGGCAAAGGTTTGAGGCAGTTTAAACGCGCCACTTTCCACCGTCAGTTTCACCAGCCGGGCTGCTTCCTTCAACCCCATCGTATTCATCATGGCAAAGGGTCCCTTTGGCCAGGCCAGCGCCGTGCAGATCCCAAGTTCAAGGTCCTTGGGGGAAACCACACTTTTTTCGATGAGATGGGTGGAGATGGTAAAAATGGATCCCAGCAGCCGGTCTCTGACGACATCAAGCAGTTTCGGATCGTCGGCCACTGGCCCATCCTCGAGATTCCAAGGATTGCCGCTTTCGAACTGAACCTTGAGCTGATCAGGAACCGCTGGATAGCCCACGTCGGTATCTGCCAGATAGTCGTTCATGGAGACAGCGGCATGGTAGCAGGTGCCCAGACCGGAGCCGTTTTGCACCCACATGATGCCGAACCTCACACCCAGGGCCAGTTTTGAAATATTTTCCAAGGTGGCTACATTGTAGGTTTCACCAATAAATGAGTCGAGCATCATGTAGCTGGAGATGAATACCGGATTAATGGCAAAACCCGGAAAATCCTTTACGGCAATGGGCACCTTACGGTTTTTTTCTGCAAACGCCATCAACGCGGCAAAAGTCTCATCACTGGTCTTTTTCTGCCGGATCACTTCCACCAGCCGGTTGATATTGGCCGGGAAAAAATAATGCAGGCCGGCGGTGCGGGCAGGATTGGAAACCGATGCCATCAGTTTTTCTATCAGAAAGGTGGAGGTGTTGCTGACCATGATGGCATCCGGACGGCACACCGCATCCAAATCCTTGAAAATCTGTATTTTCAGATCCATCTTTTCGACGGCCGCCTCAATAATCAGATCACAGGGTGCCAGGTCGCGGTAGTTGGCGGTTCCCGAAATCATCCCGGCCACCTGGTCCATCTCCTGGGGGGTCATTTTGCCCTTGGCGACACGCTTTTCCAGGGCGCTTTTCACCCATCGGTCATACATGGCCCTTACCAGTTCGTCATTGAGCTCCTTGAAGATAACCCGGTACCCGGACGATGCTGCATTAAGTCCGATGGCCGCACCCATGACACCGAAACCAACTATTCCCACAGTTTCAATTTTTGCCATCTCTCCTCCTTTTCAATCGACGGGGCAGGCCCTGACGATTGCGTCGACATGGTGGTGGTATTGGTCTATAATCATTTATATAATTAATTGGTTACAGGATTATTTACTGCCTTCCCGGACGGATGGTCTCTTTTTATCGCACCACTGAGCCCCACGGTCAAGGCTATTTTTTAACTACATTTAAGCTACATTCTATCTATCTTCGTATTATCAAAAATAAAATACGCCTTTAGAGCACCTTGTATTTACCATCCGGATGGCTATTATCTGCGTCCGCATGCCCAACCGGCGGATAAACCCCTAACCAAATGAAATGAGTACACATGCTTTTTTTGACCAACGAAAAACTACGCAACATTGCCATTATCGCCCACGTCGACCACGGCAAGACCACGCTGGTTGATGCCATGTTTCGCCAAAGCGGCCTTTTCCGCCAGGGCCAGCAGATGGACGAACGGATTATGGACCGTATGGATCTTGAGCGGGAACGGGGCATCACCATTGCCGCCAAAAATTGTTCCGTGGTTTACCAGGGTGTGAAAATCAATATCGTGGATACGCCGGGCCACGCGGATTTCGGCGGCGAAGTCGAGCGGGCGTTGTCCATGGTCGACGGTGCCCTTCTGCTTGTAGACGCCTCCGAAGGTCCTTTGCCCCAAACCCGTTTCGTGTTGCAAAAGGCCCTGCAATCCAAACTGAAAATCATCGTGGTGATCAACAAAATCGACCGCAAGGATGCACGTACGTCGACGGTGCTGGATCAGATATATGACCTGCTCATCGATCTGGATGCCAGTGAAGACCAACTCGAATTTCCTCTGTTTTATGCCATCGGCCGCGACGGGGCGGCGGGAACAACCCCTGATCGATTGGCCGATGATCTGCACCTGCTATTCGATGCCATCCTCAGAGAAATTCCTCCGCCCCGACTAGAACCCGAAGCACCGTTTCAGATGCTGGTTTCCGACCTGGGCTATTCGGATTATTTAGGCCGCCTGGCGGTGGGCCGGGTGGTGGGCGGCAAGGCCGAATCCAGGCATCGGCTCATCTGCATCGATGCCGTGGGCAATCATCGTCCGCTCAAGGTTACCCGCCTGCAAATTTACGAAGGCATGGATATCACACCCGTAAATGAAGTCAGCGCCGGTGAGATTGCCATCCTTTCAGGTATCGAAGAGGTGACCATCGGTGACACCATCTGTACCGAAGATGCACCCTTCGCCCTGCCGCGCATTACCGTGGACCCGCCCACCGTATCCATGTTGTTTACCATCAATGACGGGCCCTTGGGCGGCAAGGAAGGCCGTTACGTGCAGTCGGCGAAAATCCGCGAACGTCTGCTCAAGGAGACCCTGCTCAATGTGGCTATCCATGTGGAGACCACCGGAGACCGGGACTCCATGTTGGTCAAAGGACGCGGGGAGTTCCAACTGGCCATCCTCATCGAAACCATGCGCCGGGAAGGGTTTGAATTTTGCGTAAGTCGCCCTGAAGTAATCCTGAAACAGGAGGAAGGGGTCACCAGGGAGCCCATCGAACGGCTCTTTGTCGACTGCGAAGAGGCCTTCATGGGGGTGGTGACCGAAAAGCTTTCGGTGCGCAAAGGCAAGATGATGAACCTCGCCAACACAGGAACCGGCCGGGTGCGCATCGAATTTTCCATCCCATCCCGGGCCCTGATCGGCTATCGGGACGAATTTTTAACCGACACCCGGGGAACGGGCATCATGAATTCCTACTTTCTGGGCTACGAGCCCTATCGGGGTGATTTCCCCACTCGGTTCACTGGATCCCTCGTATCGGACCGCCAGGGGTATGCCGTGCCCTATGCCCTCTATAATCTGGAGCCGCGGGGTCGGTTGTTTATCCTGCCCGGTGAGCCGGTTTACGAAGGGATGATAATTGGCGAGCATAACCGGGAAACGGACATCAACGTCAATCCCACCAAAGAAAAGAAACTGACCAACATGCGTGCGTCCGGTAAGGATGAAAACGTGATTCTGGCCCCCATTCGCCCCATGACACTGGAACAGGCGATCAACTTCATTCGTGATGACGAACGCGTTGAAGTTACACCCAAATCCGTCAGGCTGAGAAAGGCGACGCTGGGCGTCAAGGCCCGTTACGGTCAGCGCGGGTCTAAAAAGCAGTCTGGGAATTAATAATTGGCGCAGCACGGGCACCTGTGCCCTGCCTAAAACGGCTCATCCTCGCCGCAAACCTTGAATATGGCCCGGACCTGCCGACAAAGCAGTTCGAATTGCTCGGGGTAAAGACTCTGGGCGCCGTCGCTCAAGGCCTGATCCGGTTGATGGTGAACTTCCACCATCAAGCCGTGCGCGTTGGCGGCCACAGCTGCACGGGAAAGCGGCAGCACCTGATCCCGTCGACCGGCTGCGTGGCTGGGGTCCACCATGATCGGCAGGTGGCTCTCTTTTTTCACCACCGGCACGGCGGAGAGATCCAGCGTGTTGCGACTGTGGTGAACAAATGTGCGCACACCCCGCTCACACAGGATCACCTGATGGTTGCCCTGGGCCATGATGTATTCGGCAGCCATGAGCCACTCTTCAATGGTAGCAGCCATGCCGCGCTTGAGCAGGATGGGTCGGTAGGACTGCCCTGCCCGCTTGAGCAGGCTGAAGTTCTGCATGTTTCGCGTGCCGATCTGAACCACATCGGCGTAGTGTTCCACCATATCGAAGGTCTGGAAATCCATCACCTCGGTGACCACCGGCAAACCAGTGTTTTCCCTCACGCCTGCCAATATTTTGAGCCCGGCCTCGCCGAGCCCCTGGAAGGAATACGGAGAGGTTCGCGGTTTGAACGCGCCACCTCGGAACAATTGAGCGCCGGCCTTTTGGACATGCCGGGCGATGGTCATCGCCTGGTCTCGCCCTTCGATGGCACACGGCCCGGCAATGATGGTCAGATAACCCTTGCCGATTGTAGCTTCACCAACCTGGATAATCGTGTCTGCGGTCCTTGTCTCCCGACTCACCAGTTTATAGGGTTTGGTAATGGGCACCGCGTCCTTGACCCCGGGAAGACCGATGAAAAGGGCGGCGTCCACGGGTCCTTCATTGTTCAGCACACCGATGGATACCCGATCGCCACCGGGAATGGGCCGTGCCGTGCATCCCCGCCCTTCGATAACTTTGACCACCTGTTCGATTTGTTCAGGGGTCGCTGATTTATCCATGACCACCAGCATGGTATGCCTCCTCTGTTAAGCAGGTCCGGGTTTGCCCACCCGGCCGGAAAAAAGAACCCGGAAGAACCCCGCGCGCCATTTAAACGCAAACGGACCGTAGGACTTTTCCCATTGGTCCGTTTGCTGATATTCGAAACAAAAAACATTTGTAAAATGAGAGTCTGACCGGCCCAGCAAGCCAGTCAGGGCCACCACCAGAACCAAGGTTTCCGAATCGCCAAAAAAATCATGTTTTCTTTATTTTTCTGATGGTTAACACAAAAACGGATGTTTTGCTATGGCACCCATCACCGGGATTGTCAACCGATTTTTCAATGGTGCATGGCCGCCGCCTTGAGAATAAACCGGGATTTATGAGCAGATGAAAAAAAAATAAATTTGACTTGGAAAGGTGTGTCATTATTGTAGTACAAAAAAGGAGCCCAACGATGCCGATTTTTGAGTACCAGTGTAAAGCCTGCTGCCATCGATTCGAGCAACTGGTGTTCTCATCAGACCCCGAACCTGAGATCTGCCCGTCCTGCAACTGCGGGAACCTGGAAAAGCTGATGTCTGCCGGTGCTGTTCGGCCCCATGGCATACCCTCCGGTTCCGGGGGCTTCAAACCCCCACCCTGCAGACCTGCAGCAGGCGGCTGAGGGATATGATCACCGCTTTTCCGGTTCGGAAAGGCTTATTTTTCCTGCAATAGCCAAGCTGTCAACGTGGGCCGCGTCATTTTCCGTCAGGAATGTGGATTCCCATGGTCATCAGCTCTGATTCCACCAGTGATGCCCAGCCCCGGTTGGCTTTGGGATTGGCTGGACTGGGATGACTGATCCTGCCGATGTCCACTCGCCATCCACTTAGAGCATCCCTGGCCCTTTTTTCGGCAAATCCACCGATCCCGATCACCCACTGCGGTCGAAGAATTTCGATCGATTGTCTGAGGGCCTGGTCGCAGATGCGGAAAAGCCCTTGTTTTTCAATCCCGGGCAGTTTGTCCGGCGTGCGGTTGCGGCCACTCGATTCCATGAAAATCAGCGGGCAATAGTTGACCACAAAGAACCTTTCAAAAAAGGCTTCCGGGTATCCAAAACGTTGTTTGGCCCATCCCCACAAGCGGCGGCCACTCACCTCACCGCGTGCACAGGAATAACCCGACACCGGTCGTTTGGGGTGTGGGTCAGTCGGCTGGGCAACGGTTGCGGAAATTCCCAGCCATCCTTTTACCATCTTTACATCTCCAAATGGTACACCGGTCTGGGCCATACCGAAGGGACCCGGGTTCATGCCCACCAGAACCACCTGCTTGGCCGCGCCGGCATATCGGGTGACATAACTGTCATAGCCACTGCGTGCATATATCAACGGGTTGTAGGTGTGCGTCACCGGGGCGGAAAACTTCAGCGTTCGAAGGCGCGTCACCAGATCGTCGGTAACCGCAGCGAGATCGCGATGGGATCGTAACATGCTATTGACCTGCGCCCCAGGGTCTAATCATTGACCGTCGTGGCATTAATGGCTTGGCTTTTAAAAAGAAACCGAGTTAGGAACGCCCCGGGCCGATAAGCGCGTGTATCTTTTCTACCAGTTGCGCATTGGAAAACGGTTTGGTGATGTAGGCATCGGCACCCATGGCGAGGCCCTTGGCCATGTCGGCATCCCGGTTTTTCGCCGTCAGAAAAATAATTCTGATGGATTCCCATTCGGCTCGTGCACGGATCATCTGGTAGATTTCATACCCATCCAGATCCGGAAGCATAATGTCCAGCAGGATCAAGTCCGGTTTGACCTCGGCAACCATTTCAACAGCCTCTTTGCCGCTTTGGGCCAGTTTGGTCACGTACCCTTCCTTTTCCATGAGAAACTGCAAGGGCACGAGTATGCTCAATTCGTCATCCACGATGAGTATCGTTTTTGGTTGCATCCAACTGCTCCTGGGAGCCGAATAGCTCGGTGTTCAGGTTCGCAAAAGCCGGCAGGGTAAGCGATAATCGTTCAATATCGACCTTCAGGGCCAGTATAATGGAATTTGGATTGTTGTACAATCCGTCGACCAATATAGGGTCGACTCACCGGTCCTGGACGCTCAGCACCGCGGCCACAACCTCTAGATAATGGTCAAGTGATCCAATCTTGCGGATGCGCTTCAGGATCTTGGCCCCATCCGGTTGCCCTGACGCGAAATAACGCCAGAAGCCTTTCATCCGGTCCAACACGTGACCGGGTCCGGAAAATTGACGCTGGTATCCATCGACCAGGTCATCGTGAAATCTCTTGAACCGCGCTTGCCTGCGACTGATGTTCTGGACTCGGGATTGGATCATTTCAGCCAAAAACGGGTTGGCGACAAGCCCACGGCCTAACATCCACCCGGAGACCGACGGAAATCGCTGCTCCAATTGTTGAAACGTTGATAGGTCATTGATGTCCCCATTGTAGACCACGGGATGGGAACAGTTCTCCAGACAGGATTGGAAAGCCATCAAATCCACAGTACCGGCGTACATCTGTTCACCGGTCCGTGGATGGATAATCAGCCGGGCAATGGGGTAGCGGTTAAAAACAGGCATGAGATCATTCATTTCATCGGCCCTAAAACGGCCCAATCGCGTTTTGATGGATAATTTTCCGGAAAAGCCATGCAGTGTTTTTTCGAGCATGCGATCAATAATGTCCGGATGCGGCAGCAGGCCGGACCCACGCATTTTATTGGCCACCATGGGGTAGGGACAGCCCAGGTTCCAGTTGATCTCCCCATAACCGAGTTCGCTTAGCGCATGGGTAAGGCAGATCAAGCCGTCGGGGTCATTGCTAAGCACCTGGGGTATCACCGGCAGGGCCCGATTTTCGGCAGGCACCAGATCCCGCAGGTGGTTGGGCTTGATGCGGCAACCTTTAATGGAGGTAATAAACGGCGCCACTGCCTCACCAAGGCCTTGGAAATGGCGCTGAAAAGTGTTTCTGAACACGACATCGGTAAAGCCGCGCAGCGGTGCCAGGATCAAGGGCTTCATGGGCACGCCCGCCACGCAGCCGGCTGAGCCAGTCTCAGGTTGTCCATAGTTGTTTAACATCAATCGTCGACTGACGCCATCATGGTGCGGAGGATCCCTTTAGGTATTTACGGTCCAGTCGACGGTGGATTACAGGCAACGATTCCATCGACGGCGGGACATGGCCGAATATGGTTTTCAAAAATTGCTCGGTGATCCGGTAGGTAGCTCCCCACAACAGTTCATCGTGCCCATTGCGGTGATGGACGAAACAGGGCATGTCCCCATAAGGCGTGTCCGGTGCACCCGGGGTGTCGTTTACGAAGGAGATCCGATAGCGGGCATAGTTGCCGGCGTCCAACAGTGCGGCCACAGGAATGCGGACGATTTTTTCCACTTCCCAGTTGGGGAGAAAATGCTGCTGGCGATTCACCCAACCCACCAGCGGATAAATGACCCGCTTGAACATGACCAGATGCTGAGCTGGCATGGGGCCCAAAAATTTAACCCCCAATGGATTGAGCCGCATCTCTTCAAACCCCTCCCGCAAGGCTGCGGCCAGAAGAAGCGCCAATTTTGAAAAATCCTTTCTGCGGTGCCGCCGCCACCACGTTCCATGGGGCCACCGGGACAATGGCGTTGCCGGCAGGTGGAGCCACCTGGCTATCCAAAAATCGATGGTTGCGGAAATGCCCCCACCCGGGCAGCACAAATCGCCAGACTGGCGGACATGCCGGGAACGCTTGTTCAAGAGCAGATACGGATCCCCGTTGTGCGCTTTCCCCAAGAGAAAAAGGACGGCGGAAATCCGCCTCAGATCGCCGTTCGCGGTGAACGCGAAACTGCCTGGAGGCGGATGGTGAAGACGGTCCTGGGCCAGACGAATCAACGCATCGGGTGTGATGATCTTTGCGATCATTGGTCAACATCGTCCTGGATGGCTTCACGAGCGGTCATTTTTTCACCTGTCGCAGGATAAATGACCAGCCGCTGGCCCGGTTGGATCACCGCATCGACACCGATGCGGTTCCAAATCAGCAGTGCTGCGATGGGCACGTCAAATTTTTGGGAGATGCGAGAGAGGTTGTCTCCCGGCTTCACCAGGTAGACACGCTGGTTCCGTATTTTGGCGTCGGCCTCGATCATGGCTGCCAGACGGGTTTGAAACCCCGATCTGCCGTTCTCGGGAATATTAACCATGCGCGCTCCGGCGGCAAGATAGTAGCCCCGCAACTCCGGATTAAGATCTTTGATGGTTTTGAAATCAGTTCGCGCCGCCCCGGCGATAAGACGAAGGGGAAGATCCCCAAAGGCATCGATCTGAATCGTTGAAAAGGTTTCCGGAGGATATAGATCTTCTGCGGAGAGGCTGAAGCCATACTTTCCGGGGGACTCAACAATTCGTTTGATCGCCAGTATACGCAGGATAAAACGCTGCGTTTCAAGGGACAGATAGAGTCGGTAATAGTCGTTGATGCCCTGCTCCAGGATTTCTGCTTCGAGACCTTCTTCCCCCATGTTGTAGGCCGCCAGAGAGAGGTTCCAGGAACCAAACCGCCCGTAAAGGTCCTTGAGATAGGCCAGTGCAGCCGGTGTGCTCAGATAAAGGTTGCGCCGTTCGTCGAAGCTGTCGTTCACCACCAACCCATAGTTAATGGCGGTTTGCGGCATAAGCTGCCAGACGCCCATGGCCCCTTTGGGGGAGCCGGCGTGCATCCTGAGGGCGCTTTCAGCAAGGGCCAGGAATTTGAGGTCATCGGGAAGATCGTTTTCCCTGAGATTCTGTTCGATATACGGGAAATAGCGCGCCGTGCGTTTCAGCCAGAGAATGACCTGGGAACGGTTTCCAAGCGCGAGCAGCATCTCTTTTTCAAACCGTTCCGCCACATCGGGGCGATCAACAGGGACCGCTTCACCGCAAAGCAAAACCGGCTGTTCCAGCCTGAGCGCCAGAAGCAAATCGTGTGCAGTTTCCTGGGAGGCACTGGTGCCGGGAAACAGCACCGGAAAAAGGATCCAAGCTGCACAGGCAACAAATATTGGCAACCTCGGTTTGATCATAAATTCAACCAACGACAGATCAGGCGTTTAACGTCCGCACCTTCCAGTTTTTCTCCGGATACCGAAACCAGTCCCAGTCGCAGGGAAATCTGTTCATCGTCACCCCAGGGCCACCACGCGACAAAGAGGACCACCCCGTTGATGGGATCCATGGTGAATACTTTCTGGCCTGGAACGATTCCGAAACCGGCCTCAAAATAATCCCGGATCGCTTTTTCGGCATCGTTGATGGTATTGAAATCCCATTTATTGGAAAATTCGAGGGTCAGCGGCAGTTCGACCATAATTTCATCCCGCCTGTCAATCACCGTCAGGGCCAGATTGAACTCCTTGTCCCAGCGCCACGGACAGGTTTCGGGAATATTGAGGCTGATCCGTCGACAGACGATTTCCAGAGCATCCAGGTCAGTTCGTGGCATGGGTTATTTTTCCTTTACCTGATTGTTTTACCAACCATTGCACTGCACGGGGGCTGGTTCAGCGACCCAGTCGGGCCGGTCATTTTTTGTGGTTGGCCGGGGTGCGGTTGCCATTTATTGGCGTTGGCCGTTTGATTATTGGAATAATTTGCTGATCCGGCCCACCTCCCGGTTCTGGAAGATCAGTTCCCTGGGTTCGGCTTCCCGACTGTATTCGAGCTTGCCGTGGGAAATGCTGCCCGGCTCCAGTACGCTGTCCAGACTGCCGCTGATTTCACACCTTATCGGTTTTTTTTCCTCGTCCACCAGGGTAAAATAATCGGGATGGGTGGTAATGATCTGTTTGCTCACATTTTTCACCCATACATAAAGCGAACCGCTGCCCATATCATGCACGGCTATTTGGGCGGTACCGTTTCCGGAATATTGCCGAAGGGTTTTGTTGCGCGCCTCACGGGCCTGTTCCCACGCCTGACGACGCTTCATTTTAGCGCTGTGCACAGCGCGCTCCTGACGCGCCTTTTCCTGCCGGACCAGCCGCTCTTCGTATAAGGCCACTTTTTTCTGATAACGGGGATTATCAGGATCCAAATCCAGTAATTGACGGTACAGCTTGAGGTTCAAGGCTGCATTGGAGGCAGGCACCGGTTTAACCGCTTCTTCGATGGCCGTGATTTTTTCCTGACGGGCCTGGTCAGCGACCTGCCGCGCGGTTTCGGCAATTTTAGCCTCTCTGCCTTCACGTTCGGCGATTTCAGCCTGGCGCAAGCGTTCTCCTTCCTCACGGGTCCAGGTATCGATCAGGTCCTCACCGACGGCAACCACCCGTCCGGATTCGAAAGCGATGGGTGTAAAAAAGGCCGCCGAAGGGAGTTCTCCGACCGGATTGCCGGCCTTGGTTTGGTAATAGACCATAAAACGCTGTTCAGTAACATCCTTGCGATGGTCTGGAGGGCCCATGATTTGGAAAACAACCTCTTGCGCATCACCGGCCTTGATCTGTTGCAATGCGCTGATATTCTTGTTGGCTTCCAGATGAACACACCCATTCAGCATAAGGGCTGAAATGATAATGAACACCCCGATCCGCATAGCACCGATCTCCTTGTTCCTGGGCACGCAAAGCATGATCACCCGTTCGGTTGCTTTCGTCCCGCATTGGGATGAGCAAACTGAGGCTAGGCAACCATCTCGTCGACCAGTTGGACCCTTCTGCCCTTGTAGGTCGTCAACCAGCGGCCAGCCTTGGCCTTCAGCGGTTGTGGGGTTGCACCACCTGTCCCGGCCAGCGTAACTTGCGATGCAGACGGTGTCAACCAGTCTTGCATCCTGTTTCCGCGAAATGGGATAAAGTCGATGGCAAAGGTTTTCTGTTCCGGGTGTCATCGAATCTGAAGGCTGCCTTTTTTGACGAGGTTGCGATCCAGGGGTGTACCTGCCCATGCATGCGACATAACCATCACCAGGTCTTCGTGATCAAGCTCCTCGGGGTTGTAGAAAAGGGTTCCGTCTCCAAGAGCTTGCTCCGCAATGGCTTCCAATTTTTCAACAGGAACACGCGCAGTGCCGTCGGGTGCGGTAATTTCTTTGAAGAACCTGGCGTGGCCGCCGCCGGTTTCCTGGTGGAGGCGCTGGTTCAACTGCCGGATGAAGGCAACCGTCTGCTCGGCCCTAAGATGGGCCGGCGTGTGTGCATAGATCCGGGCCCCGGCCAGCGGCAGCAGCAGTTGGGCGGTCAAGCCACCATTTTTGTGCATGTTGTATTCAAGACCGTAGGGCAGCAAAATGGCCATGCACGCGCCGTGCGCTACACCGCAAACCGCACCCACCGAGTTTCCCAGGGTATGAACCATGCCGACCATGGCATTGGAAAAAGCCACCCCAGCCAGATTGGCCCCTACAGCCAGCGCCAGGCGCCCATCTTCATTGTCCGGCTCCTTTATCACCTGCAATAAATTTTGACCAATCAACCCAATGGCTATCAGCGCATGGGCGTCACTGATCGGGTTCTTGGAAAGGCAGGTGTAAGCCTCAACGGCATGGGTCAGGGCATCCATGGCCGTAGCCGCCGTTAGGGTCGGCGGCAGCGCCAGGGTCATGCGCGGGTCCAGAACAGCCGCGTCTGGAAACAAAAAATTAGAAGTGAACAGCATTTTCTTTTTGCGCGCGTGGTCTGCGATTACCGCCGCCATTGTCACCTCCGATCCTGTCCCGGCAGTGGTGGGAATGGCCACCAGGGGTTTTAGCGGTCTTTTCAGAGAACCGGCGCCGGAGTAGTGCATCAGGTCGCTGGCATTCTCGGATACGAGGATATTGACACCTTTGGCCGTATCCAGCACCGAGCCGCCGCCCACCGCGACAATGGAATCACAGCCCCTTTCACGGTAAACCCCGGCAAGCCGGTTAACCACCTTCAGTTCTGAATCGCGCGGCACGTCTGCTTCAACGGCACCGATGCGCACTCCCGGGGTGATGGCTGATGTGACAATATCGACGAGTCCGGCGGCGGCCACACCCTTGTCGGTGATGATCAGGGGACACTGGCCACCCAGCCGGCTCAGCAATGGGGGTATCCTTTCCAACGCCCGGCGGCCGACTAATGTTTCAACGCCGCAAAAAAATTCGTAGTATCCCGGAAAGTGCATGCTGTGCTCCTGTGAAGCAAGTGGAAAAAATAGATCGGGTGTCGAGGACCTACCAACCGGCTGTCATGTCGGGATCTTGTCTGGCGCTGTCAATGATACGGGCCACATGACCATTGGTTGCGCCTCTTCCCACTCGGGATTGGATACGATTGATCTGTTCATCCGTCAGTCCGGCACCCATCAGCGAGGTTGGGATTTTTTGCACCAGTTCGGTGTTGATCGCATCGAAAAACTCCCAGATCAGAACGGTGGTTCGGGATGTTTTCAGGTCAGCGGCCGTCACCGAAAAAATATCCGGCCCCACCATCGGATAAAGCAGTTCGCCCACCTGTTCCGGTTGGACCAACCCCGCCTCAGCTACCAGATGGGGCAGCAGAATGGACATTAAAAAGCCCAAAGAAAGATCGGTCGACTCTTTAAATTGGGTGGCCAGAACATGACAGATGCCCGGTGGGGAGGCTGAAAATGCGCAGCCGGCCGCCACTTGTCCGTTGACCACGGCACAAAGATTTTTTTTCCGATCTGTTTTACGAAGGACCAGGGGAAGGAATTTGACGATCAGGCCGATGGCTGTGTGGGCATAAGCACGGCACATGGGCCCGGTGGAAGCGTCGATGAATGTCTCCACAGCATGGGTCAGGGCGATCAGGGCACCATCCACGACTTGGTGGTCGTCCTGATCCCCCAACATTGCCGGATCGATGAATACAGCGGCAGGAACCAGCCGGGAGGATCGCAGCCGGTGCACGCCGTCGTTGGCATACCCGGTGACTTCATCGCCGTTGCCGCCGGCCGTTGCCACCACCATCAACGGCCGCAACACGGAGGGTTTGTCCATGCAATTACCGCAATCCGCCGACGCCCCGTGATCACCAGCAGAGACCATCAGGTTCAGACATTTGGCCGTGTCGACAACCGAACCGTTCCCAACGGCGATAACGCTGTCGCAGCCACCGTCTCGGTACATCCGTGCAAGGACGGGCATCAAGTCCGGTTCAGGGAGATCCGGCAGCCGGTCGTATATTCCCAGTGTCAGCCCCGATGTTTTGAACGCATCGACAACAGTGTTCAGGCCCTTTTTGCCAACCTGGTCACGGTTGGCCAGAATCAGCGGGGCATGGGCATTCGCGGCCGACAGCGCAGCAGGCAGATGGGCGACGGCATGGCTGCCGCAGTTAATCTTCAAAGGACAGTTAAAGGAAAATTCTTCCGGCAAACGCATGGTCCACGCCTCCTTTGATCCAATTCGAACCACGTTAAAAACCAAGTACTGCACGCAAATAGATCAGGACGCGGCCAACGTACTTTCGAAAGGGCGGCCAATGGGGATATCTGCGGACGGCCAGGGAAGCCAGCGGTTTGGGTAGCAGAAACACCTCCACCATATCCAGGATGCGAACGACGGCGCAGGCGGCGGGTATATCCCCATCCACAACCAGTCTGTCTCTGGCCACCGCCACGACAGTGGATTCCTGAAAGGTAAAAAGCAGGATCGCCGCCTCGATATTTTTGATGGTCAGTTTCAAATCGATATAGCGCTGCTTTGCATCGGCACCCAGATATCTCACCTTGCCCGCCTTATCCTTGCCGACAACCATGGCAGGACCGTCCGGTGCAACGCCCAAGGCAAAGGTGAAGCCGTCGGGGATGGCATCGAAGGCTGTGCGCACCTCCCGGTCCACCCGGGCAGCCGCCTGGATGGACCGCCCCACGAACCAAAGCATGACAGTCAGGTAGATCCGCTTGAGGGGCTTTCCACCCGGCGACAGCATCTTAAAATAGTCGAGGCGTTCATCGGTCAAGATTTCCCATCTGGGTGCTATCCCCAGCCGTTTCATTGTCCTGTCAGCGGGAATGCCGTGGGCGTCGTATCCCCGCAACCGGTAATAGGCATTCAGCATGGGCTGCAGGGGCACCGTCCGCTGTCGGGCATCACACCGGCGCCCCTCGGTTAAAAATCGTTTTGGCAGGGTATCATCTTTGCGTGAAATACCTTCGGCAGTGTTCATATAACGCTCCAGCACATGAATACGCGCACCGGCTCTGAGCATCTGCCATTGATTCAGCCGCAATCCGGTTACCGACCGCCAGAGTTTGGAAAACAGGCTGACGTCCATTAGCATGATGGCAATGGACGGCAGGAACTGCATGGTCAGGCGAAGCAAAAATTTGGGGGTGTATTTGATGATGGGCGGTTCCAATACATAGGCATAGGAAGTAAACTGGCAGGTGTGCAGGGAATTGACCGCCGCATATAGGTTTTCAAAAAAAAGGACAAATCGTGCCTTGGATCGGGTGGTATACGGGTTGAGCAGGCCAAAAGCCACTTCCAGGGCGAAGGTGGCGGCCGACAGGTGACAAGCGCCGCGGTTGGCCACGGCATAAGCCAGTCCCTGCCCCCAGGATCCTCTGGGATCGTAGGCAGGCATCTCCAGCCCTTTGATCTGGATCGCAAAATCAGCGCCACCATATCTTCGAGACAACATTCGCGTGCCATTGGCCATTTCATCCCCGAACCCCCGTCGCAGGGCCATGTCATCCAGGGCCTGGACGATTCCCTCAACTGCACCAAATTTTAAATCGGTGGCGATCAATCCCTTTTCACCGGCTTCCATGCACCACGCCAAAACGGAACCGGTTGAGATGGTGTCCATCCCCAAAAGGCCGCAGCGGTCGTTGAACCTGGAAATGGCATCCGGGTCAAAGATGCCCAGGTTGGGACCCAGCAGGCCCACGGTTTCGTACTCGGGGATCTGGTGGGCGCTGCCGTCAGCGTGGGTACCCTTATGTCCGCACATGATGGAACATGGCTTGCAAGTGCTGGGGTTGGCCTTGTAGCGCTGCCGCATGGTCTCACCGGAGACCTGATCGGCCTGGGGATGGCTCCCGTCCTGAAAGTTCCTCACCGGCAGGATGCCACCGTCGTTGCACCAGTTGACGTGGCTGCTGGTGCCGAAGCTGCGATAGTCGCCGGATGTCAGCGGATTATTTTCGATATAACCCGCGGCCCTTTTTTTGGCCTTGTCGAACAGTTTCTGGTTGGTGGGAACGATTTTAAAAACTTTTCCTCGGGCAACGATGGCTTTCAGGTTTTTTGATCCCATCACCGCTCCCAGGCCGCCGCGACCTAAAAAACGGTGGCCTGAGGCCACGTTGGCAATCAATACCCGGTTTTCACCAGCGGGCCCGATGGTCAAGACCCCTGATTTTCCATCCGGGTTCAGCTGTTTTTGAGAATCGTTGGTATCTTGGCCCCAAACAGATGTGCCATCGCGGATTCGGGCGCCGTCTGCATCGATTTCGATCACCACCGGTGCCGGGGCCTTACCGGTTATCAACAACCCGTCGTAGCCGGCAGTTTTGTAAGCCATGCCAAAAGGTCCACCACAGGAAGAATGCAGCATGATTCCGGTCAACGGCGATTTTGTAAGCGCAGAAAAGCGTCCGGTGCACGGTGCGCCGGTACCCATAAGCACACCCATCATGAAAGCCAGGTAGTTCTTTTCACCCAGCGGGTCGATTCCACGATCCATGCGGTCATAAAGCAACTTGAGCCCCAGTCCTTTGCCGCCTAAAAATAGGCGCCGTTCATCATCCCCGACTTGAAATTCGGTTGCCTGCCCGGCAGACAGGTCGATCTCGATTATCCGATTACTGGTTCCGATGATGGTTTGCATGAATGAGGATCCTGTAGGGTTGCAGTGGTCCTGGCGTGAGATAGGCTTGCATCGAACGCGTTTATCAATCCGAATCCGCTCGGCAAAGAGAAAGCACTTTGTTGACCAGTTTTTCAATGCCGGCGGCCACATCCTTGATTCCCGGTCCGAGCATGTAGGCCGGGGTGGTGACAATGCTGTTTTTTTCATCCACACAAATATCGGCTACACCGCAGGCACAATGAATTCCACCCATGGATTCGATTGCCGCAGCCGTACCTGGGTCACTGCCGATGGTAACCTGAGGAGATTTTTGAGACAGGGCACGGACAACAGTTGCCGGAGCAATGCAAACGGCACCGATGGGCTTTGAACGTTGAACCATTTCCTCCAGCAGACGCCTCACCTGGGGATTGACCTGGGCCTCGGGTCCCTTGACTGCAAAATCGCTGAGGTTTTTGGCGGCACCAAAACCGCCGGGTACAATCAGCGCATCGAGGCTGTCAGCGCTGACCGTACTGATATCCTGAATATCACCCCTGGCGATGCGTGCGGATTCCACCAGTACATTTCTGCGTTCATCGGAAGGTTGCTGGGTATAGTGGTTGATCACATGAAGCTGATCCATATCAGGGGCCATGCACACGGCCGAAGCGCCGGCACGGTCCAAAAAAAGAAGGGTCAATACCGCTTCATGAATTTCAGCACCGTCAAAAACACCGCAACCTGACAGTAAAACGCCAATTTTTTTTGCCATTTGAATTCCTTTCGCTGCCGGTTTAGTTTCGCTGCCCGAACCTTTTAAACCCGTTCTTATTCAAGGACATGTTTATCGAGAACAAAACAAGTGAACATGCCCTGAAAAACTTCCTGGTCATGATGGGTGACGCTTACGGAAACCCAGTATTTTTTTCCTTTGATTTCTTTGACCTGCGCTTTTGCCATTACCGTTTCGCCCACACGCACCGGTTTGAGGAATTTTACATCCGACGCACCGAGAACCACATGGGGATGATTCACTGCAATCATGGCCGCATAATCCGCCGCACCGAAAATAAAACCGCCGTGAACCAGTCCTTGCCTGTCGGCGACCATCTGCGGGGTGGTTAAAAGTTGGACGAGGCTGTTTCCATTTTCAACCGATAGGGCTTTACCGCACAACGTCTGATCGATGAGATGATGGGTTTCGATTTTCATGCTGACCTCCCGAGGCGTTTCGGGCAGCGGGTCCACCCGGAACAACGGCAATATTAAGGGTTGAATGCGATGGTGTGGCTTGAAAAGAAGATCTAATCATAATAAAAAGGAAACGAGACTGTCAATCCATTGCCACGAGTCACTGCGCAAACAAAGGAGCATCCTTGAATTCCATTATTCGAACACGCATCCAGAAAATAAGACAGGCTTTGATAGAGATGGAACTGGACGCCGTCATGGTATCCGTCCAGGAGAACCGTTTTTATCTCAGCGGGTTTACCGGCGGGGACACCCAGTTCGACGAATCCGCCGGTGTGCTGATCATTTCCGATCGCAACCTGGTGCTGGCCACCGACAGCCGTTATGAACTGCAGGCCCAGGCAGAGGCCTCCGGATTTGACATCGTGTGCCATAAAAAGGGCCTGGAAAAGGAGCTGCCGGAAATCGCCGGTGCGCTGGGCATCCAGCGGCTTGGTTTTGAAAGTGTTCGTCTTTCACATAAGAATTATACGGCCTATGCCCATGCGCTGGAAAAACGCGATCCACCGGTTGACCTGGTCTCAACTGAAAACCTGGTCGAAAAACTGCGGCAGATCAAATCAGAAGAGGAAATCCAGTCTACCATCCAGGCGCTGCAATTGGCCGAAAAGGCCTTTTTGCAGGTGTTGGATGCCATTCGCCCGGGCATGACCGAAAAGCAGGTGGCCTGGGCCATGGAAAAAAACATGCGCGAAGCCGGTGCCCAGGGTCTGTCATTTCCGGTTATCGTGGCTTCGGGCCCCAACAGCGCACTCCCCCACGCGGTTCCCACCGACCGCAAACTGGCCACAGGCGAACCCATTCTCTTTGACTGGGGAGCCCGATTGAACGAATACTGCTCGGATACCACCCGAACGGTGGTGCTGGGTAAGCCGGATGATTTGTTTTTAAAAGTCTTCGACACTGTGGTCAAAGCCCGGGACATGGCCATTGCCGCCATCAGGGCAGACGCCAGCGGCACCCAGGTGGACAAGATCGCCAGGGACCATATTGACCAAAACGGCTTCGCTGGCAAATTCGGCCACAGTCTGGGTCACGGCACCGGTCTGGCAGTTCATGAGAACCCGCGCTTGAGCCCGATCAAGGACGACCGCCTGGAAGCGGGCATGATCGTCACGGTGGAACCGGGCATTTATATTCAGGACTGGGGGGGCGTGCGCATGGAAAACCAGGTCGTCGTGCGCCAGGAAAAGGCCCAGGTGCTCAACGATCCACAACCATTTGATCCCCGAATCAGCCATAGATGAAAAACACCGCGTCGGACTACCTCCAGCGCCTGGATCGGTACCTGGCTTTTCTGCTTATGGAAAAAGGCCTGAGCGAAAAAACCATTGCTGCCTACAGCGCCGATCTGGTGCGGTTTGGGCTGTATCTGGAAAAGAAAAAAACAACCCTGGTCGCGGACATCGACACACGCCTGATACTGACCTACCTGATACAATTGCGGGATCAACAATTGAGCCCCAGGTCCCGGGCCCGCCACCTGGTGAGCCTGCGGGGTTTTTTCAAGTTTCTGACCAATGAAAAGATTCTCCAAAAGAATCCGGCGCAACAAATCGATCTGCCCAAGACCGGATTGCACCTGCCCGACGTCTTGACGGTGGCCGACGTCGAGGCACTGATCGATGCACCCTGCCGGGACAAACCCGAAGGGCTGCGGGATGCCGCCATGCTGGAGCTGCTCTACGGAGCCGGCCTGCGGGTTTCAGAACTCATCCGTCTGGAAATGACCGCAATCAATCTGGAGGCTGGATTTGTCAGGGTGTTCGGTAAAGGCGCCAAGGAGCGTGTGGTTCCCGTCGGCCGGTTGGCTCTGGACGCCATCCGGGACTATTTGGACCGTTCGCGGCCGATGCTGTTGAAGAGCCGCGCTAGTGTTCACCTTTTTGTCACCCGCCGGGGAAGGGCCATGACCCGCCAAAGCTTCTGGAACCTGATCGGCCGGTACGGCCGCCTGGCAAAGTTAAGGAAAAAGATCACACCCCATAGCTTAAGACACTCTTTTGCAACGCATTTAATTGAAGGTGGCGCAGACCTTCGTGCCGTACAAATGATGCTGGGTCACGCGGATATCTCCACCACCCAGATTTACACCCATGTGGCGCATCGGCAGTTGGTGCAGGCCCATAAAAAATACCACCCCAGAGGGTAAAACCTCAATCCAGCAGCCCGGGCATCTCCGGCTGGGTTGACAGACAGCGGTGGCTTGGATATGGGAGCTTGCTTTGAAAAATTCGTTCCAACGCAGTTACCAATCATCACCAGCGATTCTCCAGGAGGGGCAACAGCTTGACCCACACGGATATGACCTCTAAACCGCACGGGTTCTGGAAACCCGAACACGATTTGCCGAGAACCGGAGAGAAGGCTATTGCCGAAGTCGTACGCGATCTTTGCCACCCCTTTTTTGTGGTGGACATGAACGGCCAAATCGGTGTGGCCAAGGACGGAATGGCCACGCTCGGAACGCTCGCACAACCGGCATCCAACTGCTACCGCCTGTTGGGATGGGCGCCGCCCTTTGCCCTGGAGTCACTCGGGGACCCGGGATTTAAAGCGGATCATGGATTAAAATTCGCTTACATCTGCGGGGCCATGGCTAACGGCATCACCTCCACGGCCATGGTGGAGGCTGCCGGCCGGGCCGGCATGATCGGATTCTTCGGTGCCGGGGGGCTTTCCATCGAACAGATTGAAGCGGCCATCGGCAGCCTGCAAAAAAAACTTGACCAGATACCCTACGGATTCAATTTAATCCACAGTCCCAATGCTATGGATCTGGAACAAAAAACGGTTGATCTTTACCTGAACAAGGGGATTCGACTGGTTTCTGCATCCGCGTACCTGGATCTGACGGCGCCCCTGGTTGAGTACCGCATCCACGGCATTCATGAAAATGAGCACGGGAAGATCATCTGCCCCAATCGGATCATCGCCAAGGTCTCTCGTGAAGAGGTCGCCCGCAAATTCTATTCCCCACCGGCGGAAAAACACCTGCAACGCCTTAAGCAACTGGGGAAAATCACGGACGGACAAGCAGACATGGCCCGTCGTATACCCATGGTCCAAGACCTGACCGCCGAGGCCGACTCGGGCGGCCATACGGACAACCGCCCCGCCCTGTGTCTGTTTCCTACCATGAAGGCGCTGCGGGACGAGATGGCCAGGCAGTATGACGACGGCACACCCTTGCGCGTCGGACTTGCCGGCGGCATCGCCACCCCCGAATCGGCCGCCGCCGCCTTTGCCATGGGAGCGGCATACATTCTGACCGGTTCAATCAATCAAGCCTGCATCGAGGCGGACACATCCCAACTGGTCAAAAAGATGCTTGCCGAAGCCCGGCAGGCAGATGTCACCATGGCACCGGCAGCGGACATGTTCGAAATGGGCGTCAAGGTTCAGGTGCTTAAACGCGGCACCATGTTTTCCATGCGCGGATCCAAGCTCTACGACATCTATCGAACTTACGACCGGTTCGAAGATGTGCCGGACAGCCAGAAAAAACTGGTGGAAGGATCTTTTCTCAAATGCTCGTTCGCAGCGGAATGGGAAAATACCCGGGCCTTTTTCAGCCGACGGGACCCTGCCCAGGTTGATCGGGCGGAAAAGGAGCCCAAACACAAAATGGCGCTGGTGTTCCGCTCCTATCTTGGGAGGGCGTCACTGTGGGCCAAGCGCGGCGTACCGGATCGGGCCATTGACTATCAGATATGGTGCGGCCCGGCCATGGGTGCGTTCAACGAATGGGTCAAAGGTTCTTTTCTGGAACCGCCGCAAAACCGCAGAACAACCACGGTTGCCATGAACCTGCTTTTCGGAGCCGCCGTGATCGGCCGATTAAATGGTTTGAAAAACCAGGGGGTCGATCTGGCTGTCGCGCCAGGTTTGGCTGCACCTATCACGGACAATCAGATTCTATCATTGTCCCACCGGTAATGGATCAAGGGTATTTCACTGCTGTTGACGGCGAAGCTTTTCAACCAACAGGGCCAACAGCGGGGAGAGGTTGATCAAGCGCACATCCGGATTCCGGAAAAAAATACTTCCATCCATTGCATCAGCGTTGATGATGGTCTCCTCAACTGTTTCCGTCAGTTGCAGGCAGGTCGCCATTTCTTCGGATCGGATTCTGACCGTTTTACGGACGAGATAGCAAAAATCGGACCCATTTTTAGCACCGGCTGCGCTCAGGGGACGGAAATAAATGCGATAGCCGCCCCATGGCGCACCCATCTCCGTGACGGTTCCATCGGCGCCATTCAGATCTAAAATCCCGTTTTTTTTCAGCCATGGTGACAAATCAGTCAGCACCTGCCGACTCTGCATGACGGACAGTTTCAGTTGGGTCAGCAGATAACCGCCCAAATAGACCTTGAACAGATCTTTGAAGATATACTGCCTGGCATAGCCCGATTGCATTCCCCCCAGCGGGTCCGGCGGCAG
The DNA here is from genome assembly GCF_046496365.1 of Desulfosarcina sp. GTDB lineage: Bacteria > Desulfobacterota > Desulfobacteria > Desulfobacterales > Desulfosarcinaceae > Desulfosarcina. The sequence continues at coordinate 49,751 of NZ_JAWOHB010000153.1, forward strand.
AAATGATCTCGACCAACGTTTCCAGCGGGCGAGATTGATCTCGAGTTTTTTCGATAGTTCTCGATTGGTATAGTAATAAATCATGAATAGTTAACCTGATTGGTTGTTATATCTACCTAACAAGTTATTGGGCTTGCGTCAATCCCTTGTTTTTTGTGCGTCAATGCATTATATTTGGCTTCTGTTTTCGCAGGCAGATGCATGGCCGCTGAAAGCGCTGGACCGCTTACATGCCCGGCCGATCAAATCAATCATCCCTAATATTTACCCAACCATATAAAATGACAACGAATATACAAGCAGTTCAACAGCCGGTTGCCATCATTGGCATGGGCGGCATGTTCGCCAAATCGAGAAATCTTAAAGAGTACTGGCGGACCCTGCTCAACGGTATCGACTGCATTACCGATCCACCGGCCAGCCACCAACAGCTGAACGACTATTTCGATGCCGATCCCAAAAAACCGGATCATATCTACTGCAATCGTGGTGGATTCCTCGCAACGGTGCCCTTCGATCCCACCGAATTCGGCATTCCACCGGCAGCATTAGAGGCCACCGACACCTCCCAGCTGCTGGGTCTGGTGGCCGCAAAAATGGCCCTGTCCGATGCCGGATATGGGGATGACCATGAATTCGACCGCGAGCATACCTCGGTGATCCTCGGAGTTACCGGCACACAGGAGCTGGTTATTCCCCTGGGTTCACGACTGGGGCATCCGCTGTGGCGCAGCGCACTGGCCGATAAGGGACTGAGCGATCAGCAGCAAGCAGCCATCATCGCGGATATATCCGGCAGCTATGTCCCCTGGCAGGAAAACTCATTCCCTGGACTGCTGGGCAATGTCGTCGCGGGCCGAATCTGTAACCGGCTGAATCTTGGCGGAACCAACTGCGTGGTTGATGCGGCTTGTGCAAGCAGCCTGGGTGCCGTTCACCTGGGGCTGATGGAATTGCATACCGGGAGGAGCAGTATGGTCGTCACCGGGGGTGTCGACACCATCAATGACATCTTCATGCACATGTGTTTTTCTAAAACCGGCGTCCTCTCGCACACCGGTGACGCCCGACCCTTTTCGGTGGATGCCGACGGCACCGTGTTGGGTGAGGGCATCGGCATCCTCGTTCTGAAACGGCTCGCCGATGCCGAGCGCGACGGTGATCGAATCTATGCACTCATTCGGGGCATCGGGTCTTCCAGCGACGGAAAATCACAGAGCATTTACGCACCACGGCCCGAGGGGCAGGCACGCGCGCTCACCGAGGCGTATCGAACTGCCGGCATTGCCCCTGAAACGGTGGCGTTGATAGAAGCCCATGGCACCGGCACGCGCGTGGGGGACGAAATGGAGTTCACCGCCCTGAAAAACGTCTTCGGCGGGAGCCACCCCAACGGCAACCGCTGCGCTTTGGGGTCGGTAAAATCGATGATCGGACACACCAAAGCAGCAGCCGGAGCGGCCGGGCTCATAAAATCAGCGCTTGCTCTATACAACAAGGTCCTCCCGCCCACACTCAAGGCCGACACCCCCGATCCGAAGCTGGGAATCGAATCCAGTCCCTTTTACCTCAATACTGCCAAGCGCCCCTGGTTTAACGCGAACGGCACCCCACGACGTGGCGGTGTAAGTTCCTTTGGATTCGGCGGCAGCAATTTTCATGTGGTGCTCGAAGAGTATCAGCCTGATAAACAAGAGATCGCCTGGGATGGTTCGATGGAGATCCTGGCCTTCTCAGGTCCGGATGCAGCGGCAATAACCAGCGGTCTGCAACAGATCGATGAACGGTTTGTTGGAGAATCCATCGATGCCACGGTGCTTTCCCGGACAGCGAGGGCGCTGCGAAAGTCTTTTTCGGCCGCTCATCCCCACCGGTTGGTCATGGTGGTGGACAGCACCCTGAACGGCGCTGACCTGAAAGCGCAGCTGCGCAAGGCCAGCGAGGTTGTCGCCGGCTCCCGCACAGCCTTGTTGTCCACTCAGGGCATCTATTACGTTGCAACACCCTTGGATCCAGGAAAAATCGCCTTCATGTTTCCTGGCCAGGGGAGCCAGTACCCCCATATGGGAAGTGATCTGGTCTGCTGTTTTCCCGGTGCCATGGAAGCCGTCCAAGCCGCCGCTCAACATTTTGAACAGGAAACCCCGCTTTGGGAGATTCTGTTTCCACGCCCTGCCTTGTCCGACCACCAGCGGCGTCAGCAGGCGGAGGCCCTTCGCCGCACCGATGCGGCCCAACCCGCCATCGGGGCGGTCAGTCTGGCCATGCTTTCGATTCTTGAACACTTCAAGTTGCGGCCGGATGCCACCTGCGGTCACAGCTACGGGGAGCTGCCTGCACTATATGCAGCCGGTTGGATCGACCGGGAAACCCTGCTGGCCTTGAGCGCCGCACGCGGTCGTCTGATGGCCGACGCCGGCAGGGGCGGTGATGCAGGCACCATGCTGGCGGTAAAAGCACCCATCGATCGTCTAAAGGCATTGGTCGGTCAGTTTCCGGACGTGGTGCTGGCAAACCACAACTGCCCCGACCAGGGTGTGCTTTCCGGGGCTGACGAAGCCATCAAGCGGGCAAAGGCAATCTGTGTTCAAAATGGAATGCAGACCATATCCCTGCCGGTTTCCGCCGCCTTTCACAGCCCGTTGGTGGAGGGAGCCAGAAAACCATTTTGTCTGGCCGTCGAAAAAGCCGCCTTTACCCCCAACCAAATCCCGGTATATTCAAATGTGACGGCAGCGCCTTACCCGGACGACCCTTCACAATGCGCGGATCTATTGGGCCGCCAGTTGACTTCACCGGTCCGGTTTCAGGAAGCGGTCGAACACCTCTATGCGTCCGGCGTGCGCACCTTCATCGAGGTGGGACCAAAGTCAGTGCTCTCCGGGCTCGTAAGGTCTACCCTCCAAACGAAGGATATCACGGTCATAGCCATTGATCGCTCCTCCGGAAAGACTTCAGGAATCATGGATCTGGCCCACGCCATCGGCCACCTGGCTGCCCTTGGCACCGATATTGACCTGAATTGCTGGGAAAGCGAACTTCCCTCCACACCTTTGCAGAAAATGACCGTTCCGCTGTCCGGGACCAACTACCGGTCGCCCCGGAAGGTAAATGCAACCTCAGCAATGAACACACAAAATACGGTTAAAACCCAAAAAGCACAGCCCATGGATTCCCCATTAGCAACAAAAGCAAAGGTTATTTCACCCACGCCCATGGATACCCGTATGCAGATCAAACAACCCACACCGGCAGCCCCACCGCAAAATCAGGATGTCCAAACCATGGATATCAAACCGGTTTCAACGGCCAACATGAATGAGGCTGTGGCCCTAGTCCAGAAAGGATTGGAATCGATTCAGCTCCTTCAACAGCAAACGGCCCAGGCTCACCAGAAGTTTTTAGAGACCCAGGCCCAGGCCAGCCGAACCCTGCAGGAGATGATGATCAGCACACGGATGTTCGTGGGATCAGCCCTGGGTATGTCCATGACGGCTTCGAACGACATCCAGGCACCCGCTTTACATCCGGAATCGATTTCAACCCGGCCGGCGGCAGCGCTTGCGACGGCCGCCGATCCGGATAAAATACCCGTTTTTGCGGATAATTTACCAGCGGCTGACCCACCCGTGAGTACGTCATCGCCGGATACGGCGCCGACAATTACCGCAGCGACCATATCCAGAACTCTGATCGACATCGTTTCCGAGTTGACCGGCTACCCGGAGGACATGCTGGGGCTGGACATGGATATCGAAGCGGATCTGGGCATCGATTCCATCAAGCGGGTCGAGATCCTTTCCGCCATGGAAGCGAAAATGCCCCACCTGCCCCCGGTCACCCCGGACATGGTGGGCAGCCTAAAAACCCTGGGCCAGATCGGCGACTTCCTGGCAGGGAGCACCGGGTCCGCGTCGTCGGCAACCAACAGCCCTTATGAAGCGAACGCTTCGGAGGTTGCCGCATGCGTCGACATTACCAAGGTCCTGATCGACATCGTTTCCGAGCTGACCGGCTACCCGGAGGACATGCTGGGGCTGGACATGGATATCGAAGCGGATCTGGGCATCGATTCCATCAAGCGGGTCGAGATCCTTTCCGCCATGGAAGCGAAAATGCCCCACCTGCCCCCGGT
>NZ_JAWOHB010000168.1:0-17085 GCF_046496365.1 Desulfosarcina sp.
TTCCAGAACGAGAGCGACATCGACAAATACCTCGGCCTGGAATACGACATCATCGTCATCGAAGAAGCGACGCAGCTGAGCGAAATCAAAGTGACCAAGATTCGCGGTTCGCTGCGCTCCTCAAAACCGGGCTGGCGGCCGCGCATGTACCTGTCTACCAATCCCGGCGGGGTGGGCCATGCCTGGTTTAAGCGCCGCTTTGTCCTGCCCTGGCGCAGCAAAAGCGAAAGCGACACCATCTTCATCCCCGCCAACTACAAAGACAACAAATTCCTGGACGAAGGCTACATCAAGTACCTGGAAGGGCTGATGCACAAACAAGAGATGAACACGGTTTACCGGAAATTTTTTCCACATGATCCGCCTGCCCGCATCGCAATGGCGGTAAAAGGACTGGATGCCGGGTTGGATGTGGAGATCGATTGTATCGCGGGCTGCTGATTGACCGCACGCTAACCCTCAAGGCCAGCGTTTTGCCTCCGCCGGCGACTATCGTTGACGATGGCTCGGAGAACGGAACATGGAGAAAAAATTGATTTTCCCCCAAAGCGAGTACGACCGCCGGATCCGGCGTGCCAAGGAAATGATGGATCGGCGTGGCATGGAAGCGATGCTGGTGGTCGATCCGGCCAACATGAATTATCTGACCGGCTACGACGGATGGTCCTTTTACGTACACCAAGGGATAATCCTGTCCCTTGCCGACGCGCATCCGATCTGGTTCGGCCGGCAGCAGGATGCCAACGGCGCCCGGATCACCACCTGGCTGCCCGACGACTGCATCTTCGGCTATCCGGACGAGTACGTCCAATCGCGCTACACCCACACCATGCGTTATGTGGCAGAACTGCTGCGCGATCGGAAAATGGCTGATAAAACCCTCGGTGTGGAAATGGACGGCTACTGGTTCAGTGCCCGGATGTATCTTACCCTTAAGGAAGAACTACCCCGGGCCGCATTGATGGATGCCACCAATCTGGTCAACTGGGTCAAAAGCATCAAATCCGAGCCGGAGATCGCCTATATGCGGCAGGCGTCGCGGATCTGCGAGAAGGTCATGCAGACAGCCATTGACGCCATTTCCCCAGCTGCATGGGAAAAGGATGCAGCGGCCAAGGTGTCGGCCGCGCAGATTGCCGGGACCGATGGATTCGGTGGTTCGCCACCGGCCATTTTCCCGATCATGCCCTCGGCGCAACGCACCTCAACCGCCCATTTGACCTATGATCCTGACCGGCAGTACCGCCGGGGTGATGTGGTCCTGCTGGAACTCGCAGGAGCCCGGCACCACTATCATGCGCCCCTGTCGCGCACGATTTTCCTCGGCGATCCCCCCGCCGACCTGATGAAAACCGCCGACGGTGTCGTGACCGGCCTTCAGGAAACTCTGCGCTTCATGGGTCCGGGTGTGACCGCCGAGGAGGTGGAGGCGCGCTGGCGGGCGGCAATCGCCCACACGGGTGTGGTTAAACCCTCGCGGGTCGGCTACTCTTACGGACTGAATTATGTGCCCGACTGGGGCGAACATACGATCAGCCTGCGGCCCGGGGATAAAACCGTGCTGGCACCGGGTATGACCATCCACTTCATGCCGGGTATCTGGTTGGACAGTTACGGCTTTGAATGCAGCGAACCGGTGTTGATCACCGACAGCGGGTGTGAACAATTCATCGACTTTCCCCAGCAGCTTTTTATCAAACGCTGATCCGGGCTTGACATATCTGAACCCAACCATTACATTCCAAAAATTAGATATGGAGAATGCGATGAAGGAATTCATAAGAGTCATGAAGGCGCTTTCCGACCCCACGCGCGTCAAAATACTCAAGATCCTTGAAAAGCGGGTGATGTGTGTCTGTGAACTTCAGACCGCTCTGGACGCCGCCCAGTCCACAACCAGCAAGCATTTAAAAACGCTGGAAGAGGCTGGGCTGGTGGAATCCCACAAGGACGGGTTATGGGTTAATTACAACCTGGCCAATGGCAGGCAAAGCCCATACGCGGCGTCTCTGTTGGGCAACCTGCGGCACTGGCTGAACGACGAGTCGGATATCAGCCGGCTGGTAGGTTCGATAAACCGGATAGACCGTTTTGTCATTTTGAATAAAAATTAATTTTTGGGGTTCTTATATATCGTTACATCTCGATATATGGTATCAAAGCCAATCACCAACCCCTCAGCAATCACGCTGCATGGGGAATTAGACATAAAAGGCATCATGAGCGAAACACTGGCAATGACTAATCCAGACAAGGCCGTGGGCACCTCAACGCATACACCCGAACAGCCAGAACCCAGCTTGATTGACTGGAACGGAATCTGGAGACCGCTGGCATTGATTCCTTTACTCGGGTCCAGCCATCAATGTGCTGGCCATCATTCTGACCGCCCGCATCCTGGGGCCGGAGATCGGTGCCGCACGGGCCGTGGGAGCAGTCATTTTCAGTGTGGTCATCGGCCTGTGCATGCATCTGATGTTCAGGAAGGAAGAGGCCGCCAAAGCGACCGCGGCCCTGAACATTTAACCAAGGAGAAGAAGATGGACATCAAAGTATTGGGACCAGGCTGTCCGAAATGTCAGCAAACGGAAAAAATCGTCAAGGATGCCATTGCCGAAAGCGGCGTCGTGGCCACGGTTGAAAAAGTTACCGATATCATGGAAATCGCCGGTTACGGTGTGTTCGGTACCCCGGCCGTGGTCATTGACGGCCAGGTGAAATCGGTGGGCAAGATTCCCAAAAAAGAGGAAGTATTGGTATGGATCAAGTAACCGGTTAACGCAACGCGGCCGGCTGAAAGCCTGTCCTTTCGTGAGGCTACAGGTGACCTCAGGCAAAATCAGATAATGAACCAAAACAACTTCGGCCAGTGGGTTTTTTTGCACAATTCGAGGTCAATAAACCCATCGCAGCAATAGGAGTTCACAAATGAGGGCGAACCAAAAACGATTGGCAGCCGCAGGACTGGGCGTGATCGCCGCTTTGGCGATATTTGGTGCTGTTCGGCTCCAATTTTTTAAAACCCAGAGCGAAACCGCTGCACCTTCGATACCACCAACCGCCAATGCGGCAATCGGAAAAGTGACCATGATCGACCTGGGGGCCACCGAGTGCGTTCCCTGTAAGATGATGGCGCCCATTATCGCGGAGCTGAAAACAGAGTACGCGGGCAAGGCCGATATCATCTTCATCGATGTGTGGAAAAATCCGGATCAGGCTAAGAAATATGGTATCCGGGCCATCCCTACGCAGATTTTTTACGATGCCGGTGGAAAAGAGGTTCACCGCAATGTCGGGTTCATGGACAAAAAGCGGATCGTGGGCGTACTGACCCGACTCGGGGTGTCCTGAACGCAAAGGCAGGTCCGTTAACCTGAACGTTAAAAGGAGCCGGTTCGTATATGTTCGATCATTTTTTGCTCACCGTGAACCAGTGGATGACCGCCGGATCGGCCTTTGCTATGGCCGGCGCCTTTGCCTGGGGCATGGTCAGTGTGCTATTTTCTCCCTGCCGCCTGGCCGCCATTCCGCTATCGTGGCCTACGCGGGCGGCCTGCAGACCGTTGTCAACCCCCGCAGAGCCGCCTGGTGTGCCGGCGCCTTCTCCCTGGGACTTTTTCATCACCATCGCCGTCGTGGGTGTCGTGTGCGCCCTGCTGGGCCGCATGCTCGGCGATGTGGGCGCCTGGTGGCAGGTGCTGGTGGGCATCGCTCCGTTTAACATGGGTATCTGATGGTGCTCAAAAGGATCAACGACGGTGCAAGAAAGGCTTAAACAAACCGCATGGCAACTTCCGCTGCTGATCATCGCGGCCGCGCTGATCGCGATCGGCGTCAATCACTTGCGTACCGACGGCATTGTGCTTGTCGGAGACTGGTCGGTGGATGCACGCTTTGCCGACGCCGCGGGAGTCAGTCTGGTTGTTGGCCTCGACGAGGCCGAGCGGCTGTTCCGGCAGGAAACGGCCCTATTCCTGGATGCGCGGCCCCACGACCAGTATGCCCAAGGGCACATCCGCGGTGCACTCAACCTCCCATGGCAGGAGGTGGACCGCTATTTTATGGAACTGGCCGGCCGGCTGGACGGCCCGAAGACGATCATCACCTACTGCGACGGAGAGAGCTGCGATCTGAGCCACGAACTGACCCTCTTTCTGAAAGAGATGGGTTTTGCCGATGTGCGCGTATTGGTCAACGGCTGGACCGTGTGGCGGCAGGACGGCCTGCCGACGGATATGGGGGAATGACACCATGAGCAAGCAAGAACACCCGGTAGAACCCGCTCACATGGACAGCTGTTGTCCGTCTATTGAAGTCTTGGAAGAAGCAAATCAACACCGTTGCAGCGGTCATCATCACGGCGCTGCGTTGGAGGATACCAGCGGCCCCCGCCTGCTGGCCGCCCTGGCGCTCAACCTGCTTATTCCCGTGGCCCAGATCATCGGCGGCCTGCTGGCCAACAGCGTGGCCCTGATCTCGGATGCCATGCACAACTTCAGTGATTTCACGGCGATTTTGATTTCCTACGCTGCCTTTCGCATCGGCCGCAGGGGCGCCACCACATCCAACACCTTCGGCTACCGACGGGCTGAAATCATGGCCGCCCTGATCAACGTGGTGCTGCTGGCCGGGGCCTCCGGGGTCATCCTCTACCACGCCATCGAGCGTTTTCGCCATCCCCAGGCGGTCGATGGTTTCATCGTGATCATCCTGGCCGGTGTCGGTGTGGTCGGCAACGGCCTTTCGGCCTGGCTGCTGCACCGCGACGCGGCCCACAGCCTGAACATGCGCGGCGCTTTTCTGCACATGCTTGGTGATCTGCTCACCTCGGTGGCGGTCCTGATCAATGGCCTGCTGTTGCTCTACTTTCCCTGGTACTGGCTCGATCCAGTGCTTTCGGTGGTCATCGTGGTCTTTATCCTCAAAAACGGATGGGGGCTGCTCAAGGAATCCACCGCCGTGCTGATGAATGCCACGCCCGGCCATCTCAGACTTGAAAAGGTTCGTGACTATCTGTGCCGCCTTCCGGGAATTTTGGGTGTGCATTATCTGCATGCCTGGCAGGTCTCTTCCTCCAGCACCGCTTTTTCCTGCCACGTGGTGGTGCCCGACCAGCCGGTCAGCCGCACCGGACAACTGGCCGAACGCATCAAGAATGAGTTGCTTCACCGCTTTCGTATCGATCACCCGGTACTTCAATTTGAAACCTCAGACTGCGGACACGGCGCCCTTTTGTGCGAATTGGCATGCAACGGTGACAAAAGGCCTGCATCGGAAGGCGGGGGCAACCAAAAACCATTTGTCGATGAAACCGCTTCCCGGATCCAGCCGGTCGTATTCCACACCCTGCGCCTGCTTTTGGGGGTTGTATTTTTGTATGCCAGCTACGACAAGATCCTTCATCCCCAGGCCTTTGCCCAGGTGGTGTACAACTATCAGATTCTGCCGGGGGCGGCCGTCAACCTGGCGGCGCTGACACTGCCCTGGCTGGAACTGCTGCTGGGGCTGTGCCTGATCGCAGGCGTCTGGCTGCCGGGGGCGACAGCTTTGAGCAGCGGACTGCTGGCCGTTTTTATCGGCGCCCTGGTTTTCAACCGGTTGCGGGGGCTGGACATCCACTGCGGCTGTTTTTCAACGGAATCGACACGCGGTCCGGCCGGTCTCTGGACCGTGCTCCGGGATGTGGGCTTTCTGGTCGTAGCACTGGTTCTGATGTCGTGGGTCTTTATTTTCCGGCCCAAGGATTCGCAGGCGTCTTATCGTGAGTAAACACTGCCGTGTCGGCAATCTTCAACCACAAGGAAGGTCATCCATTGCGAAAGACAGTCTTGATTCTGGGCATAATATGCCTGGGAATGTTTCCACGCTTCGCTTTCCCGGCTGAAGCCCCTGCAAACATTTTTTCTGATGGCTATGGTCCGATCGAGATTATTATTTTTTCGGATTACTTTTGCCCCCCCTGTCAGAAGATTGAACCGTATCTGGAAGAGGCCCTGACGAAACTCCACCAGTCGGGCGCAAAAATAACCCTCGTGGACATGCCCATCCATGAGATGACACCACTTTTCTCAAGATACTTTCTCTATGCGGCCAATGCCGCGGACAGTTTCACCCAAAAATTGACTGTCCGGCGCAAGCTGTTTGATATCGCCCAGAGCAAGGCGGTCGATTCAGAATGGGCGTTGATCCAGAAACTCAAGGAAAACCAAATCACGCTTGCACGCTTGGACGTCAAACCCATATTCAACGAGTGGTTGGCGTTGATCAAGCGCTTTGCGGTGACAAGCACACCGACCTGCGCCGTCAAACAACCCGGACGGGAAATGATTACCTATTCCGGTGGCCGGGACATTTCAACCGGGATTGACCAGTTGCTCGCGGGCTTGTCTTTAAATTCGTCCAACGACTGAAAAAAAGGCGCCCACATGGCAAGAAACCACCTGGCCTGGATAGTCGCCTTGCGCTTTATATGGGCACCCTTTTGGTGCTTGGCGGATCAACCCTTTCAGGGACCGGAAGCCGCACTGGATGAAAGCATCTTTGAACCGCGATAGCGAAAGCATTCCCCGCTGCTTGCGGCGGGGTTAGCGAGCGGACCGGAAAACACGCATGGTCAAGCCCAATTGCTGACGTCACACTGAAAAGGATGGGAAAATGTACCTCACCACCATGACCCATCGGGAAGAACTCTTCGATCTGACGTTTCGCTGGCTCAATGATGATTTGGCACCGGAAGACGGTGAAACAATCACCCGTATATTTTTATACGAAAGCGCCGTCTCTGCGGTGGTTGTCGATCGGGTGATCGCCTTTCTGGGCAACCTTTTCAGCGGTCCGTTGCAGACCGAAAGAATCCGGCAAAAACAGTCGTTGCGCCGTCGCTTGATTCAGTATCTGCCCCGACCGGGGGATCGAACCCGACAGCTGATTCACCATTTTCAAGAAGACCCGGAGTATTTTTTCCCGCGCCTGCCCATCGACGCCCTGCTGGTTACGACAGCGGATTCGAAGCTGGTTGCCATCGGACGGATCAAACGGCTGTCCCGGGTAGCGGAAAAAGTATCCTTTCGACTGGTGGATGCCCTATTCCGTGCGATCCAGGCCGAAGCCAGGCATGTTGCGGGGAAAAGGGCAGCAGCGGCCGGCGTGCTGCTATCCGACCTGGTCAGCTCCGAGCGTGAAATGCAAAACGATTTTGCCACGGCTGAAACAGCGGTGGCCCGCCGTTTTCGAGACCACAAGGTGCACATCCCCCGCGAAGCTTTGATCCTCAACGATCTGCTCGGCTTCAAGATCATCGGCGAACCGGAGTTGATCGAACAGGTGCCGGCGTTATTACAGCAAGCGTCGGGGATCTCCCTCCTGGAGACCGAGCGGCACACCGGCGATTACAATGCGGTGAACCTGCTGGTGGAAATCGAACTGCCGGCACCGGTTGAGTTGGCCGTGCACCTGCAGTGCTTTGACTGGTCTGTCGCCCGGCGGCGCGGGCTGGACCCGGATGTTGCAAGGCACGGATTTATCGATTACCTCTCCCAGGGCAGCCGCACCGTGCGAATGGAACTGATCCTGACCACCTACGACGAACTCATGGAATCGGAATTCGGCCGTTCCATGCACGAGCTTCGGGTACTGCGCCTGCGACAGCGTCAGAATTACAGCGGTCCCATCGCCCAGAACGCCGCCTACCTGATCGAATACCTGCTGACGCTGGCCGCGTCGCCGACTGTCGATGTGGCTGAACTACCGATCAAGATGTACGGACGCTACCTGCCCGAAACCGTTGCCAGCGCCAAATACGCACTTTTCGGCAACGACATCGACGGTGGACTGTTATGCGCTTTTTGTCTGAACACCGGTTGTTCGCGTCAATGCAGTTCTTCTGAAAACCTGTCGGCGGACATATATGACCGTCCTGGCCGAGTGGAGACGACTGGTGACCGCTGAAGCCATCCGCATGTTGTTGAAGGAGGTCGGTATCGAGATCGACGGCCCGGCCCCCTGGGACCTTCAGGTGCATGACCAGCGCTGGTACAGCCATGTAGTCCGGAATAAAAACCTGGGATTGGGCGAGTCTTATATGGACGGTTGGTGGGACTGCGCACAGATAGACGAGACGGTCTGCCGGTTGCAGCTCGGCGGACTGGAAGACAAGATCCGGGGAAACGTCAAGTACCTGGTTCGGCTGCTGCCGGCGATCCTCTTTAATCTACAATCCAGCAGCCGCGCCCGCATCATCGCCCAGCGCCACTACGACCTGGGCAACGATCTGTTCTTTGCCTTTCTAGATCAATACCGGCAGTACAGTTGCGGCTATTTCCAGGATACGGACGATCTGGACCGAGCCCAGCAGAACAAGCTGGAACTGATCTGCCGGAAATTGAACCTGAGCCCCTCGGACCATCTTCTGGACATCGGGTGCGGCTGGGGCGGCCTGGCGCGCTACGCCGCAGAGCATTTCGGCTGCAAGGTGACCGCCGTGAATATTTCCAGGGAACAGTTGCGGTATGCCAGGGACTTTTGCCGGGATCTGCCCGTGCGGTTTGAAGACTGCGATTACCGCGCCATTAACGGCCGCTTCGATAAGATCGTTTCCGTGGGGATGTTCGAGCATGTGGGCCAAAAAAATTACCGCGCCTTCATGAAGACGGTCCGCCGCTGCCTGAAAGACGACGGGATTTTCCTGCTGCACACCATCGGCGGCAACACCTCGCGCAGTGGCTGCGACCCCTGGATCAACCGCTACATTTTCCCCAACGGCATGCTGCCCAGCGCCGCTCAGATCGCCCAGGCGGTCGAAGGACTTTTTGTTATCGAAGACTGTCACAATTTAGGGCCCCACTACGACCGCACCCTTGTGGCCTGGAATGCCAACTTCCAGGCGGCCTGGCTGCGGCTGAAATCACACTATGACGAGCGATTCAAGCGGATGTGGGAATATTACCTGCTCTCCTGCGCCGGGGCCTTCCGGGCGCGCACCATTCAGGTGTGGCAGATCGTCATGACCCCGTTTGGCCTTGGCGCGGCACAGCCTTTTTGCAGGCTGTAAAAGGTGGGTTTATTATCGGCTTGGCGAACCTTTTCCTGAACTGCTGCGCGAATGGCTGCTCGAATCATTGTCGGATTCCCCGGAAATCAATATGGATCGGGCGCTCCTGGAAACGATTATCGCCTGTGCCCCGGAGGCCTTGAGTCAGCAACAAAAGGAACGGAAGGAATGTAAAGACTGAAATGAATGTATCTGATTTGAATAAAAAGTGCAAAATGAGGATGGACATGGACAAAAAAATGAAAATACTTTTTTTGTGTACCGGCAACTCATGCCGCAGTCAGATGGCCGAGGGTTGGGCAAACGCATTAAAGCAGGATACCCTCGAAGCGCACTCGGCCGGCATTGAAAAGCACGGGCTCAATCCGCTGGCGGTTCGGGTCATGGCCGAGGCCGGGGTGGACATCAGCCGCCATGTTTCCAAAATAGTTGCCGACCTGCCGGAGCAGCCCTTTGACTGCGTGATCACCCTGTGTGACCATGCCAATGAGACCTGCCCCATGTTTTCCGGCCAAGCCAAAAGGATGCATGCCGGGTTTGACGATCCCCCGGCCCTGGCAAAAAATGCCCAAACCGAGGAGGAAGCCATTAGCCACTACCGCCGGGTGCGCGATGAAATCAGGGCGTATGTTGAGGGGCTGCCTGACATGCTCGGCAAATCGACAAACGAATAAGCCAGACTGAATGCGTTCAATCGGCTGTCTTTTTTGGCCGGTGACCCAGGGAGTAGAAAAACATGCGGTTATTGCCCATCCCGAATTAAAGAGGCTTTACCATGTCGCAGATCAATCCGGAAAACATATCCGGCAGACCAATTCCGTCACGCCATGAAAGGATCAAAGATGCCCGATGCGACCATCAAGAACTTGAGTTTTTTAGACCGCTTTCTCACCCTGTGGATCTTTCTGGCCATGGGCGTCGGGGTGTTCGGGGGTTACCTGTATCCCGGTGTACGGGATTTCATCAATATTTTCCAGGTGGGCACCACCAACATTCCCATTGCGGTGGGCTTGATCTTGATGATGTATCCGCCGCTGGCCAAAGTGCGCTACGAAAAACTGGGGTTTGTCTTTCAGGATGTGAAGATTCTCGGCCTGTCGCTGGTCCAGAACTGGATCATTGGCCCGATCCTGATGTTTCTGCTGGCCATTACGTTTCTTTCAGGTCATCACGAATACATGGTTGGGTTGATCATGATCGGCCTGGCGCGCTGCATCGCCATGGTCTTGGTTTGGAATGACCTGGCCAAGGGCGACGCCGAATACTGCGCCGGCCTGGTGGCCTTCAACTCCATCTTCCAGGTGCTGTTTTTTTCGGTCTATGCCTGGTTCTTCATCACCATCCTGCCGGGATGGTTCGGACTGGAAGGCGCGACCGTGGCCATCACCATCGGGCAGATTGCCGAAAGCGTCTTCATCTACCTGGGCATTCCGTTTATCGCCGGTTTGATCACCCGCATCATCGGCTTAAAGGCCAAGGGAGAACGGTGGTATAATGAGCGCTTCATTCCCAAAATCAGCCCCCTGACGCTGATCGCCCTGCTGTTCACCATCCTGGTCATGTTTTCCTTGAAAGGCGAATACATCGTCAAGCTGCCCCTGGACGTGGTGCGCATCGCCATCCCCCTGTGCATCTATTTTCTGGTCATGTTCCTGATCAGCTTTTTCATGTCCATGAAATTGGGGGCCACCTACGAACAGACCACCACTTTATCCTTTACGGCCGCCTCCAACAACTTCGAACTGGCCATCGCCGTGGCCGTGGCCGTGTTCGGGATCAACTCCGGGGAAGCCTTTGCCGCGGTGATCGGGCCCCTGGTGGAGGTGCCGGTGCTGATCAGCCTGGTCAACGTGGCCCTGTGGTTGAAGCGCAAGTATTTTCCCTATGCGGTGAAAACGCCCACCGGGGTCTGTCACGTGACCTGCAAGCCATAAACTGGAAGGCTCAATCCAGACGGTGAAAGACCGAATCACAGGTGGACGCGTACAAACCAAAGAAAGGTGCGACCAGCATGAAGTGGAATGATTTTCCCGTTCAAGGTGCGGATCTGGATTTGATGCAGGTGCTCGAGGCCCTGCCCGACGCGGTGATGGTAATCGACACCGATTGTACCGTCCGACTGGTGAATGGCGCCTTCACGCGCCTGTCGGGGATTGAACGCTCACAGGCGATTGGAAAAAAATGCCACGATGTATTCCCGGGCAATTTTTGCCGGACCCCGGCCTGCCCCATGAACCGCATCAAGGAGGGTGTGGAAAACCTGCGCTATGAAGCCGATAAACACTGCGCCTGTGGCCGCAGTGCGCCCGGCATCGTGACCGCCCGCGCCTACCGCTCGCCCGACGGCGCCCTGGCGGGCATGATCGAAATTGTCAGCGACATGACCCCGCTTTACGAAAGCCGGGAGCGGTTTCGTAAAGCCATGGGCGGCGTGATCCAGGCCATGTCCATGACCATCGAAAAACGGTATCCTTACACGGCCGGCCATCAGCGACGGGTAACCAAACTGTGCCGGGCGATTGCGGAAGAAATGGGGTTCTCCTGGGAACGCACCCAGGGATTGCGCATGGCCGCCGCCATCCACGACCTGGGCAAAATCCTCGTTCCGGCGGCCATCCTGAACAAGTCGGGCGAAATGTCCGAGCCTGAAATGGCCATCATCCGATTCCATCCCCAGGCCGCCTACGACATCCTGAAAGATATCGATTTTCCCTGGCCCATAGCGCAAACCATTTACCAGCATCACGAACGCATGGACGGTTCGGGTTATCCCCGGGGGCTCAAGGGCGAGGCGATCCTGCTCGAAGCCCGCATCCTCGCCGTGGCCGATGTGGTGGATGCCATCACCTGCTTTCGCCCATATCGCCAGTCGGTGGGAATTGAAGCGGCGCTGGCGGAATTGAAATCCAACCGAGGCAAGCAGTTCGACGAGGCGGTCGTTGATGCCTGTGTGCACGTCGTGTCAACGGGGAGGGTGGATTTGGGTTGGTCGGACCAAAAAATCGAGGCGGCCGACAGAGCGATTGGTTGAATGCAAGGAACTTTTTGCTATGATATCCGCGGTCTGACCTGAACCTGCTCATTCGAACTAGTTGACACCAGCGGCGGGCCGCACGACAGAAGGATCTTTGCGGCCCACCGCTACCGCCAACCTCAGGCGGCGTTCTGCCTGGCCTTGCGCATGCGTTCCATGGCGTACTTGATGCTGCTTCCCAGGCGCTCGATGGCTTGGGCCAGAGCCCCGATCTCGTCTCCCCGGTTTTGTCCGGAAATGACGACATCGAGCTTACCCTTGCTCAAATTGTCAGCGACCCGGGTCAGTTCACAGATGGGGCGGGATAATTGCCCGGAAAACAGCACCGCCACCACAATCCCCAGGGTCATGGCGCCGAGAAGCAGCAAGGCGGCCGTACGGTTCAGACTGGCGAGGACCGCATAGGCTTCCGCATAAGGCTGCTGGGCCACCACCAACCACCCCTCCTGGGTGCGATGGGTGAAAGCGATCGCCTTGCCGCCACTTTCGTCGTCGAACACCACCTGGTTCATGCCGGCGACAGAGGCCTGGAAGGCGGGATGTGCACTAAGGTCTTTGCGGGTGCTGGTATACTCATCCGAGGCGTGTGCAATTACCAGCCCGGTTTCGTCGAGAAGAAAAGCAAAACCGGTCTCACCGATGCGGGAGTCGGTCACGCGCTTGGAAATGTCATCCAGGGTCATGGCGATGGCCAGTACCCCTTTGAGTTGCGGGTCGTCGTCAGACCTGATGGCGGTCGACAGGACCAGAGCCGGCCGCTTGGAGGTTCGGCCGATCAGCACCTGTTTTCCGAAGGGCAAGCCCTGGACCACCTGTTTGAAATACTCGCGATCACCGTAAAAAGTCAACGGCTTACCATCGTTGCGACCGATATTGTTGCCATCGGGATCGACTGTAAAAGCAAGATAGTTCCAGTCGTAGGTATTGACGATGGATTCCAGTATGGGATTTTGCAGTTTGCCCTGCATTCCGCCGATGTCTCTCAGGGAGGCGTTTTGCAGCAACATTTTCTGGTTCATCTCCAGCCAGCCATCGACTTCCCCAGCAAGGCTTCGCGCAGAGGCGGACAGCCGCTCCTCCACCTGCTGACTGCTATTTTTAAGGGTTGCCTGGTAGTTGAGAAACCAAACACCCAGTACCGGCAGAATCGAAACCACCAGCATCGCCAGCAAAATTTTTGTAAAAATACCGAAGACCATCTTTTTTTGCACGAGTTCCTCCTTGCCCGATTAGGGGGTTGGCATGATTGATCAGAAAAGAACGCCGTTTCCCGTGGCGTCCGGTTGGGCGGAGAGGCCGTCGAAGCCCTTTTTCAACGCCGAAGCCTTGGCCTCATCCCCCATTTCCTCGCCAAGCATCTCGATCAGCTGCGGCAATCGTTGCAGACCCACATTCCCTGCCGCTACCCATTTCTCCAGGGTTTCCTCAAAAATCAACTCGGCCATCGGCCCCATCAGCCCGGCGAGAAGCTGTTCAATCGACTCCAAAGGCAATCGCAATGGCCCCTTGATCGCCTCCTCTGGACTGAGCGGCACATCGACAACCGCTGCGTCCCCTTTTTCCAGCCGGTCGGCCAGGCTCTCCAATTCACCCATTTGCTCATCCAGAGCAATGCGCATGGCCATGGAGAGCATGCCGGTGTTCACCGACGGCTCGCAGACCAGGATCAGGTTGAGCTTTTCCTGGACAACGCGGGCAGCCAGAACGGTCTCGTCAAAATAGAGGTTGATGTCGAGGATGTCGGGAAAATTCAAGTGGCGCGCGGCAGCGATCCTGCCGAGTTGGCGCCCGATTTCGTTCAGCCTCGGCTCCTTGAACATCGGCGGCACGTCAGAAACGAGAAGACCGCTTTTGCGATGGAAAAAAAAACCGCCGAAGACGCCCGATACCATTTTCAGTTCGTTGATGACCCCATGCATGACCATTTTCGTTTCCTTCAATAGGTGATTGCAAGCGGCAAGGCAGCACTACCCTTTCTGTGCCGCTGCAAAGCGCGCCATGAATTGATCGATGCGGGCCCCTCCGGCCAGGGTTACACACACCTGCAGGCGGTTGATTTTAAAAAGAACCCGACGCAGTCCCTGGTCTGGCTTCAGTTCCATGAATCGCAGCGTCTGACCCAGCGCCTCTCCGGCGCTCTGAGCGGCCTGCAAATATAAAGAGGGCGCCAGTTCGCCGAAGTCGGCCGTCTTGGGAGCGGAAACAAGTAAATGATCGCGCTCGTCAAACAGGGCATAGGCCTTGACGGCGGAGAGCTTTTGAAGATAGTCGCTCAGTTTGGTCTGAATGCCGCTAGCCGGCCTGGTCTGGACGGCGGGACGGATCTCGGGGCGTCCCGCCGCCGGTTGCGCATCGTCGTGCAAACCCGCTGCCTGGGGCGTGCTGCGCTTGAGGTCCTGCGGTTCAAGCGTGGTGTCGTTCGTCAGTGCATCCCGTCGCTCGTCTTCCATGCGAAATGCCTCCAGAAGAATGTATTCAATAGATGCCTCGATCTCCCGCTCCTTGCAGCGGCAGATGGGTTCCATATCGATTTCGGGATCGTCCCAGCAGACGATCTCGCAGACAGCTTTCTCACCGCTGGCGGTTTCCGTTTGCGCGGCGTAGAGCTCACCCTTTTTGATGTGGAGAACACCCCGACCGCTTTTAGACTTGATTTTCAGCGTGCAGGTCTTGTTTTCCAGCTGCACCAGCTGTAGAAACGTCGCCAGATTGATGCCGCGGATGAAGCTGCGAGACGCATCGCCAAGGGCCTTGTAAATGGCAACCGCCAGGTTGTCGATATCAAGGGGTTTTTCAACGTAATGATAATTTCCGGCCTTTTTAAGCCGATCCTCAATCTCCTGGGTGCCGAAAGCAGTCATGACGATAATCGGCAGTTCCGGATGGTGGCGGCTCATGTAGCCCAGCAATTCAAAGCCATCCATCACCGGCATCTTTAGGTCGGTGACCAGAAGATCGATGGGCTGGTTCTGCAGAATCGAAACCGCTTCGCCGCCATGTTCGGCGGTGAATACCTGAAAGCTATCGGCATGCTCGCGTAAACCGTCCTTTAGACTGGTCAAGAAAGGCTTTTCATCATCAACGATCAGAATGTTTTGCATGGCACGCCCCTTTAAGAGCAATCTACAGCAATGGGTGTGCCAAAAATTTTATTAACTATAATTCCTGTCTTTTACGATTGAAATGGGGGTGAACTGGTGTTGGTTCGCCAAAAAATTGACGGTTCAGTATGGGCCACTGGTCCATTTTGAACGCTTCCGAATGAACGCTTATCCCAGGGGGGGAGTAGGTGCGGCGATGAGGATCGTCGGCCGGTTTTCAGGCATTGCCATGCGCCTTGGGCCTTGGCAACGAGATGCCGGCGGTCGTTCCGACATCTTCGTCACTGTCGATCTCGATTCTGCAGTTCATCTGCACCAGCAGCTTGCGAGTAATCACCAGACCGAGCCCGGTACCTGAGGACTTGGTGGTGTAAAAAGGCTTGAAGAGATGCTGCTGGTCTTTCTTGGAAATCCCGCAGCCGTTGTCCAACACCCGGATCCAGGCAAAATCGGGGCGCAGCTTCAGGTCAATCTCCACACGGGGGTCATCACGACCCGCCAGAGAGTCGGTGGCATTGGTCAACAGGTTGAGCATCACCTGTTGAAGGGCGCGGGCATCGGCCAGGGCCATCACCGAACCCGCAGGCAGGTCGGCTTGCAGGCGAATGCCTTCCTTTTCCAATCCGGGCTGGGCCAGCTGGGTAAACGTTTCAATAAAGGCGCGCAGGTCAATGGCCTTGATTTCAAGGTTTTCAAACATACTGAAATTCTTCAGCGACTTCAGCAGGTATTCCAGTCGGCCGATTTCTCCCATGGTGCGGTCGATATATTCCTGCACCGCGTCAAGAGAAAAATTTTTCAAATTACGCCGCAGCACACTCATCGTCATTTTGATGGAATTGATAGGGTTGCCGATTTCATGACGGATGCCGGAGAAAATGTAGCCGATATTGTCCATGGTATTGACCGCTTCGGCAATGGACATGAGGCGCGTCTTTTCGGTGATATCGCGCAGCTGAATACAGCAGGTGCGATCGGCCATCACAGAGACCGAATACCCAACCAGGCGGTTGCCAAATCGTGAGACCTGCTGCCCATCGAGCCCGTCGATCCTGGGACGTCCCGCCTCCATAGGCAGCAGCAAGCGACAGATCGCTTTGCACTCCCGAAGATCCACCTCATCCTTGAGCAGCGCCACGGCGCAGGAATTCCGATAAACGACTCGATTTTCAGACAAGTCCAACAAAACAATGCCAATGTCGAGACACTCCATAACATTGAAAAGGACCCGCTCCAGCGAATCCTGCTTGAGCAGTGATTTCCCAGCTGCCTTTACCATGGTCGTTGCACCAGGTCTTTCAAAACACTCCCTTCTCGATAAAGTGGATCGATTTAACGCCAGGAGCCACCTCGTTAGAAGGCCAGTGTATTGGAAAAGGCGCGTTCTTTGTCAAGAAAAAAACTTTGCCAGCGCCGGTTCCGGCAGAAGTGCCGCTTGACCGCCGCTCGATAGCAGCTGACAATCGGGAACCAAAGGGGTCGAACCAAAGGGGTCGCATCTTAATTATTCATTATTGACAGGTTTGGCAGATTCAGATTACAGATACCCGATCAGGGCGGATAGGCTGTCAGGTGGTTTCACCCTTCCCAAAGGTTCCTATCATGGCCAGACCGTTGCGCGTAGGATTTCCAGGCGCATTTTACCACATCATCAATCGCGGGGGCCACCTTCAGGCCGTTGAGGGGGTCGAGGAGGTAGTGGGGGTTCCCGAGGGGGTGGACGTCTCCGAGGGTCCGGTCCACGATCCCCGCCGGCGCCTCGAGGGGAGTGATGAAGCGGGACGCATCGAGGAATCCTGCGCCCCCGAGGAGGACGCGGGGGTTCCTGGCGGTCGCCTGGAGCCGTGGGGCCCAGCCGATCTCGAGGTCGAGGCCTGTCTGGATGAAGATGTCGGCCTTGC
>NZ_JAWOHB010000199.1:0-3021 GCF_046496365.1 Desulfosarcina sp.
GGCGAAAGTCCCTCCACAACCTCGGTCCAGTCCCAGTTGGATAGGCCAATGCGAATTTCCCGCATGGCGATGGTTTTTTCCGCTGCAAGGAACACGTACACCCGCCGACCATCCATAACCGCTTCGGTGGGAACACGCACCACATCCTTTCGCACATCCAGAATCACTTCAATGTCGGCACTGTAGCCGGCCAGCAGATTCCTGATATCCTGAGGATTGTTGAATGATACCTCCACATCCACCGTACGGGCCTGTTTTTCGACATCGAGCACATAATCGGCGATTCTTCGAACCCGGCCGTCAAACCGGCGTTCGCCAAACGCATCCATGCTGATGCGGGCGGGCATATTGACACGGATATCCGCTGCATCCACCTCATCAATGGGCGCAATAACATAAAAACAATTGCTGCCGATGATGTCCACCGCAGGCGGCGTGGCAACCCCCAGAGGCGAGGGCGTTACATATTCGAACAATTCTCCGTTTATTTCAGCGACCACCCCATCGAAGGGCGCCGTCAGACGTGTACGTTCCAGACCGGCTCTCGCCGCCTCAAGCTGAGCACCCCGAACGGCCACCTCGACTTTGGCCCCTTCGCACTCATCCTGCAAGGCATTGGCTTCGGCTTCGGCGTTGTCCGTACGCTCCTGTGTCCCGATATTCATCCGGCTCAACTCTGAAAAGCGGTCGGCATTTCGCCGGGCTATATCGGCCCGTGAGCAGACGGACCCGGCGCGGTAGCGGGCAGCGACCGTTTCTTGCTCTGCAAAAGTCACCTGGGCCACCAGATCCTTGTTCCAAAGTTCCAGCAACAGCTGCCCTTTTCGGACCGTGTCCCCCGCTTTTATCGGCAGATTGGCGATCTGCCCGCCGATACTCGGCGAAAGCTTAGCCCGGCGGCAGGCCTTGATGGTTCCTGCCCGTGTATTGGCGACGGTTCGCTCCACCATACCGAGGGTGACTGCCTTAACAGCCACGTCTAGCGGTTTGGGACGCGTGTAATGCCAAACACCGTAAACAATCAGGCTGAGAATACATAACACGATAAAAATGTTCATCATGCGTTTGCGCATATGTCACCCGATTTCCGGCTTTGCCCCGATGGTACCCCGTCAGTGCTTATATGGATCGAAGTTGAGCGAAAATGTTTCTGATATATAAAGGTGAACATACCATGCCACGGGCGCTAGATCAAAAAAAATGATCGGTCCGCCAGTGGCCCCTTGAAGGCTATTTTTCATTGCCATAAAAATTTTTATCATTTAGATTCACGGAATAATAAACGAGTGCGAAGGAGTTGTAAACATGGAAGCATTTGATGTCATCGTCATTGGCGGTGGTCCCGGCGGCTATGTAGCCGCGGTTCGTGCCGGCCAGCTCGGGTTTAAAACCGCGTTGGTGGAAAAAGAACACCTGGGGGGCACCTGCCTGAACTGGGGATGCATTCCCACCAAGGTGCTTCTGCGAAACGCTGAAGTGATTCACCTGCTGTCAAAGGGCCGAACCTTCGGCTTTAACTTTGACAACCTGTCCATTGATTATGAAGCTGCCTACAAACGCAGCCGCAGCATCGTGAGCCGGCAGACCAAGCGGGTGGCGCTTCTCATGAAGAAAAACGGCATCGCGGTTTATGAAGGAAGCGCGCGTTTAAAAAACGAAGATGAAGTCGTTGTCGAACCCTTCGGCGATATCCTGACCGCAAAGTCCATCATTGTTGCCACCGGTGCAAAACCGCGTCCGTTTCCCGGCGCCGGCTTTGATCATGAAAAAATCATCAACTTTCGCGACGCCCTTTCCTTAACAAGCCTTCCCGCTTCCGCAACCATCATCGGCGCCGGTCCCATCGGCATGGAATTCGCGACCATTTGGAACCGTTACGGCACTCGAGTGACCGTTGTCGAGATGATGCCCCATGTTCTGCCCCTTGAAGACGAAGCCATCAGCATCGAGGCTGAAAAACAGTTCAAACGAAGCGGCATTAGCATTAAAACCGGCGCGGCGGTGAAAGAAATAACCATTTCCCCCGGCGGCGTGGAGACCACGGTATCCGTCGGCGAGAACACCGCGGTTCTTTCTTCGAAAGTGGTGCTGGTTTCCATCGGATTTGCAGCCAACAGCGGCGGCATCGGCCTTGGAAAACTCGGCGTGGCCCTCACCCGCAGCAACATTGAGGTCGACCATTCAATGCGCACCAGCATACCCGGGCTCTATGCCATCGGCGATGTGACCGGCAAGATGGGCCTGGCCCACGTGGCTTCAGCCCAGGGCCTCATCGCTGCCGAAACCATTGCTGGCAGACAGACCCACAGCCTATCCTACACGGACATTCCACGGTGCACCTATGCCCAGCCTGAAGTCGCTTCCGTGGGATTGACCGAAAAACAGGCAAGAGAAAAAGGATACAACATTGCCATTGCTCAGTGCCCCTTTGCCGCCAACGCTAAGGCCATGGCCATGGATGACAATACGGGATTTGTCAAAATCCTTGCCGATCAAAAAAACGGCAGGATTCTGGGTGTCCATCTGGTGGGGGGACATGTCACCGAACTGGTGGCCGGCCCCACCGGTATGATCACCCTGAAATCCCGCGCGGAAGATATGGCTGAAACCGTTTATCCACACCCAACCCTGAGCGAAGCGATGATGGAAGCCGCCCACGCGCTCTGCGGGCATGCAATTCATATATAAAGCAAGGATCATCTCCCGATTGGGTGCGACATGGTGACAAAAGAAACCCGGCGGCAGTCATCAAAAGCGGTAAAGACGGTGAAGGAACGTTGAAAACACGAAAAGATATGATCAAGCCCAAGCCTGAATTGTTACACATCTGGCCGCAGTGTCGGAGCTGCATTCTGGGGATGGTCCGGGACGCATTTTCAATGATGGAGACTGCGGATGCCGCTATACTGCAGCAAGTCAATGATTTTGCCGAAGGGGTTCTGAGCGAAGCATTCGAGAAAGGCTGGCCCTCTCCTGTTACTGCCAACAGGATACTGGCCGAACAAAAGCGTCTTACGGGCG
>NZ_JAWOHB010000007.1:0-13824 GCF_046496365.1 Desulfosarcina sp.
AACCACACCCGGCAGGCATCGGTGTGGCAGGATGTCATCAATCAGCGTATCGACGGCAACGCCAGCATCATCGGTATGATGTTGGAGAGCAACCTGAATGCGGGGAGTCAGCCGAACAGCGGTAATCTGGAAACCCTGCAATATGGGGTCTCCATCACCGACGCCTGCATCGACTGGGAAACCACCGAAAACCTGATCCTTTCCGCTCATGAACAGCTGCGCAGCCTCGGGAAATCCGGAGTGAACGAGGGACCATTTCGCTATAAGGTCGCCTGATCTAATGGGCAGATCCGGGAGTCAGTTCAGGCCAAAGGTGGCGTCGCTTGCCGTGGCGTAAACAGCCGCTTGACCTTGACCGCCAGCAATTTTATGCCCTGCCAAATTTTGGGCATCAACCAGATCATCAGCAGGATGGATAGGGCCAGCAGGACGAGAAATACCAGGGGGTGGTTCACCGCGGTCCAGATGCCGGCGATCACCATGAAGTCCTCCATGATGGAAGCCGTCCAGTTGGTGAAAGGCTCGGGTGAGGTATTGATGAGCAGTCGGGAGCCGGCCTTGATGCTGTGGGTGCCGGCAGCCAGGGTCCCGCCCAAAAGAGCGGCGGCCAGGCTCACCGCGGGATTCAATTCGCCCACGGCGCCGGCGGCCAGCAGCGCACCTGCCGGGATCCGTATAAAGGTGTGAATTGTGTCCCAGCCGGTGTCTACGCCGGGCATTTTGTCGGCGACGAACTCCACCGCGAACATCAGACAGGCGGCACCGATTACCAGGGGGTTGGCCAGCACCTGCAGATCAGGGGGCAAGGTCATGTTGCCGGTGATGCCCAAGATGCCCAGGGTGGCGATGGCTGCATAGAGGTTGATGCCGGCGGCCCAGGCGGCGCCCATGGTCAGGGCGATGATCCGGGCGATTTCATTGACGTTTTCCATGGTCGATGATCTCCAATGGGTCCAGTTGCCTTTCAGATATCCTTAAGCAACCGATTTGATGCCGATCGATCCAGTTCCGATCGCAATGCCGCCAGGGTTTCGGACAGCGTTTCCGCCTCCGGCAGTTGGGATAGCGCATGATCGTTTTTGCCCACATCCTCGAGGGCGGCAACTACGGCGTTGACCGTCAGGCTTCCGATATCCCGCGCCGGCTGCAGGGCGTCGCTCGTCTCCGAACCACTGTCGATTCTTACCAGGATGTTTCCTTTTACCAGAAGATCGGCCAGATTGTCCACCAGTGTGGGTGAAAGGAGCAGTTCCTCGGCAATCTGCGCTGGTGTCTGTGCCGGCCGGCCCTGGTGAAACAATTTTACTACGTGGCGGCAGATGGTCAACGCCAGGAGTCTGGATTGGGAGATGCTCATCATCCGTCCGCCGGCGGTTTTATCGACATGCTCCGAATGCTGGTAGGCATGCGAGATCTCGGCGCCGATGAGAACGATAAACCAGCTGATCTGCAGCCACAGCAGGAACAGGGGCAGTGCGGCAAAGCTGCCGTATATGGCGTTGTACTTGGCCACGACGATTTGAAAGTGAATGTAAGCAGCCTGGACTGCCTGGTAAGCTGAGCCGGCGATTACCCCGGCCAAAAGTGCGCCGTCAAAGCGCACCCGGGTATTGGGCATGACCATATAAATCAGGGTGAACAGTATCCAGATCAGGGTGTAAGGCAGCAGTTTTAGCCCCATATATATGGCTGGACCCACCATCTGCAGCAATTCGAACCGCCCGGAGATGGCCGATACCTGAGAGGTGATAAAGACGGTGACGCTGCCGGACATAATCACCAGCACCGGACAGACCAGCATGATGGTCAGGTAATCACTCAGTTTGCGGATGAAGCTGCGTGAGCGAACCCCCCAGATGTGATTGAAGGAACTTTCGATGTTGCCGAGCACCTTGATGACCGCCCAGAAAAGGACGACGACGCCGATGCCGGCAATCATGCCGCCTTTGGTGTTGTCGAGCATATTCTGGGCAAATTCGATGACCTGCGTGACCACTTCCTGCTGAGCGGAAAACTGATCCAGCAGTTCCTGCTGGAGCCGCCTCTCAAATCCGAACCCTTTGGCGATGCCGAAAGCCATGGCAACCACCGGAACCAGCGAGAGCAGTGAAAAAAAAGTAAGTGCCGATGCCCGCAGGGGGCCATGGTGCCGGGTAAAGCCCTGAAACGATAAAATCATTGTTCGTATCAGCCGGATCAGCAGCCACTGGATGGCCGGCTGCTCATCGCGACGTGCCTGCCAGATGGTGGTGGTGAAGAATCCGCCGAATCGGGTCAAGCGTCTGCTGAGTTTCTTCATGGGCGCCAATCCGTCTGTGTGGTGTCTGGGTGCCGGTAAGGGTCCTATGGTCCAAAAGTCTGCCGGGCATTATAGACCCATCCGCCACGCTTCACATAATGTTGGAGTACGGCCACGGCCGCTTTTCGGCCCACGTCCCGGACCACCGCAATCCCTCGGTTTTGAAGTTCAAGCATCCACTCGTCCGGTTTTGGACCTTCGTCAAAGCCGATCTCACGGGCATCGCTGTCCCGGGCGCCGCAAATCAGCCGCCTTACACCGGACCATATCACGGCGCCCAGGCACATGGCACAGGGTTCTGTGCTCGAAACCAATTCCATGGCGGGCATCCCTGCCCCTCCCAGGTCGAAGGTGCCCATTATCTTCTGGGCAATCATGATGGCCGTGGTCTCCGCGTGGGCCACCGAACAGTTGCCGGGGATTACCATGTTGACCCCCGGTGCAACCAGCCGCCCCGATTGCATGTCAAAGATGCCAGCGCCGAAAGGCCCACCGGTGTCGGCATCGACATTTTTCCTGGCCAGATCGATCACCAGAGCCATGCGGTCCGCCGTCTTGAGAAAGACATATTCCGGGTCGGGCAATGCACTGTCCACCCAATCGGGCAGAGCGATGTTGACGGAGGGAAAATACATGTCGGTCATTCCGGAATCGGGAATCAGCGCTTGCGGATTGAATGGGTTGATCGTGCCAATGCCTTAATTCTCCGCACGCATATTTATCTGGTCAACTGCCGGTACTTGATGCGGTGGGGTTGATCCGCTGCCGCCCCCAATCGTTTTTTACGGTCCTGCTCGTAGTCGGAGTAGTTGCCCTCGAACCAGACCACCTGACTGTCGCCTTCGAAGGCCAGAATGTGGGTGGCGATGCGATCGAGAAACCAGCGGTCGTGGCTGATGACCACCGCGCAGCCACCGAAGTTTTCCAGGGCCTCTTCCAGCGCCCGCATGGTGTTGACATCCAGGTCATTGGTGGGCTCGTCCAACAGCAGTACGTTGGCCCCTGATTTAAGTATGCGGGCCAGATGCACCCGGTTGCGTTCACCGCCCGACAGCAGGCCCACTTTTTTCTGCTGGTCGGATCCGGAAAAGTTGAACCGGGCCACGTAAGCCCGGGAGTTGACCTGGTGACTGCCCAGGTCAATGGTGTCCTGACCACCCGAAACCATTTCCCAGATATTTTTTTGCGGGTCCAGGACATCACGGCTCTGGTCCACGTATGCCAGGCTGACCGTATCCCCGATAATGATTGAACCACTGTCTGGCTGGTCCTGACCGGTGATCATGCGAAACAGGGTGGTCTTACCCGCACCGTTAGGGCCGATCACCCCAACAATACCGCCCGGCGGGAGAGAAAAATTCATGTTGTCCATCAGCAGTTTGTCTCCATGGGCTTTGGACACCCCCTTGGCCTGGATGGCCATATCGCCAAGGCGCGGGCCGGGTGGAATGTAGATTTCCAGATCTTTGGCCAAACTTTCGTTGGCCTGCTCCAGCAACTTTTCATAGGAGGTGATACGCGCCTTGGATTTGGCCCTGCGGCCTTTGGGCGCCATGCGGATCCACTCCAATTCACGCTTAAGTGTTTTCTGGCGTTCGCTCTCCGATTTCTCCTCGTTGGCCAGGCGGCTCTGTTTTTGTTCCAGCCAGGAGCTGTAGTTGCCTTTCCAGGGGATGCCGTGGCCCCGGTCCAGTTCCAATATCCAGCCGGCCACGTTATCGAGAAAATAGCGGTCGTGGGTGACGGCGATGATAGTGCCGGCGTACTGCCGAAGATGCTGTTCCAGCCAGGCAACCGACTCGGCATCCAGGTGGTTGGTGGGTTCGTCCAGGAGCAGGATGTCGGGTGTTTTGAGCAGCAGCCGGCACAGGGCCACCCGGCGGCGTTCGCCACCGGAGATGATGTTCACCGGGGTGTCTCCGGGCGGGCATCGCAGGGCGTCCATGGCCATTTCCAGCCGGGAGTCCAGATCCCATGCATCCAGGTGGTCGAGCTTCTCCTGAACTTCGCCCTGGCGTTGGATCAATCTGTCCATTTCATCGTCGGACATGGGCTGGGCAAAGCGTTCATTGATCAGGTTGAATTCGTCTAGCAGGTCAACGGTCTCTTGAACACCCTGTTGAACGATTTCCCGTACGGTTTTGGTTTCATCGACCAGGGGCTCCTGATCAAGATAACCGATGGTGTAGCCCTTGGACAGGATGATTTCACCGTTGAATTCCGTGTCCACGCCGGCCATGATTTTCAGCAGGGTACTTTTGCCGGACCCGTTAAGGCCCAGCACACCAATTTTGGCACCATAGAAGTAGCTTAATGAGATGTCCTGAATAATCGGTTTTTTATTGTAGAACTTGCTGACACGCATCATGGAATAGATCACTTTATTGGGCTCGGTGCTCATGGATCTTCTTTCCTCTCAATGATTGGGGTGTATGGGGTAAAGATGGTTAATCAGGACGATATGTTAGCATATTTTATATGGGTTTGAACACGGCTTTTCGGCGGCGAAAAAGAGGGGGGCGGTTTTGGGGTGCCCAAAAAGGCAAAAGAAGAACCGGGCCCGTTTAGGGGCGAGACCGGTTCTTTAAATCAGTTATCCTTCGAACATGCCGGCGCGAAATGCCTTGAGGTAACTCATGCAGAAGTTGTCCCTGCCGGCAAGGGCTTCGGCGGCGATGATGGTGGCCATCATGCGCTTGTCCAGCGGGTTGATGATCGCCCCGTCAAGCCCTTTGGCGATCGCCATGGTCATGAAGGTCTGGTTCATGAACTTGCGTGCCGGCAGCCCGTAGCTGATGTTGCTCAGCCCGCAGGCCGTGTGGATGCCGGGAAAGGTCATCACGATCCGTTCGATGGCGTTGATGAACTCGACCCCGAAGGTCTTGTCCACCGAGACCGGCTGCACCAGCGGGTCCACGAAAATGTTCTCCAGCTTGACGTTGTTTTTGAGCAGTCCGCCCACCAGTTCGTCGGCGATCTTCATGCGGTCGTCCACGGTCTGGGGCATGCCCGCGTCACTCATGCACAGGGCGATCACCTTCATGTCCGTGCCGGCCAGGATGGGCATGAGTTTGTCGTAGCGCTCCTTTTCCAGCGAGATCGAATTGATCATGGGTACGCCCCGATGAGCGCCAAGGGCCGCCTCGATGGCCGCCGGGTCCGGGCTGTCGATGGCGCAGGGCTTGTCGGTGACCTGCTGGACGGTTTCCACCAGCCACTTGAGGTATGCGGGCTCCTTGCCCACGAAAATTCCTGCGTTGACGTCGATGTAATCCGCGCCGGCTTCGGCCTGGTCCCTGGCCACCTGCTGGATCGCCGCTGCATCCTGGCCTTCGATGGCCGCCTTGATGGCCTTGCGGCTGGCGTTGATCAGTTCTCCGATGATAATCATGGCGATATTCTCCTGTTCAGGCCACTGGCGCCCAGTGGCTCCAAATAACGTTGGAGCGGCATCTGGCCGTGACGGACAACCGGTTATCGCGTCAAGATGCCGCTCCCGGGATCCTTCGGGCCGCAGTCCTACGCAACCAGCTGCTTGACCAGCTTAACCGCCCCCGGGGCGTCGGCACTGTAGCCATCGGCACCGATCTGGTCGGCAAAGGCCTGGGTCACCGGCGCGCCGCCGATGATTGTACGCGTGGCCATACCGGCTTCCTTGACCGCCTTGACCGTGCTCTCCATGGACGGCATGGTCGTGGTCAACAGCGCCGACAGGGCAATCACGTCGGCGCTTTTTTCCGCTGCCGTTTTGACGAATTTCTCGCTTTCCACATCCACTCCCAGGTCGACTACCTCGAACCCGGCCCCCTCCATCATCATCGAAACCAGGTTTTTGCCGATGTCGTGCAGGTCCCCCTTGACCGTGCCGATGACCACGACGCCCTTGCTCTTGCTCTGGCCGGCGCTGAGGTGGGGCTTGAGGATCTTCAGGCCGGCCTTCATGGCCTGGGCGGCCATGAGCATCTCGGGCACGAACAGCTCCCCTGAGCTGAAGCGCTCGCCGACCTCATCCATGGCGCTGATCAGGCCGTCGTTGAGGATCGTCCCAATGTCTGTACCGCCGTCCAGCTCCGCCTGGGTCTTGGCCTTAACCGTTTCCTCGTCAAATGCCAGCACTGCGTTGAAAATGTCCTGGGTGGTCATAAGTAATCCTCCTGAGTTTGAATGATTGGGTTTTAAAAATATTGGCGCTCTATGTTCTTAACGTTATAATATTTCAGTTAAAATAATTGAAATTTATATTGAGCCCGATCCATAGGTCAACTGATGTTTGGCGTCAAGATTTATTCTTACGCCGTAAGACATATGCAGCCAAAGCGGTTTCCACATCCGGATCGATGGGGGGTTTTTCATAGGCGGCTAACCGGCGGCTCAGACTTTCGGAAGCGGCCTGATCAATGCGCTGGGAACCGGCAGCCTTCCAGCCGGCATAATTCTGCCGGTTAAAAAAATCGGTCATGTAGAACTCCGTCCGGCAAAGTTTGAAAGTTTTGGGCTGGGTCAGGTACTGGCCGCCGATGCCCACGGTTTTAATCATGTCTACATCGATGGCCTCATCGGTTATGTCGATGGGCTTGATCAGCTTGCGGATGATTCCGCACATCTCTTCATCAAACAGAAATTTTTCGAAGCTCATGGCAATGTAAGACCCCAGGATGCCTGCCGAATGGAGAATGAAGTTGATTCCGCTGCGGGCGGCTGTAGACAGGGCCAGTGTGGATTCTCCCGCGGCTTGTGCATCCGGAAAATGGGCATCGGTAAGGCTTCCGCCGCTGCGGCTGGGAAGCTTGTAGAAGCGTGCCATCTGCGCAGTCGCCGAAACCACCATGGAGAGCTCGGGGCAGCCGATGGCCAACCCGCCGGTGCGCATATCCATCGCCGAGGATGTGGATCCATAGACGACCGGTGCACCGGGATTGACAAGCTGCGCCAGGGTGATGCCTGCCAGAATCTCGGCATTCTGCAATGCCAACACCCCGGAGAGGGTCACCGGTCCGGATGAGCCCGCCATGATCAGAGAGGCAATCACGCAGGCCTGGTTTGCCCGGGCCAGTTCAATCAGGGAGCCGGCCATCTCGTCGGAAAACTGGAGCGGGGACAGGGAATTGATCAGGGACACCGAAACCGGTCCCGCAGCGGCAAGCTTGTCTTCGCCGCCCCATATGATGGATGCCATCTCAACGCAGTCCCGGGCGCCCTGTTTGGATACCGGACTTCCCATAAAGGGTTTGTCGCACAACACGATATTGGAGAAAATCATGTCCAGATGGGCGGTTTCAGGTGATACATCCCCGGGTTCCACCATCATGAACCCGTTCATGTCGATGGTTTTGGATGTCTGGATCAATTTGCAGAAATTGTCATAATCCGCCATGGTCGCCCCCCGCTGACTGCCGTCCGGCAGGGAGATGAAGGGCGCACCGTAACCGGGTGCAAAAACGAAATCGTCCTCGCCCACAGCGACGCTTTTTTCCTGATTTCTTGCGCGCACCGTAAATCGTGGGGGGGTGGTTTCAAGGGCTTTTTGAACCTGGGTCTCGGTCATGAAAACTGTTTTCCCGTCCACCTTGAATCCGTTGGAGGTAAAAATCTCCAGGGCTTCGGGTTCATTGAAGGCTACACCGACACTGGACAACAGCGCCATGGAAGCCTCGTGAATCCGTGTCATCTGGTCCTTCGTGAGCGTTTGCATGCGATCATACATGGGCAATCCTCCTTGTTGCGATGGTTGGCGGCGTGTGAATACCGCTTACAGAGCAGTTTGCATGCCATCAAGGGTCGGCATGCAAAAAAGCGTTCGCAAAGGGCTCAACCGCGGCGTCGGGCTGAAAAATTTTTCGTAATCATCAGTTAATAAAGGAAAAACATCTCTGGACGAAAACGGGCACGCTAAACAGCCGGGAATCGATTGACAGCATCGGGTCTGATTGAATTCTTGAAGTGACAAAAAATATTACATATTAATTTGAAAAAATGTTTTCATCGCCTATTTTTTTTACATATATTCCGGGCAATGCAACCCTTGTTTTGACCATTACCCATGGAGGCACACCGTGTCTGATCGACCATCGAAGCCAACCTTTCTTCGGGACCTTGGGGACCTGGATTTTTTTCCGGTGCTGGATGCTTTTGATGAGGGCGTCCTGATTACGGATACCCGCGGATGTATTCTTTTCTACAATGAAACCCAGGCGGCCATTGACGATCTCCGGCCAGGAAAAGTCATCGGCAAGCGGGTGGCGGAAATTTATCAACTGGAGTGGCGTGACAGCATGATTTGCATGTGCCTGGAAGCCAACGCACCCGTTGTCGGCCGGATCTTTTTTTACCGGACCCACAAAGGCAAGCTGGTCAACACCATCCACAGTGTCTTCCCCCTGCACTGCAACGGTGTGCTGGTGGGCGCCATCTGTTTTGTAAAAAACTACAACCTGCTGGAAAAGGTGATGGCCGGTTTTTCTACCCTCTCCCCCAATACCCCGCCGGAATTGGCCAACGGCACCCGATACCGGTTTACCGATATCGTCGGTGTGGATAAAACCTTTTTGCACGCCGTGACGATGGCCCGCCTGGCTGCCCAGAGCAGCTCCCCGGTAATGCTGTTGGGAGAAACCGGATCGGGTAAGGAGATGTTTGCCCAGAGCATTCACAACTGCAGCCCCCGCAAAGACAATCCATTTGTGGGAATCAACTGTGCGGCCATCCCGGACACGCTGCTGGAGGGGCTGCTTTTCGGGACGGTAAAAGGGGCATTTACCGGTGCCGTGGACAAGCAGGGGCTTTTCCAGCAGGCCAACGGCGGCACGCTTTTTCTGGATGAAATCAATTCGATGCCCATTGCGCTGCAATCCAAACTGCTGCGGGTACTTCAGGAGCGAAAAATTCGGCGCGTCGGTGCATTTACCGAAGTGTCCATAGACGTCAAAGTCATCAGTTCCGTGAACATACCGGCCCATAAGGCCATTCGGGATCGGCAATTGCGCATGGATCTTTATTATCGACTGGCTGTGGTATACATCCCCATCCCCCCCTTGCGTGAACAGCCTGAAGGGATCGAGACCCTGACGCGTCATTTCATCTATAAAAACAATCTGGCTCTGGGTAAGCAGGTAGACGGCGTCAGTGAACCGGTCATGCACTTTTTCAGAAGCTATCACTGGCCGGGAAACGTCCGTGAACTCGAACACCTCATTGAAGGGGCCATGAACACCATCGGGCCGGATACGACGCTGCGCATCTCCCACCTGCCCCCCCATCTGCTTTTGCATCAGATTCGCGATGAAGGTCCGCCGCTGCAAATGATGCCGGTGGATCGCTCCGCAAAAAAAGCGACCGTAGGAACCGAAATGTTCAAGGTTGACGCGGCGAAACCTGTTATCCGTGCGGGGGATCTCCGTGAACAGCGGCAGGAACAGGAGCTGAAGATGATCGATGGCGCCCTGAGGGCGGCCGGTGGCAATGTATCTGCAAGCGCACGGATGCTGAATGTTTCGCGACAACTGATTCACTACAAGATGCGCAAATACGGATTGACCAGTAAGGCCTATCGCGGGCCGATAAAAAAAGAACCAAGCGGCTGACAGCCATGGAAATGCCAATGGGTTCGGGAACGTACGCTCACCAGGCGACACTCATCATTGAGCAGTTAAGGCCGCTGCCGATACCCATAAGCGCCACGTGATCGTTTGTTCGGATGTGTCCGGATTCCGCCGCCTGGCACAAGCTGATGGGGACAGCTGCCGGACCGATGTTGCCTAAAACAGGGAAGTTCAGATAATGTTTTTCCGGGGTCAGCCCCAATTTTTCGTTGAGCACGTCCATGTTTCGCTGGCTGACCTGGTGGGGCATGTAGGCATCGATCTGTGCATCGCTCCAGTTTTTCAGGGTGCTGCAGGCCAGGTTCCAGGTGTTTTTGGCCAGCTCCACGCCAAAAAGGAGTACCTTGGAGGCATCGGCGGTCATATAATCGCGTTGGCCCAGGCAGAGGCGGCTGTGGCGGGTGGCGGCCCGGGTCACCGATCCGTTGAGCACATGGCCTGATGTGCAAAGGTCGCGCCGGCACACGATCATGGCCACCGCTCCGGACCCCAGGGTGAGGGTGGCGAACTGATCTCTGAATGCTTCCGGTCGGGCATCCGGTTTCCTCAACCGTTCGATGGTTGCTTCCACCACCTCCCTGGAATTTTCTCCATCTACGATGAGGCCGTAATCAACCAGACCGGCGTCGATCATCATGCCCATGCTGCTCATGGCGTTGACGAAACCCAGGCAGGCATTGCCGATGTCATAGTTGATGCAATGATCGGCCAGCCCCAGGTTGCCGTGAACCAGGCTGGCGACGGAAGGCTCGATATAGTCCTTGGAGACTGAGGTGGAGATCAGGCAGCCGATGGCCTCCCGGGGAATCCCGGTCTTCTCCAACACCTTTTCGGCGGCCAGGGTGGCCACGTCGCTGGCCTGCTGGTCGGCGGCCCAGAACCGGCGTTCCCGGATGCCGGTCAGCCCTTCGATCAGACCAGGCTTGATGCCCATGCGTTCCAAGGCGGCCGAAAGCTGCGCTTCGATGTCGGCAGAGGTGATGATGGTTGTCGGCAGGGCACAGTCCACCGCTTCAATGGCCACATTTTTGAAAAACATGGGTTGCATGATTTCCCTTTCAGGCTTGTTTGAACCGCGACAGCGATCGCATTCCCCGCGGCTTGCCGCGGGGAGGGTTCGATCTCGCGGCGCCGCAACGCCGCTGAGGTCTTGTTCGGGTCCTCATAGCATGGTTGCTGCACTCGGAAAATACTAAAGGCCAAAAATCTTTACGGGAGGGGGCCCCTCTGGCGAGGGTTGTCCGCGGGGATGGCGGTATGGGTGCGAAAAGCAGCCCTTGTCGGTTTGGGGTGTTTAATTGTCGTTGCTGTTGTTAACAGCGTCATGCCTTGGGGGTTTGTTCACCTCCGTATAGGGTCTTGGCGGCCTCCCGGTCGACGGCGCCATTTTTCTCCGGCAGCGAGTTCACAAACTGCACATATTGGGGTTTCTTGTAGCGGGCAATGCGGCTGCCGACGAATTCGATCAGCTCCTTGCCGGTAAGCTGCCGGCCGCTTTTCAGCACACAGACCGCTTTGATGCCCTCTTTCCACTTGGGATCCGGCACCCCGAACACCATCGCTTGTGCCACCGCCGGGTGCTCCAGGATGACCTTTTCCACTTCCGCGGGATAGACGTTCTCGCCGCCGGGTTTGATCAACTCCTTTTCCGGCTTGCGGCCGGCGTACCACAGGAAACCCTCCTCGTCGAAGCGGCCCAGGTCGCCGGTGTGATGCCGATCGTTGCGGAAGGTATGGGCATTGTCCGCATCCAGTCGCCAGTACCCTTTGAATACCATTGGGCCTTTGAGGGTGATCTCGCCCACCTGACCGGCCAGCACCGGATTGTCCGCTTCATCCACCAGTTCCACCCGCCCCAGGGGGATCGGCCGTCCGGCTGAACCGGGGCGGTCGTCGTAGCGCCCCATGCTGGTCAGGCAGGAGGTTTCCGTCTGACCATACATATTGTAGAATGTACCGCCTGTGGTCTTCTGATAGCGTTGGATGGTGTCCGGCGCATCCAGACCCATGACGGATTGCAGTGATGAAATATCGGCATTTTGTTTTTGCCGCGCGTCGAGAATGGATCCGAGAATCGGAGAGAAGTCGAAGCACACCGAAACCCGCTTGGCCTGGATCAGTTCCACGGCCTGGTCGGCGTCAAACTTGCTCATATTGACGTTCAATGCCCCGGCATGAAAGGCATTGACGGCCATGAAAAGACCGGCCACATGAAAAAGGGGCAGCAGGTTGAGGTGGATGCCGGCGGATGACAGGCCGAAGCAGTAATTGAGGTGCAGGCTGGCGCACAGCAGGTTGGCATGGCTCAGCAGGGCACCCCGAGGTCTTCCGGCCACGGCTGCGGTGTGGATGATGACCAGGCCGTTGTCGGCTTCGACCGGACGGGCATGAAAGGGGGTGCCAGCCATCAATCCATCCAGGGCCTCCAACGGGCCGGTGTCGGTCAGGTTGACCAGGCGCTTCACCGTGGGGAGACGATTTTGCATGCCCGCCACCATGCTTCCGAATTCATCATCGGCAAATACCATGACCGGTTCACCATCGTTGAGGTTGAAGGCGACCTCATCGGCGGAAAGACGCCAGTTGATGGGCAGCACGATGGCTCCCAGTGCAGCCGCGGCACCGTACAGTTGAAAAAAGGCCAGGCTGTTTTTTCCCACCACGCCGATCCGGTCTCCGTTTTGGATGCCGGCATGCTGCAGACCTGCCGCCAGCCGCTCAACCTGTGACTGGAATTGCCCGAAGGTTGTCATCGTGTCGGTGTCGGCTTCGAACCACGCCGGACGGTTCCTGAAGCACTGGCCGTTGCGGTGGATCAGGTCATAAAGGGAAAAGTCGTAAAGTCCCATGATTGATGCTCCTTGTGCGGTCTATACGCGTTGCATGCCGACGCCGCCCGGCAGCTCGCTGGCGTAGCCCACCGGCAGCAGGTCGCCCTCGCCCTCGCCCTTGCCGCGCGGCAGCCCGTTGGCCAGCCGGCGCCCGTCGCCCAACACGCTGAGGGTCTGCGTCTCCGACAGCACGCCGCCCTCTATCCGCCAGACCGCGACCACCCCGGCCGCGTCGCGCACGCGCATGTAGGGCTTGCCGGCCCATTCGCCCTCCGCGGGCAGCACCACCGCGCCCACGGCGCCGGTCACAGCCTCCACTGGAACCTCGGTGCGGAAGATCCGGACCTCTCTGCCCTGCGAGTCCACCGGCTTGGTGGTCACCCCGCGTACCAGCAGCATCACCGTCATCAGGGTGCAAAGCAGCACCAGCATCCCGCCCTTGATGAACTGTACCCAGGTTGTCGATACCATCCCGGCGGTGGTCACGATCAGGGTCACCACGATCCCGACGGTGATGACGCCCACGTAGTGCGGGAAGCCCAGCAGCGGCTGGATCAGCGCGCCGGCGCCGACCATCTGCGGGATCAGGTAGAAGCAGCTCACCACCAGCGTGCTGATCGCCGCGGCCAGCTTGATGCCGCGCGAGTTGAACTTGTTGTCCAGCGCGTCGGCGAAAGTGAAGCGTCCCAGCCGCTTGAGCGGCTCGGCGATGATGAACAGCGCCACGATCCAGCCGGCAAGGTAGCCGATCGAGTACAGGAACCCGTCGTAGCCGAAGAACGCGATCATCCCGCAGATGCCGAGGAACGAGGCGGCCGACAGGTAGTCGCCCGCGAAAGCCACGCCGTTGACCGCCCAGTGGATGCTGCCGCCGGCCGCGAAGTAGCCGCTCGCGGAACGGGCCCGAGCGCCGAGGTAGAAGCTGATGGCGAGGACCGACCCCGCGAAGAACAGGAAGACCCCGACGGCCATCCATGAGGTTTCGTGAATCATACGGGTCTCCTTAAGCGGGTTTGCGGCAAAGTTTCATGTAGACCAGCGCCAGCACCATCGCCACGGCGATGAGCGCGAGGCCGTACACCACGGCGAGGTTCAT
>NZ_JAWOHB010000070.1:0-25188 GCF_046496365.1 Desulfosarcina sp.
CCAAAAAAAATGGTTTTCAATCCCTGCTCCAGAAGGTGGGCGCTACGCTGACGATCAACCCTGAAGCTTGACGAAATAGCCGGGAAGAGAACACTCATCAAAGCGCCTGACACAAGGGTCAATTTGGTGATCACCTCACTGGGCGTTGCATAGAAGGTCACCGCGGTTATCGAAACCATTGCACCGATAAATAGTCTGTCCACATAAACCATCAAGGGACTGATGATATTGGTAACGGTCATCCAACCACCGAATTTCATCAGCATCCGGAACTGTCTGGTTTCAATCGAAAAAGCTCCTATTAGACCGGGAATAATCCTGCAGCAAAATAAGAATTGGATCCCGGCAGCGGCCATACGCCCGATGCATAGCACCAGGATCACCGTCGTCAGGTTGACGGAAAAAGGGATCACGGCTAAGGGTGCCGCAAATGAAAAGACGCCCAGTGGGATGCGCACGATATTGACCAGGTCAAAACGCTGGTAGGCTTCCAGTATGCCGCGAAAACCGACGCTCACCACGACGACAGGTATGAATGCCGCCAAGAGGAAAAAGGCTCGATAGGCCTCTGTTTGGAGATAGATCGGTACCTTGAGAATGTCGTAGACCATCCAGTGGTTGCATACGATTACCGTTGTGCCCAGGGTGATGGCGACCAGCAGCATTGCAAACAGGGCGGTCCAGATCGTCCCAGGAATATCCGTCGTCTGGTCAGCGCCGAGTTTTTCGGCCACGACCAGGGTAAGGGCTCTGCCCAATCCCAGATCCAGCAGCCCGAAATATCCGATCAACACCCAAGCCAGGGTGAGGATGCCGAAGCGGTCGGTACCCATTCCAGCGACGATCTTCGGGATGGAAAACACCGCCACGACCAACGGGGACCCGTAGCCCAACAGGTTCAATAGGGTGTTTTTTACCAGCAGCGGAGATCGGGTCAGGGAGGAGGAACGATTCATGTCGGAAACTCCGTCCGGTTCTAATTCTTGAGTTGACTGCACAACGCTTCTACCGGATTATCGGTCCTAGGCCAAGAGGTGATTGTCAACCGAATCGAAAAAAAATCCCGCTCCTCAAGGATCGCATGACCAAAAACAAAGCGAGGCAACTATGTGCGGCATTGTGGGCTTCGTCTCCAAGCGCCATTTTAACCGGCTAAAAATCGATCTCACCAAAGCTGCATCCGTATTATCCCACCGCGGACCTGACGACCAGGGCCTTTATTTTGACGAATCATGGGGTTTGGCGCTGGCGCATCGACGGCTTTCCATCATCGATCTTTCGATTGCTGGTCATCAACCCATGGTCAGCGACGATGGAGATACCGTAATCGTCTTCAATGGCGAAGTGTATAACTTCCTGCAGGTAAAAAGTGAGCTGATCACCGCCGGTCATCGGTTCAAGAGTACCGGCGACACGGAAGTGGTCTTGAAGGCATACATGCAATGGGGTCTCGACTGTCTACACAAATTCATCGGCATGTTCGCCTTTGCCATCTGGGATAAAACCAATCGCAGACTCTTTGCCGCACGCGACCGATTGGGTATCAAGCCCCTGTACTATTCCTATTCCGATGGACAATTTCTGTTTGGGTCCGAGTTGAAAGCGTTGATGGCTTTTTCCAGGTTCCAACGCCGGGTGGACTCGGACGCATTTTCTCTCTATCTTCACTACCAATATGTTCCGGTGCCAAGAACGATCTTCGAAAATACCTTCAAGCTCCAACCTGGGTATTTTCTACTTTTCGACGGTAAAAACGTGACGACCCGGCAGTGGTGGCGGATACCGGGCCTCGATCGGGACGCACCTGCCCCGGAGCCATCCAGCGAAGAGGAATCCCTGTCACGCCTGGATGAACTGCTCGTCCAAGCCGTTTCCGACCGTCTGGTCAGCGATGTCCCTTTGGGGGCGATGCTCAGCGGCGGAGTGGATTCTTCCATCGTTGTTGCCCTGATGCAGAAATTGAATCAATCGCCAGTGCGCACCTACAGCATCGGTTTTGAGGAAGATGGCTACGACGAGGCTCCCTGGGCACGCAGAATTGCCGACCATCTGGGTACCGAGCACACACAGCTTTACGTGTCAGCCCGGGACGCCTTGCAAGTCATTCCTCAGCTGCCTGAAATTTTCGACGAGCCGTTTGCCGACTCATCGGCGATCCCAACCTATTTGGTCAGCAAACTGACGCGCGGTCAGGTCACGGTAGCGTTGTCCGGAGATGGCGGGGACGAACAATTCGCCGGGTACGCAAGATACTGGATAACCGCGAACATGGCCCGCTGGGTGAAGCGCCTGCCCTCTGCAGTTATCAATCTTCTTAGAGAAGGGGTTGAAAAGATCCCGGCAACCAGCCTGTCGCGAATTTATTCAGCGTTTCGCAGCGGCCTTCCCCAATGGCTGCAGGTAGAAAATTTCTCCGACAAATGGTCCAAAATCGTCAGTCAGATGAGCCAGACGGAACTGGCCGAACTGTATCGGATGGCGGTTTGCACTTGGGCTGAGGATGACATCCGCCAGTTGACCGGACAGGGGGTCCCACCCAGCACCTATGACCATGTATTTGATGCAACTGGACATCTGGACGCCATCCGCCGAATGATGCTTGTCGATCAGCAGACCTATCTGCCCGATGACATGCTGACAAAAGTGGACCGTGCCAGCATGGCCGCCAGTCTGGAAGTCAGAGTGCCGTTGCTGGATCATCGGGTCGTCGCATTCTCGGCCCGGTTGCCGGTCGATTTAAAGTATCGCAATGGAAGGGGCAAATATCTCCTGCGCAAACTGCTATGTCGATATATCCCCGGTGAGCTGATCGAAAGACCCAAAATGGGATTTGGCGTTCCAATCGCTGACTGGTTGCGAAAAGACCTGAATCATCTGTTGAAGGATTATCTGTCCCCGGCCCATTTAAGAAACGAAGGCCGGTTCGATCCCGATTTCGTCGACACCATCTTAAATGAGCACATGGCTGGGTCAGGCAACCACCGGCATCGGCTCTGGTCCTTGCTGATGTGGGAAATGTGGCGGGAAAAATGGCTCGTTTGAGCCATGCGCGCCACGCTTGTGCGGATTGATTCGGCCCTGCAGAACACAATTGCCTTGACGGCTCATTTCAGGTAAAAGAGGGCCACTCACTTCATTCGACCGACAACCTTACCGGAGAACGGGGGTAGCATGCGCATTCTGATCACCGGCGGCGCCGGCTTTATCGGGTCCCATCTGGCGGAAGCCTATCTGGAAAACGGCGATGAAGTGTATATCATCGATGATCTTTCGACCGGTTCGCTGGACAACGTCGCCCACCTGAAACAGAAGGGCGCCTATCACCGGCGGCTGTTCGTGCACATCGATACGATCATGAACCGCGACATCATGATGGAACTGGTGGGCACCTGCGAGGTGGTCCACCATCTGGCCGCGGCCGTGGGGGTGGAGTACATACTCAACAATCCGATGGAGTCGATCACGACCAACATCCAGGGCACCGAGATTGTACTGGAGTTGTGCAACAAGTTTAAAAAGCGGGTGCTGATCGCGTCGACCTCGGAGGTCTACGGCAAGCACACCCATGCGCCCTTGATCGAGACGGACAATATCATTTACGGCCCGTCGAGCAAATTTCGCTGGAGTTATGCGGCG
Source organism: Desulfosarcina sp. (assembly GCF_046496365.1). Taxonomy (GTDB): domain Bacteria; phylum Desulfobacterota; class Desulfobacteria; order Desulfobacterales; family Desulfosarcinaceae; genus Desulfosarcina. The sequence continues at coordinate 3,637 of NZ_JAWOHB010000070.1, forward strand.
TCCAAGTTGATGGACGAATTCATGTCCCTGGCCTATTTCCGCACGACCGGTCTGCAGGTAACCGTCGCCCGCCTGTTCAACACGGTGGGCCCGCGTCAGACCGGCAGCTACGGCATGGTCATTCCGCGGTTGGTGGGCCAGGCCCTGCGAAGCGAGCCGTTGACGATCTATGGGGACGGCAACCAGACGCGGACCTTCACCGATGTCAAGGATGTGGTCTGGGCCTTTATGCGCATGGTGGAAATCGAGGAGGCCTTCGGTCAGGTGTTCAACGTGGGCGGGAGGGAGGAGGTTTCGATTCTGGCGTTGGCCCAACGGATTCTGGCCGCCACCGGGTCCTCGTCCGAGCTTCAATTCATCCCTTACGACCAGGCCTTCGGCAAGGATTTCGAGGATATGCAGCGTCGGGTGCCGGGCATCGAGAAGATCAACGCGCTGATCGGGTTCGATCCCAAAACCAGTTTGGATGCCATTTTGACCCGGGTGGTGAATTACATGCGAAAGCGCACGGATGGGGTTTAACGGCTTCCAACTGCCATGGGTATGATCATTGCGGATGACAATTGAACCGATTATATACTTTTCCTTCTCCCTGGGGTTGGCTGCCCTGTTGACCCCTATTGTTCGCCAGGTTGCTTTAAACAGGGGCTGGATGGCCCATCCGTCCAGTGACCGCTGGCACAAAAAATCCACAGCGCTGATGGGTGGAATTGCTATTTTCATCGCCATGGCGGTTCCGCTGCTGTTTGTTGGCGACCTGGAAACGGTTTTCAAGCATACTTTTAAAGCGGATGCCACCGGTGGTGTTCCTTCGGCCGGGGCCGTGATCCTGCTGGGTACCGCCTTTCTTTTCGCCGTGGGCTTGTTTGATGATTTTCGCAGCATCAAACCGCACAACAAACTGATTGCTCAGATCCTGGCGGCCGCCCTGGTGGTGTTCTTAGGTTTCAGGCTGCACTGGTTCACCTCGCTGACCCTGGATACGATGGTGACCTTGCTGTGGATCGTCGGTATTACCAATGCGTTCAACCTGATCGACAACATGGACGGGCTTTGCGCCGGGGTGGGGCTCGTGGCCTGTGTGGCCCTGGCGGTGCTCTTCCATCCATTGGCGCGGGAACCTTTTCTGGTGGCCCTTGTTCTGGCCGGAGCCCTGGGCGGGTTTCTTTTTTACAACTTCAATCCGGCCAAGATTTTCATGGGGGACTGCGGCAGTCTGGTGATCGGATTCAGTATCAGCGTGTTGGCCTTGGGTTATGCGGAAACACCCTCATCGACCCCTTTTATGCGCTTTGCCGTGCCAATCCTGATGCTGCTGGTCCCCATCCTCGACACTACCCTGGTAACGGCCATTCGCCTCTTGAGCGGTCGCAAAGCCTCCACCGGCGGGAGGGACCACACCTCGCACCGGCTGGTCCTGATGGGTTTTTCGGAAAAAAGCGCCGTGCTGTTTTTATACGGAACCGGTTGCGCGGCCGGACTGGCGGCGGTCATTGTAAGCCGCAGCGACAGCCTGACCTCGCCGGTCGTGATCGTGCCGGTGGTCACGGCCATTGCCCTGATGGGCATCTACCTGTCGCAGCTCAGGGTCTATCCGGAAAAAGAGTTTTCGGTGCTGCGCAACCGGCAATTCACCCCGGTGCTGCTGGAGCTGACCTATAAGCGCCAACTGCTGCTGGTGATGCTCGATCTCGTTCTGGTGGCTTTTTCGTATTACCTGGCCTATCGCCTGCGTTTCGATGGACCTGTTTTTGCTTATTATTTTAAAGTCTTTTTAAACTCACTGCCGGCCGTGATCGCCTGTAAGCTGTTGGTCTTTTACGCAATGGGCATCTATCGCGGCATGTGGGGGTATTTGAGCACCAATGATGTGTTTCTCTATGTACGCGCATCCTTTGCGGGCACGCTGGTGTCTGTGGCGGCCGTGACCCTCATTTATCGTTTCGAGGACTTTTCCAAAGGGATTTTCTTTATCGACGCGTTGCTCACCACCGGCCTATTGCTGGGCGTCAGAGGGTCGTTTCGGTTGTTTATCGAAACCCAGAACCGCAAAACCCTGTCCGGTGACAACGTGGTCATCTACGGCGCGGGCAGGGGAGGGGAGCTGTTGCTGCGTGAAATTTTGAACAACAAGCGCTTGAACGTCAAGCCGGTGGGTTTCGTGGATGACGATGTGTTGAAAAAGGGAAAAAAGATCCAGGGGTATCCGATACTGGGCACTTTGGCTGAGATGGACCGGATTCACAGCCAGCATCAGGTGGGCGGTGTTCTGGTTTCGTTCGATGACGCGGATGGGCGCAACCGGCCATCCCATGCGGCGGTTGAGGATTATTGCCGGCGACGGGGATTGTTTCTTAAACGGTTCAGGATCGATCTGAAGGAAGTCGATTTGAAGGCGTAGGCGCAGACGTAAAATGGATAAATTGCAGCAGATTGTGAAAAAGGGTGCCAGGGTTCCCGACCCCCACGGCGTGGTTATTGGCGATGAGGTGGATGTCAATCGCATCGCCGGTGAAGGGGTCGTGCTCTATCCGGGAACGCGGATCCAAGGATCGCGAACGTTTATCGCTCCAGGTGTCCGGATCGGTGCCGAGGGGCCCGCTACCCTTGATAACTGTCATGTCGGTCCGCGCGCAGCACTCAAGGGCGGCTTTTTCAGTGAGGCGGTTTTTCTGGCCGATGCCAGTTGTGGATTGGGGGCGCATGTGCGCCAGGGAACCATTTTGGAGGAAGGGGCCAGCATCGCCCACACCGTCGGGTTGAAGCAGACCATCCTGTTTCCATTTGTTACCCTGGGCAGCCTGATCAATTTTTGCGATTGTTTGATGGCTGGCGGCAGCAGCCGGAAGGACCACAGCGAAGTCGGCAGTTCCTACATTCATTTCAACTATACCCCCAATCAGGACAAGGCCACGGCTTCACTGATCGGGGACGTTCCCAATGGGGTGATGCTTAACCAGCCCCCCATTTTTTTAGGCGGTCAGGGGGGATTGGTGGGACCCTGCCGCATTGCCTACGGAACAGTGATTGCTGCGGGTTCGATCTATCGCAAAGATCAGCTCAAGCCGGGCCGGCTGATCATTGAAGGTGGGGGCAGGGGGGGCAGCGTGCCCTATTCCAAGGGCATATACCGGAATGTCAAGCGCCAGGCGTTTAACAACATCGTTTATATGGCCAACCTGGTGGCTTTGATGAGCTGGTACACCCACGTCCGTCGCCAATTCGTCGGAGAACGATTTCCGCAGTCGCTCCATGAGGGATTAATTGACACCTTGCGGCTGGCCATTGATGAGCGCATCCAACGTTTTACCTCCTTTTGTGAAAAGCTGGACGAATCCAAAACGCTTTATCGGCAGCAAATGGGCGACAGCGCGTCGAGCGACCTCATCAATCAAAAAAATCAACTGATTGGCAACCGAGATCAGGCCGGTGATCTGATTCGCCGTAGTTTAGATAGTATAGAGACTTTTGAAAACAAGGCATTTTTGTCGATCGTCCTTCGAAAAATCGATAGCATCGGTCCCACCTACATCGATGTGATCAAAAGCCTTGATGCCGGGGAGGCCTTGCAGGGCACTGTCTGGCTTCAACAGGTTGTGGATGAGATCACCGGGCAAGTGTTAAATTTGTTCCCGGCGATCCGATAGTTTACATCGGCTATGGGTTCGATTCACCAAACGCTTAGTGCCCCTATTTATCCGGCTTCCCCTTGCACAAGAAGCACCATAGGTTAAAAACTTGACTCCGCGGAAATATAGCTTTACTTTGAGGTAAGACAAAAGGGGGTCGGATATGCCGTTAGCCAAACTTAGCAGTAAATCACAAATTGTTCTTCCGGTGGCCATTCGAAAGAGATTGAAAATTCAGCCGGGAGACCAACTGGAAATCACCACTAAAGAAAATGCAATCATTATCCGAAAAGCGGCTGTTTCGGCCACCGAAGCTCTTGATGCTTGCGGTTCAGACATTTGGCGGAGATACGAAGAAGAGCTTGACCAGGCGCGGGACCAGTGGAATTAAGGCCTGAAAAACTTCCTCAGGAGCGGATTTACGCTCTTGACACCGTCACACTGATCTATTTTCTCGAACGCCATCCTAATTTCTATCGACAGGCAAAGGCTCTTTTCCTGCGGATCGAAGCTGGTGAAATTTCGGCGGTATTCTCTTCGCTGGTCTTTGCCGAGCTTCTGGTCCCGGCCTTTCGTTCTAGCGAAAAGCCGCGTGCGCAGAAAATTGTCCGGATTCTTTCCAACTTTCCCAATCTAACGGTCATACCATTAACGACCGAGATTTCGACTGCCGCTGCCCGGTTACGCGCCAGCTGCGGATTGCGCACTCCCGACGCCATCCATGCAGCAACCGCTCTGGAGTCTGATGCTAAGGGCTTTATTACGAATGATAGCGCGTTTCTAAAAATTGCGACAAACGATTTTGCGATTTGGCTATTCGGGAGTTGAACCGCTATAGCGAGCAAACTCGTAGTCGATTTCAATCATTACGGAGTTACATCATTGGGCGAATTATTTGGAACCGACGGCATCCGTGGCGTAGCCAATCAGTATCCGTTGAATTGCGAAACAGCGCTTAAGGTGGGACGGGCCATCGCTGCTTATTTCAATGCCGAGAAAAAGGTCTCCGACCGTTTCATCATCGGTCAGGATACGCGGATCTCCGGCAACATGCTTGTCAGCGCGCTGGCGGCCGGCATCTGCTCCATGGGTAAAGATGTCTATCTTACCGGTGTCCTGCCCACACCGGGGGTGGCATATCTGACCGCAACCCATGGATTTGATGCCGGTATCGTTATTTCCGCATCCCACAATCCATTTTACGACAACGGCATCAAACTCTTTAAAGGTGACGGATACAAGCTATCCGATGGTGCTGAACGCACCATCGAGCAACTGATCAGCGATGATGGGGCGCTTTATCGTAAAAGCCAAACGATCGAACGGGTGGGGATGATTCATCACCTCGATAATGCCCAGAGCGATTATCGCTGGTTTCTGCAAAGCTGTCTTTCCGCGGGGCCTTCGCTGGAGGGAATGAAACTTGTAGTCGACTCTGCCAATGGTGCCGCCAGTCAGATCGCACCCATGCTCTTCGGAAAACTTACCACGACGGTTAAAAGTATTTTCTGCAGGCCGGATGGAATTAATATCAACGACAACTGCGGGTCGCAGCATCCAGAGGTGCTTGCCGAGACGGTAATGACTGAAAATGCCGATCTGGGATTAGCCTTGGATGGGGACGCCGATCGATTGATAGCGGTGGATGAAAAAGGGAAGGTGCTTTCCGGGGATCAAGTGATGGCCATTTGCGCCAAATATATGAAAGAAAAAGGGCAGTTGGCCAACCCGGTGGTAGTCACAACGGTCATGAGCAACCTGGGATTTGGTTCTGCTCTTAAAAAATTGGGCATCACGCACATCAAAGCCAAGGTTGGAGACCGCTATGTCATGGAGGAGATGCTAAAGGCCGGCGCTGTTTTAGGTGGTGAAGATTCAGGCCACATGATTTTTTTAGGTCACCATACGACGGGAGACGGCATGCTGGCCGCCTTGAAACTCATGCAAGCCATGCGTTCATCGGGAAAACCGCTGTCAGAGCTGGCAGCAGTCATGACCGTATTCCCGCAATGCCTGATCAATGTGGATGTCAAATCAAAACCGGAAATTGATACAGTCGATGACATCATGCGGGCCATCCGCGCCGCGGAAAAACAGCTCGGTGATAACGGAAGAGTGCTTGTGCGCTATTCAGGCACCCAGCCACAGTGCCGCGTGATGGTGGAGGGGCCAACCGTGCAGGCAACGAAATCCTTGTGCCGGCAGATTGCCTCGGAGGTCGGCAAGGCATTGGGGTAAAGCGGCAGTCGGAGGTTTACATACCGGCGCCAGATGCCGCGCAACCGAATACAGGAAATTGAAGCTTCCCCGTTCGTGCAATCCCCGCCGCAAGCAGCGGGGATTGCACTCGCTATCGCGGTCCAAGAAACTGAAAACCCTGAATCGTGTGAATTCATGATTCAGGGTTTTTTTTATTCGCGATTGCCGCCGAAGATCATCAGCATGTACTGGAACATGAGGATAAAATCCAGGTAGAGCGTCAACGCACCGATAATAGAACCTTTTCTGACCACAGCGGCATCCAGACCTGCCGGCTGGGAAATGGCCATGGCCTTGAGCTTTTGGGTATCGTAAGCGGTCAACCCGGTAAACACCAACACACCGATATAGCTGATAATCATCTGCATTGCCGGGCTTTTCAGGAAAATGTTGACCACCGAGGCGATGATGATTCCGATCAACCCCGTGAACATGAAACTGCCCAGACCGGTGAGGTCACGCTTGGTTACCCAGCCGAAAACACTGCAGACGGCAAAGGTTCCCGCACAGATGAAAAAGGTGGAGGCGATCGATGACGTGGTGTAGACAAGGAAAATAAATGCCATCGTCGCGCCGTTTAAGGCTGCATAAAACATGAACATGCCCGTGGCTGTCGATGCCTGCATTTTGTGGACGCGGGAGGCCAGCATGAAGACCAGGGCCAGTTGACCGATAAAAAAGATCCAGCGGGCCTGGTATATAAAGCGCAGAACCGGTTCGTTGTGGGCGACAAACCACGCCACGGTGCCGGTCAGGGCCAGACCCACGGCCATCCAATTATAGACACTTCGCACAAAGGTATTGACGTGTACCTGGGCCTCGGTTCTTTCCATTGGAATCGACTGCATCTATAACCTCCGTCTGTTTATCGTTTAAAGCGTTAACCTAAAGCGTCAACCGTTGCTGTCACGTCCATGGAATATAACACAGGCCGCTTTATTTTCAAGCATAATGCTGATATGAACAGCGCATATCCGCAGGCGACAGTCTGTGGTCAAAAACATCGTGCAGATCGTACCATTCACTGCCCATGAAACCTGAACAGATTTATCAGGAACTTAAGGAGTTGGCTGAGAAACTGGATGTATCGGTTTCAGAACAGCGTTTTCGCGGCAGCGCCATTCCCGTGCAAAGCGGATGTTGCCTCGTCAAGGGTAAAAGGCACTGCATTATCGATAAAAATATCACTTTGCATAAGAAAATTAAAATCCTGGCACAGTCACTTTTTGATCTGCCGCATGAAAATCTTTACGTTGTGCCGGCAGTGCGGGACATCATCCAAAAATTCGGGCGCAAGGAAGAGGCCCCCAGACAACCTTAAACCGGGTTGTAATTTTACATAATATACATTATCGGACGTTAAAGGGTTGGCGTTCACCACGCACGCACCACTTTAACCACAGATGGATTCATGCCCAACAGCGACAATATGCCCACGCCTTCACGTCCGCATGTCTACGCAGTCAGCGAACTGAACAAATTAATTAAAAATAAACTTGAGGATTTATTCCCTTTCTTGTGGATATCCGGAGAGATATCCAACTTAAGAATACCTTCATCCGGGCATTGTTATTTCACCTTGAAGGATCCCTATTCACAACTCAGTGCAGTCATGTTCCGCACCCAGACCCAGTCGCTCAAATTCAAGCCCGAAGATGGTTTAGCGATCATTGGACTGGGGCGGATCAGCGTATACGAACCGCGGGGATCGTACCAGGTGATTTTTGAATACCTGGAGCCCAAAGGCATTGGCGGCCTGCAGATTGCCTTTGAAAAATTGAAACAAAAGCTTGCCGAAGAGGGATTGTTCGATGCGCGGCATAAACTGCAGCTGCCTGTTTTACCCAAAAAAATAAGTGTGGTAACCTCACCGACCGGCGCCGCCATTCGTGATTTTATCAAGGTGGCCCAGCGGCGCTTTGCCAATTTGCCCTTGGAAGTGGTTTCGGTTGCCGTTCAGGGGGATCGCGCACCAGGTGAAATTATCCATGCCATCCGCATGTTAAACGAAATCGAAACCACCGATGTCATCGTTCTGGCGCGCGGCGGCGGATCCATTGAAGATCTGTGTGCTTTTAACGATGAGCAGGTCGCCCGTGCCATCTTCGCATCCAAAATACCGATCATTTCAGCCATTGGCCACGAGACCGACTATACGATTGCCGACTTTGTGGCCGACCTGCGGGCGCCGACCCCGTCTGCGGCGGCTGAAATTGCGGTTCCGGCCAAAGATGACTTTGAAAAGCGACTTCAAGAAATTAATTTAAAGGTTTATCAAATTATAAACAACCTATTAAAAAATTTAAAAAAACAGCGAAACCAACTGGTCAGCCGAATCAAACATCCCCGCCGAAGACTTCAGGATTCGCGCATGCGGCTGGATGATTATTCGATTCGCCTTCTGGCGGTATTCAAAGACTCCCTGGCACGCAAACGCGAGCGCGTCGCCTTCAGGCATGACAGGCTGATGCATGCATCGCCACTAAAAGGGGTAGCTGCCCTGAAGGAACACGTTGTGGGCGTTGAAAATAAAATCGTTGGCGCCTTGAACCGTTTGCTGCATGATAAACGCGCGGCCATTGTCAGACACGCCGCCATGCTCGAGGCCCTCCACCCCATGGCCATTTTGCAGCGGGGATACAGCATTACGCGCAGCCTGCCGGATCGATCCATTGTTCGCAGCGCAGATGGGGTAAACATTGATCAGAACCTCGAGGTTTTGTTGGGCAAGGGCAAATTGATGGTTACCGTTACCAAAAAAGGATTATGAAAACAGATGGCTGCCAAAGCAAAACCGAATTTTGAAAAATCGCTCGATGATCTGGAAAAAATAGTCAAAGCACTGGAATCCGGCGACCTGCCCCTAGAAAAGGCGCTGGAGAAATTTGAGGCCGGTATTCAGCTGTCTCGCTATTGCACCCAAACCCTGGACGAAGCCGAAAAGCGGGTCACCTTGCTGATGGCGGATGCGGCCGGTAATCGCGTTGAAAAACCCTTTGACGACGTCACCTGAGCGAGCCACCGATGTTCGATCTGAAAGCTTATCTTGCAGAGGTTCGGGCCGACGTTGAGGAAAGCCTGCGGCGCTGTCTGGGCGGTCCATCGCCCGACACGCAACTGTCTCGTGCAATGGTCTATTCGGTCATGGCTGGTGGGAAACGACTGCGTCCCGTGCTGTGCATCGCCGCTGCAGAAGCCGTTGGCGGCCGCCGGGACACCGTCCTTCCCCTTGCCTGTGCCCTGGAATTGATCCACACCTATTCGCTGATTCACGACGACCTGCCGGCGATGGACGACGATAAGTTAAGACGCGGCCGCCCTACCTGCCATGTTCAGTTCAACGAGGCCACCGCCATCCTTGCCGGCGATGGGCTGTTGACCCTGGCCTTTGAAGTCCTGGCCGCAGCCGGCGTTCAGAGTGGTGCCGGTGAAAAGCGCAGCTGGTTGTCCGTCATCGCCCTGATCGCAGCCGGGGCCGGATTCAGGGGTATGATCGAAGGTCAGATGCGCGATATGGATTTTGAAGGATCGGTTATTGCGCCAACCGAGCTGGAATCCCTTCACCGCCTTAAAACCGGAAAAATGATCGAAATCTCCGTGGGCTCGGGCGCACTGGTGTCCGGCGCAACCACGGATCAGTGTCAGGCGCTGCATACCTATGCCCAAAATATCGGCCTGGCTTTTCAGGTTGCCGACGACATCCTCAACATCCGGGGCGATCCGCAGCGAATGGGCAAGGCCACGGGCACCGATCGATCCCGCGGCAAAAATACCTACCCGTCCCTGCTGGGTCTTGCCGGCGCCGAAGCCTTCGCCGCCCAGTTGGTCAACAATGCCTTGAAGGCCCTTGACACTTTTGATAATAAAGCAGATTGCCTGCGCAGCATTGCACGCTATGTCATCCAACGAAACCGATAATCATTTACCGAAGTTTTAGGGAGCTCATCCATTGCGCCAATCCTCGCATCTGCTTGAAAAAATCGATTCCCCGCGCGATCTGAAAAAGCTGCACCGTTCAGAACTACCCGATCTGGCAAAAGAAATTCGCAAAACCATCGTTGACGTGGTATCCACCTCCGGCGGCCACCTGGCTTCAAGCCTCGGCGCGGTCGAGTTGACCATCGCTCTGCACTATGTCTTCGACACCCCCACGGATAAAATTTTGTGGGATGTGGGGCATCAGACATACGCCCATAAATTGCTTACCGGACGCCGCGAACGATTCGCTACCCTGCGTCGCCACGGCGGCATTTCAGGGTTTACCAAGCGCAGTGAGAGCCCCTATGACGCCTTCACCACCGGCCACAGCAGCACCTCCATATCCGCTGGACTGGGCGTTGCCTGCGCAAAACGCCTGAAAAACGATTCGTCCAAAGTGGTGGCGGTCATTGGAGATGGCTCGCTCACGGCAGGACTGGCTTTCGAAGGGCTTAACCAGACGGGAGACACCCACAACGACAAGGACATGATTGTTATCCTGAATGACAATGAAATGTCCATCTCACACAATGTCGGCGCGCTATCCTCCCTGCTCAGCCGAACCTTTTCCGCATCCAAACTTCAGATGCTGCGCAAGGAATTCGGTGAATTCCTCAAATCACTGCCCCGGATCGGTGAAAATGTATACCAGCTGGCCAAACGCAGCGAAGAGTCCTTTAAAACCTTCGTCACTCCGGGGATGCTGTTCGAGGCATTCAACTTTGAATATTTCGGGCCCATCGACGGGCACAACCTCGATCATTTAATTGATATTCTAAAAAATATTAAAACGATGAATGAACCGGTCCTCCTTCACGTCATTACGAAAAAAGGCAAGGGCTACCGGCAGGCGGAGCAAAATCCCGTTTACTTCCATGGGGTCGGTTCTTTTGATGTGGATACGGGTATCTGCCGCAAAATAACGACTGATGCGCCCAGTTACACCGATGTATTCGGGAAAACCATGCTGGAACTGGCCCGATCCAATGACAAAATAATTGCCGTTACCGCCGCCATGCCTGAAGGCACCGGACTGGTCCCCTTTTCCAAGGCCTATCCGGACCGTTTTTTTGATGTCGGCATCGCTGAACAGCATGGGGTAACCTTTGCCGCCGGCATGGCCACCGAGGGGTTCCGCCCGGTGGTGGCCATCTACTCCACGTTCCTCCAGCGGGCATACGACCAGATCATCCATGACGTCTGCATCGAAAACCTGCCGGTGGTATTCGCCCTGGATCGCGGGGGTATCGTCGGCGAAGACGGACCCACCCACCACGGCCTTTTTGACATCTCGTTTCTAAGATCCATCCCCAACATGGTGGTCATGGCGCCCAAAGACGAAAACGAGCTGCGTCACATGCTGGCCACTGCGGTTGTCTACGACGGCCCCATTTCCGTGAGGTACCCACGGGGCCGGGGGACCGGCGCCAAGCTGGATAAGACCTTGGCGATCATCCCCATCGGCAAGGGTGAGATCGTTAGCCACGGCGGCGACCTGCTGATCCTCGCCGTTGGCAGTGCAGTCAGTGAAGCCGTCTGCGCCGGTACACTGCTGTCGGAGAACCACCGTATTCAGGCAACCGTGGTCAATGCCCGATTCATCAAACCCTTGGACCGGGAACTGATCGTCCCCCTGGTCCAAAAGATCCGCCATGTCATCACAGTTGAAGAAAATACCATCCAGGGTGGGTTTGGCAGCGCCATTTTGGAATTGCTGAGTGACCAGGGGATTAATGATTTCACCATCAAACGGCTGGGGATTTTAGATCATTTTGTTGAGCACGGGCCTCAGGATATCCTGCGCAGTAAATATCGGGTGGATGCGGCGGCCATCATCGACGCAGCACGGGCCATGCTGCGCCCGGAAAGAAATATGAAGGTTGTGTAAGGCAGAATCCTGAAAATTACATTCATGAAATCGGTCCCATGGCGTCATTAAAAAAACGCATCGATACGCTGCTCGTTGAAAAAAAACTCTGCCAGAGCCGTGAGCGTGCAAAAGCGCTGATCATGACCGGCCGGGTACGGGTCAACCATCTGCCCTGCGACAAACCCGGCGCCCAGTTCCCCACGGATGTCCACGTCAGCATTAAAGGCGGGGATCTGCCCTATGTGAGCCGGGGGGGGCTCAAGCTTGAAGCGGCGCTGAAAGCCAACCACATCGACTGCACCGGCAGGGTCTGTCTGGATGTCGGCGCTTCGACCGGTGGTTTTACCGACTGTCTTTTGCAACACGGTGCGGCCCGCGTATTTGCCGTGGATGTCGGCTATGGCCAGCTGGCCTGGTCGCTGAGGCGGGACGATCGCGTGGTGGTTATCGAACGGACCAATATCCGCAGCCTGGACCCAGCCCTGATCACCCTGCCCATTGACCTTATAACCATTGATGCCTCTTTCATTTCACTTAAAATTGTCGTTCCTTCGACACTGCGATTCCTCAAGGCACGAGGCATCATCCTGGCATTGATCAAACCCCAGTTCGAAGCCGGCAAAGGCAGGGTCGGCAAGGGCGGCGTGGTCAGGGATGCACAGCTTCACGCTGAAATCATCGACGATCTGCGCAATTTTTTCTCACGGCAGGCGCTCTTGTGCGGACCGGTCATCCCCTCCCCTGTTTTGGGCCCCAAGGGCAATCAGGAGTTTATCATCCGGCTGCAACAATCGGATTATAGTTTATAATCAGGTTTTTGAACTTGATTTTTTCCGGTCATCGATTTAATAATAACGCTTTTAATAGGGTTGCGGTCAACGGTGTAGAAAATACAATAAAGAGAGGAGCTTGAGTGGGCCATATGAATGAAACCTTAAGAAATGTCGCCCTGGTTGCCCATGGGGGTTCGGGTAAAACCTCCCTTGCTGAAATCATGATTAACAAGGCCGGCATGACCACCCGCGTCGGACGCGTGGAGGATGGCAACACGGTGATGGATTTCGAACCCGAGGAGCTCAAGCGACAGGCCAGTCTCTCCAGCGGTTTTTTTCAACTGCCCTGGAAAAAACACACCATCAGCCTGATTGACACGCCCGGCGATCAGAACTTTATTTCCGATGCCAAATTGTGCATGCAGGCAGCCGACACGATCCTCATCGTTGTGGATGCCGTAGACGGTGTCAAGGTTCAGACTGAACAGGTGACCGATTTTGCAACCGAATACGAATTGCCCTGCGCAATTTTCATCAACAAGCTTGACCGCGAGCGCGCCGATTTTACCCGTACCTTTGAGGATGTGGTCCAGTGCCTGTCCCCCAAACCCATCATCGTCCAGCTTCCCATCGGCGCCGAGGCGGACTTCAACGGCATTGTCGACCTGGTGGGAATGAAGGCCTACACCTACGATGAAAATGGCACCGCCACGGAAGTGGAGATCCCCGCAGACATGCAGGAGATGGTCGCGGCCGAGCGCGAAACCCTCATCGAAAATGTGGCCGAAGCCGACGATGCCTTGATCGAGCGTTACCTCGAAGGAGAGACCATTTCCAACCAGGAAATCCGTGACACACTGAAAAAAGGCATCCTTGCGCGCACGTTTGCACCGGTGCTGTGCGGCTCCGCCACCTATAACATCGGTGTGGATCTGCTCATGGATTTTATGGCTACCTGCCTGCCCTCACCCCTGGAAAAAGCCCCCAGACAGGGCCTCAATCCAGCCAACAATGAAATCATTGAACGGCCATCCGACCCGCAGGCCCCCTTTTCAGCCTTTGTTTTTAAAACGGTTGCGGATCCCTATGCCGGTCGACTGACCATTTTTAAGGTGGTGTCCGGGAAGCTTGGCAGTGACGGTACCTTCTACAACGCGACCAAAGAGACCAGGGAACGATTCAATCAGCTTCTGACCATCGCCGGTAAAGAGCAGAAGCCGGCGTCCGAAGCCGGACCCGGATCCATCGTCGCAGTTGCCAAACTCAAGGAAACCAAAACCGGTGACACGCTGTGTGACGAAAGCAACAAGATCATTTACACCTGTGCCCAACCCATGCCCACACTGATCTCGTTTGCACTGGAATCCAAAACGACCGGGGATGAGGACAAGATTTATATCTCGCTGACCAAACTTCTGGAAGAGGACATCGCCCTGAAGCTGGATCGCAATGCGGAAACAAAAGAAATTCTGATTTCCGGCCTGGGCCAGGTGCACATCGAAAGCACCATCGAAAAACTCAAGCGAAAATTCAATGTCGATGTCCTGCTCAAAACACCAAAGATTCCCTACCGTGAAACCATCAAAAAGAAAGTTCGCGTCCAGGGCAAACACAAAAAACAGTCCGGCGGGCACGGTCAGTACGGTGACTGCTGGATCGTCATGGAGCCCCTGCCCCGCGGCGCCGGTTTTGAATTCGTGGACGCTATCGTGGGAGGGGTGATCCCCAAAAATTACATCCCAGCCGTTGAAAAGGGGATTGCCGAGGCCTGCCAGAAAGGACCCCTGATCGGGGCGCCCTGCGTAGATTTTCGCGCCACGGTGGATTTCGGGAGCTACCATGCCGTGGACTCTTCCGAAATGGCATTCAAGGTCGCCGGTTCCCTGGCATACAAAAAGGCCTGTGAAGAGGCCAAACCGGTGCTCCTGGAGCCGATTATGAAAGTGACGGTGATCACTCCCGATGAATACATGGGTGACATCATGGGCGATATGAACAGCCGGCGTGGGCGGGTTCTTGGAATGGATACAGCGGGAAAGAATCAGGTTATCAACGCCGAGGTGCCCCTGGCTGAATTTCAGACCTACGCGCCCGATCTGAGATCAATGACCGGCGGCCGCGGCATGTATACCATGGAGTTTTTGCGTTACGATGAAGTGCCGGCCCAGATCGCCACCAAAGTGATCGAACAGATTAAGGCCGAACGCCAATAGCACCTGTTGCCGCATAAAACCGGGTAGTAATCTGGGAAATGGAGGGCCTCGGCCCTCCATTTTCGTTCTGCCTGGGAAACACAATGCACTCCTTTGCCGGTGAGTAGCCGGACCAGAAGGCCGTCCATTCATTTTCCAGCCATATCCGATTCTTTTCAGAGATGCGCTTTCCCATGGGGCAATTGTGGGCGTGAAACCGCCTGGAACGCCGGTTTCCTAAAAGGGCATGGGGTGGCTGGGCATCCTTTCTGACAAGCGTCCAGATCCCCCTGGCATGTTGCATGGCGTCACGCTGGAATGTGAGCAGCTCTTGTTCTTTGCTGATGTTGGGAAAACGACTCAACAGGTAACCGCAGCCCTGATTGAGCATTTCTGCATTCACGAAAAGCCCGTCACGGCGATACACATAAGCCAGGATTCTGCCGTAACGATCCTTTTTTTCCCGATCCTGAACCAGCCGGAGCTGCCAACCGTCAACCAGGTGTCGATTCATCGCCCGGGCCTCGAACCCCATGGGTTCAGCCCGGTGATTTTCATGATCAATCTCAGGGGTGTCAATGCCGATATAACGCACATGCCGGCCGTCCTGCAGAACAATCGTGTCCCCATCGGCGACCCGCCTGACCCTGACCCAGCCGTCGGCATCGGCGCAGACCACCGAGGCGGTCAGAAACAGCAGGATCAGGCCGATCCAGCGCCGGGGAAAACGTCCTTTCAAGATATAAAATGCCTTCAGGGTGTCAGGCCGCATAATCGAATGGCGCTGTCATCCAGCATCTTTGCCAGACCATCATCCCCCAAAGGATAAAATCCCAGGGTCTTTTGCCACACCTCGTCGTCCTCCATGCAGAAATAGACGGTCAACTCCGGGGCTGCCTTTCGAATCCAAGTCACCATCTGCCGGTAAAGGGCGATGCGCAAGGGTTTGAAATAGCGCATTTTGTTATCCAGACCGGTGACGAATTCACCGTAGGTAATTTTAGAGTCGGGAAATCGTTGGGCGATGATCGGCTTGAGGGACGGCATGAAGCGGAACGTGCCCAGGCTGATCCAGACGATACGTTCCGGGCGGATATGCGCAAACAGGCGCTTGACCACCTTGCGGTAGTCGCTTTCGCAGCCCGGGTAAATCACCATGGGATCGAAGTGAAATGCCAACGGGTAGCCCCAGCTCTGGCAGCGCGCCGCCGCCGCCAGACGTGCATCCAGAGGTGCCGTGCGCCGCTCCTCAGCCCGCATGACGGCCGGCGTGTTCAATGACCAGGAGAGAATCGTTTTGCTCCGGTGATCCAGGCCCTTGAGCCGCTCAATGTTCACCGTCTTGGTTTTCAGCTCCAGCACGGCCTTGTCCTGGGCCGCAAAACGAGAGACCAGATAGTCGGTCAGATCGGTCCACGGCTCCCAGATGAGGCTGTCCGTGAATTCCCCGGTTCCAATCCGACTGATCGTCCGTTTTTGAAAAAGCCCGGTCAGTTCCGGGTCCAGGTCCTCGCGGTTTACAAAAAACTGCAGCAGCGGCGGATGAAAATAGCTTTGCAGAATACAGTAGGAGCAGTCCATTCCGCAAAAGGAGGCCACGTGCAGAATCTGATAACCGCAACACGTGTATTCACGGGTCCCCGGACAGGGTTTTAAAAAGCCGCCCTTGTTGCGGGTCAGGTAAAGCACCTGTTTGCCGCGGCCGATCGGATCCGCGGCGCTGTTGATCCATTGGTACAGCGCGGCAGGGTCGTCCACGCGTTCGGTGGGCAAATCCAACCGACGACAGATCCGTTGCGTCTCAGGATGGGATTGAACCGTGACATCGATGAATATCTTTTTCAGGATCAAGGCGGTTCTTTTCTCAGATTGATGCCAGTGATTCAGTATTTAAGCCTGGCATAGTAAGTTCGCTGCGAGGCGATCAGGGCATCCTGGAGCGTGTGGATCCCCTTTTCGTTGAGCAGCGGGATCATTTTGAGGAACACCTCACCCGTTGCGACAGCATCGCCAAGGGCATCGTGCCGTTTGGTCAGCACGACGCCCAACCGCTGGGCAATGGTGTCCAGGGTGTGGTCATGCTGGGACGGGTGGACAATGGCAGACAGATGAATGGTGTCGAGTACCGGATGGTCAAATCGGATTCCGGTCGCCTTCTCCTTCATCTGCAGCATACGCATGTCGAAAGCGGCATTATGGGCCAGCAGAACGGTATCCTTGGCAAAGCGGTGAAGCAGTGGAAGCACCTTTTCAATGGTCGGCTTCCCTTTGAGCATCTCGTCGTCGATGCCATGATACTTGATGGACTCGGCGGGTACGGATCGGCAGGGATTGACCAACTGATTGATGGTTTCAGTATGCAGCAGGCGGCCGTTGACAATACGGATGGCACCGACAGAAATGATTTCATCGCCGCCGCGCGGGTCCAAACCGGTCGTCTCCGTGTCAAATGCGGTATAGTTGAGCTCTCCCAGCATCCGATGGATCAATTCCGAGGTATTCCCGGCCTGATTGAACAGGTCGAAATCGTAAAATTCCGGTCTGCCCTGGGGCAGCAGCGTGACGTGGCGGACGATCTCCGCATCGCCTTCGGATTGAACCATGGGGATGAATAACCGCAGGCAGGCCTCGCTGTTTTTGTGGTTGTGGCTATGGGGCCAGATTTCGGCATGGTGATGGTCGAGAATGGCCTTTAGCGTCAATGGGTAGCCGTGGCGAACGCCGGTCAATTCCTGGTCGCTCCACCGGCGCACCGTTTCAATCTTGATCGGTTCTCCCGTCCAGATCAGGTCCATTTGAACCAGATTGCCCGGTGCGGTCAGTCGAATCTGCCGGCAATCGGTGTGCAGCTCCTTTTTGAGACATTCGAGGATAAAATCGATGGCCAGGACCAATGAAAAGCTGTCCGCCCGGATCATGCACCGGGAGTCGCATTCGGTCACTTCAATGTTGAGGTCGTTGACCGCCATCGACTCGTTTTTAAGGGTTGCCATGAAGTCGGTGACCAGTATGGTGGCAAGCGGCCAGCGGGACTTGGCATAGCGGGTGGTTTCCATGAGCTCGGTTCTCAACAGCCGGCTCAATGACTTCGTTTCAGCGGAAATGATGTTCAGGAAATCATTCTTGCGGTCGACGGGCATCTCGGGGAACTGAATGATTAAATCCACGGTGGACCGGATGGCGGCTATGGATGATCGCAGCGTTTTGGACATGTGGATCAAATGCTGGTTCAACCGGTCCGCATATTCCAGCTGATCGGTGATATCGGCGAAGATGAGAACGAATCCGGCAAATCGTTTGTCCGCGTCCAGGATGGGAAGGGTTTCGACACGCAGCTGCCGCCGGTCCAGGGTCACCACGACAAAATGCGAAGATACATTTTCTTTTTTCTGATCCAATTTGGATTGTATATCTTTGAGTGCATACTGGACCAGGTTTTTATCGATCAGCGAATAGACCGACCGGTGCAAGCCGACGAAACCGCTGGGCACCGCATCGTCACCCTGCTCAGTTTCATCGCCCGAATCAGCCGGTTGAACCTTCTTCAATACCCGTTGCGCCTGACGGTTATACAACAGGATGCGACCGACCGTGTCACAGATCAACACCCCCTGGGAAAGCTCGCCCATGATCGTGGCCAGCATATTCTTTTCCACTTCGGTCTTGGCTTTTGCCGATTCCACGGTCTGGTCGATGACCTGTTGGGCGGTTTCGTAGCGGTCCCCATAAGCGTTGATCAATTCGCCCAGCGCCTTGACCTCGCGGCTGCCGTCGACATTCAGGCGATGGGCCGGGTTGACGGTACTCATGATCCGGGTTTCTTCGATGAGTTGGTTCAATGGCAGGATGTAAAAACGGAAAAACCAGTCCAGGGTGAACCCGAAGGCGGCAAACAAAAATACGCCGGCGCTGAAAAAATACCAGAACTCCTCGGTAAACAAGCGCATCAGCAACTGCTGTTCAACCGGGTCTATCCGTTTCCAGAAGAGCACTGCCAGGGTCACGGCGATGGCGGTGGCAAACGCCGTACAGACGCTGGCAAACAGCCAGAATTTATTGCCCAGTCTCATGTGCACAGCAGGTCTTTGACCTGCCTGACCACATCGGCGTTGGAAAATGGTTTGGTAATGTATGCATCGGCTCCCAGGGTATTGCCTTTGGCGATATCCAGGTCACGCGTCATTGCAGACAAAAAAACAACCCTCAGATTTTTTTGACGGGGATTGTCTCTTACAGCCTGACATATCTGAAATCCGTCAACGGTTGGCAGCATCACATCCAGCAAAAGCAGGTCCGGCTCGAAATGCTCAATGGCGGCAAGCGCATCTTCCCCGCTGTGAACGACCATCACCCGGAATTGATGCTGCTCCATCAAAAATTTCAATGGCACGGTGATGCTGGGTTCATCATCGACGATGAGGATCTTTTTGGCCATGCTTACTCATACCCTCGGTTGGATGGGAATTCAAGCAGACAAATGCGATGGCGGCGGATGGGTTAAACCGGGAATGAGCGCTTAAAAAACGCTGTGTGGGCAATCAACAACCAACCGTTGGCTGAACCGACGATTCGACAAGGATTCACGACGGCAGGGCCTGCTGCATTCAAGTGCTACCCGAAGGTGTCGTCAGCCTGCGGTATCCGGATCAGGCCGACAATAACGGCACCGCGATCAGTTCCATGAAGACATAGGTCAAAAAGGTGATCACGGCCAGGATGACACCCACGACATACATGCTGTTGTAACGGTGTCTGTTTTTGTCTTTCTCGTTGTAATACACGGCCTCGCAGCACTTTTCGCACCAACTGCGATCACGCTCGGCGGTAAACGAATGTCCGCAGCGGCAGGTGACTGTTTTGGGCGTCAGTATCATGGCAACCGCTCCTTTTCCTTTTGGTTGATGGGCATGCTCGGCTGGCGGCCTTGCCATACCCATCTTTGTTTTAATCCGTCAAGGGGAAAAGCCGGCCGCCGCCATCTGATCGTGCGGCCGGCTGCATCTTTTTATCCGAATACACCCCACCCGAATGATGCCGTCCACAGGATGGAGAACACCACCAGTCCAATCATCCACATGTCTTCTTTCTTCATGGTTAAGGTCTCCTTTAGCGGTTATGTTTTTAAGCTTCCTTGACAACGATGTTGGTTTCCACTTCGGCCCGTTTGATCTGGGTCTCGGTGGTGGTGGCCATTTCGGCCTTGAAACACAGCGCCCACATCATCACGATACCCAGGATCCACCAGGCGATCTGCCAGGACCACAGGGGGGAGAATCCGGAGAAGGAGAAGGCATTGTTGCCCAGGATGCAGGCCGGACCGATGGCAAAAAAGTACCAGATGGGCACGACGATCTTCATGACGGCGCGCCACTGCTTGCCGGCTGCGCTGGGTTCGTCGATGTCGTCGAGGAAGGTGCGAATTTCGGCTTGGCGTTTGATGGTCTCTTCGTCATCCTTGATGCCCATGCCGCGGCAGATGTAAGCCACGACCAGGCCGCAGAAGACGCCCCAGAAGGCACTGTGCATGGAAAGGGGGTTGGGCCAGACCGAGTAGGCCAGGTAGACGGCGAACATGCCCGCCAATACGCCCAGTACAGCCCCGATGCGCGGGAACTTGAAACCCCAGATCACACCCAGCAGCAGCACGTACATGACGAAGCCGAAGGCCGTGGCCAACGCTCCCAGGATCACCAGGGCCGCCTTGGAGGTCATACCCACGACCAGCGCCAGGATGGTCAGCACGGTGGCAAACACGCGGTTCATCCAGATCTGCTCGGCGTGACCGGCTTCCTGTTTACGGACATAGCGCCAGTAGATATCGCGCAGCAGAATGGAGCCGCCTGTGCCGATGTATGGGGCTGCGGTGGAGTGAATGGCTGCAATGGCGCCCATGAAGACAATGCCCAGCATGAAGGGTGGCAGGAACAAATTCATCATGGTGGGCACCACGGTGGAATCGGTCAGGTTCTGGAAGGATGCATGCCCGGCAATCTGGAGCACCTTGGCACCCATGCCCTGGAAGGCGGTGAAGTAGAACAGGGCGAAGCCGACCACGAAGGTGGACATGAAGGCCTGCTGCCAGGCCAGGGGTTTGGGGGATTTGATGCCGAAGGTCCACATGGTGAAGGCCGGCGAGCTTTGAATGCCCATCAGGGCGAACATGTAGGTCAGGATCATGACCGCCGTCCAGGCGTTTTCACCCGGTGCGCCGCCCAGGTAGTCCACCAGGTTGATCACCCGCGGGACTTCCAGGAATTTGGATTCCAGCTGGGCCACGGATGCCGAAAAGCCGGACCAGCCGCCGAACTCGGGAGCGGTGATGACAAAGAACCCCAGGATGACGATGCCGCCCACCAGCAGGACGAACTGAATGACGCCCACCCAGGTGCTGGCCTTGAGACCGCCGGTGCAGACGTAGAACCAGACGATGAAGGCCATGAAGATGGCGCCAAAGGTGATCGGTACGCCGGCGATGATGTTGAACAGCGCGGCCGAGGCCATCAGCTGCACCGCCGAGTAAAAGACCGAATACAGGACCGCGGTGGCCACCACCAGCCAGCGCAGCGCCTCACTGTTGAAATAGTAGGCGTACATGTCGCCCGGGGTGACGAACCCGTAGCGTTTGCCCAACAGCCAGGTACGCTTGGAAAAGAAGGTGCCGGTGATGGGAATGGTCAGCACGTAAAACGAGGCGAAGGCGTAAGCCAGGCCATCCCGCCAGATCAGGCCCGGATGGCCGATGAAGGTCCACCCCGAAAAGGATGCCGCCGTCGCCGCCAGCAGGAAGGCGAAAAAGGGAATCGACCGGCCGGCGATGGAGTAGCCGGAAGAGGTTTTTTCCGTAAAGTAGC
>NZ_JAWOHB010000064.1:0-4761 GCF_046496365.1 Desulfosarcina sp.
GGTAGGACATGCGCAGACATGAAATGATATGTGTGGGTGCCGGACCGGCGGGACTGGCCGCAGCAGTTGAAGCGGCCAGGCTCGGTGTTCAGGTCGTCGTTTTTGACGAAAACCAGCGCCCGGGAGGTCAGCTGTTTAAGCAGATTCATAAGTTTTTTGGTTCCCGAGAGCACCGGGCCATGGAACGTGGATTTAACATCGGCAACAGTTTTCTGGACCAGGCAAGGGCGCTTGGCGTTGAAGTCTCGCTGAATTCGGTTGTCCTCGGCATCTATGAAAACGGCGCCATGAATGTTCTGCTCGGTGACCGTATCGAACAGGTCAAAGCCCAGAAAATTCTGGTAGCCACCGGGGCTTCCGAAAACATGATACCATTTCCAGGGTGGACATTACCAGGTGTCATTGGAGCGGGCGCTGCTCAAACCATGGCAAATATCCACGGCATCCGCCCCGGCAATGATATCCTGATGGTGGGATCCGGCAATGTGGGCGTAATTGTCAGTTACCAGATGATCCAGGCCGGCAGTCGGATTGCCGCGGTTATCGACGCCGCACCCAAAATCGGAGCCTATGCGGTGCATGCCGCCAAAATCGCCAGAGTGGGTGTGCCGTTCATGACGTCACACACCATCCAAAAAGCTCATGGCAAGGAACGGGTCGAAGGCGCCACCGTCGTCCAGGTCGACACGTCCTGGCAGCCGATACCCGGAACCGAGAAGCGCTTTGACGTCGACACCATCTGCATCGCGGTGGGTCTCAACCCCATGACCCAGATCGTGCGTATGGCCGGCTGTAAAATGGCATATGCACCGGCACTGGGCGGCAGGATTCCCGCACATGATGTGAACCAGGAGACATCCATCAAAGGCATTTATATCGCCGGAGATATTTCGGGCATCGAAGAAGCCAGCACGGCTATCATCGAAGGCCGCATTGCCGGTCTGGCAATCGCGCACAGCCTGGGCTACATTGAAGAAAAGGATTTTCTCGACCAACGCGATCAGCAGTTTCAAAGTATTCAGGGGCTTCGCAGCGGGAGTCATGGCGAGGCGCGCCGAAAAGCCAAAGACTATTTGAATGCCGTTTTAAAAGGATAATCAAATGTTGACTGCATCATCAGCAACAACGGGCTATCTCTCGGAAGACGAGCTGAAAAACAGCCCGGGTATCCCCTCCGAAAGCCGGCGGCGCAAGGGTCCGGTCGCGGTTATCGAGTGTCTGGAAGACATACCCTGCAACCCCTGTGAATCCAGCTGTAAGGCAGGCGCCATTGTCGTGGGAAACGATATCACCAACCTGCCCCATCTGGACGGAGAGAAGTGTATTGCCTGTCAAACCTGCGTATATATATGCCCGGGCCAGGCGATTTTTATGGTGGATGAAAGCCTTGCCGATGATAAAGCGACCATCATGATGCCTTACGAATATCGTCCCCTGCCTGAAAAAGGGGATATCGTCACCGCCCTGGACCGTTCAGGACGGGAACTGGGCGATGCAATAGTGATTGCGGTTAGACAAACGAAGCGAATGGATCAAACTGCAACCGTGACAATAGAAGTGGTTAAAGACTGGTCCATGCAGGCCAGAGCGATCAGGATTAAAAGTTAACTCAGAATCAGGAGGAAAGAAAGAATGGCTGAACAAGCATTGGGAATGGTTGAGACGAGAGGTCTGGTGGGTGCCATCGAGGCGGCAGACGCCATGGTAAAAGCTGCAAAAGTGAAATTCGTCGGTCGAGAGTTTGTCGGCGGCGGTCTGGTGGCGGTGTTTGTGCGCGGTGATGTCGGGGCGGTCAAAGCGGCCACGGATGCCGGCGGTGCGGCTGCTCAGCGTGTCGGAGAGCTGGTCTCTGTGCACGTGATTCCGAGACCGCACGCGGATATCGAATTCACGATTCCTCAGGCGGAATAGTGTTTTTGACATCGCATTCGGGTGATATGGCGGCTTGACAGCACCCGGGCCGGTTTTTGGGCCGGTAGCGGTGGCGTATGCGCAGCAGGTATTTTCCCCTGCAGGGCTTATTAAAGCCGGCACGCAAGGGCTGCAGGCAGCGACGGATTGTCACCCGGAAACGATGAGAGGTGTGCAGCTGTCATCCGGCAGTTGATTAGGAAGGAATTCATTATGGCATTTAGCACGCGAATTATTTCCCACCCCTCTTCAGGCGTCTTTGAATTCCTGAGGCAGCGGGTGGGAACGGTCGGCAAGAAGGTTTTTTCTGAAGCCGAGATCCCGTTTACAGCGGTGGGCCTTCTGCAGGGAAGGCTGGTGGATATGATCGCCGCCGCGGACGTGGCCGAAAAGGCCGGCAATGTCCGTGTTTTCGATTTGAGGGGGCTGTGTCCACAGCATATCACCATGATAGGAATATTTGGCGATATTGCTGATGTAAAAGCCAGCATTGCCGCCGTTGAGGCCATGGAAGATCTGAAGTAGCCCCGCCTCTTAAATTTTTACGATGATTTGGGTCGAAGGAGAACCAGAATGTTATTAGCCAAGGTGATCGGAAATGTATGGTCCAGCAAAAAAAAAGACGCAATCTCCGCTCTGAGGCTTTTGTTTGTTCAGCCTTTGGGGAAAAACCTGAAACCGGAAGGCGATGTGCTGATCGCCGTGGACGAGGTCGGCGCAGGATTTGAAGAACTGGTAATCGTCACCCAGGGCTCTCCGGCCATGCAGGCTTTCGACAAAAGTGAATTGATTCCCGTGGATGCCGTGGTGGTCGGCATTGTTGACAACCTGGAACTGGCCGACGATATCACCGGAAAGAAAAAATGAGAGCGGACATCGTTGACAAAGTGCGGGCGGCCGGTGTTGTCGGTGCCGGCGGCGCCGGTTTCCCGAGCCATATCAAACTGCAGTTTGAAGTAACCCGGGTTCTGGCAAATGGTGCGTCCTGCGAACCGCTGCTGGCCGGCGATCCTTATATCATGGCACATCAGACCGATCGGGTTTTAAGCGGCCTGCTGGCGGTGATGGACTGCACCGAAGCCCCGGGTGGTACCGTATGCCTGAAGTCCAAGCATGCACAGTCGGTCGCCGCACTGGAAGAAAAAATATCCGCAAATGGATATACCGGGCGGATCGACGTATTCGAGCTAGACGACTTCTACCCGGCCGGCGATGAATTCATTCTAGTCAATGAGGTTATGGGAAAAATTGTGCCCGAAGGCGGTATTCCGCTGAATGTTCAGGTGGTAGTCAGCAATGTGGAATCCCTCTTAAATATTTCCCGGGCCATGGACGGGCATCCCGTGACCGACCGCTATGTAACGGTCTGCGGCGAAGTCAATCAGCCGATAGTGTGCAAAGTGCCCATCGGTATGCCGGTACGTGCCGCCATCGAGCTTGCCGGCGGCCCCAAGATTTCTGATTACGGCATCGTCATGGGAGGACCCATGATGGGCAGGGTCTTACAGAATGATTCGGAGCCAGTCGTCAAAACCACCAGCGGTATCCTTGTACTGCCGTCTAATCATAATGTCATTCGAGGTAAAAACAGAAGCCTGGACCAGATGCGGTTGATTGCCAAGTCCGCCTGCACCCAGTGTTCAAGATGCACGGAGCTTTGCCCCCGTTATCTGATCGGACATTCTCTGGAGCCCCACCGGATCATGCGGCATCTGGCCTACACACCGGGCATGGCGGGTGAAATCCTTGAAGACGCTTTAATCTGCTGCGAATGCGGCGTTTGTGAAAAATTTGCGTGCCCCATGATGCTCTCCCCGCGGGAGATTAACGCCGCTGTCAAACGAAAACTGCTGAGTGAAGGCGTCAAACGCGAACCCAGCCGTGAGGTGTATCAGGTGTCGCGCTTTTTTAACACGCGCAAAATACCCCTCAAGCGCCTTATGGAAAGACTTGACGTCTCAACATACGACACCCATCCCCCTTTTTATGAAGATGAGATTCACATACGGCAGGTCAGCATACCGCTGCAACAGCATCTTGGCAAGCCGGCGGAGCCGGTGGTGCAGGTGGGGGACAAGTTAAAAAAAGGAGACCTGATAGGAGAAATTCCCAAAGGCGCCCTGGGTGCAAGGATGCATGCCAGTATTGACGGAACGGTAACATCGGTTGGGGATCACATTATCATTACTCAGGTTTAGGAAAACACTATGGATCTCAGAGCCATTGCCATGATCGAACTCAACAGCATCGCCAAGGGTGTGGAAACCGCCGATGTGATGTTAAAAATCGCTGATGTCGATCTTATCATGGCCCAGCCGATTTGTGCCGGTAAATACATGGTGCTCGTATCGGGAGATGTGGATTCGGTGGAGCGCGCTTCGCAAGCCGGCAAAGAAAATGCTGCTGAATTTATGGTGGATAATTTTGTCATACCCAATGTGCATGCATCCGTATTCCCGGCGCTCACCGCGACCACCCGAATTCAAAATATCGATTCTCTGGCGGTTATTGAAACCTTTTCGGTGGCGTCCGCCATTATGGCGGCCGACGCCGCGGTTAAGGCAGCCGAGGTGGATATCATTGAGATTCGCTGTGCAACGGGCCTGGGCGGGAAATCGTTTCTTTATCTGACCGGCGATGTTTCATCGATCCAATCAGCCGTCGAGGCCGGCATCGATGTGCTTCGCGGCAGCGGGCTGGTGTTGAGCCATGTTATCATCCCCTCTCCCAGCCAAGACCTGAGAAGGTGTATTCTATGACCTCACCCGGAATGGCGGTGCAGCAAATCGTCAACCAGCCGGAAAAATGGAATTTTTCCGGTGCCGAGCAGTTGTATGCCGGCGTCGACCT
>NZ_JAWOHB010000067.1:0-37344 GCF_046496365.1 Desulfosarcina sp.
TCGTACTTTCGACACCCCTGTTAATGGTTTTTCGTGCAATTAATTTCCGCCTTTATGGTTTGACAAATACTTCCGGGTTGACTCCCATAGCCTGTAGAAATTCCAGTTGAACGGGCTTGAGCGGCCTTACCGATTGCCTTTGCGTACCAGATCTTGCGACCAGGATGCTCAAAAACTTCGTTGTCATCATGAAAGCGGTTGGTCGTTTGGTGGGGCGATTCTTCCAGCCGCTGATTTCGCTTTTCGTTTCTTCCAGATGTTGACGCATACAGCGTTCTATTAAACGCCAAATAAGTAGTGCGATGACAAGGATCAAACCGAGCACTTCAATACGGTTCGGTTTTTTCAAAAAGATTGAGTTGACGATCACCGGATCTTTCAAGAATCCGAAGTTTTGTTCGATGCCGCTCTGGTTTTTATACAGCTCTAAAAGAGTGATGGCAGGCCATTTTTCTATCGCCTGTGTGCCGGACAGGTTGGTCAGTAAAACAAAGCAACCGGCCTCAAGACGCAAGGGAGCGACAGCTTTCGCATCCACCCCGATCTTGATATCGAGAAGATATTCATACCCGATGGGCCTACGTGCTTTGCCTTTGGCGGGTCTTCCCCGGCGATATTTGGCCACTTCCCTGATTGCATACGTAAGTTCGTGATAGCTGCTCGCAGCCGTTTTTAGAATTTTTTCGGCTGTCGCCTCGGCCTCGGCCCGACAATAAAATGGGCCTGAGTTGATCTTCTTGCAGTGCGCTTCAAGATCGTTGCGTTTTTGCGCAAGCAATCGATCGATCCGCTTATGCCGCCTTTTATCATGGGCGGAGGAGTGAACGACGATGGCGCGGTAGGCTTCACCATAAAGTTCGACAGTGGTTTCAAACCCACGGTAAACCGCCGCAGGGCGTTTTTTCGTGGCAGGGGTCTGATTGAGATTGCCAAAACCAGTCCAATGGTCGGCGGCGACAGCCTCGGAAATGGCACGACTGCATTCCTTGTAGGTGGCTGGTAGCCGGGTCAGGAATTTTACGTTTTGATCTTTTGCTTTTTCGAGATTGTCCGGCGTGACAAAAGCTGCGTCTGCCACATATACGAAGGCTCCGGGTCGGAGACCGTGCCGGGCCATGTGCTTTGAGACGCCTCCTAAAAGTTCGTTGTTCAACGTTTTATCCGATGCGTTGCCGTCTTCGGTGGTTCCCAAGATGGGAATGTTGCGATCGACGCACAGCATCGAAATGAGAAACTGCTTCAGATCAGGACGTTTGTCCTTGCTGTGGCCGTATGTGATCTTCAGTGGCGGATCGGTAAAATCGTAATCTCCGAAAACGCTGATGGAGGTTGTGTCATAATGCAGGCGACGCACATCGACGTCAAAAACACCAATGGCATTTTGAGCGATCTGTGAAAACACCTTTTGGGTACCGGTTGCGAAGATCTTATCCAGCACCCGTCCGATATTGTAGTCACAGAAAAGCTCCGGTTTGACATCGCAGCCCAACATCAGTTCGGTGTCCTTTTCCTGGAAGAACTCTTCCATCCGGTACAAAGGGGTTCTTCCCGAAAGTGTGTCCAACACCATGGCCAGAATAGCGACTCCCGGTGAGAGATCCATTTCACTGTCAACCATGGCGTCCAGTGTCTCAACCAGCTTAATCTTTTTGGCGAAATCTTTGATGATCGGCAGATGGCCGACCTCGGAAAATGTCACATTGTCGGGAACCAAGTTTCGCATTATGCCCTCCCTGAGTTCGTGTTGATCCTGTGAGAGCATAACTATCAGAAATCATTGACAATGTCTAGACATAAATTATTTAATATAATATCAATATGTTAGAATCATCAACGCCTTGCTTTCATTGGAAAATAAATTCACCTGATCTCAGGTCAAAAGGGTGTCGAAAGTACGCTGGATCATTCATACGATTCCTTCAGTTTTTCATCTGATAAAGTCTTTAATCATTCCTTTTCATTTTCCTGGGTTCACTTAGATTTACCTGGAGATGGCCTCCTTATGTTGGGTATAGTGTTGGGTATTAAAAACTTACAGAAATAAAAAAGGCTTACAATTACTTGTAAGCCACTGATTTTATTGGCGCGCCCGGTTGGGATCGAACCAACGACTCCCAGCTCCGGAGGCTGGTGCTCTATCCACTGAGCTACGGGCGCGATGTGTCGGGGAAAATAGAGTAAAGACCCGCACAAGTCAAGGCCGTTTTAGATCTGGAACAACCCTTCACCCGATTTTTCCAGGGCGGCTTTGGCTTCACCGATCACGTACAGGCTGCCGGCGACGCAGACCGCATCATCGGGTTTGGACGTGGCGATGGCATAACGAACGGCATCTCCCACATCGGCAACGATCTGGATGTCAGAAATAAGGGGTTTGGCGGCGGTCTCGAGCGTTTCCGGGGGCAGGGACCGGTTGATTTTTGGCCGTGTGAGGATCAAACGCGCGCATGGGGCCACCAGGTCCTTGAGGATGGCCGAGTAGGGTTTGTCATCCAGGATGCCGGCCACCATGGTAATCCGTCGCCCGGCAAGGTTGTCCTGCAGGAACCGGCTCAGCCGCCGTGCGGCCATGAGATTGTGCGCTCCGTCCAGAATCACGTAAGGTCTTTGGGAAACCACTTCCAGTCGTCCGGGCCAGCGGTTTTGGATCAGGCCGGACTGGATATGATCTCTGGACAGGCGGTTGTCCCTGCGCATGATCAGTTCGCAGGCCGCCAGGGTCAGGGAGGCGTTGTCCACTTGATGGCCGCCCAAGAGACTGGTGCGCATGCCGGTCCAGCGGTGATCGATGCCCCTGTAGGAGAATCGGTTATCGCCGGTGCGGCGTACATTGAAATCCCGGCTTTTCATAAACAGGGGTGATGATTGTGCTGATGCGGCTTTTTCGATGACGGCCCGGGCTTTCGTCTGGCTCACGCCGGTGACCACGGGTATGCCGGGTTTGATGATGCCGGCCTTTTCTCCGGTTATCGCTGCGATCGTGCTGCCGAGGTACGTCTTGTGTTCCAGCGAGATGTTGGTGATGACACTGACCAGCGGCTTTACGACATTGGTTGCATCCATGCGTCCGCCCATTCCGGTTTCGATGACGGCGTAGTCTACGTCGCCCTGCCCGAAGGCCTGGAAGGCCATGGCCGTCGAAAATTCAAAAAATGTGGGTTCCCGATTGCCGTGGTGGACGGATTTGACCGCCTCCCAGGCTGCCACGACAGCATCGTCGGTGATCGGCGTGCCGTTGATGCATATCCTCTCGTTGAAACGGATCAGGTGCGGCGAGGTGTAAAGTCCCACCCGATAGCCGGCCTGCTGCAGGATGGTTGCGATTGCCGAAGCGATCGATCCTTTGCCGTTGGTGCCGGCGATGTGGATGGAAGAAAAGCGCTGTTGGGGATTGCCCAGGCCTGCAAGGATGTTGGTGATGGTCGACAGGCCGAGGATAATGCCGAAGCGTCGCATACCAAACATGGCATCGAGGCATTCGGTGTAGGCTTTGGTTGGCATTGCGGCGATTCCTAATCCCAAAACAAAGACCCGGCGGGGAAATGCTCCCTGCCGGGTCATGTCGTCTAACGGGTATCGCTAACGGTATCTCTTGCTTCTTGCAACAGCAATGCGCTGTCTGCGCAGGGCCTCACGTTCTTTGCGACGACGGTACTCGCTTGGTTTCTCGTAGCTTTTTTTCAGCTTCAAGCGTTTGAACAGACCATCGTTTTGGATTTTTTTCTTCAAAATGCGCATGGCCTTTTCGAGATCGTTGTCGAAGACTTTGACTTCAATTGCTTTCAAACTGGCTCAACCCCCCTTTTTACCATCGCGTCGACAAGTTGGCCTGGGTATTCCAACCCGGATGGTTATTTTTATAAAACAAAATATATTCAATAGCAGAAAAATTTAAATTTTCCAACAAAAAGATTTGTCCGGCGCACATGGAAAAAAGTATGCCAACACCTTCCATTTGAACCGCGATCGCAAGCCCATTCCCCGCCGCAAGCAGCGGGGAGGATTCAATGCTGATATGTTCACTGAAAAAATTCCACCGGTTTGAAAACCAACCTGCTTAAAGTTTGGATACCAGTTCGGCGGTTACCGCTTTCACGCTGGGGGTTCCGTCAAGGGTGATGTACTTCATGGAGCCGCCTTTTTTAGCCAGATCTCTAAAATAATAGGCCGATGCCAGGGTCCCTTCGGTGGTGTCATAGTAAATGTCATGGCGTTTGTTGATGGCCGTTTCGTCCTGGTCGTCGCTTCTGGTCTTCAGGTTGCCGCCGCAAACCCGGCATTTGTCGCCGTTGGGTTTGATGGCATCGATGTAGATATTGTTGGGGTGGTTGTTGTCATTTTCACACAGGCGGCGGCCCATGATCCGGTTTTTGGCAATTTCACGGTCGAGCAGGATCTCGACGACGATGTTCAGGGCCATGCCTGCTTTTTTGAGGGCTTCATCCAATTTTATGGCCTGATTTCTGTTTCGGGGAAATCCATCCAGCAGCCAGCCATTTTTGCAGTCGCTCTGCTGCAGGCGGTCGAGAATCATGGGAATGGTGATCTCGTCAGGAACCAGGTCGCCCTTGTCGATGTAGGCCTTCGCCTTGGCGCCCAATTCGGTTCCCTTGCCGATGTTTTCGCGAAAGATCGCTCCGGATTCGATGTGGGGAGTTTTGTACTTTTCTTTCAGGATCGCTCCCTGGGTGCCTTTTCCACTGCCGTTGGGGCCGAAAAACAAGATGTTCATGCACATGCTCCTTTCTGTTTCCCGTTCAATTGCACAGGATCATTGAAAATGCCAATCGCACCGCGATGACGGGCTCCCGCATGCTGACCAGAAAGCGGGGTTTCCACGCAATCCTCGTGTGCCGTTCTTTTTTGATTGGTACGGTTTTGGGCCGCATCCATTGTTGATGATTGGTTTCAGGCGGGCTGGCTCCGAAGTGTGATTTACCCAGCTATCCGCGTTAGTACAGAAATGAGGCAGACTTGTCAAGCACGGGCATGCGGGGAGTCAGGTTTCTGGGGGGTATCTTGTTATGGGCACTCTCCTCAATTTTCTGAACTCACGCCTTTGACTCCCGACATTAGATAGGCGCCAACCCATTTCAGGGCCTGATCCCGGGTGGAGAGTTCGCCGGTGAGGCGTTGTTCATCCACACGGTTCAAAATGTGCCTGAATCGGGGGGAGGGAGCGAGACCAAAAACGGCCATGAGGTCGTGGCCGCTGATCAGCGGAGGAACGGTCGCCTGTATATGTCGGTAGTCGCGATATTCACGGGCCAGGCATCCACAAAAGGAGATGAATCCCTTGTCCCTGTCCTGCAGATCCTTCCCTTTGGCCATGATATCGGCCATGGCATGCACGAGGATCGGCAGGCTCAAGCGACCGCACCGATTGAAGAAACGGACCCGGCCTCTGCGGCCGAGGCTTCCATGTGCAGATGCCAGGAACAGGAAAAGCGGCCGGAGGTGGTGCCGGATGACGGCATCGGCAACCCCGCGCTGCCGGTTGGACAGCCTTAACCGGCTGCTGATCTTCGCAACGATCACCGCGCTTTTTGCGGCATGACCGGGAAAACCGATCCGCCCCTGCCCGTCGACCCGCCGTGTACCCGGTTTGCCTACATCGTGAAGCAGGGCGGAGTATTTCAACATGGCCGCATGGCCGGACAGATCCGCTTGTTCGGCGGCTGCGGCCAGAAAGGGAAGACGGTCGTCAGAACCATCAAGCAGATCCTCCAGTTTTTCATAAGCCCGCAGGCTGTGATCAAACACATCAAACTGGTGGTGGTGGTTCTGCATGCAACCGACGGTGGTTTGCAGTTCCGGGAAAAGTGCAGTGAGCAGCCCGCTGGCCGCCATGTCCCGGAGGATGGGGGCGGATGCGGCCGTGTTGAAAAGCTTGACCAGTTCCGCCCAGACCCGTTCCCCGGCAACGCTGCCCACGAGGCGGCAATGCCTGCCGATGGCCTCGCGGGTCCCTGCGGATATGGAATAGTGAAAAACTGCCGCCATGCGGTAGGCCCGAACCAGTCTAGCCGGGTCGCGTTCAAAGATTCCCGGCGAAACCATGCGAACCCTTTTCTGCTGCAAATCCACCAGTCCGCCGGTGCAGTCCACCAGGCGGCGCTCCTTGATATCATAGGCCATGGCGTTGATGGTAAAATCCCGCTGCAGCAGATCCGCTTCGATGGATGGACAGTTGAGGGGGGTGATGTCGACGGTCGTCTGCGGCGATGCGACCCGCAGGACCTCGAACCTCTTTTTCCCCATATCGACGATCCGGCCATCGGTTTTAGCGGCGATCTGTCGGGCGGTATGGAAGATGTCCCCGTCCACCACAATATCGATGTCTGCCGGGGTATGACCGGCCAGCATATCACGCAGCGCGCCTCCGACCAGGTAAATCCCTTCGGGGTCGTCAGGCAGAAAGTCAAGTTCGATCAAATTTTTATCAACCATTGCACATGCGACCGGGTTGCTGATGATTGCCGGAGCTGTCGGGCAGCCGAAACCGTCCTGCAACCGTTTCAAAATCCCTTGACACCGGCGGGTTCATGGTATAACAATTTTCAGCATATCCTCGGGCGGACCCGTCTGATGGGGTAAATTTCAATAACTTCTATCACAAAAACACGCAGATTCCTCCAAAAAAACCAACAGCACAGCCCAACTCACCCGAAAGGCACCGTTGTAAAGTGAAATCCGAAATACTGGTTTAGGGTGTCAAATCTGTTCGTCATCGGTGGTAACCGGAAACCGGGGATGCTGTTGTATTCCATATTCAGCGAGAACGCTTTTGCAGTGCATCAGTTGCGGGTTATGTGCGCTAATCAATCCTAACGCGGGGTGTGTTGATGAACATCGTAGAACTGAAAGACAAAAAAATCAATGAACTGACTAAAATGGCCAAGCAGCTCAATATCGACGGTGCTGCCGGTATGCGCAAGCAGGAGCTGATATTTTCTTTGCTCCAGGCACAGATCGAAAAAGACGGGCTGATCTTCGGAGAGGGGACGCTGGAAATCCTGCCCGACGGATTCGGCTTCCTGCGTGCACCGAACTACAACTATCTGCCCGGACCTGATGATATTTATGTTTCACCGTCGCAAATCCGGCGGTTCAACCTGAGGACCGGCGATACCGTTTCCGGCCAGATCCGCCAGCCCAAGGAGTCCGAACGCTATTTTGCCCTGTTGAAGGTCGAGGCCGTCAACTATGAAGATCCGGAAGTGGCCCGGGAGAAGATCCTTTTCGACAACCTTACGCCGTTGTACCCGGAAAATAAGGTCAATCTGGAGACCGAACCGGAAAATTACTCCGCCCGGATCATGGATCTGCTGACACCCATCGGCTTCGGCCAGCGCGGGTTAATCGTTTCGCCGCCCCGTTCCGGTAAAACCATGTTGCTGCAGTGCATTGCCAATTGCATTGTGAAAAATCACAAGGACATTGTGCTGTTTGTCCTGCTCATTGATGAGCGTCCGGAAGAGGTTACTGACATGCAGCGGTCGGTGAAGGGCGAGGTCATTAGCTCCACCTTCGACGAACCGGCCGAGCGCCATGTGCAGGTGGCCGAAATGGTGATCGAAAAGGCCAAGCGGCTGGTGGAGCACAAAAAGAACGTGGTGATCCTGCTGGACAGCATCACCCGTCTGGCGCGGGCCTACAACTCGGTCATGCCACCCAGCGGCAAGATCCTCTCCGGCGGTGTGGACTCAAATGCCCTGCAGCGGCCCAAACGGTTTTTTGGTGCCGCCCGAAACATCGAGGAGGGCGGCAGTCTGACCATCATCGCCACCGCCCTGGTGGATACCGGCTCACGCATGGATGAGGTTATCTTCGAAGAGTTCAAAGGCACCGGCAACATGGAAATTCAGCTGGATCGCCGCCTGGCCGACAAGCGAATCTTCCCGGCCATCGACATCAAGAAGTCAGGAACCCGCAAGGAGGAGCTGCTCCTTGACGAAAAAACCCTGAACCGGGTCTGGATCCTCAGAAAACTGTTTGCCTCTTTAAATCCGTCGGACAGCCTTGAATTTTTACTTGAAAAAATGAACGGAACAAAGGATAATGCTGATTTCTTGGATTCAATGAACACTTAATATGATCATAGGGAGTTGAAATTAAAATGAAAACCAATATCCATCCGGATTACGCGGATACGACAATTCAGTGTGCCTGTGGCAATACCATCGAGGTTGGTTCTACAAAAAAAGACATACGCGTGGAGATCTGCTCCAATTGTCATCCTTTTTTTACCGGCAAGCAGAAACTCGTGGATACGGCGGGTCGTATCGAACGGTTCAGAAAAAAATACGAAAAATTCCAGAATCAATAGCGCTTTTGCCCCTGTCCGCCTTCAGGTTGCGTCCGGTGCCCGGCTTCCAAATCCGGGACCGGGACCTACCCACCCTGAATTTCCCATGTCTCGATCTCATTCTTAAATAGCGAACGGATAAACCACATGATAGAACCGTCGATGGGTTGGGGTGGTTTCCCGTCATGAATTGGTGGTGCCCATGTTTGAAAAATTAAAAGGTGTCCAAGATCGCTTCCAGGAGTTGGAGCGGCTTTTGTCCGATCCGAAAGTAGTCCAGGACAGAGACGCCTACCAAAAGTTCATTCGTGAACACGCGGAAATTTCCCCCATCGTCGGGGCGTTCAGGGAATTCAAGCGGGTGGACCGCGAACTGGATGACAGCCTCGAACTGCTCCACGATGAAGACCCCGAAATGAAGAAGATGGCCGGTGAGGAGGTTGACCGGCTGCAGCGTGAGAAGGGACGCATTCAGGAGGCGTTGAAAATTCTTTTGGTTCCCAAGGATCCGCTGGACGATAAAAATGTGATCCTGGAGATCCGTGCCGGTACGGGGGGCGATGAAGCCGGGCTCTTTGCCGGTGATCTTTTCAAGATGTACCAGCGCTACGCAGATGCACGTGGATGGAAGGTGGATGTGATCGACCACCACACGACCGGTGTGGGGGGGCTCAAGGAGGTCATCGCCAACGTCAACGGCAAAGGCGCTTACAGTCGCCTGAAATTCGAAAGCGGCACCCATCGGGTTCAACGGGTGCCGACCACCGAGACCCAGGGACGGATTCACACCTCAGCAGTGACTGTGGCAGTGCTGCCGGAGGCCGAGGAGATTGAAGTCGATATCGGGGCCAATGAACTCAAGGTGGATGTGTTTCGATCTTCGGGACCCGGCGGCCAGTCGGTCAATACCACCGACTCGGCGGTTCGCATCACACACCTGCCGTCCGGCCTCGTGGTGACTTGCCAGGATGAAAAGTCTCAGCACAAAAACAAAGCCAAGGCCATGAAGGTGCTGCGTGCCAGGCTCCTGGACCAGATGGTCAGGGAGCAAAACGAGGAGCGCTCCCAGAACCGCAAAAGCCAGGTGGGCAGCGGCGACCGCAGCGAACGGATACGGACCTATAATTTTCCCCAGGGCCGCGTCACCGACCACCGAATCGGTTTGACCCTGTACCGGCTGGAATCCATTCTCCAGGGCGATGTGGACGAGGTCATCGATCCACTGATCACTTTTTACCAGAGCCAGGCGCTTCAGCATGCCGAACGCGTCGACGCATAAAACATCCCC
Source organism: Desulfosarcina sp. (assembly GCF_046496365.1). Taxonomy (GTDB): domain Bacteria; phylum Desulfobacterota; class Desulfobacteria; order Desulfobacterales; family Desulfosarcinaceae; genus Desulfosarcina. Next base: position 9,597 of record NZ_JAWOHB010000067.1, read on the forward strand.
ATGGACCACCCTGGACCTGGTGAAATGGACGGCCGGCTATTTCAGTGATCATCATGTTGAAAATGCCCGCAGCGAAGCCGAAATCCTGCTGGCCCATAGCCTGGGCCTCCGGCGTATCGATCTCTATTTGAATTACGACCAGCCTTTGTGCGATGATGAGCTGGCACGCTTCAAAGCCTTGATTAAAAGGCGTGTGGACGGTGTGCCCGCGGCTTATATCACCGGGAACCGCGAATTCTGGTCCCTGGCGCTTGCGGTGAACCCGTCCGTGCTGATTCCCAGGCCGGAAACCGAATGTCTGGTGGAGGCGGTGCTGCCTCTCCTCGACGACAAAACCGGAGCAGCCAAACGTGTGCTGGATATGGGTACCGGATCGGGCGCCATCATCATCTCCCTGGCCCACGAGCACCCCGAGCATTTTTATATGGCCATGGATCGGTCCATGGCCGCATTGCAAACAGCCCGGCAAAATGCCCGCCGGCACCAGCTTGATCATCGAATCGGCTGGTTCTGTGGAAGCTGGACTGCGGCCCTGGCACCGGACCGGGAGACCTTCGATCTCATCGTGTCCAACCCACCTTATGTCCGCAGCGACGATATCGACGGTTTGCAGGTGGAAATACGCGACCACGAGCCCGGGCTGGCACTGGATGGCAGCACCGACGGTCTGCAATGCCTGCGGCTGATCATCGAATCGGCCCATCGCCATCTGAAGGCAGGCGGCTCGGTTGCCCTGGAGATGGGGTGTGACCAGGCTGCCGACATTGTCCGGATTGCCGCAGCGGTCGGCCAATACGGACCGCCACGAATCATCAAGGATTACAGCGGTCTCGATCGCGTTGCCGTGATGGTAAAAAAGGCGTGATCGGGTTGCAAGGTTAAATTGGATTGCCTGGTCGGGCGCCAAGATAGACATCCGTGAGATTCGTCATTTTAGGCTTGCGGCCTGAAATGATTTTTGTTAATTAAACTCGTTTTAAAACCACACGTCCGTGGACCGGATCCTGGTGCTTTCAAAGGAAAGTCGGATTTTGGGGCTGAAGCGGGCGAAGGCAAAACCAATCCACAAGGAGAAGACAATGGCTTACGTGACCATGAAAGAACTGCTGGAAGCTGGTGTCCATTTCGGCCATCAGACCAAACGCTGGAACCCCAAGATGAAACAATATATCTTCGGGGCGAGAAACGGCATTTACATCATCGATCTGCAAAAGACCGTAAGAATGTTCCGAGATGCCTACGATTTTATTACGGATACGGTGGCCGCCGGCAAAACGGTCCTTTTTGTGGGAACGAAAAAACAGGCCCGCGAATCCATATACGAAGAAGCCAACCGTGCCGAGATGTTCTATGTTCACAACCGCTGGCTGGGCGGGATGCTGACCAATTTTCAAACCATCAAGAAAAGCGTCGACCGCCTGAATTACCTGAACACCATTGAAAACGACGGTTCGATCAGCCTGTTCCCCAAAAAAGAGCGGCTGAAACTGGGCAAGGAACGGGGAAAACTGGACAGCACCCTGGGCGGTATCCGCACCATGACCAAACTGCCCGGTGCGATTTTTATCATCGATCCGAAAAATGAAGCCATCGCCGTGCGTGAGGGACGCCGTCTGGGTATTCCCATCGTGGCGGTCCTTGACACCAACTGCGATCCCGATGAAATCGATCACCCCATCCCCGGTAACGACGATGCCATCCGTGCCATCCGGCTGATTACCTCGAAAATGGCTGATGCCTGTATTGAGGGCAAAGACCGCTACCAGGAACGTCAGCAGGCAGCCGTTGACAAGGGTGACGAAGAACCGGAATTTGAAGCCACTGCGCTGGAACTCAAACCCGGTGAACGCAAAGTCATCTCCGATGGCACCGACGGTCCGGTGGTCGAAATCATCCGCAAAGGCACCGCCGCTGCCGAGCATATTGAATCTAAAAAGGAAGCAGCCTCTTCGGAAGCTGAACCGACGGGAGAATAATTCACATGTCAGACATCAGTGCAGCAATGGTCAAGGAGCTCCGGGAAAAGTCCGGAGCCGGAATAATGGATTGTAAGGCAGCCTTGAGCGAGTGTGGCGGCGACCCTGAAAAAGCCATCGATTTCCTGAGGAAAAAAGGCATCGCCACCGCAGCCAAACGGGCTGGCCGCGCTACCTCCGAAGGCACCGTGCAGTCCTATATACATATGGGTGGCAAGATCGGCGTCATGGTCGAAGTGAACTGCGAAACCGACTTTGTGGCCAAGACGGATGATTTTAACGCGTTTGCCAAAAACATAGCCATGCATATCGCGGCCACCAGCCCGGTGGGCATTGTTCCTGAAGACGTTCCCCAGGCGGTGGTCGATCGCGAACGTGAGATTTATCGGGCGCAGGTACTGGAGATGGGCAAACCCGAGCAGATGGTTGAGAAGATCACTGAAGGCAAACTGAACAAGTTTTTCAAGGAAAGTTGCCTGATGAATCAGCAGTATGTCAAGGAACCGGACAAGACCGTCGCCGATTACCTCAACGAGGTGATTGCCCGGACCGGTGAAAAGATCACCATAAAACGATTCGCCAGATTCCAGATCGGAATGGAATAATCGTGGCGGCCAAATTTAAACGCATCTTGCTCAAGCTGAGCGGTGAGGCCCTGATGGGCGATCAGGGCTTCGGTATCTGTCCCGACATGCTCTCTTATGTGGCGGAAGAGGTCCGCTCCATCGTTGCGTTGAATGTTCAGCTGGCCATTGTGGTCGGCGGCGGAAATATTTTTCGCGGCGTAGCCGCAGGCGCCTTCGGCATGGAGCGGACATCGGCCGACCACATGGGTATGTTGGCCACAGTGCTCAACAGTCTGGCCCTCCAGGATGCAATGGAGAAGCGGGGCATTCAGACCCGTGTTCAAACGGCAATCTCCATGCATGAAGTGGCTGAGCCGTATATTCTTCGGCGTGCGCTGCGACATCTGGAAAAGGGGCGGGTGGTCATTTTCGCCGCCGGTTCAGGCAACCCTTACTTTACCACCGACACGGCCGCGGTTCTGCGCGCCAAGGAAATTCACGCCGAGGTCCTGCTTAAAGCCACCAAGGTTGACGGGTTGTATGATTCCGATCCGGAGCGCAATGCAGAAGCCCGGTTCATCAAAACCATCAGTTATATGAAAGTACTCGAAAGGCAGTTGAAAGTCATGGACATGACGGCCATTTCGCTGGCCATGGACAATCAGCTTCCATTGATCGTGTTTAATCTGAAAGCAAAAGGCAATATAAAAAAGGTGGTCGAGGGAGATACCGTCGGAACCACCATCGGTGGATAAGGGTCGCGGCGAAAGCATTGCCCGTCGCGCTTCTCTTCCGGCCCGTCCAAAGCGTTCACCCGCCGGTAAATATCGTGACAGGTTCGACCGTGCCTGACCTGTCAACCCATAAATTCCGTGCGAACGAGGTGCCCAAGCCATGATCGAGTCCACACTTCAGGAAACCAAAGACCGGATGGGTAAAACCATCGATGATCTGAAACACGAGCTCACGCGTGTCAGGACCGGACGGGCGTCGCTATCGCTTCTGGATGGTATCCGGGTGGATTATTACGGTACGCAGACCCAACTGAACCAGATGGCCTCCCTGTCGGTGCCTGAAAGCCGCCTGATCGTTATCCAGCCCTGGGATGTTTCTGCAATCAAGGAGATCGAAAAGGCCATTCTCAAGTCTGATCTCGGCTTGACCCCGTCCAGCGACGGCAAGCTGGTCCGAATTTCCATCCCGCCGTTGACCGAGGAACGCCGCAAAGAGCTGGTCAAGGTTGTCGGCAAGATGTGTGAGGAACACAAGATCGCCGCGCGCAACATCCGTCGGGACTCCAACGAACTGCTCAAGAGCTTCAAGAAAGACGGAGACATTTCGGAAGACGAGGCCTTCAAGGCTCAGGACAGCGTTCAGAAGATCACCGATGAGTATATCACCAAGATCGACGAGATATACAAAAAAAAAGAGAAAGAGATCCTTGAATTTTAGTTCATCCTCTTCGGTGCGGAATGAACTCGATCCCGAACGGATGCCGAAACACGTTGCCATCATCATGGATGGCAACGGCCGCTGGGCCAGAAAACGTCTGCTGAACCGCATCAATGGGCATGAAAAAGGTGCGGAAGCCGTAAGGACCGTCGTGCGCACGGCCCGCAAACTCAATATCCCTGTGCTGACCCTCTACGCATTCTCCACCGAAAACTGGCAGCGTCCCCAACCCGAAGTTTCCGGACTGATGCTGCTGCTGCGGCGTTTTTTAGAATCTGAACACAAGACGCTCGTCGAAAACGAAATCCGGCTCCATGCCATCGGTCAGATCGACCGGCTGCCCAAAGCGGTCCGTGACAAGCTGAATGCGGTCATGAACGCCACTGCAGACAACACCCGGATGGTTCTGAACCTGGCACTCAGCTACGGCGCCCGAACGGAGATTGTCGATATGGTCAAACGGATTGCGCAATCAGTCCAAAAGGGCACGCTTGACCCGGCTGCGGTGACGGCAGAGACGGTTGCCGAAAATTTGTACACGTGCGGCATGCCGGATCCGGATCTGTTGATTCGCACCAGCGGAGAAATGCGGATCAGCAATTTTCTGCTCTGGCAGATCGCCTATTCCGAAATTTTCTTTACACCGACCCTCTGGCCCGATTTTGGTGAAGATGAGTTCGTTGAAATCCTCACTGCGTACCAGAGTCGGGAACGACGTTTCGGCGCAATCCCCTGAACCTGGCCCGGACGGCCAAGGCCAAATTGACGACCATGCACTTGAAACGCTGGACCACCGGAATTGTTGCCCTGCCGATCATCTACCTGCTGGTTTCCGCGGGCGGCCTGGTGTTTTCCCTGCTGATCGCCGCCGTCAGCCTGGTGACCCTGTGGGAGTATTATCGGGCCGTTTTCAACACACATGCCGTCGGTCTGGTGCGATTGATGCCGCTGGTCGGACTCTGCCTGACGCCGGTCATTGCGGGAACCGTACACCGCTGGGGCATGATTTATGTCCCGTTGATCATCGCCGTGGACATTGTCCTGGCCGCCGGACTGAGTCTGCGGCTATTTAAACATGATCCCCAAGCGCCGCACCTGGTTGCCAAGCAGGTGTTGGGGCTGGTTTATATTCCTGCTGCGCTTGCATTTTTAATTCTCATCCGTTCCGGTGACAGCGGTGCGCAATGGATTTTCTGGCTGTTGTGCATTGTTGCCGCCGGCGATACCGGTGCGTTTTATGCGGGTACCTACCTGGGCCGCCACAAGCTCTGCCCCTGGGTAAGCCCCAAAAAAACCATCGAGGGCAGTATGGGCGGTCTGGCTGCGAACATCCTGGCGGCCCTGGGGTTTAAAGTACTGCTGCTTCCTGCGCTTGCGATCCTGCCATGCGTGGCTTTTGCACTGGTCATCGGCACCGCCGGACAGGTCGGCGATCTGTTTGCCTCTGAATTCAAACGATCGGCCGGCATCAAAGATTCCGGGACACTGCTTCCCGGTCACGGGGGGTTTCTCGACCGGCTGGATGCCCTTCTGTTTGCCTCTCCGCTTGCCTATCTGCTGAAAATCAGTATATTCTGACCGGGATTGAAATTCAGGCAAGGGGGGGCCGAAAGACCATGAAATCACTTTCCATTCTGGGTGCTACCGGATCCATCGGCGTCAAGGCCCTTGAAATCGTGAGACAATTCCCGCAGCGGTTCCGGGTGAACGCGCTTACGGCCAAAACCAATGTCGCTCAGCTGGCAAAGCAGATTGTCCAGTTCACCCCTCGGTTGGCGGCTGTCTATGATGTCGAGCATGCCAGGCAATTAAAAGCCCTGCTGCCCCTGACCGCGGCGGTGGAAATCGTATACGGTGAAGCGGGGTACATCGAGGCTGCCACCTGTGAGGACACCGACATGGTGCTGGGTGCCATGGTCGGCTCGGCCGGATTGGTTCCGACGCTAGCCGCCATTGATGCCGGCAAGGATATCGCCCTGGCCAACAAGGAGACCCTGGTCATGGCCGGCGCCATCGTGATGCAGAAAGTCGCCGGTCGCGGTGTCAAGCTTATGCCGATAGACAGTGAGCACAGCGCCATTTTTCAGAGCCTGGCTGGCCATGGACACAACGGTATCCGTGAGATTCTGATAACTGCATCCGGCGGCCCTTTTTTACATCGCCAGTTGGCGGAATTCAGCACCATAAAGCCGCAAGAGGCCCTGCGGCACCCCAACTGGTCCATGGGCAGAAAAATCAGCATCGACTCGGCCACGATGATGAACAAGGGGTTGGAAGTGATTGAAGCCCGATGGTTGTTTGATATGGACTTTCAGCGGATCAAGGTTGTGGTGCACCCCGAGAGCATCATCCATTCCATGGTGGTCTATGAAGATGGTGCGGTAATCGCTCAGATGGGCGTCCCTGATATGAAGGGGGCCATCGCCTACGGCCTTTCCCACCCCCAGCGGCTGCCCCTGCACGTTCCCGCACCTGATTTTGCCCAAATTGGCCAGCTTTCCTTTGAAGACCCCGATCTGGAGCGCTTTCCCTGTCTGAACCTGGCCTATCGGGCCGGCGAACAGGGGGGTACCCTGCCCGCCGTGCTCAATGCCGCCAATGAGGTCGCCGTGGCAGCGTTTCTCGACGAGCGGCTTCCGTTTACGGGGATTTTTCCGATCATCGACCGGACCATGGACCGCCATTGCGGAAAAAATTGTGCGGACCTTGGCCAGATTATCGAGGCGGACCGCTGGGCCAGAGAAACGGCCCTGTCGCTGATCCGCCGGCAGGAGCGTTAACGTATCGCCTATGACCACTAGCATTTTTGCCTTTATCATCGTCCTCGGCATTCTTATTTTCTTTCATGAACTGGGCCATTTTCTTGTTGCCAGACTGTTCGGTGTCGGGGTTGAGAAGTTCTCCTTGGGGTTCGGGCCACGCTTGTTGGGCAAGACCGTGGGAATGACCGACTACCGGATCTCCGCCATCCCGCTGGGGGGGTACGTCAAGATGGTGGGTGATGAACCCGATGCCGAACTTGACCCGGCGATGATACCCTATTCGTTCACCCACAAGCATGTGTTCAAGAAGATCATGATTGTGGCCGCCGGTCCATTTTTCAACCTGCTTCTGGCGGTTATCATCTATGCCGGCTTTTTCTACTTCATCGGCACCGAGGATATCCGCCCGGTCGTCAACCATGTTGCCGCCGATAGTCCGGCGGCCCGCGCTGGCCTGCACAACGGTGATGTGGTTGTTGCCGTCAACGGGTCCAAGGTGGCCTCCTGGGGTGGCATCAACCGCCTGATCGCCGAGGGCAGGGGTGCCGAGGTGCGCATCACGGTCAACCGTGATGATTCCCGGTTCGATGTCGCCGTCACCCCCCAGACCAAGGTCGCCAAGGACATCCTGGGAGACGATGCGCCATACTACGACGTCGGCTTCTCCGGACTGGCACCCTTGAAGGCCCTGGTCGGAGAAGTCGCCGAGGGTTATCCGGCCCAAAAGGCCGGTATGCAGAAGGGGGATCTGATCGTCGCCATCAACGATCGCCCGGTGGACAGCTGGAATACGATGAAAGAGATTATCTCTCAAAGCAAGGGAGAGCCTATGGATGTGCGGGTGCTCCGCGGGGAGGAAACCCTCGCTTTAGAGATCGTTCCGGTCCTGTACAGTGAGGAAAACATACTCGGGGAGAAGGTGGACAGCTACCGGATCGGAATTTCCACAGCGGGCATCGATATCCCCGAAGCGGATCGTATCACCCTTAAGCGGGGCCCCTTTCAAGCAATCGCTGAAAGTATCGATCAAACCTACCAGATCTCCAGGCTGACCCTTTTGAGCATCGGTAAACTGATCAAGGGGACTGTTTCCACCAAGACCCTGGGCGGCCCGATCATGATTGCGGAGATGGCCGGGCAGCAGGCCAAAGAAGGGATCGTCAATTTGGTCTTTTTCATCGCCGTGCTGAGCATCAACCTTGCCGTGCTCAACTTCCTGCCCATTCCGGTCCTCGATGGCGGCCATCTGATGTTCTTTTTCATCGAGGCGGTCATTGGTCGACCGATCAACATACGCATGCGCGAAATCGCCCAGCAGGCCGGCATTTTTGTCCTGATCATGTTGATGATTTTTGTGTTTTACAATGACATCGTGCGTGTTTTTTCCAACTGAACAGTTCAATGCTGAATTATGGATTTTCAAATTTGAACGAAGGCATTCCATCGATGCACACATAGTCAGAATTCATTTAAAATTCAAATTTATATCGGGTAAGCCATGCCGCAACGAATTGAAATCACCCTGAGAGAAGATCTTCTGGATGCAGAGGGACAGTCCCTTCGCCATAAGGCCAAAAACTATTTTGACATCGATCTGCATCAGGTGCGCGCCATTCATATCGTCACCATCGATGCGGAACTGACGGTCGGCCAGGTTGAACGGATCCGCACGGAGATCCTGACCAACCCGGTGACCCAGGTGTCATCCCTGCAGCCCCTGGATGTGGATTTCGATTGGGTCATCTGGGTCGGATTCCGCCCCGGTGTCCGTGACAATCCCGGGGCCACCGCCGTCGAGGCAGTGGAAGACCTGCTGCGCATGCGGTTTAAACCCGGTGAAGCCATATACACGTCCAAACGGTATTGTCTGAAAGGGGGCGGTGTTACCCGACGGGATGCTGAAAAAATTGCCGGGGAACTGCTGGCCAACGACATCATCCAGCAATGGGCGGTGTATGACCAAAGCAAGTGGGATCCGGCAGAAGGTATCGGGTTTATCATTCCCAGGGTGATTCTCAACCATCAGCCCGAGGTGGCCACACTTGCCATTGACAGCGACGAGACCCTGGCCCGCCTCAGCGATGAGCGCAGCCTGTCCCTCAACCCCAAAGATATCCCCACCATCCGAGCCTATTTCCTAAAGCCGGATGTACAGCGGCAACGCCGGCAGGTATCGCTTTCAGATCCCACGGATGTGGAACTGGAATATATCTCCCAGGCGCGCAGCGATCACTGCAATCACAACACCTTCGGCGGTCGGTTTCACTATCGGGATTTAGGGACCGGGGAAACACAGACCATCGACAGCCTGTTCAAGACCTATATCCAAGGCCCCACCCTGGCTCTCAAAGCCAAAAAACCGTGGGTGATTTCCGTGTTGTGGGACAATGCGGGGGTGGGGCGTTTCGACGATGGTCACAACTATGTCATTACCGGTGAAACCCACAACTCGCCCTCCAACATGGAAGCCTACGGCGGCGCCATCACCGGCATCGTAGGTATTTACCGCGATCCCATGGGCACCGGCAAGGGCTCCCGGCTGATCATGGGCAGCTACGGCTATTGTGTCGGGCCGCGCGATTACGCCGGAGATCTCAAACCGCGGCTGCACCCCAGACGACTGCTGGACGGCGTCATCGAAGGGGTGCGCGACGGCGGCAACAAGAGCGGAATTCCCACGCCCTTCGGACAGGTCATGTTTCATCCGGGATACCTTGGAAAATGTCTGGTGTTCGTTACGGCCCTTGGGATCATGCCGGCCGAAATCAACGGGGAACCGTCTGACCAAAAGACCATCCTGCCCGGCGATCTGGCCGTGATGTGTGGCGGTCGGGTGGGCAAGGACGGCATTCACGGCGTGACGGCCTCTTCGGCCATGTTTTCCAGGCACACTCCGGCTGGACACGTTCAAATCGGCGATCCGTATACCCAGAAAAAGATGCACGATTTTCTCCTGCAAGCCCGTGATGAAGGACTGATCCGCTTTATTACCGACAACGGCGGCGGTGGGCTCTCCTCTTCCATCGGCGAGAGTGCGCTTTTTTCCAACGGATGTGACGTTCAACTGGAAAAAGTGCCCTTAAAATATGACGGTCTGGACCAGTGGGAGATCTGGATCTCCGAATCCCAGGAGCGCATGACCGTGGCCATTGATCCCAGGCATATCGACCGTTTCATGGCGCTGTCCCGGCAGCATGCCGTCGAGAGCACGGTCATCGGCACCTACACCGACACCGGTAAACTTCACATTACCTACAACGCAGCCACCTGTGCCTTTGTCGATCTGGACCTGCTTACATCCGCCTTTCCCCAGTGGGAGTTCGAGGCCGTCTGGCAACCGCCGGCGCTGCGGGGTCTAAACGAGCCTGTTTTGGGCCTTGCGGAAAATTACACGACCCTGATTCTGGATATGCTGGCGCGGCCGAACATCTGTTCCAAGGAGTGGGTCTGCCGCCAGTACGACCATGAGGTCCAGGGATCCAGCGTGATCAAGCCCCTGATCGGGGTCGGGCGGGATGTGCCCACCGATGCGGCCGTGATCCGCCCGGTGCTGGCATCCCAGCGCGGGCTGGTTTTCTCCCAGGCGCTGATTCCCATGTATTCGGCCATCGACGCCTATCACATGACCACCTGCACCATTGATGAAGCCGTGCGCCGGGCCATCGCCGTGGGTGGGGATCCGAACCACCTCGGCGGTGTGGACAATTTCTGCTGGCCCAACATCCAGTACGATCCGCTGAAAAATCCCGACGGGAGGCATAAAGCCGCCCAATTGGTGCGTTCGTGCCAGGCGCTCGCAACGATTTGTCTGGCCTATGGCATTCCACTGCTGTCGGGCAAGGATTCCATGTACGTGGACGGCCATCTGCCCGGCCGTTATGGTGAAACCCATAAGGTTTCGGCCCTGGAGACACTCCAGTTCTCCGTTACTGGCGTCGTCGAGGACGTCGGCCAATGCCTCACCATGGATTGCAAGGTGTCCGGTGATCTGGTCTGGGTCGTTGGAATAACCAAAAACGAGCTGGGAGGGTCGGAGTATTATGCACACCTGGGACACCTGGGGCTGAATGTTCCCGTTGTCGATCCGGAGGGGTTTTCAACCTGCTATCGTGCCATGGCCAAGGCGGTGAAGAACGGATTGCTGGCCTCTTGCCACGGCGTTTATCGCGGCGGATTGGCTGTGCACCTGGGGCTGGTTGCCATGGGCGGTGAATTGGGAATGACGGTCGACCTGGGCAAGGTCCCGTCGCAAGGGGTCGATCGGGATGATGTCCTGCTGTTTTCGGAAAGTGCCGGCCGGTTCATCGTTACCGTGGCACCCGGCAACCGGGAGGCCTTCGAAACCCACTTTGCCGGACTGCCCGCAGCCTGCGTGGGCCAGGTGATCGAAGCGCCGCAATTGAAAATCACCGGTATGCACGGCAAAGGCCTGGTGACATTGAGCGTAGAACAGATGAAGGCGGCCTGGAAAAGGCCCTTTGGGGATTTGATATGAGCACAAAACCGAACGTACTGGTGCTGACGGGTTTCGGCCTCAACTGTGACCATGAAACGGCTTATGCCTTTGAGCTTGCCGGCGCCGTGGCCCATCGGGTTCACATCAATGCTTTAATCGCCGGGGACGCGCACCTGGATGATTTTCAGATCCTGGCTTTTGGTGGTGGATTCAGCTGGGGAGACGACCATGGTGCCGGAGTGATTCAATCCCTGCGCCTGAAGACCAGCATCGGCGACCGTCTGCTCGATTTCGTGGCCGCGCAGAAACTGATCATCGGCATCTGCAATGGATTCCAGACCCTTGTCAACCTGGGTCTGCTGCCGGGGATCGATGGCGACTACACCCGGCGATCCGTGGCTCTGACCTGGAACGACTGCGGAAACTTTCGCGATCAGTGGGTGCGCGTGAAGATCAACCCCGATTCGCCGTGTGTTTTTACCAAGGGGTTGCAACACATCGATTTGCCGGTCCGGCATGGTGAAGGTAAGTTTTATGCGGAAAGGGAGACCCTGCAAGCATTGGTGGACCATCACCAGGCCACCCTTTACTATGCCATGCCGGACGGCCAATTGGCCGGCGGCGTGTTTCCGCAGAACCCCAACGGATCCTTGCTTGACATTGCCGGTATCTGCGATCCCAGCGGGCTCGTATTCGGCCTGATGCCGCACCCGGAAGCCTACAACCATTTTACCAATCATCCGGATTGGACGCGGCAGTTGGAAACGGAAAAAAGAGCAGGGGTGACCGGTCAGAACCGGACGGGTGAGGGGATCCGGATTTTTGAAAATGCCGTGGCTTATTTTGATGGCTTCTAAAGGTTCACGATGGATGCAACGGGCAGCGGATCCTGAAGCGTTATGATCAGGCCTTATTCCGTGGTGGATGGGTCCCCCTATCCTGGTTGCCTCCGTATTGCATCCGATAAAGTTTATCGTACTCACCATTGCGGGAAAGCAATGACGCGTGCGTGCCTTCTTCAACGATATTCCCGTTCACGATAACGGCAATCCGATCGGCGCCGGCAATGGTTGACAGCCGGTGGGCGATCACTACGGTGGTTCGTCCATGCATCAGGTTTTCCAGCGCCTTCTGGACGATGCCTTCGGCTTCGGAATCCAGGGAAGACGTGGCTTCATCAAGAATCAGAATAGGCGCGTTCTTGATCAATGCCCTGGCGATGCACAGACGCTGTTTTTCCCCGCCGGAAAGCCTTCCGCCCAACTCGCCGATCATCGTATCGTATCCATTTGGATAACGGAGAATGAAATCATGGGCAAATGCGGCTTTGGCCGCGGCAACGATTTGATCCTCCGTGGCATCCGGCCGGCCATAGGCGATGTTGTCGCGAACCGTTTCATTGAATAAAATGGGCTCTTGGGTGACGATGGCAATCTGACGGCGAAGGTCAGCCACGGCAATTTCGCGGACGTCGATGCCGTCGATGCGGATGTGGCCGCCGGTAACATCAAAAAAGCGCGGAATCAGGTTGGCAATGGTGCTCTTGCCCCCGCCGCTCATGCCCACCAGGGCCAGCACCTGCCCTTTGTCTATGCGCAGGTCGATGCCTTTGAGTACATCTTTCTCACCGTAGCTGAAATGGACCGCTTCAAACCGCACTTCATGGGGGCCGGGAATGATCGGGACGGGCGAATCCGGGTCGCGGATGTCGGAGGGGGTCTCGATAATATCGAAAACCCGATCTGCAGCGGCCAGCCCCTGCTGGATGGCGTTGTTCAGGTGGCTCAGTTTTCTGACCGGATCATAAAGGAGCAGAACACATGCCAGAAAGCTCATGAATGTGCCTGGCGTGGTCTTGCCGTCAATGACCTCCGATCCACCGTACCAGATGACGAAAGCAATCCCCAGGCCGCCGAAAAATTCCATGATGGGCGATGACAGCGCGCGAACTTTAACCCCTTTGATCTCTAAATTGAAGAGCCGCTGGGTTTGGTCGAAGAAACGCTGCTTTTCGTGCTGCTCCATGCTGAAGGCCTTGACGATTTTGTTGCCGGCGAAGGTTTCGTGCAAAAATGCATTCAGTTCGGCCATGGCCTGCTGGCAGCCGGTGCTCACCCGCCGGACCTTTCGCCCCAGGATGAAGATCGGCCAGAAGGCCACCGGCAAAATAAAAAAGGCAATGATTGCCATGCGCCAGTTCTGATAAAAGATCACCGCCGTCAGGCCGACGATGGTTGCGACATCACGCAATGAACCGGTAACGGCCGTGGATACCATCGCTTTGAGAATATTTACATCATTGGTAATCCGCGACATGAGGGTGCCGGTGCGTTCTTTCTGGAAGAAGGCCAGCGAGAGATCCTGAATACGGTCGTAAAGCTGGTTGCGCAAGCGGCGAATGATGTCTTCGCCGACGAAATTCATGAAATATTCCTGGCCGTAGCGACCCAGGCCGTTGACCATAAAGATGACAATCACCAACAGGGGCAGCAGCAGCAGCCCGGTGGTATCCTTGTTGACGAAGATATCGTCGATCACCGGTTTGATCATGTATCCCATTGCGGTGGTGGCGCCGGATATCATCAAACTAGATCCTGCGGCGAGAACCAGGCGGGCGCTGTTTTTTTTGACCAGGGACAAGATCTGCCGATGTCGGTCCTTTAGATTTATGGTCGAGAAAGGTTTCACACGCGTTTTTCCTTTTTTCTGTCAACGCCGGCAGCGCTTGAACCTTGCGATCAGGTGCATTGCCCGTGCGGTATGCCTGGGGGGCTGCAACCAAGCGTGCCCGCTATTTACCCCATGGGATGCTTTTTGTAAACGATGGGCTTGAAAACGGAATCAAGGACGGTGGTGGCGTCCATGAAAATGTGAATCGGGTTCTTGGATAGCCATTGCCAATCCATACCCGGCATTATATAAAACCAGCATTTAAATGCAAATCTTAACCTATCCATCAGGCTGCCCTGACAGGCCAGATGTTGCTTGGGCTGTGCGGGAGAACAGGGTTGGGAGAAGAATCATGCCCCATGCAGAACTCGACCTTTCTGCCATCAAGACCTATAAGGGATCCCACAGGCCCTCAAAGGTGACGACGACGCTCGAAGGCAGACCCCTGAGACCGGGCATGCGGTTTGCAGCATTTTTGGAAGGTCTGCCGGCAGTTTTGAAAGCGGATGAACTAAAGGCCGTCGCCAGAGCCGTGGTGGGTGCCAGACAGCTGGGGAAACCGGTGGTGGTCATGTTCGGCGGCCATGTCATCAAAACCGGTTGTGCACCGGTACTGGCTGGACTGGCTGCCGACGGCTTTATCACCCATCTGGCATCCAACGGCGCTGCGGCCATTCACGATACGGAGCTGGCCCGCTTCGGCCACACCTCCGAAGACGTGGCCGCCCAGCTGGAAGACGGCTCCTTCGGGATGGCAGCGGACACGGCCCTTCTGGTCAATGATGCCGCCAGGCGGTCTGCCGCCGGTCGGGAAGGGTTTGGCGAGGCGGTGGGGGCGCTCCTGTTGGAAGAAAATGGACCCCATGTCCAGCGCGCTTTGATTGCCCGCGCCCATCAGTTGAAGATTCCCTATACCCTCCACGTGGCCTTGGGAACCGATATCGTCCATCAGCACCCCACGGCCAGCGGTGCAGCCATCGGTGAGGCCTCGCTCAGGGATTTCAGGATTTTTGCCGCCAGTGTCTGCCGGCTGGGCGGCGGCGGCGTTGCAATCAACCTTGGCAGCGCGGTCATCATGCCGGAGGTATTTTTAAAGGCCCTTGCCGTGGGCCGCAACCTGGGCTACCCGGTCAAGGATTTCACCACGGCCAATTTTGACATGATTCAGCACTACCGTCCCGGCGTCAATGTGGTCCAGCGGCCGGTGCTGATCGGGGGCAGGGGATATGCGCTTACCGGTCACCACGAAATTATGATTCCCCTGCTTGCCGCAGCGATATATGAATACGCCCAAACCGAAATTGGAGATTGTCAACCCCATGCTGAGCAACCTGATCGATGCGCATGTGCGCTGTCTGGAAAATCTGAAAACCATCGCACCTGATCTGAAAAGGACCGGCGCGTTGCTTTTGCAGTGTCTGCTCTCCGGCGGTAAGCTATTGATCTGCGGCAACGGCGGCAGTGCCAGTGACGCTCAGCACTTTGCTGCCGAGATCGTGGGCCGGTTCGAGAAGGAGCGCCGGGCCTACCCGGCAGTTGCACTGTCCACGGATACGTCCATTCTCACCGCCGTGGGCAACGACTACGGCTATGATGAGGTGTTTGCCCGTCAGGTGGATGGTCTCGGCCGAGCCGGAGATTTACTCATGGGCATTTCTACATCCGGGAACTCCCCCAACGTCATCCGGGCCGTCAAGCGAGCCGGATCGCTGGGAGTGAAGACCGTCGGTCTCTTGGGCAACGACGGCGGAGCCCTGAAAGGGCTGGTCGACCAGGCCATCGTGGTGGATAGCGCCACCACGGCCCGAATCCAGGAGGCCCATATTTTCATTCTGCATTATTGGGCCGGGCAGATCGAGGATGGCTTGCCCCGGAACCCTGGAGTCCAATTGTGAGTCTCCTTCCATCAACCAATGATCTGGCCGGCCAGCTGGCCCGCACCACGGTTCTGGTGGTGGGGGATCTGATGCTGGACTGCTACTATTGGGGCGATGTGCACCGCATATCTCCGGAGGCACCGGTTCCGGTGGTCAAGGTGAATGAGAAGACCTTTTCCCTTGGCGGAGCGGGAAACGTCGCCGCCAACCTCTCCGGGCTGGGCTGCAGCGCGGCGGTCATCGGGCTCCTCGGCCAGGACACGGCATCAAACCGGGTCAAGGAGATGCTGAACGCTTTTCAAATAGCCGACCACAGTGTTGTGGATGCGCAGCGGCCTACGATCACCAAAACCCGGGTCATGGCCGGCAAACAGCAGGTGGTGCGTCTGGATGAGGAGGACGGCAGCGATGTCGGCAGCGCGACGGCCGAGCGGATTTTATCGGCAGCCACCGAACTGCTTCCCCGTGTGAAGGCGGTTATCCTGTCAGATTACGGCAAGGGCATGTTTGCGTCGCGTGATTTCACCCAGACGTTGATCCAGGCCTGCAAAAAAATGGGCGTTCCCCTCCTCATCGACCCCAAGGGCAGGCACTGGGAACGGTATGCCGGCGCCACCTGCATCACGCCCAATTCGGCCGAACTGGAACTGGTCGCCAGCAGCCCGGTCAAGACGGAACGTGATCTGATTCCCGTCGCCCAAGACCTTCACCGGCACCTGGCCCTGGACTGGCTGTTGGTTACCCGGGGACCCAAGGGGATGGCCCTGTTCGGCAAGGATGCTCCGCCGGTTATGATTGCTGCCCAGGCCAGAGAGGTGTTCGATGTGTCCGGTGCCGGAGATACGGTTATCGCCACCCTGGCGGCTTGCGTGGCAGCGGGATTGAATTTCAGTCAAGCGGCTTCCGTGGCCAATACGGCCGCAGGCATTGTTGTGGGCAAGCTGGGCACCCAGCCCGTGCGATGGGTTGAATTGGGGCAGGCACTGGTAGAAGCATCCCGGCGCAAGCCGGCCCCCGCCTTGTGGAAAGTGGCCGATCTCCAGGAGGCCTCGGAGCGGCTCATGCGGTGGCGCCAGGCCGACCAGCGGATTGTTTTTACCAATGGCTGTTTTGATCTGCTCCATCCCGGCCATGTGAGTCTGCTCAACCAGGCCCGCCATCTGGGGGACCGGCTGATAGTGGGATTAAACACGGACGCATCCATCAGGCGGCTCAAGGGCGCACAGCGACCCATCCTTCCGGGTCATGACCGGGCCGCCATCCTCAGTGCCCTCGAGGATGTCGACATGGTGGTTTTTTTTGACGAAGACACCCCTTTGACCCTCATCGAGCAGCTCAAGCCGGACATTCTGGTCAAAGGGGCGGATTACCGAATAGCGGACGTGGTCGGCAAGGCGATTGTCGAAGCGTATGGTGGCCGGGTATGTCTGGTGGACATCCTCCCGGGGCACAGCACCAGCGCCATTGCCCGCAAACTTTCCGCAAAGTAAAAATCAAAACAAGGAGTAAATGATGGCCATCAACCAGGAACTGCTTGATATTCTCGCCTGCCCCCAATGCAAGGGTGAAATCCGCCTCAACGACGCCAAAGACGGCCTGATCTGTGAGGCGTGCCGGCTGGTGTACGAAATTCGCGATGACATTCCCATCATGCTGATCGACGAGGCCAAGCCATTTTGAAAATGGTTCCGGCGCGTCGCCTGTTCTCATAAGCGAAGCGTTGCTGGACTCGCGACGAGTAGAAGCAATCATATTTATAAGTTGAGATTGGAACATCCATGCTGGACGTTTATCTTTTACGTGGCCATTGAACCATGAGCCTGCCCCAAACCCCCAAACCAGCCAAGCTTGTCACGGGCTTTTTCGTCAGGGACAAGCGCCTTGCTGCAAAGATCGCGCAGGCGCTGGAGGAGCAGCTGGGCCCTGTGGACATGATCAGCCCATGGTTTAATTTTGATTTTACGACCTATTATGAACCGGAGATGGGTGCACCCTTGATCCGCCGGGTGATGGTTTTTAAATCACTGGTTGAACAGACCCGACTGGCTGCTGTCAAACAGATGACCAATGCGCTGGAACAAACGTATCAGCGTCAGGGCCGGCGCCGGGTGAATATCGATCCGGGGTATCTGCTTGCCGAACGGTTTGTCCTGGCCACCGGCAAGAATTTCACCCACCGGATTTACATTGGCCGGGGTATCTATGCGGATCTGACCCTGATCTATCAAAAAGGGTCTTTTCGCGCGCTGCCGTGGACCTACCCCGACTATGCCGACGGGTGCCTGATCGATTTTTTAACCCTGGTTCGAAGAAAATATATGCAGGATCTTAAGCGAATCGGGAATTGAGGCTTTTCGAATTACAGACAGTGGTGATTAGGGAGTCGCTATGATCAAAAGCATGACCGCCTATGCTCGGGCGGAAAATCAGACGCCGCCATACACCGTTCGTGTGGAAGTGCGTTCGTACAACAGCCGGCATCTGGACGTGGCCTTGAAACTAACCCATGGCTTCGAATCCCTGGAGGAGCGCATTAAAACCCTTGTTGGTGAAACCGTGTCCCGTGGGCGGGTGGATATCCGGGTGCAGATCCAGGATGAATCGGAAGGGGGCATCGGGTTTGATGTCAACCTGCCGCGGACGCGGGCCTACGTTGCGGCCTTGACACAGCTGCAACAAGCGCTGAATCTGAAAGAACAGCTTACCATTGAAACGGTAATGGCGGCGGGTGGCTTGATCCAGGCCGTGGAGGTGGAAAAGGACATGGATGCCGTATGGCCTCATCTGGCGCCCTGTCTCAAGTCGGCCATGGTCGACCTGGATGCCATGCGGCAGGTGGAAGGCGACAACATGGCCCAGGATTTCCGCCAGCGTCTGGATGCCATCGAGATCATGCTGGCGCAGATCGGAGACCAGGCCGCGCAGTTGCCCGCAATGGTTCGGCAGCGGCTGCAGGAGCGTATCGAGGCGCTTACCCATGGTGCCGTGGAAATCGATCAGACGCGCATCGCCCAGGAGGCGGCCCTGCTGGCCGACCGCAGCGATATTTCCGAAGAGATGGTGCGGGCCGCCAGCCACATCCAGCAGTTCAGGTCCCTGATGGCGGATGGCACGCCGGCCGGCAGACCATTGAATTTCCTGCTCCAGGAATTCAATCGTGAGTTTAACACGATGGGGTCCAAATCGGGAAATGCTGCCATGTCCCACATCATCGTGACGGTAAAATCGGAGCTCGAGAAGATGCGCGAGCAGGTTCAGAACGTGGAGTAGCATGGAAAAAAAACTGCTGAACATCGGTTTTGGTAACACGGTCGTGGCCGAACGGGTGGTGTCCATTGTTTCGCCCAACTCGTCGCCAATGAAGCGGCTTAAAGATGAAGCCCGCAATGAAAGGCACCTGGTGGACGCCACGCAGGGCCGCCGCACGCGGGCCATCATCATCATGGACAGCAATCACATTGTGCTGTCCGCCATCCAGTTCGAAACCATTTCCCAGCGTTTTGAAGACTTGAAAACGGAAAGTGATGGCAGATGACCGATTCGATTCAGAAAAAGCATGATGGTGGGAATGCGCCTGGCGGTCGACTCTTTGTGGTTTCCGCGCCATCCGGAGCCGGCAAAACCACGTTGTGCGAGGCGGCCCGCCGGCAATTGCCGCATCTGGTATACTCGGTGAGTTCGACCACCCGGACGCCCCGTGAGGGGGAGCAGGCGGGTAGAGACTACTTTTTTGTTACTGAGGCGCAATTCCGCGCGGGTATCGACGCCGGGCAGTGGGCTGAATGGGCCAAGGTTCACGACAACTATTACGGGACCTCCGCCCGGTTCATCCAAGATCATCTGGATGCCGGAAGGGATGTCCTGCTGGATATCGATGTTCAGGGCGCCGCACAGATTCTGCGACGCTACCCGGATGCACTGACCATTTTCATCATGGCGCCATCCATGGACGTCCTTCGCCAGCGGCTCAGCGCCAGAGGGCTGGACAGTGACGAGGTAATCGACAAGCGCATGCAGAACGCGCGATCCGAAATCGCCCGTCGCCCGATGTACCGGTACGTGGTGGTCAATGACGATCTGGACGCCGCCATCGACCGGTTTATCTCCATCTTAAAAAGAGGCGCCTGACATGACCCGAAAAATCAAGCAGCGGGGGTCGGCACCGGATACCCGGGAGATGCTCTTCGGCTTTCACCCGGTGATGGAGGCGCTGGCCGCCGGTCGGCGAACCATCCATACGTTGATGGTGGACCGTCCATCACTTTCAGAGCGTCAGGCCCGGGCCGTCGGTCTGGCGGAA
This sequence comes from Desulfosarcina sp., assembly GCF_046496365.1. Classification (GTDB taxonomy): domain Bacteria; phylum Desulfobacterota; class Desulfobacteria; order Desulfobacterales; family Desulfosarcinaceae; genus Desulfosarcina. Next base: position 29,656 of record NZ_JAWOHB010000067.1, read on the forward strand.
AAGAGGGGGATTGCCTGGCAGACGGTCACCCCTGACCAGATGGGTGCGTTCACCGGAAGCGACCAGCACCAGGGCCTTGCCGCCGGCGTGTCTTCCCTGCCCATCGATTCCCTGGAATCGATCCTTGCCCGAACCGATCGAGGCGATGGTGCCTGCCTGCTGGTGCTTTTGGACAGCATTGTGGATCCGAACAATTTAGGGGCCATCGTACGCACGGCACACTGCGTGGGCGTCGATGCATTGGTGGTTCCGAAAGATCGTGCCGTCGGGGCGACCCCGGCGGTATCCAAGGCTTCAGCCGGTGCCTTGGAGCATACCCGCCTGTGTCGGGTGACCAATCTGGCCGGCACGATTCAATGGCTTAAAAAGCAGGGCGTCTGGGTGGTCGGGCTGGCCATGGAAGCGGAGCAGACGGTTTTCGAGGCGGACCTGAAAGGGTCTCTGGCCCTGGTTGTGGGTGGAGAGGAAAAGGGTCTCCGACCTCTGGTCCGGCAGTATTGTGATTATCTCGTATCTATCCCTCTGCTTGGCCGCGTGGACTCTCTGAATGCCTCGGCTGCCGCTGCCGTGGTGCTTTATGAAGCCTTTCGGCAGCGTCGGCTGGCAGGGTGGCCGCAATCAAGAGAACGGCATAAAATCTAGATTGGTTTTTATTTTTAATCAGGAGGAACCGCCCATGGGTAATTCAGTAACGATCCAAAAAAACAGTGACGGCACCCTTGATGTGCCGGACCATCCCGTCATTCCTTTCATCGAGGGTGACGGCATCGGCCCGGATATCTGGCGAGCCACCCGGTTGGTCATCGACGCGGCCGTTGAGAGAACCTTCCAGGGTGTTCGAAAGATTTCATGGATGGAGCTGCCCGTGGGAGAAAAGGGGTACCAGAAAACCGGAAATTTTCTGCCCCAGGAGGCCCTTGACGCCATTGAAGCCAATGTGGTGGCTATCAAAGGGCCGCTGACCACGCCCATCGGCAAGGGGATCCGCAGCCTCAACGTGGCCATCCGGCAGAAGCTCGATCTGTATGCCTGCGTTCGTCCGGTGCGTTATATCGAAACCGTTCCCAGCCCCATGAAACATCCGGAAAAAATCAACATGGTGGTGTTTCGGGAAAATACCGAAGACTTGTACGCCGGCATTGAGTGGGCCTCCGGAAGCGATGAGGCCCGAATGGTAACCGAATTTTTTAAATCGAAATTGGGCGTTGAACTGCCGCCCGCGTCCGGCATCGGTATCAAACCCATCAGCCCGGGCAACACCAAACGCCTGGTGGCCAGCGCCATCACCCATGCGTTGGAGAACGGTTTTCCCAGTGTGACCCTCATGCATAAGGGCAACATCATGAAGTTCACCGAGGGCGCCTTTGCCCAGTGGGGCTACCAGGTGGCCAAGGAGCGGTTTGGCGACCGGACGATCACCGAGGCCGAGCTCTATGACCGTTTCGACGGCAGGGCTCCCGAGGGAAAGGTTGTGATCAAGGACCGCATAGCGGACATGCTTTTCCAGCAGGTGCTGCTGCGGCCGGCTGAATACAGCGTGATCGCCACACCTAATCTCAACGGCGACTATATATCCGATGCCTTGGCCGCCCAGGTGGGTGGGTTGGGTATGGCGCCCGGAGCCAACATCGGCGACCGGTGTGCCGTATTTGAAGCGACCCACGGCACTGCCCCGAAATATACCGGGCTGGATAAGGTGAACCCCGGTTCACTGATTCTTTCCGGCGCCATGATGCTTGATTACCTGGGTTGGAAAGAGGCGGGAATGGCTGTTCGTGATGCCGTGCAAGCGGCCATCAAGGCCCGCCGGGTAACCTATGATCTGGCCCGGCAGATCGAGGGGGCGCAGGAAGTCAAATGTTCAGAGTTCGCTGCTGCCATTGTGGCACAGATGAAATAGGATCATGGCGTCGATTACGATCAGAGGGTTGCTCCATGGTTTGGGTAACGCCCTGTTTCCGGCCAAATGCCTCGCCTGCGGCCGGTTGTTTCAAAACGACGCGGGAGCGTCGCCCACGGTGGACGGTCCTTTCAAGGCCGACGCCATCGGGTTTGCTTCTGCGATGGAGCAAAGATGCTGTGTGCATTGCCGATATCAATGGACAGCGGTGGATTCGCCCCTGTGTTCCCGGTGCGGGATGGTGTTTAAAAGCCGCGAAGGCGGAGATCACCTGTGCGGCCGATGCCTGGATCGGCCAGGTGCGTTCAGCCGGGCGCGCGCAGCCGGTATTTACGATCAGACCCTGCGGGCCGCTATCCATGCACTCAAGTTCAAGGCAGCGGTGAACCTGGCCGATCCGCTGGGGGGGCTGCTGTTTGATACGTTCCAGCGTTACTGGGCGGTCGGCGACATCGATGTCGTGGCGCCTGTCCCCCTCCACAGGCACCGGTTCAGGAGAAGGGGATTCAACCAGGCCTACCTGCTCGTTCGGCGGTGGACACTGCCCGGTGAGACCATCATCGTACGTGATTTACTGGTGCGCACCCGGGCGACAGCACCCCAGACCGGCCTGGACAGCAGACGGCGGCGCATCAATATCAAAGATGCCTTTGCGGTGACCCGTCGCGGTCAAAGCGCCGGAAAACGCATACTGCTGGTCGATGACGTCTTGACCACCGGTGCTACGGCCGATGCCTGTGCGGCTGCCCTGGTTCGGGACGGCGCCAGACGGGTGGATGTGCTGACGTTGGCACGGGCACTTTAGGGCAGGCTTCGGCGCCTGGCCTGCTTATGGAAAATCATGCGGACCTGGGAAAACTGGATGGGCCCGGCGACCACAAGGGTGTGTCATTTCCGGAGAACCCATTCATGCGATTACCACTTGCGCGCACGTGAGGTGGTTGGTTGCAGCTGTTAAAAAGTGAGGAAAACTATTTTTTCCAGTTCAAGGCCCTTAACCGTTTTGATGGCCTGACCCACCTAATCGGATGCCGTACCGGAGGGATCAGCCAACCGCCTTTTGACAGCATGAATCTGAGTCAGAATGTGGGTGACGACCCGCAGTCGGTAGCGGCCAACCGCAGACGGCTTTGGCAAATGACCGGTGAAGGGATTCACATCTACACCCGCCAGAATCATGGTACTGCCATTCGAACCATCACCCGGCGAGCGATTCAATCCGGTCAAACGATCCTAACCGAATCGGAGCCGGCAGATGCCCTGATCACCGATCTGCCGGGGATTCGGTTGTTGATCCTCACGGCCGACTGCCAGGCGGTGATGCTTTTCGATCCACTCAACCGTGTGGTGGCCAACATCCACTGCGGCTGGCGTGGCAGTGTGGCCAATATCATCGGCGAGACTGTCTTGCGGATGCGCTCCGAATTCGGCTGCTATCCCGGCCAGATGCTTGCCGCCATCGGTCCTTCCCTGGGACCCTGCTGTGCCGAGTTTGTCAATTACAAACAAGAAATCCCTATCCATTTGTGGCCATTTCGCGTGGGATCCAACCATTTTGATTTCTGGCGCATCAGCCGGCATCAACTGGTCAGCGCCGGGTTATTAAATGGCAACGTGCATGCTGCCGGCATGTGCACGCGGTGTAATCCTCACCTGTTTTATTCTTACCGCGCGGCACGAAAAACAGGTCGTTTTGCCGCCTTGATCGGGATGAACGCATATATTGCTTCGGGGAAATGAAGGTATGATCACACAAGATACGATCGTATTGTGGAACCAGGTTCAAGCACCGGGTTATTACCGTATGGGGCTGGCCTGTGCAGCCGGTTTCGAAAGCGCCAGGCCCGGGCAGTTCATCATGCTCCGCACCGGAACCGAAGCCGTCCCGCTGCTCCGTCGCCCATTTTCCCTTCTGGGATTGATACGGGAAAAGGGAGTTGTGACCGGGATCGAGATCCTGTTTAAGGTCGTCGGAAAAGGAACCGAAAGATTGTCCCGCTGTCGCGAAGGCGACCGGTTGTCCGTCATCGGGCCGCTCGGAAACGCCTTTGCAGTACCCGACACCTGCCGCCAGCTGATCCTTGTCGCCGGCGGGGTCGGTGTGCCGCCCATCCGTTTTCTGGCCCAGTCACTGCTGGAACGGGAAGGAGGCTTCAACCGCTGTGTCGTGTTTGTCGGTGGCCGAACCCGGGATGACCTGGTCTGCATCACCGAATTCGATCTGCCTGGATTTTTAGTGGAGGTGACCACAGACGACGGCAGCCAGGGAAACCAGGGGTTGGTGACCCAGAGCCTCGAACGGGCGCTGGATGCGGGTCCGGCGGATCTTATCTGCGCCTGTGGACCATGGGGCATGCTCAAGGAGGTTGCCGCCATCGCCAGGGTGCGCAGCATCGCCTGCCAGGTCTCCATCGAGGCCATGATGGCCTGCGGAATGGGTGCCTGCCTTGGATGTGCCGTAGGCGTGTGCGACGACGATACACGCTACCGGCACGTCTGCATGGACGGTCCGATTTTCGAGGCTCAGCGGCTCAAGTGGTGATGATTTTCGGTTGTGCACATCCAATTTGACATTGACTTGATACCCCAGCCGTGTTATAGGCACGTATTCCGATCAGGGCCTGATCTGACGCCACTTTGCGGTCGGAGAAGGGTCAATCCCATGAAAAAAGAAACGCGAGTGTGGATACGAGAACTGGCTTATTATTCGAGCCTGGGTTTCTCCGTGTCATTCTCCATTTTCATCGGACTTGGGATCGGCGTTTACCTGGACAGGCGTTTGGACACAACACCCTGGCTGACGCTTGTTTTTTTGGGGTTCGGAATCGCCGCCGGATACCGCAACATTGGTCTGGCAATTAAAAAAAGCCGCAGGTTGTAACCCGTAACAGTGGAATGCCGACGACCGTGAATATTCAGCAGCGTATGCTCACATTCGTTACCCGATCCAACTGGGTGCTTCTGGCTGCGATTACCCTGCTGGGACTGCTGGCGGCCTCCCCGGCATTCGCCCGGGGCATGGTTTTTGGCGGACTCATCGTGACGATCAATTTTCACTTGCTGGCCAAAACGCTGATCAAGGCGCTGCGCCCCCGGCAGTTGATTTCACCCAACGTGGTTCTGGCCAAATATTACATCCGATTCACCATCAGCGGCGTGATCATTTTTTTGCTCATCAGCCAGCAGGTGGTGAACCCCATCGGTCTGTTCATCGGTCTTTCCGTCGTGGTGGCCAGCATCACCCTGGCCACTGCGGTTGAGTTTAAAAAACTATATTTCAAGGAGGCGGTCTAAGGATGGAGCATCCCTATCTGTTTTTCGTCAAGATTTTCGAAGCGATCGGGCTGGGGCATTTTGCCCACGTTTACCCGCATGTGGTCTACTCCTGGGTTCTTATGGCCATGTTGATCATTGCCGGCGCCCTGGCGACCAAAACCATCTCCATGATACCTGGAAAAGCCCAGAACCTGTTCGAAGTCATCGTATCCGGTATCGAGGAATTCATGGTGGAAACGGCCGGTGAAGAGGCCCGTTGGTTATTCCCCCTGGCGGCCACGATTTTCCTGTACATCTTTATCGGCAACCTGATCGGCATCGTTCCCGGGTTCTTTCCGCCCACCGCCAACCTGAACACCACGGCTTCCTGCGCCATTGTGGTGGTGGTGTTCACCCACATCATCGGCGTCAAATACCATGGTGCCGCTTACATCAAACACTTTATGGGGCCCGTCTGGTGGATGGCGCCGCTGATTTTTATTATCGAAGTCATCGGACATCTGGCGCGGATATTGTCGCTCTCTTTCCGTCTTTTCGGAAACATGATGGGACACGAGATCGTTCTGGCCATTCTCTTCGGCCTGGCAGGCGCCTTCTTTGCGCCTCTGCCGATTATGGCTCTGGGTATCTTCGTGGCCTTCGTGCAGGGGTTCGTTTTCTTTCTCCTGTCGATCATCTACTTCTCTGGGGCCATGGAACATGCCCATTGATGGGAAGCGTCAAGGGAAACCCGTCCATTCGCTGGTTAAGGATCAGACCGATTGGAAAATTGACTTGCGTTCAACTGGTTTGGGGTGACTGGAAGAAGCCCTAATTATCAATCTTTTAAAGGAGGTAGGGTAGGATATGGAAGCTCAAGCATTGCAGTTTTTTATCGCGTGTGTGACAGCAGCTGGTTTTGGGATCGCAGTGGCCGCCTTTGGTTGCGGTATTGCACAGGGCATGGGCCTTAAGTCGGCCGTTGAAGGCATCGCCCGGAACCCCGAATCTTCCGGTAAGGTCACCATTACCATGCTGATCGGTCTGGCCATGATCGAGTCTTTGTGTATTTATGCACTCGTTGTGGCACTGATCCTGATCTACGCGCATCCCCAGGCAGGAGCCATAGCCGCGCTGTTCGCAAAATAGTTCCTAACAGCCAAAGCAGTAATACCAAAAAGGCCGCAGCTTTACAGCTGTGGCCTTTTTGCGTTGTGCGCCCGGCAGGGCGCACTCACTTGGAGGTGCAAGTCCTCTACACACCCAACAGGGGGAAGTGTTAGCCGGACGGCAAGGGTGCCCATCGTGAGGTGGGATCTGAAGGAAGCCGCAGGCAAATCGCTGGCCCGACGAACAGAAATCGCATACGAGGCGCCCATGCTGGATGAGAAGGCAACTATCTTCAAAGTCCGATACCTGTGCGGAGAGCATGGACGTATATGCGGCGGGCATAAGCGTGAAGGTGGGTGCGCATTACCCGGGGAGATCTGCCGATCTGCCTTGTGCTACCGGCATCGCAAGGTGCCGGGATGGATTGGCAGAAGTCAGCCGACGGCATAGTAGGCTTACTCGACCCAGCCGAAGGCCTGAACATGTGTTACGGACAGGAGCTTTACTTTCGATGACCATTGAGATGCTGACCAATCGGGCTGGGATGCGCGATGCCCCGGCGGAGAGAGGCGGACGGAATCTGCCGATGGCCGCCGGTGGTGCGTCAAGTGGCACGGCAAGCAAAGGGCACACCTGTACGGGAATCGAGAATCTGATGGAAGCGGTGGTCGAGCGCGAGAATATGCGCAAGGCGTACAGGCGGGTGGTCGGCAATAAGGGTTGTGCAGGTATAGACGCCATGGGTGTTGACGACCTGAAGGCCCATTTGCAGTGCCACTGGCCGCGCATCAAAGAACAACTGCTGGCAGGCAGCTATCAACCGCAGCCGGTGCGTCGGGTGGAGATACCCAAACCTGGCGGCAAGGGGATGCGCAAGCTTGGTGTCCCCACGGTGGTTGACCGGCTGATCCAGCAGGCCATGCATCAAGTACTGAACCCTTTGTTCGATCCTGACTTTTCGGTTCACAGCTACGGATTTCGGCCGGGGCGCAGTGCCCATCAGGCGCTGCTTCAGGCCAAGGCCAATGTAGCGGACGGCAGGCGCTGGGTGGTGGATTTGGATCTGGAGAAGTTTTTCGATCGCGTCCACCATGATGTGCTGATGAGCCGCGTGGGACGAAAAGTCAGGGATAAGCGAGTGCTGGGCCTGATTCGCCGTTATCTGCAGGCAGGTATCATGGAAGGCGGACTGGTGAGTCAGCCGACCATGGGCACGCCTCAGGGCGGTCCACTCACGCCACGAACGCAATAGATAACCCGTAGGCAAGTTATCCTTGCCGGACAAACCTGAAGTTCCTGAAGTTTTGGTAATCGGGATTAAATGCCTGATTTTGATGGTGTTCTCATATACAAGGATCTCTTTAACCACCAAGCGAAGAATCTTTTGCCGTTCGAGCACCTCCAGTGTATCCGCCCGACTGCGC
>NZ_JAWOHB010000043.1:0-52903 GCF_046496365.1 Desulfosarcina sp.
ATGGCTGCGGCCGGTTTCAATTTGGCCCAGGCCGATGAGTACACGGATACGGTTGAAGTTTTTGCCAAATCCCCGGTGGTGAAGCCTTTTTTGGATAATTCCTACGGGTATGCGGTTTTCCCGACAGTGGGCAAGGGGGGATTTGTCGTCGGGGGTTCATATGGCACCGGCCGGGTGTATGCGCAGGGCAAGGCCACCGGCACCACCAAGCTGATCAAGGCGACCATCGGTTTGCAGGCCGGCGGACAGGCCTTCAGCCAGATGATCTTTTTCCAGGACAAACGCGCTTATGATGAATTCACCGGAGGCAGCTTCGAATTGGGCGCCGACGCGTCTGCGGTCGCCATTACCGCTGGCGCACAGGCAAGCGCAGGTACCGGTGGTGCCACTGCCGGAGCCAGTGCCGGCCCAGCAACCGGAAAGCAGGCCCCAACGAGTTACCACAAGGGCATGGCCGTGTTCGTTCACGCCAAAGGCGGGCTGATGTATGAAGCTGCCGTGGGCGGACAGAAGTTCAGCTTTGAAGCCAATAAGTAGCCTGGGATATTGTTTTCCAGTGTGGGAAAGTGACTTCCGGCAAACTGGCTCCATAACCATGAACCGATAAAGGCACCCATGGATTCAAGGAAACAGTTTGCCGTTCTTAAACAAATTGTATGCAAATGCCTTTGATTTTGACGATTCGAATCTCGGTTGTCTGCAACATACACAATCCAAGGAGACTGTTATGAAAACACCACCAATTTTTGCCGTCGTCTTTTTAATTGCCGTGGTATTTTTTTCACCTGTTTTGGCCACTGAAACCAGCAGCGCTGAATCGACCGGCCCTGACGAAGCGCTTGTCAAAGCGTATTTGGAAAAGAAAGCGCCCGGAGACACAGGCTCCTGTCTTACAGAGCATATGAAAATGGAAATAGTAGGGATCAGTGACGTGATGCCTGGTCATCAAGCGGAAGTGTTTTATAAATTCGAGTACAAGCTGCGCTGCAATCGCGGTTCGGAGTCCAAAAGCGGTCAAGGGGTTCTGCATGCCGCCCGTTTGAGGGATGGCAATTGGATAGATCGGGAAACCTTTGCAATAATAAACAAATAAAATGAACTTTTCCGTCTGTTCGAGGCGGATCTTACCAATTTAAAAGGAGGGAAAGATCATGAAGACCGGTTCCATTTTGAGCATTGCCATCTGTGTCACGTTATTATTTGCAGTTTCCGCCGGGGCTCAGCAGAGCCTGGTGGAGACTGTGGCCAACGGCTGCAAGGCAGAAATCGACACCTACTGCAAGGATGTGACCCCTGGTGAGGGTCGCGTGCTGGCCTGTCTTTATGCCCACGGCGATAAATTGTCGGGAAAATGCGAATACGCGCTCTATGACGCCGCGGCGCAGTTGGAGCGGGCCGTGGCCGCGTTGTCCTACGTGGTCAACGAGTGTACCGACGACCTGGATCAGTTCTGCATGGGTGTTGCCGCTGGAAATGGGCGGCTTAAGGATTGCCTTGAGAAAAACGATTCGAAGGTCAGTTCGCGGTGTAAGGACGCCATGAAGCAAGTCGGGTTAAAGTAAAAAATCTGCCCGTGTGGAAAACCTTACCAGACAGCCACTCCGATATTTTAAGAAAGGAAAGGCATGCAATCAAAAAAGATAAACGTCCTGTCAATTGGCTTTTTTGCAGCGATGGCAGTCCTATTGGCCTTTTCGCAAGCTAACGCAGCGCAGAAAAATGCAGCCGGGGATTCACCGTGGGAAACGTTCGGCGTCAATCTGGGTGTTTTCGTTTCTGCGACGGACACCAGTTTTCGCATCGGATCCGGCATCGGGTTAAACATCGATGCGGAAGAGGCGCTCAATTTGGACGCGACCAATACCGTTTTCCGTGCGGATGCCTTGTGGCGTTTTTCCGACAACCAGCGCCATCGTCTGGATTTCACCTGGTTTTCGCTCAACAGAGACGCTACCCGGCAGATCGGTCAGGACATCACCATCGAAGACAAGGATGGCAACCCGATTACGATCGATGCCGGCAGCACCGTCGAAACCCACTTTGACTTTGACATTTATGAACTGGCCTACAGCTACTCCTTCTTCCAGGATGACCGCGTCGACTTGGCGGTGGGAATCGGCCTGTTCCTCATGCCCTTGGACTTCGGCCTAAGGTCCGCTGGCGTCGTCGATGAGGACGGGTCGGCGAGTTTTACCGCCCCCTTGCCGGTCTTCGGACTACGCATGGATGTCGCCCTGACCCCCAAATGGTTTCTTCGAAGCGGAACGCAGATCTTTTATTTGGAATACGACAGTTTCACTGGATCGGTATTTGAATTCAAGGCGGCGATCGAGTACAACCCCTGGGCGCATGTGGGCCTGGGGCTGGGATTTGACACCCTGAGAGTCGCATTGGAAGCGGATGGGGAAGACTATCCGTCAATCGATTTCAGAGGCAATGTAGAATTCGCCTACTCGGGATTGCAGTTGTACCTGCGCTATTTCTTTTGACGATCTCGGTGGGAAGATGTCAAGGACGCTGCCTCCGCGTCCGAACGCAAGAAATTCATCGCGCTGGTAGAGTCTTTCCACAAATACGGGGACCAGTACGATGTGGACTGGTTGCTCATGGCCGCTCAAGGAAGCGATGGTGGAGAAAAAGCAGACCGTGGAGAAGATAAAGGGCCAGAGTAAATGCGCTTTCACAAATTCACCTTGCCTACGATCGCCCAACGCCAAAAGAGGTCGAACCCGTCAACCATCGCTAACAACAAAAGAGGACGAAGCATGCCAGTCCGGCCTTTGAAGTCAGCCCTGCTCGTTATAATCCTATTGTCGTCGCTCACTTGCCCCTTATCTGCCGCAGATGACACCTACCCCAATCGTTTTTCACTGGCCATCAGCGGTGGCGCCAGCAAGGGCGCCTATGAGGCCGGGCTGATCTGGGGCTTGGTCGAAGTCCTTCGCCAGGTGCAGAACACCGAGATCGGGGTGCTGGGCGGCGAGCCGCGGGCCGTCGACATTGCCAGTATTGCCGGAACATCGGCGGGCGGGATCAACACCCTGCTCGCCGCGATGGCCTGGTCGGTCAAACCGGAACGTGACGGCGGCTTCGCCAATCGCATCGATGAGAATATTTTCCGGGATGTCTGGCTGACCCCCGATGTGAACCGGTTGCTGCCCATCGAGCCCGATTCCCCCCAGTACCTGCCCGATGACGCCATGCTGTCCCGCAGAGATCTCGTCGCGGTTGCCCGGGAACTCAGCGAAAAATGGCGCCGGCCGGGAACGTTTCGCGCCGGTCTGCGGCTGCCCATGGGGGTCACGGTAACCCGGGTGCAACCGGACACTCTCTTCGTCAACGGCGTTGCCGTGAGCAACCAGCGCTTTTACATCCCCTTTGAAATGCGCACGCAGGCGGACGGCAGCGCCGCATTCTTTTTCGACCCCCACGACTATCCCGCCCTTTCCGACCCGGCGATGATCCTCATGCCCTGGGCGGCCGACGACGCGCCTTTCACCGTTTCCGACCAGCAGGTTCAGGATGTATTGATGACGACCAGCGCCTTCCCCATCGGTTTCGGTCGCAAGCGCCTGCAATATTGCCGGCGTATGGGAATCGCGACTGACACGACCAACGCCGCAAGGTCCACGGTGACCAACGGTTCAGGAGAACCTGCAGGCGTGTGCCCGGAAGGATACGAACTGACCGAGGCCGAATTTGCCGACGGCGGCCTGTTCGACAACCTGCCCATCGGTCTGGCCCGCACGCTGGCCGAATCCAGCGCGCTGCACAAGAAAATGCCCCTGCCGGTCAAGTACATTTATGTCGACCCCAACCGGGAACGGCATCAAATTCATGTGGCGCCGGAAAAACGTGCCTGCGACGGCGACACCCCGCCGGAGGCCTGTCGTACCCTGACCTTCGACCTGGGATCGGAATCGGTGGTCTTAGGCGGTGCCATCGGCACGGCCCGCAAGTATGAGCTCTACCGGGAGCTGACCGGTGACAACTGGCGTTTCAACCTTTCCCAGCTGGCCCGCAAGATGGCCGATACGATCGAGGCCGAAGCACTTGACGTGAATTGTAACGCCGGTCTGCCCTATTTTGACGGCCAACCGGCGTGCGGGGATCGGCTGCGCCATACTGCCCGTCTTTTGGAACTCACCCACAGCTACCGGATGCCGCCTGTCTTCGGACCCCTTTCCGCCCGGGCCCTGCTTCAGGCGGGCATTGCCGGGACATGCCGCCCGCCTTCATCGTCGATGCAAATTATTGGCTATGATGCCGAATGTGCGATTGACGCCAGGCGCCTGAGAATGCAGCTGGCCAAGGTGCTCACGGATCTCTCCGCACAGGTCCTGCCCGACGAGGAGAACCTTGCCAAAGAAATACAACGGTCGGCCCTTTCCATCGATTCGGATCGCCTGATGCAGGTGACCAGCCGCGGCGGTTCCATCACCGGCACCCTGCTCGACGACTTCGGCGCGTTTCTGGACTACAAATTCCGTGAGTACGATTACACCGTCGGGGTTTACGACGCCATCCTGACCATTGCCAATATCCAGTGCATGCAGAATCTCCCCGCTGGGGACCAGCAGGATCAGCGTCTGAGCTGCCGTGACCGCCTGAGCGAACAGCTCTACCGGCTGGTCGGGATCGCCGACAACCCCAAGAGCCGGTATGTATTTGCCATGATGGCCCGGCAGGAATTCGGCGGGGAAGGTGGGTTGCGCTTTGCCTACGACCCCATGCCGCCCGAAGATCGCGATATGCGCATCATCTTCGAAGGCCTCGACCTGGCTTACCTGGCTCCCGCTCGGCGTGATCGCCCGACCGAGGAGCTTCTCTCAACCGAACAGGCCTTTTTCGAGCACCTCAAGGCCGAGGGTTTCGCACCGACGCCATCTCCTCAAGGGGAAACCTCGCTGCTTACCCTGATCATGGACGATCCCCAATACTGGGCCCACGAACTGGTCAACCGGGTAACCAACCGTCTGGTCTACCTCGAACAGCAGGCGGATGCCGTCTACCAGGCCCGCGAACCGGATCCTGAAAAACAGGTTCAGGCCAATCCCACCCTCATGGGAGCCGGTGCGTTGACCCTTCGGACCGCCACCTACAAATACCCGGATTTCACCCTATCGCCCTCGACGGCCCCTGAATCCTGGTTCTGGCGCAACATCATCCCCTATGAAACGTCATTTGATTTCATGGACGGCGATGTCGTGTTTTATTGGCAGCCGACCTGGAATTTCAACCGCATCAATGCCGGTTTGCGCATGGGTTTGGGCTTCACCGGCGGTGTGGTCAATTCCAATGCGGACGAAGACCGCGAAAATTACGGGGTCCTGGGTCTGGATCTGACGCGACTTGAAAAAACATCCCTTTTTTCGGGGTGGGGCATCACACCGGCCGTTTACCATAACTGGACCCATCCGAAAGAAAGCGACCAGACGACTTTCGGCGTGGACGTGCATGTCAATTTGCTGAAAAACCGGGTGCGCATCAGCCTGGGTGCCCGGGATGTCATCAACGCCACGGAGGACACCGTTTTCTTGACCATCGGCATCGCCGATCTGCCAGGCCTATTTTACTGGATGAGTCGTTGATGCCACTAAAATGTTTAAATCGATGCCCCATGTGATATGCTCAACAAACTTGAAGGTATAAAAAGCGAAAAGGAGGCGCAGTTTAAATGCGAAGCGATCATACATTGATTCCATTACAACATGGCCATGAATAAGAGCAACCACACTGGTCCTCACCGTTTCACTATGCCTGCATGGATTAGCTGTGCACCGTTCGAAAAAATGCTGGGCATGGAAATTGTCAAGGCTGAGGCTGGTGAGGCTATTCTAAGAATGCCTTTTATCGAGTCACTCGCTCAAGGTGCCGGTCTGATGCATGGCGGCGCAATGGTCAGCTTGGCAGACACAGCCGTGGTGATGGCTATTAAGAGTGTTGTCTTGCCCGGAACCCATTTCGCCACCCTATCCATGCAGAACCGTTTTCTTCATCCAGTGAAGCAGGGCATCCTCGAGGCAAAGGCAAGCGTTGCCGAACGCGATGGTTCTATCATTAAGGGTTCATGTAATATTTTTGACGAAGAGGGGCGCAAGGTCATGATATTTGAATCGGTTTTTAAAATCGCCAAGAATGCAGAAATCAAAGCTATCGTTTATGGGAAACCATAATCTTTGGTTTAAACACCTGCCTCCATTCTCCGGTTCAAGTCCGGATGCCGCGTCCAAAAGCATCGAACACAAAGGGCTGGATGTCATTCAGCCCCTTTTTATTGTGCAAGGCATGCGAAGTCGATTACCGCATTCAAAAGAATGCATGCATTGCAGCTGACCCGCTTCGCGGGCAGCCTGACCGGCTGTTTATGGTCCATAGCGCCGGGCCAGGTCGTTATAACGCAGCCCGGTTCCGCCGAAAATGTCCAGGGCACTGCCTACGGTGAAATCGATCCTCTCGTTTCCCAGGGTCGCGATCAAATCAATATCCTCCTGACTGGATATACCGCCCGCATAGGTGACCGGCCGACCCTCCCAGCCTCCCAGATAGGCCACCAGGTCGGTTTCGATACCTGCGCAGCGGCCTTCGACATCCACGGCATGGATGAGAAATTCATCACAGTATTCGGAGAGGCGGTCCATGAGGCGGTGTGTGACCACCTCGTCGGTGAATGTCTGCCAGCGGTTGGTGGCGACCAGATAATCATGGCCGCGCTTTCGGCAGCTCAAGTCAAGCACGAGGCGGGTTTTTCCGATTTTTTGACGCAGTTCCCCGAGGCGGGCCATGTGGATTTGACCCTCGTGGAAGACCCAAGAGGTGACGATGACGTGGCTGGCGCCGGCATCCAGCCATTGGCTGGCATTGCCGACATCGATACCACCGCCTACCTGCATGCCGCCCGGCCACCGGGACAGGGCCGACCGGGCTGCCGCCGCATTTCCTCCGCCCAGCCGGATGATGTGACCGCCGGTAAGGTTGTCCCGCCGATACAGGTCCGCAAACCAGCCGGCGGGCCTTTGTGTTTGAAAGTTTGTTTTCAGACCATTGGCTTCGCCATCGGACAGCGTGGCACCGACAATCTGTTTTACCACGCCATCGTGCAGATCAATACAAGGGCGAAAACGCATGATGAACTCCGGATTGCGGATGGATCGATAAAGTCCCAATGATTTTTCAGGTCTTTGGGTCTGTCGGGTCGGACGTCTTCCTCTGGTGTTCCAACAGGTCTTTGAACTTGTCCACGGGGACCGGATGGGCAAAAAGAAATCCCTGCATGCTGTCGCATCCGTGGCTCGCCAGAAAATCCTTCTGCTCCTGGGTTTCCACACCCTCGGCAACGGCATCGATATTCAGGTTGCGGGCCATGGCGATGATGGTTTTGACAATCTCCTGGTCCGCCTTGCTTTTCATTGCGTCGGAGATGAACGACCGGTCGATTTTCAAAGCGTCGATGGGAAAGCGTTTCAGGTAGCTCAGGGAGGAGTATCCGGTGCCGAAATCGTCGATCGAGAAGGTGATCCCCTTGGCCCGCAGGGCATTCATTTTTGCGATGCAGACTTCCGGATTCTGAATCACGCTGCTCTCGGTGACTTCCAGTTTGAGGCTCTCCGGAGGCAGTCCGGAGGCAGTGATGATGTCAACCACCATCTGCTCAAAATCTGGCTCCTGAAACTGTCTGGCGGAGAGGTTGACGGCGACGAACAGATCGGGGAATCCCATGTCATGCCATCGCTTGGCCTGCGCGCAGGCGGTTTGCAGGACCCACCTTCCCACTGGAACGATGATGCCGGTTTCCTCGGTGATGCGGATAAAATCAGCAGGCAGAATGAGCCCCAGATCGGGGTGGTGCCATCGCAGCAGGGCTTCCATGCCCTCGATGCGGTTGTTTCGGCTGACCAGCGGCTGGTAGTAAAGCACGAGCTCATTCTGGTCCAGGGCTTTTCTCAGGCTGCTTTCCATTTTCATTCGGTACAGGGCTTTGCGGTTCATCTCCTCGGTAAAGAACCGAAAGTCGCCCCCGCCGCTTTCCTTGGCGGTGTACATGGCCATGTCTGCATTTTTTACCAGGCCTTCCACATCCCAGCCGTCATTGGGAAAGACGCTGATGCCGATGCTCGTGGAGGTAAATATCTCGTGGCCGTTGAATCGGAACGGCTGGACAAGTGATTCCAAGATTTTACGGGCCACGCGGGCGACATCGATGTCACGGTTCAGGTTGGTCAGGATTACCGTAAATTCATCACCGCCCAGCCGGAACAGGTGGTCTGTTTCCCGAAGCGATGCCTTGAGCCGATTCGCCACCCCTTTGAGCAGTCGGTCTCCGGTGTCGTGGCCCAGTGCATCGTTGACCTGCTTGAATTTATCCAGATCCAGAAACATCAGCGCCCAGGCGCGGTCTGAATCCCGACGGCTCGAATGTTGAAGCATATCGTCCAGGCACATATAAAATGATTTTCGGTTGGGAAGCCCGGTGAGTACATCATGATAGGCGACGTAGCGCAGCTCCGCGTCTTTCTTTCGTCGTTCACTGACATCCTGAAGGGTGATGACATACCCTTCGGGATTGCCGTCGGTGTCGAAGAAGACAGCACCGCTGATGGAAACATCCACCAATTGCCCCGCTTTGGTCAAGCGTTGGGTCTCCACACCTGAAAAAGCGTCTCCCAGTTTGATTTTCGCCATGAATTCTTGGGTTTCGAGCAGGTTTGCTTCGGGAATAAAATCAATAACACGGTTGTGGCATTCATCCAGGGTCCAACCGAACACGGTCGTGAAGGCGGGGTTCAGGTAGATGATCCTTTCGGCCATGTCCCGGACCATGACCGGATCGGGCGCTGCTTCCAGCACGGTGCGGTGGCGCTGCTCGCTTTTGGTCAATGCCTCCTGCGCGCGTTTGCGTTCGGAGATATCCCGGTAGATCACATAGATGGCCGGTTGGTCTTTTTCCGTGGCGATTGGTTTGGCGAGGATGGAGACATCCACCAGGGTTCCATCTTTTTTCATTCTCCTGGTTTCCACTTCAAAACATGCCCCACCAATCGCGCGTGCGGAAAGGGAGAGGCTTTCCGCTTTCAGATGCTGTGGAACGATCAGTTCATCCATGCGCTGGCCGACGCAGGCGTGTCGCGTATATTGGAACAGGTGGCAGAACTCTTCATTGACGCGGATGACCCGATCTTCCATGTCGAGAATTGCTATGGCTTCCGGGGCAATGTCAATCAGTTGATCGGCATAATTTTTCTGGCCTAGGAGTTTCCTTTCGGCCTGCCTGCGTTTGGTGACGTCCTGGATGACACTTTGGTATCCATAGGTGCCACCGTCCGGCTTATCCAGCCGCATCAGGGTCACCAGGCAGTGTTTGAGCTGGCCGCGGCTGTCCACGAAGATCACAGGCGTGTTTTGTACGAGGCCTGTTTCTTCAACCTTGCTGATCAGACGCGCCTGGTCCGCCGTATGGGCATAAAAAGAGGTGATGTTCAACTCGACCAGGCCGGTTGGATCAACGCCCAGAAACGTCACTGCAGCGGGATTCAAATCCAGGATCAGGCCGTCCGGTGCGCTGACGATTACCGCGTCGGGAGATCGTTCGAAAAGGATGCGATAACGATCCTGGGCAGCCTTTGCATCCCTGACCGCGGTGCCTGATTCAGTGCGGCTTTGTCCGGTCATACGTTATCCCCATGTCGGGCGGACCACGGTGCCTTTTTTGAGATTGGCAGCCAACCGCCGGCTTGCAGAAATAAACCTAACAAAAACAGACCGGATTTGGCAAGTGGATAAGCGTTGCCCCAAAACACGGGTAAGTGCGGAATCGTTGACAAGTTGAGCACAATCCCCTACCTAATGGGTTAAGGTGCCATCGTCCCAATCGGATCCCGACAGCCATGCAAGGGGGGCAAATGAATCATCAACCCTGGTCTCCTGAAGCGATCCTCAAAACATCCGGCGCATACTGGGCCGCCGGCGCATTGCACGCAGCCGTGGCGTTAGACCTGTTCACCCGGATCGGTGACAGCCGCGTGAAGGGGCGGATCGTGGCGGGACAACTCAATGCACCGGTCGATGCCGTCTGCCGCCTTCTGGATGCCGTGACCGCCATGGGCCTGCTGACTAAAGATGCGTCGGGCTATGCCAATACCGAAGCCAGCCGTGCATACCTGTGTTTGAATTCCGAGCGCTACATCGGCTACATCATCCGGCACCACCACCATTTGATGCGCTCATGGGCAAAGCTGCCCGAAGCGATTCTCACCGGAAAACCGATCCGGCTGCCGATGCGGGAGGAAGCGCAGGAGGAACGCGAGGCGTTCCTTATGGGGATGTTCAACCTGGCCATGCAGGTGGCGCCGCGGCTGGTAACCGTTGTCGATCTCTCCGGCTGCAGGAAATTACTGGACCTAGGCGGCGGCCCAGGCACCTATGCAATCCATTTCTGCCGCCAATATCCGGGTCTTTCCGCGACGGTGATGGACCTGCCGACTTCCCGGTCGTTTGCAGAAAACACGATACGGAAAATGGAAATGGTGCAGCGGGTCACCTTTGCTGCCGGCGATTATCTGCTCGATGACATACCCGGACACTACGATGCGGTGTGGATGTCGCATATCCTGCACGGGGAATCGGAGGAGCGTTGCGCGCGCATTATTGAAAAGGCATACCATTGTCTGAACCCAGGCGGGGTCGCTGTCATCCATGAATTCATCCTGGACGACAGTCTGGACCGGCCGCTTTTTCCGGCGCTGTTTTCATTGAACATGCTGCTGGGAACCGAAGGCGGGCGGGCGTACAGTCAGGGACAGCTTACCGGTATGCTGGCAACCGCCGGGCTGGTTGATATTCAGCGGCTCGATTTTTGCGGGCCCAATGAATCCGGCGTCCTCCGGGGCGTCAAGCCCGCCTGATCCGGCCAGGATGGTGGAGGCATGGCGTGAAAATCGATTCGAAACGATGGCGGCAGACGCTGATCGAGGGGGCTAGGGCACTGGGGCTGGACCTTTCGGCCGATCAGTCGCTAAGCATGCAGCGACATGCGCTGGAGCTGCTTCAGTGGAACCGCGTCACCAATCTGACGACCATTGCCGATCCGCTTGAAGTGGCGCTCAAGCACTATGTGGATTCCCTGGCCGTGGCGCCGTGGATCAACGCGGGTGCCCGGGTCCTGGATGCCGGTTCCGGCGGTGGATTCCCCGGCATACCGCTCAACATCATGAGGCCTGACCTGTCGGTCACCATGGTGGACAGCGTCCGCAAAAAAGTATCTTTTCTCAAACATGCCATTCGAACTTTAGGGCTCAGCGGTCTCTACGCGATTCACGGACGGCTGGAAGAATTGTCCGTGTTGCCGGCTTTTCGTGGAAGGTATGCGATCGTGGTTTGCCGGGCGTTTTCATCCCTGCAGGACTTTTCCCGCCTGGCCCTGCCGTTTCTCTCTCCCGGTGGCAGCCTTCTGGCCATGAAAGGGCCGCAGACGGACCGCGATCATGAAAACGGGATTCCCCGCGATGCGGGGACAATCATCCTCAACGGAACACCCTTTGCCATTCACATTCACCGCTATCGCCTTCCGCTACTGGATGTTCAGCGCAGTTTGGTGCGGCTCACACCCGGACTGAAGGACAGCGATCTGCAGTCGGAGGATCGCGGTCCCAGGACCTTAAACGGCAATGGCGACAGGCAAATGTCGTCAGGCTGAAGATCAGCAGGCCGGCATGTCCGGCCGTTTTTTGCAACCAGAGACAGCCCGAAACCACCGGATCCATTGACCCCGCAAAATCAGTTTGACGCCCAATTCGCCGTCGAAGGCCGCATGCAATCAGCTTTGCGCTCATTTCAGCGTCCGCACGTAAGACTGCAGCGTGCACAGGCTGTCCTGTCCTTGTTTCCGTGCAGCGATTCCCTTGGCTGCCGCCAGTGCACCTGCCGGTGTGGTGATGTCCGGGATGTTGTATCGGATGGCGGTTTTGCGGATATGGGCATCATCTTGCTGGCTCTGGGTGCCGCTGGGCGTATTGACCACCAGGGCCACCTCCCCGGTCTTGATGCCGTCCACCAGGTCGGGGCGGCCGAACCCAAGCTTTTTCACCAGCTGCGCGCTGATGCCGTTTTTGTTCAGAAAGGCATGCGTGCCGCGCGTGGCCTGGATGCCGAACCCCATCTCCTTGAACAATCGCGCCGGTTCCAAGATACTGGGTTTATCCGCGTCGGTAACCGTGATCAGAACATTCCCACTCAATGGCAGGGTGGGGCCAGCCGCCTCCTGGGAGGTGAAATAGGCCATACCGAAACCATCCGACAACACCATGGCCTGACCGGTGGATCGCATGCGTGGACCCAGTAACGGATCGGCCTCCGTGAAGGTGTCAAAGGGAAACACCGAGGACCGGATGCCGTAATGGGGCAGCAGCCGGCGGGGCAGGTCCATCTCTTCCAGATGCATGCCCAGCATGATCTCGACCGCCCGCTCGGCCATGGGAAGGTTGCAGATTTTGGAGACCAAAGGCAGGGTTCGACATGCCCATGGATGGGCTGCCAAGAGGTAAACCGTGTCATTATAAACGGCGAAGCGGGTATTGAGCAAGCCTTTCACATTGAGCTCCAAAGCGATTTTTTGCACGATGGCGCGAATGGTTTCCACGTGCCGCGGTGGGGTGCTGTACGGGGGTATCACCAGGGCGGCGTCTCCCGAATGTACCCCGGCCAGTTCGATATGCTCCATGACCGCCGGCAGATAAATCGCCCTGCCGTCACATAAAGCGTCGGCTTCGACTTCGATGGCATATTCCAAAAACTGTTCCAGCAGCATCGGCGAACGGGATGAAACCGCTGCGTTCATCACATGCTGTTCCATCATTCGGGCATCCATAATGATGGATCTCCTGCTTCCCTGCCTGTCCGTCTGGGGGCTGGCCACGAGGGGATAACCGATGGACTCCGCCATATCCATGGCCTGTTCCGGTGTGTCGGTGACTCGGATCTGGGGGTGGGGGATACCCAGAGACTTCAGCAGGTTGCTGAACTGCAGGCGGTCCTGGGACAGCACCGCACGTTCATGCACCGTTCCCAATACCTGGAAGCCGGCATTGCATAGGTCCGGGTAAAGATCCATGGCCTGGTGGCCCCCTAACTGGAGGATGATGCCGTCGGGGCGCTCCGATCGGCAAACGGCCTTAATGTCGGCGGCCGTCACGGGTTCCACGTAGATGCGGTCGGCATCCTTCAGTCCGCATGCCGAAGCGGGGTTGCTGGTGACCAAAATTACTTGCCGGCCGGCCGCACGCAGGGCCTTGGACCCGTGCACGCAGCAGTGGTCCAGTTCGATGCTCTGGCCGATGCGACCGCAGCCGGGTCCGACAATGAGAACACTCTTACCCATGGGTGAGTGGTGCCCTGACCCGCTTGCGGATGTGTTGAACCAGATGCGGGAGCTATCGACATCAGCCGACGCCCGGGGTCGGAGTTTCAAATTGGCGGCGGACAACAGTTGTGCAGCGGAATCCTCCGAAATTCCCAGCAGGCGGGACAGGCCGGCTTCGTTGAACCCGGCTGCGGCAGCTTTTTCAGTCAGCGATGGCGACAGCGGCTTCCCCGCTGCGTCGGCCAACTCGGTTTCCAGGTCCGCCAGACCGGCCAATTGCTGGATCCATCCAACATCGATCCCAGTAACTGCGGTTATCGACAGCGGATCGGCGCCCTTTTTCAAGGCTTCATGCATGACCTGCAGACGGTCCGGTGCCGGTGAAACCAGCTCGCGCATCAGTGCTTCGACGGTGAGCGGAGTCAGTTCGGGCTGCAGACCCAACAGTGGGAACCGCGGGGAGCGGCTCCGGGCGGCCTTTTGAAGGGCTTCCGGAAAACTGCAGCCGAGGCCGAAGACCTCTCCGGTTGATTTCATTCGGACATCCAACCTGGCCGCTTCGCCTGGAAACCTTTCGAACTCCCAGCAGGGCAGACGAACGACCACTGTATCGGTAGACCAGGCAGCGGCCATGCGGGAGTCGTCTGCGTGCAGGGCCGCTGCCAGCCCGGTGCCCAATGACAGACGGGCGTGAATGGCTGCAAGATCGATTCCGAAGGCTTTGGCACAAAGGGCGGTCATGCGCGAAAACCGGGTATCCACAGCCAAAAGCAGCACCTGGTCCGCGTCCGGTGAAACGGCAAATTTCAGATGTACGGCACCGGTCACGCCGGTAAACTCGGCCAGCTTGAATGCCGCCGCTTCGATTCGTTGAAGGGTCTGTTGATCGATGGTCATCGGGGGGAGAATGGTGGCTGAGTCACCGCTGTGGATACCGACGGGATCCATATTTTCGGCCATACCCATGACCTGCATGCGGTTGTCGGTATCCCGCAGCAATTCGACTTCCAGTTCGCGATATCCGGTCAGCCCCTTTTCGATCCGGAAAACGCCGGTTGGGTCCGATGGCAGACGTCCTCCGGCAGCGAGCAGGCCCAGCTCCTCCACATTGAAGGCGGTCCCATAGCGCTGGGAACCTAAGATATCGGTTGTCCGCACGAAGACCGGATACCCGATCTTTTCCGCAGTGTCGGCTGCATCGGCCAGGCTGCCGGCGGCTTGCCCGTCGGGGCAGGTCAGACCGAGTGGGTTGACACGATCGCAAAACAGGAGCGGTTCATCCACCAGATCCAAGGCATTCTCTTTCAATCCAATCAGTTGAATACCCATATCTTTCAACAGGCCGTTGCGCACCAGCGCTTTTGCCAGACCCAATGCGATCGGCCCGCCGACGGTGGGGAACAGCGCGTCGGGCTTTTCCCTCAAAATGACTTCAGTCAGGGATTGAATGTTCAAGGGCACCATGTAGGTGCGATCGGCTGTTTCCACGTCGGCAGCCAGGGCGGACGGGTCACAGTGGACCATAACGGTATGAAGGCCTGCCTGTCTGAAGACTTCGCAGGCCCGGCAGGCGGCGTCGTCGTATGCGCCCGACTGCCCGATCCTGACCGGGCCTGATCCAATGATGAGGATTTTTTCCATGGGGTGGGGCGACATGATCTCTCCTTTGGCAGTATCCTTCCATTTCATGCGCGTTTGACAGTTCCCGCACACGTTTAGGTAGAGGCCGTATACTGACCCAAAACCGGTTCGTTTTCAAGGATCAATATCGTTGTTTTCACCTTTCTAATGGCTTGACATGAACCCGCTTTCAAAGTATAAGCCTCTGTTTAACATGAAAATTCCGCTATGGAGGCATCGATGGATTACAAGAAGACGCTGAATCTTCCCAATACCGGCTTTCCCATGAAAGCAAACCTCGCCGCTCGCGAACCCGAACAGTTGCAAACCTGGGAACGCAATGGACTTTATGACCGTATCCGGGAGGCGTCCAAGGGACGGCCGGCTTTTACCCTGCATGACGGCCCGCCTTATGCCAACGGCCATATCCATATCGGAACGGCGCTGAACAAGATTTTAAAGGACATTATCATCCGATCCCGCCAGATGGCCGGCTTCGATGCCGCCTACGTTCCCGGCTGGGACTGTCACGGCCTGCCCATCGAACATAACGTGGACAAGGAGTTGGGAGCCAGGAAGAAGGAGATGACCCAGGCCCAGGTTCGCCGCCAGTGCCGTGCCTATGCCGAAAAATTTATCGGTATCCAGCGCGACGAGTTCAAACGCCTTGGGGTAATGGGCGAGTGGGACAACCCCTATCTGACCATGGATTTCCGTTACGAGGCGGTGATTGCCAGAGAGTGCTGCAAATTCGCTCTCGACGGCAGCCTGTTCCGCAGCAAGAAACCCATCCACTGGTGCTGTAGCTGCAACACGGCCCTGGCCGAGGCCGAGATCGAGTACCACGATGAAACCTCGCCTTCGGTTTATGTCAAGTTCGCCCTGAAGGACAATCCCGCGGATATTTCCGCCGAGCTGGCCGGGAAAACAGTATTCGTGGTGATCTGGACCACCACCCCCTGGACCCTGCCGGCCAACCTGGCCGTGGCGCTGCATCCTGATATCGATTATGCGGCCGTTGAAACCGGCGACGGGCAGACGCTTATTCTGGCCCGGGAACTGGTGGCAGACTGCATGACGATCTTCGGCATCCCCGACTACCGCATTCTGGTCGATATCAAGGCCCGGGATATGGAAAACAAGCGCTGTCGCCACCCCTTCTACGACCGGGATTCGCTGATCATCCTGGGCGACCATGTCACCCTGGAAACGGGAACCGGATGCGTCCATACCGCACCGGGTCACGGTCGGGAGGATTACGAAGTCGGCCTGCAGTATGGGCTGGAGGCCTACTCGCCGGTCAACGATAACGGCGTTTTTACCGACGAGGTGGGCCTGTTTGCCGGACAGTTCGTTTTTAAGGCCAACGAAAATATCAATCAGACCCTGTCTGACAAGGGGGTGCTGCTTGCCAAAACCGACATCAGGCACAGCTACCCCCACTGCTGGCGATGTAAACGACCGGTTATTTTCAGGGCAACGCCCCAGTGGTTTATCTCCATGGACAAGAATGGGCTGCGCAAAAGATCCCTGGAGGCGATCGACCGTGTCAAGTGGATTCCCCGCTGGGGCCGGGAGCGCATTTACGGAATGATCGAAAACAGGCCGGACTGGTGTGTTTCCCGACAACGGGCCTGGGGTGTTCCCATCACGGTCTTTATCTGTGAGCGCTGCGACGCCGTGCATATGGACGAGGCGGTCATGAACCAGGTTTTCGACCAGTTTGCGGCCCACGGCGCCGACGTGTGGTTCGAAAAGGAGGCGGCCGACCTGCTGCCGAAAGGTTCAGTCTGTAAGAGTTGCGGCCACGGGGCCTTTGCCAAGGAGACCGACATCCTGGATGTCTGGTTCGATTCGGGCGTGAGCCATGCCGCGGTGCTCGAAGACCGGGACTACCTGCACTGGCCGGCGGATCTGTATCTGGAGGGCAGCGATCAGCATCGCGGCTGGTTTCACAGCGCCCTGCTCACTGCCGTGGGCACCCGGGGTGAGGCCCCGTACCGCAGTGTATTGACCCATGGCTTTGTGGTCGATGCCGAAGGAAAAAAACAGTCCAAATCCCTGGGCAACGTTGTGGCTCCCAAAACGGTCATCGACAAATACGGGGCGGAGATTCTGCGCATGTGGGTGGCAGCCTCCGACTACCGTGACGATGTGAGAATTTCCGACAACATTCTCAAACAGCTCAGCGATGCCTACCGCCGGATTCGGAATACGGCCCGTTTTCTGCTGGGAAACCTGGATGATTTCTCACCGGAGACCGACAGGGTCGGCCACGAACAGATGCTGGACATCGATCGCTTTGCGCTGCACACGCTCCAGGTGCTTGTGGAACGGGTACTCAAGGCTTACGATACCTACGAGTTTCACGTGATTTATCATCGGCTGTACAACTACTGCACCGTTGACCTCTCCTCGTTTTACCTGGACATCCTAAAAGACAGGCTTTATACCAGTCCACCGGCATCAACTGCCCGGCGCAGCGCCCAGACGGCCATGCTTGCCATTTTGGATGCCATGGCCCGGATGATGGCTCCCATCATGCCGTTTACGGCAGAGGAGATCTGGAGTTATATTCCGGGGACGAAGGAAAAGGCGCCCAGCATCCACCTGGTCGCTTTCCCCAGACCGGATGCCGGACTGAAGGATGAGGTCCTGGCTAAAAAATGGGCGGCGCTGATCGGCGTGCGGGCTGAGGTGACCAAAGCGCTGGAGCAGGCCCGCGCGGATAAAGTGATCGGCCACTCCCTTGATGCGTCGGTCACCGTTGGGCTTGCCGATGACCTATATGCCCTCATGACTGGTTTTCAAGAGGACCTTCGCTCCATTCTTATCGTTTCCCAAGCCGCCGTGGTGGCCGGCGAAATCCCCGCTGCCTACGCCGGTCAGGAGACGGCGGGTGTCTGGGTGAAGGTCGAACCTGCCGGCGGTGAAAAATGCCAACGGTGCTGGGTCCATGATAACAGCGTGGGGAAAATTGAAGGCCACCCCACCATCTGCAGCCGCTGCAGCGGCGCGCTGGCGCAGCTGGAAGGCTTGGATGCGACGTCGTGATCAAGATCCGATGAGACCCGCTCATCCGCACAATTTCCCGACCGACGATCGTTCGGATATGGATGCACAGAAACCGAAACCGGGACCCGGCGGCCGTCTGCCCTCCTTGGGCTTCAAGCCGTTTGCGATGATTGCCGGACTGGTGGTGTTGCTGGACCAGGCCACCAAACTGCTGGTTCTGGCTAAACTGCCGCTCCACCATGCCGTCTCGGTGATCCCCGGCTTTTTCAACCTGACCCATATCCGCAATCCCGGGGGTGCGTTTGGCTTCATGGCCTCCGGCAGCCTTGAAATCCGCAGCCTGTTGTTCCTCGGCGTATCGGTTTTCGCCATGGGATTGATTGTCTACTTTTACCGCAGCACGCCAAAAGCCTATCCTTATCTGGCGTCGGCCCTGGCCATGATTTTCGGGGGGGCCGCAGGCAATCTGGTCGACCGGCTGCGTTTTGGCGAGGTGGTTGATTTTCTGGATTTATACGTGGGTGTTTACCATTGGCCTGCATTCAACGTGGCCGACAGCGCCATCTCCATCGGCATTACGATTTTTATCTTCCACGCGGTAATGGGAAAAATGCCGTCCTAGTGTTTTTGGCGTTCGTCGATTAAACAGGCCAAGGGCAGGCGGCGGTGCTGACTTTATGACGACCATCGCGTACAGTTCATTTTCAGAATATCTCAGCGACGCCACCGCAGCCGGCTGGCCGGCGGTGACCTTGATATGCGGTGAGGAAATGCTCTGCAAAAAAGCCGCCGAGGCGGCTCTGGACGTCCTGCTGCCCCAGGCGGAGAGACTCCTGAGCATAGACCGTTTCGATGGCAATGAAGATACCATCGGCGACGCGCTGACAAGCATGAATACTTACGCCCTGCTGACTGCCGCCAAGGTGGTGCTGCTCCAGGATGCCCGGCTCTTTTATTCCGCCAAGGCCCAGCAGGGGCTTCGCGAGAAGATGACGCAGGCCGCCCAAAGTGGTGACCTCAAAAAGGCATCGCGGCTTTTTCTGAACTTGATGGCGCTTAACGGGCTGAGTTTTGAAGAGCTGGAGACACCCGCCCTGAGAAACAAGCTGGTCGACGATGTCGACGGCGGCGTGGCCTCCTGGTTCACCCAGTTGATGGATTATTGCCGCGAGAACGCACTATCAATCCCGGATAGGCGCGATGATGCCGATCTGCTCAAATCAGCAATGGAAAAGGGCTTTCCGGATGGGCATCACCTTGTCATTACCACCGATGTCGTCGACCGCCGCAAAACCGTGTTCAAGCACATCGATGAAATCGGCCTGGTGGTGGACTGCACCGTTCCCGGAGGGGAGACACGGGCGGACCGCATGGCCCAGGACGCGGTGGTTCAAGCCGCGATGGATGATGCCCTGGTGCAGGCGGGTAAACGAATGGTCCAAGAGGCCCGCCAGCGGTTGATGCAGTGGACCGGCTTCGATCTGCGCACCCTTGCCGGCAATCTGGAGAAACTGATCAGCTTCGTCGGCGACCGCCAGACGATTACCGATGCGGATGTGACCCGTGTGCTGCAGCGCACCCGCAAGGATCCCATCTTCGAGTTTACCAATGCGGCTGCGGACCGGGACCTGTCGGCCGCACTGTTCTTCATGAAGCGCCTGCTGGACGAAGGGCTGCATCCGCTGCAGCTGCTGGCGGCGCTGGCCAATCAGATCCGACGGTTGCTGCTGGCCAAAGACTTCATTTTGCGGGACCGGGGCCGCTCGTGGTCCGCCCGCATAACCTTCCCGCAGTTTAAAGCCGGTCCCTTCAAGGCGGTTCAGGCAGACGATGGGGCTTTTGCCGTGCTTCTGGAACAATGGGATACGATGCTTAACCCTTCGGTTGAGGCTAAAAAACGCCCCAAGGCCGCATCCAGCGACCTGGTTCTGGCCAGGAATCCCAAAAGCCCGTTTCCCGTCTATCAGACGCTTAAAAAGGCAGATCTTTTTTCAGTCAAAGCGCTGACACGGGCAACGATTGACTTGAGCGACACCGATAAACGGATGAAATCAACCGGCCAGGACCCCCGAATCCTGCTGGAAACCTTTTTGATCCACTTTTGCCGGAATTAGGTTTATCCCGGCGTTAACATGGAATCCACCACGGGTTTCCGCCTATCCGCCATCAGCTGCGGCAGCGAGGTCAAACGTGGGTTTTTTGAAAAATCAGCAGATCAAAGCGGCCCTTCGCCTCCTGGCCTGGCAATATGAAAGAACCGGCCAGGCCTTGCCGGAAAGGGCCCGGTTGGAAGCACACGCCCGGCAGCTCGTGGCGGACGCCCACCGCATCGCCAGGGAACGGGGAGGGAATGTGCTTGCTATCTTGAAGGAAATGGTCGCGACCCTGCGTCCACGCTGATCACCGGCCGCGAAACGGCTCAACGCCCCGTCGCGGATGGGGCGGCCAAAAACGATGCAGCCTCCCTTTGACCCGCAGGGGATGCCGGCTAAAATGGCGTTGAAAAACACACGTGCCCATGGTAGGGTTGCACGCTATCCACTTCGGGGTGCTTATCCCCCAATCCACACCCACCCAATCGGCAGCAAAAGGAGGAGTGACATGCGTAAATTTTCAGTCGTTTTGGTATTATCCCTGGTTGCGGTAATGGCCTTCACGTTCGCGGCGGTGGATGCCGGCGCGGCGGATGCCATCAAAATCGGTTTCAACATCCCCTTGACCGGTGACAACCCGGATGTGGGGGCATCATCCAAAAACGCCGCGGAAATGTATTTGAAGAAAAATCCCAAGGTCGAGGTGGGCGGCAAATCCTATGACCTGAAGTTCCTTTTTGACGACAACGAGTACAAGGCCGAATCCGCCGTCAAGGTCAGCACCAAACTGATCACCGAAGAGGGCGTGCTGGGCATCATCGGCCCCCAGGCCTCCAGCCAGGCCGTTCCGGCCGGTGATGTCGCCAACAACTATGCCACCCCCATGATCAGCCCCTGGTCTACCAACCCCAATACCACGCTTGATCGGCCCTATGTTTTCCGCGGCTGCTTCCTGGATCCCTTCCAGGGGCCGGTGGCTGCCAATTTCGCCACTGATGAGCTGGGCGCCAAGAAGGCCGCCGTACTTTACGACATTGCTGCCGACTACCCCAAGGGGCTGGCTGAATTTTTCAAGGAGGCGTTCGAAAAGATCCATGGTTCCGGCTCTGTTGTGGCCTTCGAAAGCTTCACCACCGGTGACAAGGATTTTTCCGCCCAGATGACCAACATCATGATGTCCGGCGCGGATGTGCTCTTTACCCCCCAATATTACAGTGAAGTCCCCCTGATCGTCCGCGCCGCCAAGGAGATGGGCTGGACCAAACCGATTCTGGGCTCCGACTCCTGGGGGGGCGGCGACCTGATGGGCCTTTGTGGCGATGACTGCAAGGGGTACTACTTTTCCACCCACTATGCTGCGGCCGGCGCCAAGGGTGAGACCAAAGCCTTCATCGACGAATATACCGCCGCCTATGGCAAAACTCCCGACGATGTGGCCGCCCTGACCTGGGATTCACTGGGCCTGATGATCCAGGCCATCAAAAACACCGGCACGCTTTCCGGTGACCTCAAGGCCGACCGTGTCAAGGTCAAGGATGCCCTGGCATCCATCAAACAATTTCCGGGCATCACCGGTGATATGACCTTCACCCCCGAGGGGGATCCGAACAAATGTGCCGTCGTGGTCAAGATCAACGATGAGGGCAAGTTTGAATTTTTTAAATCCGTCTGCCCCAAATAAATCCTGAAACCGACAAGCTGTTGTTGTGACCCGCCGGCCGCCACCCCGAAGGGGAGGCGGCCGGTCCAACAGAGAAGGGAGCGGGCATGCCTGTTCCCCTTTGCTTTTGACGGGAGCTGCCTTCCATGACCGCTAACTTCTTTTTGCAGAACCTGATCAATGCCCTGCAGTGGGGAAGCTTCTACGCCCTGATCGCACTCGGCTACTCCATGGTCTACAGCATTTTGATGCTGTTCAACTTCGCCCATGGAGATATCTTCATGGTGGGCGCCTACATCGGCCTTGGCGTGGCGCTGGGATTGTTGTCTCTTTTCGGTACGGGGGCGGCGGCCATTTTGCCGGGCTGGATGCTGCTGGTGATGACGCTGTTGATCTCCATGTTCCTCACCGCCTTTGTCGGCATCATCGTCGAGCGGGTGGGATACCGGCCTCTCCGGGAGGCACCGCGGGCATCTGCCGCCATTACCGGCTTGATGATCGGCATCATCCTGGAAACCGCCAACATCCTATTTCTGGGCGGCTCGCGGCTGAAGTTCCCCCAGCTGATCGAATCGGTCACCTACAACATCGGCGGCGTTTACGTGACCAACAAGAAGATCATGATTGTGCTGGTTTCAATCGGCCTGATGCTGGCCCTGCACCAGTTGATCTCCAGGACGAGGTGGGGTATGGCCATGCGGGCCATGGCCTACGACTATGTGGTCGTCCCTCTGGTCGGGGTGCCCATGAACACCATTGCCGCCATGACCTTTGCCATCGGTTCGGCGCTGGCGGCCGCCGCCGGCATTCTTTTCGGTCTGGCCTACCCGGTGCTGGACCCTTACATGGGGGTCAGCTTCGGGTGGAAGGCCTTCGTGGCGGCCATCCTCGGCGGACGTGGGTCCATCATGGGGGCCTGCATCGCCGGCTTTATGCTCGGTTTTATCGAAATCATGACCGTTCCGGCGATCCAGATTGTCAACCGCCTGTTCTCCTTGAATATCGGGTCCAACCTGCGTGATCTGATCGCCTATTCCATCGTTTTGGTGATTCTCATTTTCAGACCCCACGGACTGTTCGGGCAGGCCTACAGCGCAAAACTGCGGCTCTGACTACGTTGGGCAAAATCCTCATCCTGATCGCATCTGCGGACAAGGAAACATAACCATGGATGAAACGCACGCACCGCGACAGACCGGCGGCATGATATACCGAGTCGGCCTGTTTTTTAAACCGGTGCCACTTTTGGGATACCTTCTCGGGGCGCTGATCTGTGTGCTCTGGGAGCAGCTGGTCGGCGAAGGATTGACCTCGGTTTTGGGGCTGCCCAAGATGCCGGTGCTTTTCGGGCTTCTGACCATTTTCAAAGTGCTGGCCGGGATTATCAATTTTTTGATCAAAGGCGATGCATTCAACTGGGCCACCGTGATGCATATTCCCGCAGGTTTGGTCTACCTGGCCGTTATTTATCTGATCCCGCTGGCCCTTGTCGCAAGGGTTGTCGTAAAACCGGCCAATGCACTGGCCCGCTACCTTCAGGGATTTCCCCTCATCGTCACCGCACTGGTTCAGCTGGGCTTGATGTATGCGGTGCTGCACATCTGGGCAGAGATGAGCGACTACCGGTTGATTTTCCTCAAGCTGACCTTGATCGCCGTTTTGTTTACCCTGAGTCTGAACATCATCAACGGGTACATGGGCGAATTCTCATGTTCACATCCCGGCTTCATGGCCATCGGCGCATACATGTCAAGCCTGTTTACGGTGGGGCTGTTTACCAGTGACAAGGTGCTGGGCGATGCGGTGTTCAATTTTTCCGTCGCCTACCTCTCTTTTCCCCTGGCACTTGTTTTCGGCGGTTTGGCGGCTTCATTGGGTGCATTGATCATCGCCATTCCCTCCTTTAAAACCCGCGGGGACTACCTGGCCATCATCAGTCTGGCGTTTCTTTTCATCGTCAAGAGTTTTTTTGAGAACATGCAGTCATTGGGCGGCAGCCGGGGAATTTCCGGACAGCCCGACTGGGCGACCCTGCCGGTGATTTTCATCACCATGGCCTTTGGTATCTGGACGATCAACAACTTCGTCACCTCCATTATGGGCAAAGCACTCAACGCGGTGCGCGACGACGAAACGGCGGCCGAAGCCATGACCGTCGACACCCGTAAAACCAAGATGGCGGCTTTTTTGTTCGGCGCCTTCTGGGCCGGTGTGTCGGGCGGTCTGCTGGCCCATGTGCTGCGCTACGTGAACCCGGCCATGTTCAGCGTCCAGAAACTGGCCGAAGTTCTGGCCATGGTCTATTTTGGCGGCCTGAACTCCGTTTATGGCTCGATTGTCGGCGCAGTGTCCATCAGTCTGCTGGGAGAGGCCCTGAGGCCTCTGGAAATTCTCAAGTGGATCGTCATCCCCCTGATGTTGATTCTGGTGATGATCTATCGGCCCACCGGGCTCATCGCTTTCAAGGAATTCGATGCCCGCCAGGTGTTCGGACCCAAGGAGGTGGATTGATATGCCGTTGCTTCACGTTACCGACATGAGCCATAATTTCGGTGGCCTGCAGGCTGTATCCGGATACAACCTCAATCTGGACCCGGGTCAGATCATCGGGCTGATCGGCCCCAACGGCGCCGGAAAAACCACTATTTTCAACCTCATCACCGGTATTTACCGACCGACAATGGGTTCGGTGCGCTTTGACGGTGAGGAACTGGTTGGCAAGAAACCCAACCAAACGGCTGCCATGGGTCTGGCCCGCACATTCCAGGAGA
The DNA here is from genome assembly GCF_046496365.1 of Desulfosarcina sp. GTDB lineage: Bacteria > Desulfobacterota > Desulfobacteria > Desulfobacterales > Desulfosarcinaceae > Desulfosarcina. Next base: position 24,514 of record NZ_JAWOHB010000043.1, read on the forward strand.
TGAAGCTCTGGCGCCACATGAGCGTGCTGGACCACATCAAATTGGCCCGTTATTCCAAACTCTCCTATGGACTGATGGGCGCTTTTCTGGACACGCCCATGCGTCGGCGCCAAGAGCGTCATGCCGCTGAACTGGCCATGGAGTATCTCAAGATGTTCGCCGTTGATCAGTTCGCCGACCAGCTTGTGGTCAATCTGCCCTATGGCGCCCAGCGGCGGGTGGAGATGGCTCGGGCCATGGTCATCGAACCCAAGGTGCTGCTGCTGGACGAGCCCACCGTGGGTATGACCCCGGACGAGATGATGGCCATGATCGAGGTGGTCCGCAAAGCCCATGAACGTTTCAATCTGGCCATTTTTCTCATCGAGCACCGACTGCGGGTGGTTCACGAGCTTTGCCAGCATGTCCAGGCGTTGGTGTTCGGGCAGGTCCTCGTGGAGGGAACACCCAAAGAAGTCCAGAATCATCCCAAGGTCATCGAGGCCTACATCGGCGAACAGGAGGTTGATTTCTGATGCTCCTCAACGTAGAAAACCTCCGGGTTTCATATGGTAATATCAAAGCCCTGCATGGGATCAGTTTTAATATCGATGCCGGTGAAATTGTCACCATCATCGGCGCCAACGGTGCCGGAAAAAGTACAACCCTGCGGGCCGTTTCGCGCATGGTACCGGTTGAGCCGGGTTCGACCATGACCTGCATGGGAAAAGATCTGCTCAAATTTCCGGCCGACAAGGTTGTCAGTCAGCTGGGAATTACCCACGTGCCCGAAGGCCGTCGTCTGTTCGGCAACCTGACCGTAATGGAGAATCTGCAGCTGGCGACCTTTGCCCGCAAGGACCGTGACAATGTGAAAAAAGACATCCGGCGGGTGTTCGAAATCTTTCCCCGATTGGAAGAGCGCCGGTCTCAGGCTTCGGGCACCATGAGCGGCGGCGAACAGCAGATGCTGGCCATCGGCCGGGCGTTCATGAGCGGGCGCCGGCTGATGCTGCTGGACGAACCCTCCATGGGGTTGTCGCCGTTGCTGATGATGAATGTGTTTCAGGCCCTTAAGGAGATTAACCGGCAGGAGGGCACCGCCATCCTGCTGGTGGAACAAAATGCCCGCTTGGCCTTGAAATTTTCGCAAAAAGGATATGTTCTTGAAAACGGGAATCTGGTCCTGGAAGGCAATTCCGTTACCCTGATCAACGATCCCGGTGTGAAAAAGGCATATCTGGGGGGGTGATCGTTTTTGGCTGATCGCTCACCGGAAACAGGTGAGCGGGTGCAATCCGATTTCGAAAAGGAGCTGTCATGATCCGTGCAGCTGTAGTCGGCGCCACCGGATACGCCGGCGCTGAACTGGTCCGCATTCTTTGCGGTCATCCGGATGTGACCCTGTCGGTCATTACCTCCCGGCAATATGCCGGAACGCCCTACGATGCCATTTATCCCGCATTGAACGGATTCGTCAATTTAGATTGCCTGGGCAGCGCGGCGGCGGATGTCGCCAAAAATGCCGATGTCGTTTTCCTGGCGCTGCCCCACAAGGCCTCCATGGCGATGGCCCCCGGGCTTCTTGACGCGGGAATGCGCGTGGTGGACCTCTCTGCGGACTTCCGGTTCAAAAACCGTGACGCCTATGAGGCGCACTACCAGCCCCATGCGTGCGCCCATCTGTTGGACGTGTCGGTGTACGGGCTCTGTGAGCTTTATGGTGAAGCGGTGGCCTCTGCGGAACTGATCGGCAACCCGGGCTGCTATCCCACCAGTGTGCTGTTGCCCTTGATGCCCCTGGTCAAAGCGAAGCTGGTGGATCCGACAACTGTGATTGCTGATTGTAAATCCGGGGTCAGCGGGGCCGGACGTGAAGCCACCCACGCCACACATTTCTGTCACGTCAACGAATCGTTCAAGGCCTACAAGGTGGGCGGGCACCGGCACACGCCGGAAATTGAAGAGCAGTTGTCCCTTTGCGCGGGGGCGCCGGTGAGAATTACCTTCGTTCCCCATCTGGTGCCCATGACCCGGGGTATGCACAGCACGGTTTACGTCAGTCTTGCTTCGGGGGTGGGGACCGGTCAGATCCGGCAGTGCCTGGAATCGTTTTACCACCAGAAACCCTTCATCCGGCTGCTGCCCGCCGGTCGGTTTCCGGATACCCTGCATGTCAAGGGAACCAACTTCTGCGACATCGGCTGGGTGGTGGATCCTGGCAGCGGACGGCTGATTATGATGTCTGTCATCGATAACCTGGTCAAGGGGGCGGCGGGACAAGCGGTCCAGAACATGAACCTGATGTTCGATTTCCAGGAGACGGCCGGTTTGGGTGGGGTTCCCTATCCGCTTTAGTCGGCGTGAATATCTCCAACCAGGCCAATTTGTTGACAACCCCGATGTTTTGGAATAAACAGGTGGCGAACGTTAATTCGCCTGCGGGCAAAATCCGCATCCTTGCCATTTACCTGTGCATTCATGATCGCATGTTGAAAGCGCCAAAGGCTTTTCGTTGGGTATAAATTGCACCGAAACTAACCATGTGAAAGGAGACTGGAGATGACAGCAACGCTTATTAAGGGCACCGAGATCCGGGAGCAGATCCTTGAGGAGATTACCGCCGAGGTAAAACAGATCAAGGCAAAGCACGGCGTGGTTCCGGGGCTGGTCACCATCCTTGTGGGTGAAAACCCGGCATCCATTTCCTACGTGACCCTGAAAATTAAAACGGCTCACCGCGTTGGGTTCAAGGAGGTTCAGGACAGCCAGCCGATTGACATATCCGAGGCGGATCTGCTGGCCCTGATCGCGAAGTACAACCAGGATGACAGCATCAATGGGATTTTGGTCCAGCTGCCGCTGCCCAAACATATTGATGAGAAAAAAGTTCTCAACGCCATCGATCCCGATAAGGATGTTGACGGTTTCCATCCGGTAAACGTCGGCCGTTTGATGATCGGCGGTGCCGAAGTCAAATTTCCCCCGTGCACCCCTGCAGGCATTCAGGAGATGATTGTGCGCGCCGGTGTGGAGACCAGCGGCGCCGAGGTCGTGGTCGTGGGTCGCTCCAACATCGTGGGCAAGCCCATCGCCAACATGATGGTGCAAAAAGGCCCTGGTGCCAACGCCACCGTCACCATTGTCCATACCCGGACCAAGGACCTGGCCGCTCACTGCAAGCGAGCCGATATCCTGATCGTTGCCGCAGGCGTTCCCGATCTGGTGAAGCCTGAGTGGATCAAGCCCGGTGCCTGCGTCATCGACGTCGGTGTCAACCGCGTGGGTGAAAAAGTCAGCGAAAAGACCGGCCAGAAAATTGCCATCTTGAAGGGTGACGTGGATTTTGATGCCGCCAAGGAAATCGCCGGATATATTACACCGGTGCCTGGCGGAGTGGGGCCCATGACCATTACCATGCTGATGCTCAATACCTTGAAATCGCTCAAGTTCAGTCTGGGAATGGCTTAGGCGCGCATACCCGGTCCTCCTGCGGGCCTTCGGGTTTTTTTCCAGTTAAAATGGATGGTTAATGGGTAAATAGGGCTACCATGCGCTTGACATGGTGTCACTGGCATGGTAGCCTTTGCGCATATGCGGCAACAAGAATTTTAACTAATCGAATTAATGGGTAAAATTTGATTTATGGGTTTGGCTTGGAAGGGTGATGGCTAAAAAGATATCGTTCATCGTCTTGAGCAATTCGGGAACGACAGTCAAACAGATTGCGGCGCCCGTTGTTCTGCTGGTGGCCTTATCACTGGTCGCTGTTTGCGGTACAGTACTTATCGGCATGTTCCTTTACGACTACCTGGCCCTCAAACAATCCGTTGTGGGCAGCCAGAAGCTGGCCCAGACCATTGACGATCAACGCGGCGAGATCGGGCAGCAACGGCTCCAGATCCAATCCTTCGCCCATGAAATCAATTTACTCAAGGAGAAGCTGGTCCAGCTGGACCAGTTTGAAGAGAAGATCCGCGTGATTGCCAATCTGGAGCCCAGCCGGAGCGGCGACAACCTATTCGGTGTGGGGGGGGCCGCTCCCGAAGACCTGGACCCGCAACTGGAGATCACCCAGCGGCATGAGGGGTTGATGCGTGCGATGCACCAGCAGATGGGTGAACTGGGTGCGGCTTCCCAGCGCCAGGAGGGCAGCTTCAGCAGTCTGCTGGAAAAACTGGAAGGGCAGCGCAATCTGCTGGCTTCAACACCGGCTATCCGCCCCACCAGCGGTTGGATGACTTCCAGTTTCGGGCAACGGGTTTCCCCGTTCACCGGCAGAAAAGAGTTCCATAAAGGGGTGGACATCGCCAATCGCAATGGTACTGCCATCCTGGCCACCGCCAACGGTGTCGTTGCCTTTGCAGGCGAGAAAGGCACCATGGGCAATGTGCTGGTCATCGACCACGGGCATGGCATGATCACCCGGTATGCCCATCTCAGCGAGTTCTTGAAAAAACAAGGCGCAAAAGTCAAACGCGGGGATATCATCGCTCAGATGGGCAATAGTGGACGCAGCACCGGCCCGCATCTGCATTATGAAGTTCACCTCAACGGTGTTCCAATCAATCCCGCCCAGTACATTTTGAATTGAAAGGCACGTGTCAGCTGCTGCCTGATTGCGCTTATCCCGACCTGTCATTCAGGTGCACCCCGCCGCTGTGTCGACCCACCTGCCTGTTCTGACACCGGCCGACCCTTTGCGCTTGAGTGACCCGCTAAAATGGTTTAGGATACCGACGCGTTGACAGGGGTGATGATTGATCGGGTCCCATTTCAAAGCGCCATCCCTTTGACAAAAGTGGAGAACAGATAAAGATGATCGGCAAGTTTCTGACCCAGATATTCGGCAGTAAAAATGAACGCGACCTAAAAAAACTTCAGCCTGTTGTCGAGGCGATCAATCGTTTTGAACCGCAGATGAAAGCCATGCGGGACGATCAACTCAAAGGGCAGACCGCAAGGTTGAAGGCGCTTTTGGCCAACGGAGAACCCCTGGACGACTTGCTGCCGGAAGCCTTTGCAACCGTTCGTGAGGCCTCGGTGAGGGCCTTGGGGATGCGCCATTATGATGTTCAGCTGATCGGCGGCATGGTGCTTCATGGCGGCAAAATCGCCGAGATGAAGACCGGTGAAGGTAAAACCCTGGTGGCGACACTGCCCGTCTATCTCAACGCCCTGACCGGTCGCGGGGTGCATGTGATTACGGTAAACGATTACCTGGCCCGGCGGGATACGGAGTGGATGGGTCAAATCTACGCCTTTCTGGGAATGACTGTGGGAACCGTTCAGCATGGGATCGACGATCGCCGGCGGAAAGAAGCCTATGGCGCGGACATCACCTACGGAACCAATAACGAGTTCGGCTTCGATTATCTCCGCGACAACATGAAGTTCGATGCGAAGGCGCTGGTGCAGCGGAATCTGCACTATGCCATCGTGGACGAGGTGGACAGTATTCTCATTGACGAGGCGCGTACCCCTTTGATTATTTCGGGCCCGGCGGAAAAATCGACCCAGTTGTATTATCAGGTAAACGCCATCATTCCCAAGCTCAAGGTGGAGGTGGACTACAAAATCGACGAGAAGGCCAGAAGTGCAACCCTCACCGAAGAGGGGGTGGCGCACACCGAACAGATGCTGGGTGTGGAAAATCTTTACGATCCCGTCAGCATCGAAATGCTCCACCACACCAACCAGGCACTCAAGGCCCACACCCTGTTCAAACGTGATGTGGATTACATTGTCAAAGATGGCGAGGTGATCATCGTCGACGAATTCACCGGGCGGCTCATGCCCGGTCGACGATACAGCGAAGGGCTGCACCAGGCACTGGAAGCCAAGGAGAACGTCAAGATTGAGAATGAGAACCAGACCCTGGCCACGATCACTTTTCAGAATTACTTCCGGATGTACGCCAAACTGGCGGGTATGACCGGAACAGCAGACACCGAGGCGGCGGAGTTTAAGAAAATCTACAACCTGGAAGTGTCGTTGATCCCCACCAATATGCCCATGATCCGCAAGGACTTTTCCGATGTGATCTACAAGACCCGCCGGGAAAAATTCAATGCCGCCATCGAAGAGATCAAGCAGCTGCACAAAAAAGGTCAGCCGGTGCTGGTGGGTACGGTCTCCATCGACATTTCCGAGCAGCTGGCCGGAAAATTGAAGAAGCAAGGCATACCCCACGAGGTGCTTAATGCCAAGAACCACGAAAAAGAGGCGGAGATCATCTCCATGGCCGGCCAGAAAGGCGCGGTGACCATCTCCACCAACATGGCCGGGCGCGGAACCGATATCGTTCTCGGCGAGGGCGTGACCGAACTGGGAGGCCTGCATATTCTGGGAACCGAGCGCCATGAGAGCCGGCGCATCGACAACCAGCTGCGCGGCCGTTCCGGGCGTCAAGGCGATCCTGGGTCTTCCCGGTTCTATCTGGCGCTTGAGGATGACCTCCTGCGCATATTCGGCGGTGAGCGCATAACCGGAATCATGGAGCGACTGGGTATGGAAGAGGGTGAGCCCATCGAGCACAACCTGATCAGCCGGGCCATCGAAAACGCCCAATCCAAGGTGGAGGCGCACAACTTTGACATCCGCAAGCACCTGCTGGAGTACGACGATGTCATGAACCAGCAACGTGAAGTGATCTACAAACAGCGCCGCGATCTTTTAACCGGTGTTGACCTGAAGTCCACCATCGAAGACATCATCATGGAAAGCGCCGAGGATATCGCCGCCAAATTCGCCGATGAACGCGCGCTTCCCGAGGATTGGGACTGGGTGGCGATTTCGGACGCCGTTTTCCAACAGTTCAATTTCCGGCCGGCCGAAATGGATGCCGATACCCTGGATGGACTCAACCAGGAGGGACTGGCCCAGGAGATATATGACCAGGCCCATGTGCGGTACGAAGAAAAGGCCGCCATGCTGGGCAGCGGGGATGATTTTCGGCAGCTGGAGCGGATGATCATGCTCCAGACCGTGGATAATCTGTGGAAGGACCACCTGCTGTCCATGGATCATCTCAAAGAAGGCATCGGGTTGCGCGGCTACGCGCAGCAGAACCCGCTGCTGGTTTATAAAAAAGAAGGTTTCGATATGTTCCAGGAGACCATCGGCCGCATCAAGTCGGAAACCCTGGGCATTTTATTCCGCATCCAGCTGGCCGAGCCGGACCATATCGAAAACCTGCACAAGCCCCGGGAACAAAAACTGATTTTTTCCGGCGGCGGTGATGGGCCGCCTCTCAAAAAAACCGTCAAACGCGAAGCGGATAAAATCGGCCGCAACGATCCCTGTCCATGTGGGAGCGGCAAGAAGTATAAGAAATGCTGTGGGGGATAGCGTCGCCTTTCAGGGGGGCCACCCATCAACCTGTCGAACCGGTGCGCCTGGCAATGCCCAGTTAACATGATGAATCCAAAAAAACCAACCCGCGCTAAGACCATCGGCATCCTTTCCGACACCCACGGGCTGGTCCGCCCCGAGGTTGAAAAGGCCCTGGCGGGATGCGATCAAATTCTGCATGCCGGAGACGTCGACATTCCACAGGTGCTCAAGCGGCTGCAGCGCATCGCTCCGGTGACCGCAGTTCGCGGAAACATGGATCGCGGTCCATGGTCCAACGTATTGCCGGTCACGGCGATGGTGCAGATCGAAGGCGTCTTTTTTTACATTTTACATGATCTGCACCACCTGGACCTGGAACCGTCGGCCGCCGGGATCCATGTGGTCGTCAGCGGGCATATTCACCAGCCCGATATTTTTGAGAAAGACGGCGTGATCTACCTCAATCCGGGAAGTGCCGGTCAGCGGCGATACGACTATCCGGTATCCGTGGCCATTGTCCGTGTCGAAAACGGCGGCGCCTTCCCGCAGATTGTCAAAATCGATGTGTAACGCCTCAGGATTACATATAATCGGTGGGTATTGATCAAAAAACAGCTGTCCTAAGACCTGCCCTGCCCACCCCCCTTTCGATCAAGAAATGCACTTTACAATCCATGGCAGCGGTGATTATAATCTAGGTAAGCTGCCTGGCAGCTGGCTCCTGGATCAACGTTAATGGATCCAGATGCTTAGCATCTGAAATGAAATCAGCGGTCGATAGCATAAACGGATTCATCCGACATGGATTTCAACCCAAGCATATAAATTGAACCATAAAACCGATTTGCGATGGCCCGTTATCAAACAGAGGATCAGGTAAGCGCGCAGACCCGGGATGAAACCGGGGAGCCGCCCATGTATCGGGTGCTGCTGCACAACGATGACTACACCACCATGGAATTTGTCATCGAGGTTCTGGTTTACGTGTTCAACAAGTCCCCTGAAGCAGCGGCAACCATTATGCTGAACGTACACCAGAAAGGTATCGGGGTTTGCGGGGTTTACCCCCATGAATTTGCCGAGACCAAAGTGGATGCGGTCCACAATCTTGCCCGTGAAAGAGGCTTTCCGCTGCGCTGCAGCATGGAACAGGAATAGACTATGATCAGTAAAGAACTCAGCGCCACCTTGGGATTCGCCGTGCGTGAGGCCAAGAAACGGCGGCATGAATACGTCAGTGTTGAACACGTGCTGTTTGCCATTCTGCACGACAGTTCGGGGCTCGAAATCGTCGAAAATTGCGGCGGAAATGTAGAAAACCTGAAAGCCAATCTGGAAATGTTCTTCAATGAAAACATGGCGATGATTCCCGAAGAGAACGAGTATGTACTCCAGCAGACCATCGGGTTTCAACGGGTGATCCAGCGGGCTGTCAACCATGTGCGTTCTGCCGAAAAGAAAGAGGTTGCGGTCAGCGACATTCTGGCCTCCATTTTCATGGAAAAAGACTCCCACGCCGTTTATTTCCTGAACGAAGCTGGTATTTCACGGCTGGATGTGCTGCGGGTGATCTCCCATGAAATGCCCAGCCAGATGGCCGACGATGAGTCCGGCATCGATGGACCGGTCGAAGAGAAGCCCAGCAAGAAAAAAGCGGGGTATCTGGAGACTTACACGGTTAACCTGATCGACCGGGCGGCCAAAGGCAAGCTGGATCCGTTGATCGGTCGCGAACTGGAGCTCGAACGGACCATGCAGGTGCTCTGCCGTCGCAGGAAAAACAACCCCATCTTTGTGGGTGATCCGGGCGTGGGCAAGACGGCCATGGCCGAAGGGTTGGCCCAGAAGATATGGGACGGCGAAGTGCCGGACCTGCTCAAGGAGGTGCGCATCTATTCGCTGGATCTGGGAGGCATGCTGGCCGGATCCAAGTTCAGGGGTGATTTTGAGCAGCGTCTCAAAGGGGTGGTGGCCGAGCTGAAAAAACGCAAAAATGCCATTCTGTTCATTGACGAAATTCACACCATCGTGGGTGCTGGCGCCACCAGCAGTGGATCCATGGATGCCAGCAATATCTTGAAGCCGTTTCTGTCAACGGGTGAACTGCGTTGCATCGGATCCACAACCTATGAGGAATACAAAAACCATTTCGAGAAGGATCGCGCCCTGAGCCGGCGATTTGAAAAGATCGATATCATGGAGCCGCCGGTCAAAGAGTCGATCAAGATCCTCAAAGGGCTGCGCTCCCGTTACGAGGCACATCACGACATCGAATACACCGATGCCGCCCTCAAGGCCGCATGTGAGCTGTCGGCCAAGTACATCAATGACCGGTTCCTGCCCGACAAGGCCATCGACGTCATCGATGAGGCCGGTGCCGCCATCCGCCTCTCTGGTGCGGTCAATCGCAAGTGGATTCACCCGTCGGATATCGAAAAAATTGTGGCCAAGATCGCCCGGATTCCAGCGGTTAACGTTTCCACACCCGACAAGGCCAAGCTGGAGAACATGGGTGGCGAGCTGCGCCGGGTCGTGTTTGGCCAGGACGATGCCATCGATGCCCTGGTGACCGCCATCAAACGCTCCCGGGCCGGTCTGGGACAGCCCGAAAAACCGGTCGGTTCATTCCTTTTCACCGGCCCCACCGGTGTGGGCAAGACCGAGGTGGCCCGGCAGGTGGCCCGGCACCTGGATGTAGAATTCATGCGCTACGACATGAGCGAGTACATGGAAAAACATGCCGTGGCCCGGCTGATCGGCGCCCCTCCCGGCTACATCGGCTTCGACCAGGGCGGATTGCTCACCGACGGCGTTCGCAAACACCCCTATTGCGTGCTGCTGCTGGACGAAATTGAAAAAGCCCATGAAGACCTGTTCAATATCCTGCTGCAGGTGCTCGATCACGCCACCTTGACGGACAACAACGGCAAGAAGGCCGATTTTCGCAACGTCATCATCATGATGACCTCCAACGCCGGTTCGAGGGAGATGAGCAGTGCCACCATCGGCTTCGGCGACCCCAAAAGCGATTCCACCGGCAAGGGCAAAAAGGCCATCGAGAAAATTTTCAGCCCTGAGTTCAGAAATCGCCTGGACGGCATCATCACCTTCAACGGCCTTGATCGCCAGATCATGAGCATGATCGTCGACAAATTCATGCAAGAGTTTACCGACCAGCTGGCGGTCAAAAAAGTCTCGATGAATTTCTCTGCAGCGGTAAGAAAATACCTGGCTCAAAAGGGTTATGATCCCCAATACGGCGCCCGCCCTCTGGCCCGTGTCATCCAGACAGAGATCAAGGACGTACTGGCCGATCAAATCCTGTTCGGCAAGCTGGAGAAGGGTGGTCGCGTCAAATTGGATATGCAGGGGGAGCAGCTGGTTTTTGAATACAACAGATAGCTCATCGTTCATAGCGGATCGCTCAGCGCGCATGCCTGATAAAGGCGCCTGTGGCATCCGACGGCCGCTGCCCTCATATCCGGTCTAATCAGCACCCGCAATGAACATGCTTAGATGCCGTTTTTTCTATCAGCTATGCGCCACGGGCTGACACATGCCTGTCTTCACCCTCTCCAAGCGACTCTCCTTTCCCCCTGCGCACCTGGCTATCAAAGAAGGCCTGCTCGCCGTCGGCGGTGACTTGAGCCCTGAACGGCTTCTTCTGGCTTACCGCAACGGCATATTCCCCTGGTATTCAAAGGATGAACCCATCCTCTGGTGGTCGCCCGACCCGCGGCTGGTTCTGTACCCCGGGGAACTGCGAATTTCCAAATCGCTTCGCAAGGTGATCAAGCGAAACGGTTTTCAGATTACCTTTGACAAGGCCTTTGATGCGGTTATCCAGGCCTGCGCCGAAGCCAAGCGCGCCTACGGCGAAGGCACCTGGATTACCGATGAGATGCAGAGCGCCTATTGCGAACTTCATCGGCGGGGTTATGCCCATTCGGTGGAAGCCAGACAGGACGGCAAACTGGTCGGCGGTCTGTACGGCATCGCCATCGGCCGTGCCTTCTTCGGTGAATCCATGTTCAGCAGGGTGAGCAATGCTTCCAAGGTGGCTTTTGTCACGCTCGTTGATCATCTAAAGCTGTTGAAGTTCTCTCTGGTGGATTGCCAGGTGAGAACGGAACATCTCATCCGATTTGGAGCCCGCGAAGTTCCCAGAAAAGTGTTTTTGGAGCAGGTCGCGATGGCGGTGGAGAAAAAATAGGTTGTTGGATCTATTGAGGTCAGCCCAAACGCACAGCGGCTTCCCTATTCAAGGGGTAACGCTGGGCGTGGGAAGTTCGACGTGGGGAGATCGACGCTCAGCATCCTATTCCCATAATGCGTGCGATCAACGCGGCGAGCTTGTGCGGATCGTGGCGGATGACGTCCCCGGAAGTTTCCAGCAGGTCTTCTAAAATCAGTCGGCACCCGGGGATCGCGAACCCGACATCCACAAAATCGGACTTTTGTTTGCGGTAGAGGGCCAAGAGACGGGTATCGGGGCGCCGGTTGTTGACGATGGCGCCGTCGATTTTGCGGCCGGCAAAGCTGTCGATGGTGGCGATGAAATCGCAGGCCTGGAAGTGGTTGGTTTCGCCATATTTGGTCATGATGTTGACCACATGATAGATCGGCGCGGACACCGCGGCAAGCTTTGCGCGCAGACCGGGGACGATGAGGTTGGGGATGATGCTGGTAAACAGGTCACCCGGCCCCAGGATGATGATGTCGGCATCGGCGATGGCCTTGAGTACCGGTGGGAAAACCGTGATGGTGTCGCTGTGGTGGGGCACCAGGTAGACGTCGCGGATGGTTTCGCGCTGGTGGCCGCGGGGCGTGTCGATGGCGCTTTCGCCGTATATCCGACTGCCGTCGGTCAGTTCGGCCACCAGGGTGGCCCGATCGATGGTGACCGGCAGGATCTCCCCCTTGACATCCAGAATCTCGGCCAGGGCCTGTACGCCGGCGGGAAAACTGCCGGTATATCGCGAGAGCATGGTCAGGAGCATGTTGCCCGCATTGTGCCCTTTGAGGCGCCGGTCCTTGCTGAAGCGTTTTTGGAAGATGGCGCGGGCCGTTTCCTGGTGGGGCGACAAGGCCAGAATGCACTTGAGGATGTCGCCGGGCGGCAGGGTGCCCAGCTCATCGCGCAGCCGTCCGGTGCTGCCCCCGCTGTCCATCATGGAAACTACGGCGCTGATGCGGATGCCGGCCAGATTTTTCAGGCCGGAAAGCAGGGCGAATTGACCGCTGCCCCCGCCGATGGTGACCACATGGAGCGGGCTTTTTTTGGCGTTGGATTTTTTTTCCCCCACGGGTTCTCCCGATTCCTCAATCCCTTGTCCGACTTCATTTTTCCGCAGCAAGGTTTTTGTTCCAACCGGTCAAAATTCTGAAAACCTAAACTAGGATTCGTGCTTGTATTCCAGCACCCGCTCCTTGAAACCGTCGCTGCGGGTGATGCCTTTGGCGATGATCATTTTTTTACCTTGTTCCGTTCCGTCGGCCAGCACGCGGGGATCGTGTCTGCGGACCCTTCCTGAAATGGCGCGTACATGCGGGTAGCGTTGGTCCACGTAGCGGGCCAAAGCGTGGTCCTCGATTCGAACGGGCAGCTGCGCGCCGCGGCTGCCGGCCGCCGCGGTGCGCGCCTGCTGCAGGGTGGTTTTGAATCCTTCGATGATGCCGATGGAAAAATCGGTTTGGCGGTAACGGGTCAGCGCTTTGCCCCGGCGATAGTCCGCCCAGGCGTTTTCAATGTACCGGCAGACGGCGGCGTGGATATATTCGGCGATCTGCACGTTTTTAAGGGTGCCGCTGATTTCCAGCACACGCCCCATGCACGCTTTTTCCAGCACCCAGGCCTGGATCCACATGCCCTGGACGAAGTAGAATTCCTGCAGCAGATCAGCCAGGTGATAGGTCTCGCGAAAATGCCTGCGGCGAGGGGCGCCCAGGAAAACACTGTGGTAATCCTGATCCGCACCTCGACCGATCAGCTCCACATTGTGGCGCGAAATCAGTTCATGGGCCTTGCGCATGGCAGCGTGGGCCTCATTGGGGTTGCTGCTTTCGGCCAGGGCCATGAGTTTGTGTATTTTGACCACGATGCGGTCACGGTTGTCCAGACTTTCCCCCTGCTGCAGGCGCGTATGCAGGGGCAGGTAGGTGCCCGAGGCCGAAGGATTGGCACGCAGCAGGCGGCAGGCCTGCCTGAAGTGCTCCCCATGGTCCTTTTCGGATGTGGCCCGCAGCCCTTCGTGGGCCACCTGATGGGCCATTTCGTGCAGCAGCACCTCCTTGATGTCATCCCAGCGGCCGCTGTCGACCATCTCACGGCTCAGGGTGATTTCGCGCTTTTCCGGGCTCCAGCATCCCAACCGGCCAGGCAGGTTGCGGATGGCAAAAAAAGGTTTCCTGACGGCGCGTTGAAGGGAGTCGGGCAAAAGCCACAGGGCGTTTTCCCATTCGGCCACAAGGCCGCGCAGGACCCGGTGCTCAAAGGATGACCGCAGTGCGCCGGCATCCGGGGCGGCGGGCGGGTCGTCCCAGATGGACAGTTGTTTCAAGTCAGCGGTCATGGCCACCTGTCAGGCGATCCGTTTTGCCAGGGCTTCCAGGGCGAACAGATACCCTGATTCACCCAGGCCTGAGATCTGCGCCATGGCGATGTCGGCAATATAGGAATGCCGGCGAAACGGTTCGCGACTGTGGATGTTGGACAGATGGACTTCGATGGTCGGCACCTGCAACAGCAAGACCGCATCCCGGATGGCGACACTGGTATGGGTGAAGGCGGCTGGATTGATGATCAGACCCTGCACCCGCCCGGCGGCCTGTTGCATGGTGTCCACAATCTCCCCTTCGTGATTGGACTGGAAGGTGGACAGTGCAAGTCCCAGTTCGGCAGCCTTCGCCGTCAGGGCCTGGTTGATGTCCGCCAGTGACCGGCTGCCGTAGTGCCCGGGTTCGCGTTGACCCAGCATGTTCAGATTGGGACCGTGGACCACAAGAATGCGTTTGGCGGACCGGCTGTCAGCCACGATTGCCTCCCTTACCATTTTGCCTTGAGTTCGGAGATGGTTCGCCCATAATCCGCACTGCCGAAGATGGCGCTGCCGGCCACAAACACGTCTACGCCGGCTCGGGAGATGGGGCCGATGGTGCCGGCATTCACGCCACCGTCGATCAGGATCAGGGTGGACAATTCCCGCTCGCGAACCATTGTCCTTAGCTGGGCCACCTTGTCCAGGGCCGAGGGGATGAATTTCTGACCACCGAAACCGGGGTTGACACTCATGATCACAACCAGGTCAAGGTCCTCGAGCGTCCACCGGAGGGTCTCTACCGGTGTGGCGGGGTTCAAGGCCACGCCGGGTTTGGCCCCTTTTTCACGGATCAGCTGAATGGTGCGGTGCAGATGGGTGCAGGCCTCCTGGTGGACGGCGATATAGTCGGCCCCGGCATCGGCAAAGTCGGCGACATAGCGTTCCGGGGATTCGATCATCAGGTGGACATCGATGGTCAGTGCGGTGGTTCGACGAACCGCTTCAACCACCAGCGGGCCCATGGTGATGTTGGGAACGAAGCGGCCGTCCATGACGTCCACATGGATCCAGTCGGCGCCGGCCGCTTCGACTGCCTTGATTTCGTCTCCCAATCTGGAAAAATCGGCCGACAAAATCGAAGGTGCGATAAATTTCATCTTAATTCCCCCTGCCTTTTCGGAAAAAGACCGCGGTCCAAACTCCTGACTGCTCAGCCTCCGTTCACGATCCGGGTCTTTACCAACTGACCATCCATATAAACAAGTACGGTTGGGTTACCACTATTTGACGCCAAAAGCCAGATCTCTTGGCCCGGCGCCAAAAAATCATCCAACCAGCCGAGTGCGATCACTGTCTGGTGAGACTTAAGGAAGGAGGTGCAAGGATGCATGGGTCAAAAGTCAATCGTCAGGCATAATGCGGCACCTCCGGGTGACGGTACCAGGGATAGGGGCATCTGCCTGCGCTGGTTAAGCAGATCACGGTACTCGGCCACACGGTCACGGTTGTACTTATGGGCACTGGCGACGGCACTGAAAATATTGCCGGCGTAAAACCCGAACCCCACGAAACTGATCACGCTTCCGAGGGCATATTGGTCGTTGTCAAAGCTCTCCCAGGCCGCCCAGATCAAACCGGAATTGATCAGAAAGGCCGTCAACGCATCCTGGTACCTCTGGCCATACAGCTGGCCGGCGCCGGGTACGATGGAAAGCCAGCCGGCGGTGGTCGGGTTTTTGGTCGGGATGGCGTCGCTAAGGGCCAGGGCCTGCTGCAGATTGAGTACCTGGAAACGATCCTGATTCTCGGGTGTGATCTGACCAAACGCCTGGTCCGCCTCATTCCAGCGGCCCTGGTCCACATGCAGCCACCCCAGTTCATAGCGGGCCTGGTCGATGGTATCCGCCGCGGAGGCGATCGCCATGAGGTTGTGCAGGTCCAGCATGGCCTGTTCGAACATGCCCTTGCGGGCATGGCTGCGACTGAGCATGAAAAAGGCCTCGTTGTCCAGCGGCAATCCTTGATAGTTCACGGTCTGTTGATTGAAAATAGCGGCCGCCGCCTGAAATTGGCCGGTGTTGAAGTGAGCCATGCCGGTTTGAAACCTGGCCCGGGGTACTCTGGGGTCGGTGGAAAAGAAATGGATAAAGCGGTTGAACTCAACGATCGCCTCGTCGAACGCCCCGGAATCAAAACGCGATTGTGCATACCGGTATTGGCTGTCCGCATCGATGGTCAGTTGGGCAAAGGCGATGGCGCCGGTGGCGGCAATCACCAGCACGGCACCAAGGGCGCGGCAAAAATAGCCTGAGGCGGGTTGAAATACCATGGGGCATCCCATTGGTGTTCAATGCAGCCAGAAATCGTTGTTTACAAGAGGATCCTGGCATCGCAGGCCGTCGCGGGTCATTACCGACGGGCTGTTTTTCAGTTCGTCCCGGCCGCAGCGCATCAGCCGATCGCAGGCCATAATCCATCCCTTGATGGCTCCGTGACGCTGCATGGCCTGCAGGGCATAACTGGAGCACGATGGGGTCATGGGGCAGCGGTGACCGTCCGCCCCGGAGAGATAGTTCTGGAAGAAGCGGACGGATCCCGCCATCACCGATGGGACCTCCGGTTGCGTTGCCGGCGATCCGGCCAGTGCGGGGCCGGCAAGCAGAAAGCATAGCACCGACAGGTAAACGCACTTCATTGGTGTGTCGGTCATTGTTGGGTCACCCGCAGCACCTCTTCGATGGTGGTCGTCCCGGCCAGAACCTTGTCGATGCCGCTCTGGCGCAAGGTCTTCATGTTGTATTGCAGGGCGTATTGCTTGATCTGCGAGGCGTCGAAAGTCTTCAGGATCAGGTTTTTCAACCCCTCGCGCATATGCATGATCTCAAATATGCCGATGCGGCCCCGGTAGCCGGTGTTGAAACACTTCTCACAGCCCTTGGCCTGATAGATGGTATGGTTTTCCAGCTGCGGTCGGGTAATGCCGATGCTGTCCAGGATCACACCGGGGGTATAGGCCTCCTTGCAATGATCGCAGAGCACCCGCACCAGCCGTTGGGCGATTACCGCCACCACGGAGGAAGAGATCAAAAACGGCTCCACACCGATATCCACCAATCGTGTGATGGCACCGGCGGAATCGTTGGTGTGCAGGGTGGAGAAAACCAGGTGGCCGGTCAGGGCCGACTGAACGGCGATGGTGGCGGTCTCCTTGTCGCGGATCTCACCGATGAGAATGACATCCGGGTCCTGACGAACGATGGACCGCAGGCCGCGGGCAAAGGTGAGGTCGATTTTCGGGTTGACCTGAATCTGGCTGATACCCTTTAGCTGGTATTCCACCGGGTCTTCGATGGTGATGATGTTGATGTCCGGCTTGATGATTGAAGCCAATACGGAATAGAGGGTGGTGGTCTTGCCGCTTCCCGTGGGACCGGTGACCAGAATGATGCCGTTGGGCTGGGTCACCAGCAGGTTGAGCAGTTCATGCTCCTTGGGTGAAAGCCCCAGCTCCTTGAGGTTCAGCGTCTCATCCGATTTGATCAACAGCCGCATGACCACACGCTCACCAAAGGTGGTGGGCAGGGTTGAGATGCGCACATCCACGTTCTGGCTACCGATTTTGACTTCCAGCCGTCCGTCCTGGGGCAGGCGCTTTTCGGCGATATTGAGTTTGGCCATGACCTTGATGCGCGAGATCAGGGCCGGCTGGATCCATTTCGGCGGGGTGAGCAAATCGTAGAGGATGCCGTCGACCCGGTAGCGTACCTTGAAGCTGTCCTGATAGGGCTCGATGTGAATGTCACTGGCACGGGCTTTGATGGATTGGGAGATGATATGGTTCACCAGCTTGATGATAGGGGCATCACTGGTGTCCTCGAGCAGGTCGGCCGTGTCTTCGATTTCGCTGATGATGGTGCTGCCGTCCTCTTCCATGTGCTGGACCAGCTGCTCGGCGGTGCCCTGACTCATGTCAAAGAGCAGATTGATGGCTGCGAAGATGGCGCTTTTGGTGGACAGCACCAGGTTGTACGCCCCAAAGCCGATCATGCGGGCCAGGTCGTCCAGGGGCTGAAATGCCGAGGGATCGTTAACGGCGATGATGTTGACCATTTCCGGCGGCAGGGTGATATTCCCGGAAGCGGGGATGTTTTTCAGCACCAGCGGAACCATGGCGTGTCGTTTGAGAAAGCCGATGGGTGCCTTGCGGGAGCGGTCTTCGCCGAAGCTCTCCAGGGGCAGTTCGGGCCAAAAGGGGATATCATACTGGTCGCCCAAGGCGTCCAGCCACTGAGTTTCGGTGATGACCTTGCGGCGCAGCAGTACCTCCGCCAGGCTGCCGCCCTTATCAGCACGCAGCCTGACTGCATCCGCATAATCCTCATCGGAGACGCCGTGCTTGCTTTTTAATATTTCTTCCAAAGATTTGTTCATGGGCTGTTTTTCAGAATGAGCGTATCCGCAATGCCTTGTCCGGTTAGGCTATCCTGGGCCTTTTGTGCCGCAGCGCGGTCCGGAAAGCCGTCGATCTGCACCCGATACCAGATCTTGCCGTCCACATCCGTGGCTTTAATAATGGCATCATGCCCCATCTGTCTCAGCCGGGCCACCGATTCCAGTGCCGACATCTCGTCGCTGAAGGACTGTACCTGCAGGTGATAGCCGCCAGTTTCGACGCCGCCCGCTTTTTCGGCAGGTGTTGGCGACATCTGTATGGCGCCGGCCTGGCCTTGTGTCCCGGGTGTGCGCCCGTCTTCCAGCATGGATTGCGGGAGGCCGTTGCCTGCCGGATCGGTTTCGATGGATGACGGAAGCTTCGCTTCCCTGTCGCCTTGGTAGAGTTTGATCTGCATCTCACGCATCTGATCCATCTCGGATCGTTTTGATCCGGAGACGCGTAAAGATTCCTCCGGGTTCTGAATCACCTTGGGCGTAATGAAGATGAACAGATTGGATTTTTCACTGCCTGTGGAACGGGTTTTAAAAAGCCAGCCCAGTCCGGGAAGATCTCCAAGGCAGGGCACCATGTATTCGGTCTGCGAGAAGTTGTCGTCGATCAGTCCGCCGATGACGACCGTATTGCTGTCCTTGACCATCACGGTGGTCTCTACGGTGCGCTTGAGCGTCGTCGGCCTGAAGTCCGTCGTGCTTTCCAGGGCGGAGACTTCCAGCGACAAATTCAACCGCACCATGCGGTCTTTGTTGATCTGTGGCGTGATCTTCAGGGTTTTGCCCACATCCCGGTACTCGAAGCTGTTGTAGGTGTCATTGTTGGTGGTCGAAGTCGTGGTCTGGAAGGGAATGTTCTTGCCCACGGTAATGCTGGCTTCCTGATTGTCTGTGGTGAGCAGTTGGGGCGTCGACAGAATGTTGACATCCTGGTCTTTTTTATAGGCCTGCACGATGGCCGCGATACTGGGAAATGAGACGCCGGCGACTGTAATCGCTTCACCGAAAAGGCCCAGGGAGAACCCGGAGGCGAGAGCTGGAATCAGGCTGCCGTCCGCACCAAATCTAAGGCTGGAATCATCCGTGGTGAAGCCGCCGCCGACGACAGCCTGGCGGTCATTGTTCAACGAGACATCGTCGCCAACGACCCATTCGGTGCCCAGGTCGAAGCTTTTCTGCGCATTGACCTCCATGATCAGGGCTTCGATGTATACCATGGACCGCGGAATATCGATCTGGCGGATGATATCAAGCAGTGTGGCGTAGTCGTCCCGGTCCGCGGTGATGATCAGGCTGTTGGTGGCTTTGTCCGCTGTGATCGTGACCTTGTCGGAAACCACCGGGGCCTCATTGGCGCCGCCGGCGGCTTTGGTCTTGTCCTCTTTGGGCAGGTCCTTGAGCACGGCGACGATCTCTTCGGCCGCCGCATATTCCAGGTAATAGACGTGTATCCGTTCCTTGCCCTTGGGGGTTTCCTGATCGAGCGTATCGATCAGGCTGCGGATGCGGTTGGTATCATCTTCGCTGGCCACCATGATGATGCTGTTGGTGCGTTCGTCGGCGACGAAGGCGGCGCCGCGATCGGATGTCGGGGCTCCTTTTTTGGCCGTCGCCGGGGAGGAGGTCTTGAACACTGTGTCCAAAAGAGACACCAGCTTGGCTGCATCGGCGTTGTGGACGGGGAAGATGGTGATCTCACGGCCCACGCCGGGGATGTCGATGGTTTTCAGTATCTTCATCAGGCGGGAGATATTGGAGTAATTATCGGTGATGATCAAGGTGTTGGTAGGCGCGTACGAGAGGATCACACTGCTTTTTGAAACCATGGGGGTGAACAGCCGCTTGACCTCTTCAGGGTCGGCGAAGCGCAGGGGCATCAGTTGGGTGACCACCTGGTCGTTTCCCGAATCGCCTCTGGCCTGGGTTCGCGTCTCGATGTTTTTGGTGCGTGCGTCCGGGGAGGGGATGATCTTGGTCAACTGGTCCGTCTCCACGGTGGCGAAACCGTGAACCTCGAGAACGGATTCGAACACTTTATAGGCTTCATCCACGGAAATTTTGGAAGGCGAGATGATGGTTACCTTGCCCTTGACCCGCTGATCGATGACGAAGTTTTTGCCGGTAAGCTCGCTGATAAACTTGATGAACACGCTGATATCCACATTGTTGAAATCAATGGAGACAAAGCGCTGTGACCCGTTGGCCGGGGTGTTGCCGCTGGCCGCCTTATCCTGAGCCTGATCCTGGGCGGTTGCGCTGGCGGCAACGAGGAAAAGGATCAGCACGGCGATCAGGGCGCCGACCATGCGTCTTCCGGTTGCATCGATTGTTTTTTCAATTGCCATATTGTCTCATCCTGTTTGCACCGGCAATGGGCCCGCAGGCGCCTGGCCGGCTATCTGATGCTATATTCGATATTCTTTTCCTGTCCCCTGCGTTTCAATTGTACGCTGAGGTTGGTTGAGGATTTGAGGCCGTCGACCAGTCTCAACGCATCATCCACCGATGTTATTTCATTGCCGTCCACACCACTGATGATGTCTCCGTTTCTCAGGCCCATTCGACGGAAGATGGAGTTCGGCTTGATGCTGGAAAGCGCCAGGCCTGCAGGCACGCCGTTTTCCATGTGAGGCTGGATCTGAACCTGGGTCATCAGCGAGGCCATGTCGGTCATGGACTGCTCGATGTAAGAGCGACGCAAGGAGATCCTTTGGGCACGGACGGCACCGGCGGACGCTGCCGGTGCCCGCATGGGCAAGCCACCCGGCAGGGAGACGGTGCCGCCGGATTCCAGTTCCTGCATCTGCAGAACCTCATCCTTTCCGTTGACGCCGAGGATGACTTTTTCCCTGAATATCTCCTTGACTGTGGCGGTCTGGATGGAATCGCCGGCACGGTAGAGGTTCTGCTCGCGTGTCTTGACATCTTCGATGACTGCATAGGTTCCGTCGCTGCTGCCGGAAACCGTCCCCCACAGCTTCAGGTTCAATTTGGTTTCCTCCAGCGATTCGACATCCACCTGCTGTTGCTGGGGGGTGCTCTCCGATCCGGTTTTGAACAGGTTGCGCTCCAGTACCGCATTGTATGCGGACAAGGGGAGCTGCGGTGTGTTCATGTCGCCCACCCGGTAAACATTTTCTTCCACGGGCACGGGTTTTTGGGCCAGCCTGGTGGAGATGGCTCCGTAGAGTCCGTTGACGAACACGTATGCCGAAGCGGTGATGCACAGCAGATTGACGAAGGTAAATATAACTTTTGGTATCATCGCCTATCTCATGGACACATCGGGACTGTCTATGGAACCGCGGACCCGGAAGGTCAGTCCACGGGTTCCCAGTGTCCGGGTGTTGACGGCCCCCTGGGGGATCGTCTCTTGAAGCCGGGCAATCAGCTCCGGCTTGGGTTTTGCGTTGCCGGTAAGGTTCAGACGGCTCTGCTCGATGGGGTTTCTCAGGTCAATGGTGCCGGTAATTTTGCCCTCGAGCATGGGACCGTCGAACGCCAGGGATTTGAGCCGCAGGTTGCCACCACTCACAGAAAACTCCGCATTGGTCTGCACCATCACGATCTCGCCGATGCCGAAATAGGGGGCCTTCAACGTGATGTGCAGCTCCGACACAGCCAGCGACCCGTTGGTTGTGCCGCCGCCCTCCGAGGCGCGACTGCCATCGTGGGTAATCCGACCGTTGAGGGACCCTGAAAGGCTGAAACGCGTGTTGGCCTTGATCGCCTCGAGTTGATCCAGGTGTATTTCAAAAAGATCCGCCTGCGCTTGCAAGGGGCCGCCCGGCTCGGTGCCGGTCAGGACGGCCAGGCCGTTTAGGCTTCCCCCGGCCAGGCGTGCTTCCAAACGGACCTGCTTTTTTGCCTGCAGCAGGGTCGCTAGATCGGGGGACATCCGTGCGTCGTCAAAACGGGCCAGGCGAACGTTGGCCCGGATCAGGTCCACGCCGGTCATTTTAATACCCGGCGGCAGGGTCGGACGAATCGTCTCCGCCAGCAGGCTCAGGGATGGATCGAAAGCTGCCAGCCGAGCATCCAAATAGGCGGTAACGGCCTGGTCGGGAAACAGCACGACCAGGAAAAGGGCTGCCGCCAGCAGAAAATAGAGCAGATATGCAATAATGACCTTAACGAAAGTCATGGGTACGGTTACATCTCCAAGGTTTCAACCTGAAATACCGTGTTGATCAGGGTTGCGTTTTGCTCTCCCCTGGCAATGGAGAGTCGTTTGATGGAAATCATATCCCGGGATGTTTCGATACCATGCAGATATGCCAGGAGCTGGGCCATGGTGATATCCTGCAGTTTTATTTCCACCATGGAGAGCCGGTAGGGGCTCTCCTTTTGGGTGGTGGTGGTCGGTTTCATGTAAGCAATATGGCTTTTGACTCCGGTTTGTCCCGCCAGGGTGTCCAGAAAGGAAAATAGCGTGAATCCGCGTTTACGCGTTTTCAGATACCGCTGGGCCTGTTCGGCCGTCTGAACCGTTTGGCGGTACTCCGCTTGCAGCAGCAGGATCTGTTCCAGCTCCTGTTGACGGGTGGCAAGCGTTCTGGTGAGCTGCGCGTTTTTATCGAACAGGGGAACAATCAGAAACTGCACCGCCAGAAAGACGATGACGGCGGCTGTTGCCGCAGCTACGCCGATTTTTTCACGTTGGTTGAGTTTGATGGCCATGGCTTGCTAAAAATCCAGTTTCATTTTAAATCGCACCCGCTGCCCCGATTTCTCGAGGTCGGCCGAACTGATGGTTACGAGTTTGAAAATCTCCGCCCCTTCCAGCTGCCCCTTGATGTCGTCCACCGTGTTGAAGGTATCCGTATCGCCGGAAAGGACCACATTGTCCGCCCCGACCACCATCCGGTTGAATTCCACATCCACAGCCGATGGGATCTGCTGGCTCAGGGCGTTGAGGATGTCGATAACCTGTACGCGGGCACTGGTCAAATTAAAGCCGGTGCTTCCTTCTCCGGCCTCCTTGATTTTGATCTGCATCTGTTGCAGGGGGTTGACCACACGGGTGACTTCGGGAAAGGTGCTTTTGAACACGGCTTCGATCTGCCGGTCCATCTCGGCCAGCCTGCGTTCTTTGGCGCGTACGGCAAAAAATTGACCGGCCAAGGCCAGGGTCAGTGCCAGGGTGATCAGTACGGCGGTCAGGATGATATGGCTGCGGTATTCGCTCCAGTAATGCTGGACGGTTGACCGCTCCGTGGAAAAGTTGATGCCGCCGACGGACTCGGTTTCTACCAGGGCCAGGGCCAGGGCGATGTCCAGACGTCCGGATTGCCAGTCCGGTGTGTCCAGCGACCCTGTCAAGCGGGGGAACGTCCGAATTCCCGCGATGGATTTGACCGGTACACCCAAAAAGGTGGACGACCCGTTCCCGGCGTCGAGCAGTTGGGATTGGGGGCCGCTTGAGAACACCGTGGATGGATTGACCGCAATTCCCAGGTTGTCCTGCATTGCGGTGAATGTTCGTTGCATGGCCGTTTCCAGGCTTCGGGCCGCCGGGTTGCCGCCGCTGGCGACCGGCAGCGTGCGCGCCATGCGCACACTGCCGGAACAGACCGCGTACACCGTGTGGTTGCCTGCACCGGTATCGATGAACAGAAAATCATCGTCGTCGGCAGTCATTGCGCAGATGAACCGGGCTGCGGCATACCCGCCGGGCATGATAACCACAGGTCTTAAGTTAACCGACCCGAGGATCTCCAGGTATCGCTGAATATGTGCCTTCTGGACGGCAAAGGCCAGAAGGTCATGCTGACCGTCCCGTTTTACAGCCTCGAAATCAAAGACCAGTTCATCCACCGGCCTCGGCAGGGTGGGTTCCAACTCAAAAGGGAGGACCTGCCGGACCTTCTTGATGTCCAGAAACGGAATCGAGAGGTTTCTGTATGAGACCGCGGTGTCGGGAATGCCAAGCACACAGGCGGCGCCCGAAGGGTTCAGCGTTTCCACAACGGCCTTCAGGGCTTCCTGCAGGCCCACTTCAGCCGGTTGATCCGCCGGGAGGGAAAAATGGACCTGTGCGGTCAGGACGCTGCCCTTGAAACCGCCGTCCAGCAGCACGGCGGAAACGGACTCCTCGCGAATTTCTATGCCGAGGACTTTGCGGCTCATGGTTGTTCGTTTGCTTGGGGGTTGACGGCCATCATGGAAAAAACCTCATCAGCCATTGTCTCTTCGGCAACCAGCCTTCAATGCGGATGGATTGCCAGGGTCCGCGGCTGCATGTCCAAGGGAGCATGCTAGCGCAACAAGACGGTTGTGGGCCTGATCCGTCTTATGACGGTTTTATGGTTATGCACCGCAATTGTCTTCATTTATCCTATTCTGCCTGCCAAATCAAGGTTTTACAAATCCACCTCCCGGTGTCTTGCTCTTTTTCGCGTTGAACCACTGCATTGATGGTGTGGGTTCGGTCGTTGCGTCTGGCCGTGGAGACGATCCGGAACAGGTCGCTGGACGCGACGATCAGATCGGGACTGATGGTGATGCCTCCGGCGCCGGGCACATTTTTGTACCACTGGACATTGTTGATGGGGTTGATAAACGTTTCATCTGCTTTGGCCACGCGAAAGTCGGCCAGGGCTTCAGCAAGATCCGCGTTTTCTGGCGGCAGCAGGGCGGCGAGGACGGCTACATTGGCTGTCGAGATGTTGATCTTCCCATCAAAGGTGAAACGGCTGTCTCCGGCCGGCGATTCACCGTGGACGGTCAACAGGGATGCAAGGCCGGCGGCGGCCCCCACGCCGGAAAACAGCTCCGGGATAACCCCTTGAACCAGGGCGACTTCGGCCAAGTGATCGAAGGGCCCGTTCTTGCAGCTGTAGGATGGCTCCAGCCCTTCATAGTAGTCGGACTCGGCGCCGCTCAATCCGGTTATGGCCTCGTCATCACCGCTGTCCAGCCAATCCTTCAACGAATTGATGATCATATTGGGGTCACTTTCCGGGGTCTCTTCAAACAGGGAGAATACCCGATCCAGCAGCCGCTCCCAAAGAAAGCGCTGGGTCGCGGAAAACTGCTGGCCTTCGGGAAATTTGACCAGGGCGTTGACCTGGATTTTACCGCGCTCATCGGTGATGTCTACATCGATGCTGCCCCCATCAAAAGGGATCAGTTCGACCATCTCGGCCACTTTTTCCGGGTTGGCCCAATCTTCCTGAAGGGTGTCCGTGTCGTTTTCCTTGCGGTCATTGATCAGCATCACCATGGCCGCCTGGACCCCGGATGCGGCCATTTCGCTCAGCACGACCTGCTCTCTTGCATGTATGGCACCGGTGACCGAACTGCGGATGCGGCGGTTCAAGGCCAGTCCGGCAGTGAGCAGTACGGCCACCACCCCGATGGCAACCAGAATCGCCACCCCGCGGTGGTTGCTGAGGATGCCGCCCCCGGCGGGGCTATTGGGCTGCTTTTCGATATGCATGCAGGGGTATCCGTGTGCTGAATTGTTGGGACCGGGACGGAATTCCCACCGTCAACCGGACCTCGACCGATCGCGGTGTGGCGTAACCGGTGTCCGCAGATTCAGAATCCCACCGTTCGCTGATCTCACCATCGGCGGCAATATAACCAAATTCGATCGCCAGTATGTTGTCGCATAAAATGGGATCATCCTCGCTTTCCTGGAATTCGGGAAAGGGATAGAGGTGGTCGGCGCGACGCAGCACCAATGACTCGTCGGACAGCTGGTGAACGTAGTAGACGATGCGGCACACCCCTTGCCGTGGATCCCGGTTGAGGGACAGGTGCGCCAGAGAGGCGAATTGCAGGCGACCGAAGCTGCTTCCGGCCACGTCCGTCGCTTCTCCCAAGAGACGATAGGGATCCTGGGGGTCGTCGAATTCCGGTTTGGTGTAGCGTGGATAGTGGGAGACGTATAAATTCCCCAGGTCCGTGGCCATGCGTCCCAGACAGGTCCGGGCCGATTCGAAGACCGCCACGTCACCGCCGACAGCGTCGGCGCTGGAGAAAACAGCACGGAAGGAGCCGAATACCGTTGTGATCACCAGGGCGAAAATAAAGATGGCCACCATGATTTCCAGCAGGGTGAATCCGCCCAATGGGCTGCCTGGAAACGCCGACGGCTGCTGGCGCGGGCTATTCATACAGGTGCCTGTAGGTGGTCAGGGTGAAAAGTGATTCTTCCTCATTGAAGCCGATGGTCAGGATAATCCGTTTGAGTGACGGCCCGTCTGCCTTGATCAGATCCGACGCCACCGCTTCGCTCTCGATCTTCCAGGTGTAACCGGGGTGGTCGCTGTCGAAATCACCAGCGTCGCTGGTCAGGTCCTTCAAATCAAGCGTGTCGATTTCGGCCAGCTTCTGGCGGGCCAGCATGGTCGCTACCGTATCGAACCGTCCCCTGGCGTCCATGAAAAGGGTCTGGGTATGCATGCGGTAGATGGCCGTCAGCGCGATGGCCACCACCGACAGGGCGACCATCACTTCCATCAGGGTGAAGCCCTTTTCAGCAATGCCCTTGCGGGTGAGGCGGTCAAGGCGAGGTCGGTTGATGTCCGGTGCCATGGCTACCATCCTTGACCGCCTCTGACCAGATTGACCCTGGACAGAAAGGGTTCGATGTAAAAGGCCAGGCGATCCCCGTTATCGTTTCGTATGCGGATGACCGCCTTATCCGAATAACCCTGGGGATAGAAGCCGATGGAGATGGTTCCGCCGGAAATGCGTTCGGCCTGGGAAAAGGCCACGTGGTCGATGGTCACGCCCCGTGGCAGCCGGTAGCCTTCCTCGCGCGCGGTGCTTGCCTCGGTCTCTGCCATGCCGGCTTCGGTGATCCACAGCCGCTGAACGTCGGGTGAGACATTGAGCAGATAGATTTTTTGGTCGACAACCGCTTTTTCCTTGAGCGTTCGGCAATTGGCGATGATCCAGCGCGCCGTCTCGTCCGTACCGTCAGAAAAAAGCCCGACACTCAGTCGCGGAACGGCCACCACCAGCATGATGCTGATCAGTGCGGTCACCACGACCATTTCAATCAGCGTGAACCCGCTGTGGTTCAAATGCCTCATTTCCACTGTTTTAATTGCGCGTGCCCGTGTGCGTAGCGCACTCTGATGGGTGTAAGCGCTTGATTTCATGGCATGGCAGATGGGTATGGGCCTGTAAGGTGATGGGCGGCACCGGCTATTCGGACTCCCAGCTGTTGATATCTGCGTCGTTGTCTTCGCCACCGGCTACCCCGTCGGCACCGTAGGCGATAAGGTCAAATTCATCGTGAATACCCGGGCTTAGGTAAACAAAATCGTTGCCCCAGGGGTCCTTGGGTACCTTGCCCTTTTCCAGGTATCCGCCCTTGCGCCAGTTTTTGGGAATGTTTCCCGAGGTGGGGACCTCCACCAAGGCCTGCAGCCCCTGCTCGGTTGAGGGGTAGGCGCCGCTGTCCAGCTTGTAGAGCTTGAGCGCCGTTGAGATGCTTTCAATCTGCATTCTGGCTTTGACCTGCTTGGCCTGTTCGGGACGACCCATGATGCGGGGAACGATCAGGCCGGCCAGAATGCCGAGAATGACGATGACCACCATCAGTTCAATCAATGTAAAACCGCGGCGGTTGTCCGCTGCTTGCGGTAAAGACAGTTTCATTGCACCTCCCTGGATTTATGACAGGGCTTTTTCAGGCCTCCGTCAATCATTTTAAACCTGCCGACGGATACTAAACCAATGGTCTGCAACAATCAAGCTCCCCTGGCTGAAAGCCAGGGCTCCGTCAAAGTCACCTAAGTATGAGAAATTGTAAGACGACCAAATAGCACTGGCTTTTTATGTCCACATTTGCTAAGTTGCCTTTAATGGGCAACTTAACAGCTTCACCTTCTATCCGCCGATCGGATTTCATCGTACGCCCCGTATTGCGCGATGAAATGGGCCGCTGGCGCGCCTTGATGCGACAATACCATTATCTGGGATTTGAGCGCATCGTGGGTAAATCCCTATGCTATGTTGCAATCAAAGCCAATCAATGGGTAGCCTTGATCGGCTGGGGCTCTGCAGCCTTTAAATGTGCCGCCCGTGATCAATGGATTGGATGGGACCGCTCGTTGCAGTTCAAACGACTG
>NZ_JAWOHB010000118.1:0-38319 GCF_046496365.1 Desulfosarcina sp.
CGTCTTGGGACAAAAGGCCACGCAAATCCCGCACCCCTTGCACCAGTCCCGGTTGATCCGGTGCTCCTTCAGCTTTGCTTTCACCATGGTCGCTCCCCCACCATTGATCCGCCTCCCCACGCGGCACCACCCGCCGCCTTGAATTCGTGCCCCTCTTAAAAGCTCAACCGTGCGTTGTCAAGAAAAAGCGGATTTTACTATGCATTTTTTCATTTCCGGCTCAAAACCCCGCTGGGCGCCCGTTTCTTTATCGCAACGAAGATCACCTTCGAATCTGAAAACGAATGGGCCGGCAGCGGCAGGGAACTTTAAATGTAGGTTATCAGACCCGGATCATTTTGCGCCTCCAGATGGGCCACACAATTGAAGAGAACCAGCCCCAATTGCCCCTGATCATAGCGCAGCACGGTGATGGATGTATTACGCAGCTCCCAACCCAGGCGGATGGTCTGTTCCCTGGAGGTATCCAGCGTCTGCCGCAAGGCCACGGCCGTGGGCCCTCCGGAAGTGAACACAGCCACTTTTTTGTTATCCCCCACCCTGCACACCAGATTCTCGAGGGCAGCGCCGATCCGGTCTACGAACTCCTGAACCTGGCGTATGTGCGCCGCTTCATCGCCCGGCATCAGCTGCGCTTTTTCGACGATAGCGAAGAGTCTTCCGATTGCAGCGTGGTCAGTATGGATATGCTTCATCTGCTCGGCCAGCGCAGGGTCTTGCTGCATGACGGCACAAAGGCAGTTCATCATCCGGTCAGAGCTTTCGAGTTCGTTGAAACCCGCATCGATGACCAGGTTCGGCGTCCCGTCACCATTGATCTGCTTCATGGTGATGGCAGCCGTTTGCACATGCCGCCTCAGCGCACCGGAATAGACGGCATCGAAACGGGTGCCATTTTTTAAAAAATGCCGGCCCAAAAGTTCGGCCTGACGTTCTCCAACCGTTGACAGACAATCGTAAGCCGGCTTGCCGAATGAGGCCTGGCCGTGCCGGATCAGGTAAATTTCTATCATACCGACCCTTTATCAGGTTTCAAAAATGATTGATTTAAGCTTGATGGTTCCGTAAAAAGTCGAAATTTCAGGTTTATTGTCATCCTCGCGAAGGCGGGGATCCATAAGATTCAGATAGCTATAGACTCCCGCCTCCGCGGGAGTGACACTGTTTGTGACTTTTTACCGGTTCATCAAGCTTGTGCATTCCGAAAATGAACCATAAGATTGAGGCGATTTCTGCGCAACCTGACCTGCCACCCACCAAGGAGGTTTAACGATGTCATCGACTGTCGCGGTTGTTCGCTATAAAACCCCCTTTGAATCCGTTAACCAGGCGGCAACCCTTTGCAGCTTTCCTGAGCATGCAAAAGCCGGCATGCGGGTGTTCATCAAACCCAATATCGTCTTTTGGACCACAGCCGCGGCCTTTCCCAAATGGGGGGTCATCACCACGTCACGGGTCGTGGAGGACGTGGTGGTTCTGCTCAAGGATCTGGGAGTGAATGATATCACCATCGGCGAAGGTATGGTTACACAGAACCCCAAAGATGTCGAGACCCCGGCCCACGCCTTCAAAACCCTGGGTTATAAAACCCTGCAGCAGCGCTACGGCGTCAAGATCATCAACATCTTCCAGCGGCCCTTCGAACCGGTGGATCTGGGTGACGGCGTCAAACTGAGCTTCAACACGGATATCCTGCACAGCGATCTGGTTGTGGATCTGCCAGCCATGAAAGCCCACAACCAGACCGTTGTCAGTCTGGGCATCAAGAACCTGAAAGGCACCATCGACATTCCATCCCGCAAACGCTGCCACAACGCCGATACGGTGAAAAATCTGGATTTCATGATATCCCGTTTGGCGGACAGGCTGCCGCCGATCTTCACCCTCATTGATGGCATCTACACGCTGGAGCGCGGCCCCGGACCCGATGGCAGCATGCGCAGAAGCAATATTCTGGTGGCCTCGACGGACATCCTGTCGGCAGACATGGTTGGCGCGAAGCTCCTCGGCTACGACCCGCAGCAGGTACCCCATCTGGCCTTGGCCGCCGCCAACCGCGGTCGCCCGGTCGATCTTTCCGATATCCGCGTGGTGGGGGAGCGGATCGAAGACCTGGCCAGTCGCCACGGCTATGACTTTGCCTACATCAGCGATGCCAGTGGCGAGCTTCCGCTGCCCCTGGCCAAGCAGGGCATCAAGGGTGTGTTCTACCGCAAGTATGACGATACCCTTTGCACCTATTGCAGCCAGCTTAACGGATTGACCCTCACCGCCATCCGCCTGGCCTGGAAAGGCCAGGCCTGGGACCGTCTGGAAGTCCTCACGGGCAAGCGGATGGATCCGACACCGGGGATGCAAAAAACCATCCTCCTGGGCAAATGCATGTACCAAAAGCACAAAAACAACCCGGACATCAACGAGCTGATTGCCGTCAAGGGGTGCCCCCCGCGGCCGTCAGATATCGTCAAGGCCCTGCACCAGGCAGGTATCGATGCCGATCCGGAATTGTTCGCCAATATTGACCAGCTGCCCGGTTTTTTCATGGCCCGCTACCAGAACCGGCCTGAATTCGAAGAGCGATTTTTTAAGGTGGCGTAGTATGGGTTGCGGCGCGGCAACCCGCCTGCGGCAAGCCATAGGGAAGATTCCCTTCTTCATCCGGCCAGGCATCTTTCTATAAACGCCTTGAACAATGGAAGCATCTGGTCATTTTTCTGCAGCATCCGTTCCGGGTGCCATTGCACCATATCTATGGGCAGATTTTTATGCTCGGCCGCCTCAATCACCCCGTCCGGCGCCCGGGCTGTGACCACAAAACCCTTTCCCGGTTCTTTAACCGACTGGTGGTGCCGCGAGTTGACGACGATATGGGGCCCGAACAGCTGATGGAGTCGCGAACCCGGCTCGATGTCAATGGGGTGATCGGTATCCATGTCATCCTGCAGGTGCGTCAAAAACGGGTCACCGATTTGAGAAGGGATGTCTTGAACCAGCGTCCCGCCAAGGAATACGTTCACCAACTGGATTCCACGGCAGATAGCAAGGACCGGTTTTTCCTGAGCAATGGCCAATTTCAAAACCGCCATCTGGAAAAGGTCCAGGTCTTTATTTACCGCCCCCAATTCCGGAACAGGCGTTTCATTATAGAAAGACGGATCGATGTCATTGCCGCCGGGAAACAAAAAACCCTGGACAGACCCGGCTATCGCCGGCAGGATGTCATGGGCGTGGGAGAAGGGAAGGATTACCGGCAATCCCCCGGCTTTCTCAATGGCGGCGGTATAGGCCAGGGGCATGGTCGTGGCCGGCATTTTAAAGCGATTCAATTCAGTATGGGCAATCATCCCGATAAGTGGAATCATACATGCGTCCTTTGCAGGGCGGATACCCCGGTTTAGCTGGGTTTCGATTTTTATAGACTCGGGCAGCTTACACGGCGCTGGATCCGCCATCGACCATCAGCGTCTGGCCGGTGATAAATCCGGCCCCGTCGGAGCACAGAAAAAGCACCGGGTGAACCACGTCGGTGGTCTCGGCGATTCTGCCCAGGGGAATGGCCTTGACGATCTCTTCGAGCAGGTCGTCATTGGACCAGAAGGGCTCAGAAAACCGGGTTCGCACCATACATGGCGCCACTGCATTGACCAGAATGTTAAAGGGTGCCAGTTCCTGGGCCAGGGTTTGGGTCATCATCTCAATGGCCGCCTTGGCAATGCCGTAAATGCCCATGAACGGTGCGGCCCGCCGGGCGGCGATGGACGTAATGCTGATGATCCGGCCGGCTTTGCGCTCCCGCATGAACTGCGCCGCTTTTCGCGAACAGAGCCAGGTGCCGGTCAGGTTGGATTCGATAATCTTGTTGAATAGGGCCGGCTCGGCATCGACCACACCGGTGATCAAATTCATACCCACGTTGTTGATCAGCACGTCGACGCGGCCGAACCGCCCAACGACCTGGTCGAAAAGCCGGTCCACGTCAGCTTCCCTGGCAACGTGCGCCTGAACGGCCAGGACATGCTCACCGCCGTCCAACTCGGCTGCGGCCGAATCCAGCCCCTCCCGCTTTCTGCCGCAAATCACCACGTTGGCCTTTTGTGCGAGCAGTGTTTTAGCCAGATCCAGGCCGATTCCCCGGCTGCCGCCGGTGACGATCGCCACCTTGCCTTCGAGCCCGTAAGAAAGGTTTCCCATCATCGCCTCCATTGTTTTTTTGTTGCCCGCTTCGATCCTTCCGGTTTCGCGGCCTCATCCGCCCCAGAGCCTTGAGAGTCGGGCGCTTCACATCCCTCAAGTGCTCTCGCATGGCCTTTTGGACACCCCTTTATCTCCTGGGAAACAGCACCGTGGAAGATGGTCTGGTACTGCGGTCGCACCGTATCCTCGCCACCGGCATACACCTCACCGTCTGGCGGATCACATGGCCCGGCTACTGTAATCCAATCTTCCAGTTCCACAACCCGGGGCGCGGCTTGATGGTCACCGCCGGCGGCACCGACTCGTCCAGGTGGGCGAACATCTGGATGCCGGCCTGCTGAAGGCGGGTCCGCATTTCGAGAATGTCCAGCTGCCAGTTGGGAAAAATCCAATAGTCCGGGCCATGCTGGTCCACCCAGGCCTGTTCACCTTTGGGGCTGTCGAAAGGCACGCGCAGCTGCATGCCTTCTGCCAGGGTCCGGGAGATGCACAGGGGCCAGTGTCCGGAAAGCACGATCCCCAGCGGCAGCGGGCTCTGGCGGCATAGGGTCAGAATGTCCGTTTCACCCAGTTCAGGGCTGACAAAAGCCCCGCTGAACCCAAGGGTCTTGAACGTCTCCAGACAAAGGGCATTGGCAGCGTTGCAGAAAGGTCCGGCCCACAGGTTCAGTCCTTCCAGACGGTTGAACAGGGCCATTTGCCAAGGGGTGTTGAGGACAAACCGACACGCTCCGTTTTCAAGGCTCTGCCGCAGCAGACCGGTTACACGAGCCTCATCATCCGGCCAGATGACCGGCGGCAGCCAGATCCAGACTTTGCCGGCGGCGGGCCTGGCGATGTTGGCCAGGGCCGTTTCCGAGAGCCAGACTCCCACATCGGCGCCACCCGACGCCCGCGGCGGCACCCGACTCACCCGCACCTCCGTAGCGCGGCCCAAGGCGGCGTTCGCTCGGGGCAACGTTGCTTTAAAACGGGATGGCGGCGGCGATTCAAGCGGTGCCGCTGACGCCTCCAACGCAGCCATCATCGCTTCCAGAGCCTTTTCCCGGCGGTCGGTCAGAAAAACCGGCGCACCGGATGCGGGTGCTTTCCGGCCTCCCAGGTTCAACGGATAGCGCCCCTTTTGGGGCACATGGCGAGTCACCCGGCAGATGGTGTGGCCGGCCTCATCTTCGTATCCCACCCGTAACACGTCTCCGGGCAGCAGGGCCTGGCGGACCACCACCCAGGGATTTTTGGCCGGCCCCTGCACCTTGCCCATGTAGAGACCCGAAGCAGTCTGCCGCCTTGTATCAATGGGGTTTTGCGGCCGTTGGGGCAAAAACCGGTAGTGGGTGGCCTCTCGTCCCAGGCTCTGGGCCAACAGATCCAGCGCGTCACGCTTGGCCCGGGCCTCATTACCCTGATCGCGCAGCATTCGGTAGGCGCATACGGTGTAAAAAACGTAGTGCGGGCCTTTTTTGCGGCCCTCGATCTTCCAGGCCAGCACTTTTGGGACCTGTCCCAGAATTTTGACCAGCACGTCAACCGAGTAATCCTGGCAGGAGAAGGCCCGCGCGTTCTGACTCCCCTGACGATAATGGCGTCGGCACGGCTGGACGCAGCGCCCCCTGAGTCCGCTTTTTCCGCCCATATAACTGCTCCAGTAGCAGCGGCCGGAAACGCCATAGCAAAGGGCCCCATGAATAAAGGCCTCCAGGCCCATGGATTCGGGGCAGGCATCGGCCATGGCCTTGATCTCGTCGATGGAAAGCTCCCTTGGCACCACCACCCGGTCGACCGACAATCTCCGGGAAACAAACCCCAGGGCTTTGGGGAAACTGACATTGGCCAGGGTGGAGAGGTGGATTTGGCCTTCGAATCCCGCCTGGCGGGCCAGAGCGATAACACCCGGGTCCTGGACGATGAGGGCGTCGGGCTTGACATGGCGACCAAGCCCCTCGATCAGCCGGCCGGCCAGGTCCAGTTCGTCAGGTTTGAGCAGCACGTTGAAGGTAACATAGACGCTGACCCCCCGATCATGTGCCAGCTGGGTCAGCTGGGCCAGCTCCTCGAGGGAAAAATTTTTGGCCTCCATGCGCGCCGACATGCTTTTGAGGCCGCAGTAGACGGCGTCGGCACCGGCAGCCAGGGCTGCCAGAAAAGCGGCTCGATTTCCCGCCGGTGCCAGAATGGCCGCTTGATGGGTATCGGTTGTGTGCATTTTTGGGGTCTCCGTTCCGTTGAACCATCGCTGCATGCCTGCCGTCGCGTCCCCGGTCAGGCTGAAAATGGCAGGAATGGGAAAGCGGTTGGACAGGGTATATCTTCAATACCGAAACCGGTCAAGGCACCGGAACGGAAAACGACTGCCATCGGCCGGTTCCCCTTGCTGATCAGTTAAGCTGTCTTATATTTACGGCCATATTGGGTAACCGGGAAAGCGCCTGCGGGTGCGGGAAAGGATCGGCACATGAAACTGGCAGTCAGCGGCAAAGGCGGTGTGGGCAAAACGACGTTCTCTTCTCTTCTGGCGCGAACGCTGAGTGACCGGGGCATAAAGGTTCTGGCCATCGATGCGGACCCTGATGCCAATCTGGCTGCTGCCCTGGGCATCACCGACGCTGAGGGAATAACGCCCATCGCCGAGATGAAAGAACTCATTTTCGAGCGCACCGGGGCCCAGCCGGGCACTATCGGCGGATTCTTCAAGCTCAACCCCAAGGTGGATGACATTCCCGACACGCTCTCCGTGCGGCTGGACAACATCAAGCTCATGCGCCTGGGAAGCGTGAAAAAGGGCGGGGCCGGTTGTCTCTGCCCTGAATCCACGCTGCTCAAAGCGCTGGTGACCCATGTGGTGCTGGGACGCGATGAAGTGGTGATCATGGATATGGAAGCAGGCATTGAACACCTGGGACGAGCCACCGCCCAGGCCGTTGACAAATTGATTGTGGTGGTGGAACCGGGCCGACGCAGCATCGACACGGCCGAACACATCCGTCGACTGGCCGCCGAAATCCGATTGAATCACATCGCCGTGGTGGGCAACAAGATTCGCAGCGCCAAGGATGAAGAATTTTTGCGGAAACACTTATCCGACTTTGAATTTTTAGGATTTATACCCTACGACGACTCGCTAATAGAAGCCGATCTTTCCGGCGCTTCTCCCTATGACACCGCATCCACGGCCAGGCAGGTCGTGGCCGCAATCATCGACAAACTGTATAAAGCCTGATGAACAAGACCGCCAAGGGCGCGCCCCAAGGGCGCCGCCGATATCCTTCCCGACGAAAACCACCAGTCAAAGGGGCGGCCCGCCGGATGCAGATCACCCCCGGCGCCGATCCGCAGCTCAAAGCCGTTTTTTCCGGTATTGGCGTTCCGAAGAACAAGCCCTTCACCCCGGACCGGTTCCAGACCGAGGCCGTGGCGGTCATGGCCGCGTCCGACTGTCTGGTTACCGCCCCCACCGGCGCCGGAAAAACCTGGATCGCCGTCCAGGCCATCCGGCGGACATTCGAAAAGGGCGGGCGGGCATGGTATGCCTCTCCGCTCAAGGCCCTCACCAACTCAAAGCTCATCGAATTTTCAAAGATCTTCGGCCCCGATAATCTGGGCATCCTCACCGGCGACCGCAAGGAAAACCCCGATGCGCCCATCATCGTCGGCACCACTGAAATCCTAAGAAACCAGCTCTACGATGCCATGCACCAGGGCATCTCACTGAACACCGATCTTGTGGTGCTCGACGAGGCCCACTTTCTGGGTGATGAGGAGCGAGGCGTGGTGTGGGAGGAGACCATGATTTACCTTCCGCCGCGCATCCCCCTGTTGATGCTTTCAGCAACGGTGGGCAACGCCGACGCCATCGCGGACTGGCTGACGACCATTCGCGGTCGCCCTTGCCGGGTGGTGGCCGAGACCCAGCGGCCCGTGCCGCTCTATCCCATGGTGCTGCACCCATCGGGAACCCTTTTGCCCCTGACGGAAAAGGGCGGCCGCGGAGAAAAAAAACTTCACAAGAAAGTGGTGCATCTGATTGGCGCAGAGAAGCAGCCTGAACCGTCCCGCCGTGGAGGCCTGCCTGCGTTCGGCGATATTCTCAGGGTTCTCAAAA
Source organism: Desulfosarcina sp. (assembly GCF_046496365.1). GTDB lineage: Bacteria > Desulfobacterota > Desulfobacteria > Desulfobacterales > Desulfosarcinaceae > Desulfosarcina. The sequence goes on from NZ_JAWOHB010000118.1 coordinate 8,294, forward strand.
CCTTTGACCTGCTGCCGGCCATCTTTTTCTTAAAATCCCGCAGCGACTGTGACGCCGCCCTGAACCTGTGCCATGGGGCCGTGCCCTTGACCGACGAAAAAAGGGCCCTGATTGTCGATCGGGTTCAAGCGCTCACTGAAAACTCGCCGCATCTGGCCCAGCACCGCCAGAGAATTCATCTGGAGCAGGCCGGCGTGGGCGCCCACCACAGCGGTCATCTACCCGGTTGGAAGCTGGTCGTCGAAAATCTGATGAGCGAAGGCCTGCTGACTGGTGTCTTCGCGACCTCCACCGTCGCCGCCGGCGTCAATTTTCCGGCTCGCACCATGGTGTTCTTCAACTCAGACCGCTTCAACGGCACCGAGTTCATCCCCCTGGACGCCACTCAGCTCCACCAGATGACCGGCCGGGCCGGCCGGCGGGGCATGGACAAGATCGGATTCGCCCTGGCTGTTCCCGGTCGCTACATGGATCTGCGTCTGGTGGCCCGAATGCTCTCGTCGCGCCCCGGAAATGTAGTCAGCCGCATCCGCATCAACTTCTCCATGGTCCTCAACCTGCTTCTCTCTCATACCCCACCCCAGGTGGAGGAACTGCTTAAACGATCTTTCGCCACCTGGCTCCTGATCGCAAAAGCCGAGGACAGCCGTCAGAAAAGCCGCATGGCCGACATCCACGGGGTCCTGTGGGAGGATTTTTTGCGGCACCTGGATTTTCTCAAGGAGACCGGATTTGTGGGCAGCGACAGCCGGCTCACCGATGACGGCATCTGGGCATCTCAGCTGCGCGTGGACCAACCCCTGATCGTTGCTGAATGCCTGCGCCAGGGGCTGCTGCCGGAAGGGGATGCAGCCCAGATGGCCGGTGTGTTCGCCTGCATGGTCAACGAAAGGGAAACCGATGACCGCATGGAGGGCCGCCTGGTTCCCAACCGTCTCAAGAAAACGGTCACCCGGATTCAAAAGAAGCTGACCGGATTCGCCCACCACATGCAGTCCCGGGGCTTCGACGTGCGCCAGTTCTACCTGCGGCCCGCCGCCATGACCCATGCCTGGGCTTTTGGATATCCGTGGGAAACCATCATCAAGGAATACGTCATGGCCGAAGGCAATCTGGCCATGCTGATGATGCGCACCGCCGACAACCTGCGCCATACCGCCAACCTGGTGGACGTCTTTCCCGAAGCCGCCGCCACAGCCCGCGAGGCCATCGACCTGATCATGAAGGAACCGGTTGTCGAAGGAACCGATGCGCATGATAGCCTGGACCGAGAATAGGAATATCAGAAAGTGTCGGCCATCATCCACAACAGGGTTAAGAAGCCGGACAACAGAAACAGACTCTCAACCATGAACTCCAGACGCATGCTGGGCAGCATCAATCCCTTTTCATAGGCATGGACCAGGGCCAGCATAGCCGCCGGGCAAAGGGCGATGAGGAAACCAAGCCCGGAAATCAGGCCGACCGCCGATCCGACACATACCAGCAGCATACATCCGACGAGGATTGATTTAAGCAGTACAACGGTTTTTCGGCTTCCCAGCAGGATGGGCAGCGTTTCCTTGCCCATGATTCGGTCGCCTTGCACATCCAGCAGGTCAAAAAACGCGGTCCGGGCAAAAACCAGGGCGGTGGCCCAGACAAATACCACCCCACTGGCGGCGGAAACGGTACCCTGGCCTGTTATTCCCGGCAGCAACACCGCAACCACCCCCCAGGCCACGGCGATGAGGCACGTTTTTGAACCGGGAATATCCTTGATCCGCCGAAACTTGAATCCGAAGCGGCCGGGTAACAAATATAGGTTGTAGGAAAGGCCCAAAAGACTCATCACCAGCAGGATCACAAAGGCGACGGCCCCCATTGCCGAGGCGGACAGTATGCCCAGCCCGCCGGCGGCAATGGCCATGACCGACAACCCGAGCCGGTTCTGCTCATAAAATCGGGCCCGTTCCGGATCATTGTACTCATCCTCGGCCGTACCGGTGAGGTGGTTGAGCAGGTGCATGGAGAGCACGTAAAGCATGGCCACAGCCACCGGAGCGGCGGACGGTTTGATCTCCAGCAGCCGGGTGCCGGCCAGGCAGAGGCATCCGGCACCCATGGCCACGTAAACATTGGTCAGCAGCAATGTTTGCATCGCCCGGTAAAGGATTCTGACCAACCCGGCATGCCGCCTGGCCGGCAGCTTTTCCAGCTCCCGGTAGACCCGTTTGATGATCCAGTTGGGTGTGGACGCACCCGCGGTAATGCCCACCCGATTATAATTATCCAGACAGCAGGATTTCAGATCCGCTTCGGTTTCCACATGAAAAGCCGGTTTGCCGGTTTCTGCGGCGATCTCCGCCAGGCGTCGCGTGTTGCCGCTGTCTTTGCCGCCCACAACGATGACGGCCTCCACACGATCGGCCAGTTGTTTAATCTCAGCCTGGCGCTTTTCGGTTGAATCACAGATGGTGTCGTAGGCCTTGTATTGGGGAAACGTCGATTGGGCCCAGGCTTTCACCTGTTGGTAGAACCTGAGATTCTGGGTTGTCTGGGCCACAATGATGGCCTGGTCGAAGGCAGGCAGCGCTTCGAGCTCCGCCATGGTGCTCACCACGATTCCCGAATCGCCGGCATGCCCCACCAGGCCGATCACTTCCGGATGGTCGCGGTCACCGACGATGATCGTGGTGTAGCCTTTGCGGGCATGCACCCGGATGATGGTCTGCACGCGGATGACCCGCGGGCAGGTGGCATCCACAACCCGAAATCCCGCGGCCTTGAGCCGCTGTTTGTCCTCGGGAGGCACACCGTGGGCACGCACCAGAACGGTGCCGCTGCCCTGTTCCGGAATCGTTTTCAGGACGGTAATGCCCTTTTCCGCGAAAAGGCTGAGCACCTGAGGGTTATGAATCAGGGGGCCATAGGTGTAGATCGGTGCGGCGTGTTTGCCCGGTGCATCCAGAGCCAGTTCCACGGCCCGTCTCACCCCCATGCAGAAACCAGCGGTTTTGGCGATCTCGATCTTCATTAAAAACCGGGGGTGACTTTCAACTTTTCAGTTCCCTGAGAAACACCTTGTGGTCCACCAGGGAGAGAGAGTGAATGGCCGCACGGAGGAATTTCTGCTCTCCGAAGATATTGACCAGCTTGAGGCCATCCCCCTCCGGAGAGACATCGTCCACCGACTCCATGACCAGCGTTTCACCGCCTTCGGTGAGCAGGTAAGCATTGGCTTCACACATGTTCGTCATCCTTTCGGATTGGTGCAGCTGCAGGCACAAAAGACCCCTTAATTGATCAGCGGCTTCAGGTGACCAACCACCAGCAATTCCACCAGGTGGGGCAGCGGATCATCCGACACACCGACCAGATCGATATTTTCCTGGGTTATGGGAAGAATGAGTTTGGCGGCTGCACAGCCTGACACGGCTTCCGCCATGCGGGGGGTCACTTCACCCATCATGGCATGAGCCAGCATGATGCCCAGGGTACCGACCACCACATCCGCCCTGACCACCGTCCGCACAATGGCATTTTCTCCCGACGCCCCGCGATTGGCCCTGGCTTTGAGCATCTGGGCGGTGGCAATGGCATTGGTCCCCAGGGCAACGATCTCAACAGACTCGCCGAAGTGTTCCTTGATTTTTTTTATAATGGTACTGCCGATACCACCGCCCTGGCCATCTATAACGCAGATTATTTTTCGTGAAAACGGCATCTTCAATCCTATAATTTTTTTTCCCGCTCCCGTATTTTGCGCCTGCGTTTGGGCAGTCGCCGGCTGGGCCCCTTCTTGCGCGTGGTGGGTTCCCATCCCGCAGAGTCGTCGGCGTCCCCGCCGCCTTTTAACGCAAGGTATCTTGCCATGGCGATCTTATCCTCGAAAGCCCTTGAAGTCATCCCTGTGGCTCCGGCCGACTCGGCAGCGGCCATAACTGCCCGATCACTGCTGACCACCAGGGCCTTGGACTTTTCATGGTGGGCCATTCGCCGAATCACATCATCGGCGCTTTCCCCGCCCTGCGAATAGCGGATTAAAATCCCCTTGAGATAATCCCGCGGGCCATAGACGGACGGTTCGGCGGTGCCATCGAAAACCACCGTGATTTTGTGGGGTTTGAGTTTTTTATAGGCCGCCAGGATCTCCATCAGGGCTTCACGGCCCATCTGCAGGTCCTGCCGGTCCAGTCCGGCCAGTTCCGGTGACTGGCGGATCAGATTGTAGCCGTCGATGATGATGTGGATGGCCATGGTGCGTTCTTAACCGGTCAACCCCCATAAATACGAATCCACGCCAAGGCGTGGGTTCAACATCCGAAGGTGTATACCCATCCCTGGTGATGGGCGGCCAAGCGCCTATCTTTCCCGAAGCATCCCCAGCAGGCGATCCAGGTCATCGTCGCTGAAAAAATCAATTTCCACCCTTCCCTTCTTGCCCTTGCGCTGGATACGGACCCGCGTGCCGAAATGCCGGGACAGGTCTGCGGAGATGTCGTTGAAGTAACGCTGGTCGGGCGTTAAATCCGTTGGCCTATCCGGTTTTTTTTCTGCATTCATCCGCTTGATCAAGGCCTCCGTGTCACGCACCGACAGTTTTTTGGCCATTACCTCCCGCCAGGCGGCCTGCTGCTTGGCCGGCGTTTGCCCTCCCAGCAGGGCCCGGGCGTGACCCATACTCAGGCTGCCCTGCAGGATGCTCTCCTTGATCACGTCGGGAAGCTGGCGCAACCTCAGGAAGTTGGCCACGGCGCTGCGGCTCTTGCCGACACGTCCGGCCGCCTGATCCTGGGTCAGGTCAAATTCGCTGATCAGCCGGTAATACGCCTCGGCCTCCTCCATGGGGTTGAGGTTTTCCCGCTGGATGTTCTCGACGATGGAAATCTCCAGCATCTTGGCGTCGGGGACATCCTTAACCACCACGGGCACCCGGTCCAGGCCGGCCAGGGTTGCCGCCCGCAGACGCCGCTCGCCGGCAACAAGTTCGTAGCCCACATCGTCGGCACGCACCAGCAGGGGCTGGATGACGCCTTGACTGCGGATGGATGCGGCCAGGTCTTCCAGTTCGTCAGCCGAAAAATGGCGCCGAGGCTGGTAGCGGTTCGGCCGAATCATCTCAATCTCACATAAAAAATAATCCCTTGGCGTCGATGGCGATACCCCGGAGAGTCCTTCCACAGCGCCCAGATCCGGAATCAAGGCATCCAGTCCTCTACCCAAGGCCAATTTCCGTTTCTTTCTGGCGCCGGGGGCGACACGGCTATCCTTTGTATTGTCTGGCATTCGGTGTCCTGAATTGTAGATGGCTGGTTCGGGGCAACATCAGCAGCCCGGGAGAATCAGCGTCGCCGGAAAGCCTGTCAGGCGTGGCCGGCGTGATTTGAGGCCATGATCTCCCTGGCGAGGGAAAAATAGCTCACAGCCCCGGGAGACATGGCATCATAAAGCAAAATGGGCTGCCCGAAACTGGGGGCTTCGCCCAGGCGGACATTACGGGGAATCATCGTCTTGAATACCAGGTCCTTGAAATGGTTTTCCGCATCCTCGACCACCTGATGACTCAAATTGGTTCGGCGGTCGAACATGGTAAGCAGAATACCGGCAATTTTAAGCCCAGGGTTCAGCCCGTTCTTGATACGCTGAAAGGTCTTTACCAACTGGCTGAGGCCCTCCAGGGCATAAAACTCGCACTGCAGGGGAATAAGCAAGGCATCGGCGGCCGTCATGGCATTTACGGTCAACAAACTCAGGGAAGGCGGACAGTCGATAATGATATAATCGAAATTTCCGGCCACCGGAGCCAAAAAGCGGCGCAGGGCATGCTCCCGCTGGGGCCGGTCCATCATCTCCACATCGAAGCCGGTCAGTTCCACACGGGAGGGCATGACCTTGAGGGATTCAATCTGGCTGTCGACGATGACGGCGGCAGCCTCTGCATCGCCGATCATCCCGTGATAAAGAGTTTTGACCAGCCGGGACTTGTCCAGCCCCACACCAGTGGTGGCGTTGGCCTGCGGGTCGCAGTCCACCAGCAGGGTCCGTTTTTCAGAAACCGCCAGCGCAGCAGACAGGTTGACTGCCGTCGTTGTCTTGCCCACGCCGCCTTTCTGGTTGGCGATGCATATGACTTGTACCATGGCGCCCAGCTTTAGCACAAAACATGCTGTTTGAAAAGTGGAATAGAATGTGTCATTGTATGACTGAAAACCAACATGGGCGGCCGTTGTCGGCGCCCCTGGGGATATTCCTAAAATGTCGATAAAAAACAAAATCATTGTTGTCTTGACCTTGACCGCGTTTCTCTTTTCAAGCGGTCTGGTTGTGCCTCCTGAAGGCGGCTGCATCACCATTCAGGAAGAGCGCGAGCTGGCCAGGGAATTCATGGTCATGGTCGAGGCCAGATACCCCATGATCAGGGATCCCGTCATCGTGGACTATGTCAACCGTGTAGGCAACCGGATTCTATCGGTCATGCCCACCCAGCCGTTTGACTACCAGTTCCACGTCATCCACGATGATGTCTATAATGCCTTTGCCACACCGGCCGGTCATATATTCTTCAACAGCGGCCTTTTCGCCGCCCTGGAATCCGAAGAAGAACTGGCCGGGATTATCGGCCACGAAATCGCCCATGTGGTCTGTCGACACATCTCCGACCGTATCGAAAGTTCAAAGAAAATCGGGATGGCCACGCTGGCCGGCATGGTTGCGGGCGTGCTTCTGGGCGCCGGCGGTGCGGCTGCAGCGGCCAGCGCCGTGACGGTGGGTTCGGTGGCCGCCGGGCAGACGGCAGCCTTGGCCTACAGCCGTGAAAACGAAATGCAGGCGGATCAGCTGGGTCTGGAATACCTGACCCAGGCCGGCTACAGCGGCGAGGGGTTGTTGACTTCCTTGAAGAAAATCCGCAGCAAGCAATGGTACGGGTCCGAGCAGATTCCCACCTACCTGACCACCCACCCGGCATCCGAGGCGCGCATGAGCTACATCGACAACTGGCTGCACCAGAGTCGGCCGCCAACCGTCCGAAAATACGAAGAGGTCGGCGGGTTCCAGCTGGCGCACACCCGGATTGTGGCCCTGTACACCAATGAAAAGGTGGCCTTGGACCGATTCAGGTCGGACCTTGATGCATCACCGCAGGACCCATTGGCCCATTATGGCTATGCCCTGACATTGACCCGACTGGACAGATGGCATGAAGCCGCCGAACATATGCAACGCGCCATCGAGGGCAACGCCATGGCCGCCCACATGCTGCGGGATCTGGGCAGGATCTATTTCCATGACGGCCAGTATGAAAAAGCCTTGCAGGCGCTGTCCACCAGCAGTTCCGAAAAAGATCCCGAGGGTCAACTGTATCTGGGACGAGCCCAAATGGAATTGGGCCGGATGGCAGAGGCCAGGGATACCTTCGAGAATCTGGTGCGCTTAAACGCAGACTATTCACAGGCTTACTATTTTTTAGGAGAAAGCAGCGGTCGCCTCGGTGACATGTTCGGCGCGCACTACAACCTGGGTCGTTTTTACGGGCTAAAAGGCGATCTTAAAAACGCCGGTTTTCATCTGAACAGGGCCCTGAAGCTGGCGATCGACGATTCGCAGCGCCAAATGGTGGAACGCCAACTCAAGCATCTGAATCCAGAAAAAGAGAAAAAAGCCGGCGCCGGATGACCACGCCCGCGGTGATCCGATCAAAATCCGCCGTTTTCTCATGGCCATGCACGGGCACCGACTGGCAGGTGGACGCATTAAAACCCGATAGCACTATAAACGCCGCATAGAACAGGGCCCTGGCGGGGCGCAGGCCGGTCAGTTCCTGTCAAATCGGGAAAACTGCATGGAAAAGGTGCCCCGGCCTTGGGTGGCCGACCGCAGGCTGGTGGAGTAACCGAACATTTTTGCAAGGGGTACCGTCACCTTGATCGTCTGAATCCCCAGCTTGGGTTGGATGGATTCAATTTTACCGCCCCTCGCGTTAAGGTCCCCGATCACATCTCCCATAAAATCCTCGGGAACGATGACTTCCACCGCCATGATCGGATCCAGCAAAAAGGATTTAGCCTGGGAGAGCGCGTCCCGCACCGCCATGGAGGCGGCAACGGTAAAGGCCAGCTCCGTCCCGTTGGTCTCCCGTGTAGCTGCCCGGGTCAGCACCGCTTTTACATCGACGACCGGATACCCCATGAGAATGCCGCTCTCCAGAGATTCCAGAACCCCTTTTTCCACGGCCCGAACCAGTAATGGCGCCAGCTCCGCTTCATCCAGACGGGACTCGAAGCGGTTGCCTTCACCGCGGGCCAAAGGTGTCAGTTTCAGCGTAACTTCAGCGTAGTGCCGGTGATTGGCGACTTCCTTATCGAAAAGGGCGGATCCCGTTGCTGCAGACTCGATGGTTTCGCGATAGACCACCTGGGGCTTACCCACATTGACCTGGGTATTGAATTCACGCTGCATGCGGCTGGTAATCACCTCAAGATGCAGTTCACCCATCCCCGAGAGAATAATCTGACCCGTGTCTTCATCCTCCCTGACCCGCAAGGTTGGATCCTCGGCCATGAATTTATCCAACACCTGATGAAGTTTTTCCTGGTCGCTGTGGGTTTTCGGCTCCACGGCAACAGAAATCACCGGCTCGTAGAAATCCATTTTCTCAAGCAGTACCGGATGTTCCTGCTGGCACAAGGTTTCACCGGTTGAAGATTCCTTGAGCCCGACAACACCCACGATAGCCCCCGGGCCAACCATGTCCACGCGTTCGCGTTTGTTGGCATGCATCATGAGAATACGGGACAATTTCTCTTTTTTATTTCTGCTTGGATTGTAGACATCCGTTCCGGCAGAAAGCTTACCGCTGTAAATCCTGAGGTAGGACAGCTTGCGCCCTTCCATCATGGATACCTTGAAAATCAGGGCCGCCAGGGGCGCTTTCTCCTCGGGGCGGCAATGGATGGTTTCCCCGGTCTCCGGATGAACCCCCCTAATGGCCGGCACTTCTGCCGGGCTGGGGAGGAAACGGACGATTGCGTCCAGCAGGGGCTGTATGCCTTTGTTCTTCAGTGCACTGCCGCAGAGGACCGGCACCAGCTTCAACGCGACCGTTGCTCTTCTGATGGCGGTCAGTATATCCTCCACATCGACAGGAATCTCGGCCAGGTAGGCTTCCATGATCCCGTCGTCCACCTCGGCAAGGGTCTCCAGCAACTGGTCGCGGTACATTTCCGCGTCCTCCCGGAATTCTGCATCGATTTCGCCGCTGCTGTAGCTGGCGCCCAGCGAATCATCATCCCACCGGATCTGCTGCATGCGGATCAGATCAACCACGCCGCTGAAGCCGTCTTCGGTGCCCACCGGAATCTGAATCATCAGGGTGTTGGCCCTGAGCCGATCGCGCATCATCTGAACGGTGCCGAAAAAATCAGCGCCGATGCGGTCCAACTTATTGATGAATGCGATCTTGGGCACCTTGTAGCGATCTGCCTGGCGCCAGACCGTCTCCGACTGGGGTTCCACGCCACCCACGGCGCAAAAGACACCCACAGCCCCATCCAGAACCCGCAAAGAGCGCTCGACCTCGATGGTAAAATCCACATGGCCCGGTGTGTCGATGATCTGAATGTCGCGGCCGTCCCACTTGCAGGTGGTCACCGCGGAGGTAATGGTGATCCCCCGCTCCTGCTCATCGACCATCCAGTCCATTACCGCCTCACCGTCGTGGACTTCACCGATTTTGTGTGAACGCCCGGTATAGTAGAGAATACGTTCAGTGACAGTTGTCTTGCCGGCATCGATGTGGGCGATGATACCGATATTCCGAATCGCGTTGATTTTGTCTGTGGTCTTCATCGTGTCAGCAACAGGTCTGCGGTTAAAGGAAATCGAACCCTCCCCGCGGCAAGCCGCGGGGAATGCGCAACCAGCCATGGCGACCAAAGGACCACCAAGGCTTGTTGGAAAGAGTGATGTATGCCAAGGGCCGTGGCATGTCAAGGACAACGCGGCAGCCCTTAATTGCCCCGCGGCAAAAGAAAACCGACGGGTACCCGGTTTGCAACCAGGAACCCGCCGGTTCCAATTACGATCTTATTATTACAGCGCCTTGATTGCTTCGGTCAGTTCAGGCAGAAATTCAAGGATATCCGCTTCAATTCCCACATCGGCAACTTGGAAGATGGGAGCCTTGACATTCTTGTTAATGGCTACGATAAACGGCGATCCTTTGATGCCGCCCATGTGCTGGAAGCTGCCGCTGATACCGCAGGCCATGTACACCTTGGGTTTGACCGTCTGGCCGGAGGTGCCCACCTGGCGGGATTTTTCAAGCCACTTGGCATCCACGATGGGTCGGGAACAGGAAACCACCGCGCCCATGGCATCAGCCAGTTCCTGGGCAATTTCGATATTCTCTTCATCTTCGATGCCGCGGCCCACAGAAACCAGCACGTCGGACTTGGTGATGTCAACATCACCCACTTCGGCTTCCACAACTTCAAGAAAGGTCCGCTTGGCAGTCAGGTCGCCGACATCCGCGGATCTGTCTTCGACGCGTCCCCCTACGGATTTGCTTTCATCGGGGGGGAAGGCGCCGGGACGGAGGTTGACAACCGCACCAGTGGAAATATCGGCGCTTACATGGGTGCTGACCATGCCGCTGTATTCCTGGCGGATCACCTTTAAAATACCGCCATCCACGCCTTCGATATCCACCACGTCGGCAACGAAGGTCGAATTCAGATTGATGGACAGGCCGGGACCCAGATCCATGCCGAATGTATCGTTGGGAACCAGAACAATGGCATCCGCGGGCAGGACGCTGACCAGCAGCTTACGCACCACTTCGGCATTGGGGTATGCCAGGGCGTCATGTTTGAATTTAAGAACATTGGCGTAGGATGCAGCCACGGCATCGGCCACGGCGTCAGGTTCGGCGCCCGAACCGGTCACGACAGCGGTCACAGATGCCCCGGCATCGATCTTGCGGGCAGCGGTTGCCAGTTCCAGGGCCGAATCATCGGCCACGCCACCTTTGTGCGTAATGTATGCATAGATATCAGCCATTATTTCAACCCTCCTTTGGCCTTCAAGAGTTCAATCAGCTTGGCAATGATCTCTTCGGTGCTGCCTGCGAGCATTTCAGCGCCTTCGCCCATTTCAGGCACGAAATAATCGACCCGTTTCACCTTGGCGCCAGCGGTTCCAACGGCAGCGGGGTCCACGCCCAAATCAGCGGCGCCGTGCTGGGGGATCTCCACCGAAGCCACCTTTCGGATGCCCCGGATACCCACGTAACGGGGTTCGTTGATGCCGGTCTGGATGGACAGGACGCAGGGCAGCTCAATCGCATTCATTTCCTGGTTGCCGCCTTCGATCTCGCGGCCCACCTTGAGTTTACCGTCCTGCACATCGATCTTATTCACCAGTGAGGCGTATGGGTAATCCAGCATGGCCGCCAGCATACCGCCGACCTGGGCCGCGCCGTCATCCGCTTGGGCGCCGGTGAGGATCAGGTCGTACTTTCCCTTTTCGACGGCAGCCTTAAGAATGGTGGCAAGGCCTTTGCCGTCAGCACCTTCGAAAGCAGCATCACAAAGCAGCAGACCGTTGTCGGCACCCATGGCCATCTCCCGGCGAAGCACCTCTTCGGATTCGTCATCGCCCACAGTGACCACCGTAACGCTTCCTCCGACCTTGTCGCGGATCTGAATGGCCTCTTCCACCGCATAGTTATCCCATTCGTTGACCGAGTAGACCAGATCGTCGCGCTCGATATCGCTGCCTTGACGGTTCACTTCGATCTCGTTCTCAGCGGTATCGGGAACTCTTTTTACACAGACTAGAATCTCCATGCACTCCTCCTATTAGGTTTACTGATTGGACATGCCCCATTTTAGGCGAGCTGAAAATGACAAATTCCAGAATCCATTACCGGAACCGTTCTACGCCATGTGTTGGGCAATTAATTCCGACAGATCGATGGCCTCCATCTTCCCTTCCAGACCGGCCACTTTGATGGCGTCTTCCATGTTGACCAGACAAAAGGGGCAGGCCGTGACGATAACGTTGGCGCCCGCCTTGGCGGCCATTTCCACGCGAAGCACGCCCATTCTCTGATCTTCCTCGGGTTCATAAAACAGCATCAGACCGCCGCCCCCGCAACAAAATGACCGGTCGCGGCAGCGCTCCATCTCCACCCGTTTCAACCCGCCGATGGCATCCAGGGCCGCCCGTGGGTCCTCGTATACATCGTTGTGACGACCCAGGTAACAGGGGTCGTGATAGGTATAAATCTTGCCGTCGCCGTTGGCGCCTTTCAGCCGGATGGCCCCGGATTTGACGTTGCGGGCGATGAACTGGCTGATATGTTCGACCGGCGGCAGTCCCTGGTAGTCATTCTTCAAGGCATTGTAGGCATGCGGGTCGGCGGTAATGATGTGCTTGACGCCGCTGTTCAAAATCGCATCCGTGTTGGCCGCCTTCATGGTCTGAAACAGCATCTCCTCCCCAAATCGGCGGATCTCGTTGCCGCTGTCTTTTTCATCCTTGCCAAGGATGCCGAAATCCGAACCGGCTCTTGCAAGAATGGTCGCCGTGGCCTGTCCGATCGCCTGCATGCGGTCGTCGTAGGATGTGATGCTGTCGACAAAGTACAGGGCATCGGCCGGCTCCTTGGCCACATCCTTGACGGCCACATCGTCGGGCAGATTCTTGGTCCAGTCGGCCCGTTTTTTTTCCATCTTGCCCCAGGGGTTGCCGCGCTTTTCAAGAGCGCTCAAAGGCTTTTGCAGGCTCTGGGGCACCATGCCCTCATCCACCATCCCCCGCCGGAGATCAACGATCTTGTCGATATACTCGATGCCCAGGGGGCACTCCTGCTCGCAGGCCCCGCAGGTTGTGCAGGACCAGATTTCGTCCTCTTCATAGGTAGTGCCGATAAGGTTGGCGCTTTTTTTAAACGGGCTGCCGTATGGGTAGATGGGGTAGTTCTTGAAGGCCAGATCGCGTCCCTTGATTGAGATGAAGCGCGGCGACAACGGCCGGCCGACTGCATTGGCCGGACAGTTGTCCGAACAGCGGCCGCAGTCGGCGCACGAATAAAAGTCCAGGATGTGCTTCCAGGTAAAATCCTCCAGCCGTTTCACGCCGAATGATTCCAGGTCATCCAGATCTTCGGACTTGATGCCGTAGCGCACCGGTTTGATGTTGCCCCGGTCAATACGCATGAAAAACACGTTGAACAATGAGGTGATCACGTGGAAGTGTTTGCCCAGGGGCAGAAAACACAAAAAGAAGAAAAAAGTCAGATCGTGGAGGTAATAGGCGGCGATATGAAGGGCCTGCAGTGTCTCGACCGAAGCTGACAGCAGGGCTTTTTTGAAAAACCAGGCCAGGCTGGCCGGCGCCAGGAATTCGGCATGCAGGCCCAGCTGAACATTAGCGGCCACCGAACTGGCTTCAAACAGGCTTTCGGAAATCATCAACGTCGAAATCAGGCCCAGCACGAAAAGGGCTTCGGCCGTGTGGTCCTTGCCGTACTTGGCCGGAACGGCGTAACGTGCCGGTTTGACGACTGCCCGTCGGTATGCGGCGATGCCACAGGCGATCAGCACCGCGGTAGCGGCGTAATCTTTCAGAATGCTGTAGATGTCTCCGGCCAGTCCTCCGAAACCGGGCATAACGAAATCGTCGGCAATACCGATGATCACCAAGGAACAGGAACGGATGCTGAGGATCAAAAACCCGGCGAAGATCATGATGTGGACAACGCCGGCCAGCATGTAGCGGGGCTGGCGGTACTGGGCCAACCATATTTTCAGCACATTATAAATACGCTGGGGAATACGGTCAAATCGGCTGTCAGGTGCCGCTTTGAGCAGCGGTGCCATACGGATGGCCATGATATAGGTAAATACCGCTGTGCCCACGAGGGGAATCAAAATCGAAAAAACCACCGTGGGGATAAAAAGAAAGAAATACTCAGCCGGGGCGATCAACGCATTTTCCATACTTTACCCTTGTTCTCCCTTCAGTTTCGTATTAAGATATATGAAAATGAATGAGGATTCATTCAGTTTTTTTACCCATTGATTCATGTCCTGTCAAGAAAAAAATTTTGGGTCCAGGCACCCCAAAAACCCCAGTTGAAACCAACGGGGCTGGTCTGCCCGCAATCCCCTTGCCGGGAGTTGCAAAACCGGCTTGCACATAGTAAAATGAACGATTAACCATAAGGTTTTCTTGACAAAATCGAATGATTTAAATAGAAATGAAAATTGATTCAGCGGTTGCATCCCCACCCAAAAGGCATGAAGGCCTCACTTATTACGATCGCCAATGAAAAACAAGGAAAAAGGAGGTTCCTGTGACCACAGACAATCCCTATCTGGCAAAACCGTGGCTTGCGAACTACGAAGCAGGCGTTCCCGAAAAAGTCGAATATGAAACGATCTGCCTGCCGGACTGTCTGAAACGTTCTGCCGAGGCGTTTCCGAACAAAATGGCCCTTACTTTTCAAGGATACCCCGTCAACTTTGCCAAGCTGAACGACATGGTGGATCGATTTGCCGTGTGCCTGACCGATTTCGGCGTGAAGAAAGGCGATCGTGTTGCCATCCTTCTGCCCAATGTGATCCCCTGCGTGGTTGCCTACTATGCCATTTTGCGCATCGGCGCCATCACTGTCATGAACAACCCCTTGTATTCAGACCGAGAACTGGAGCACCAGTTCAACGATTCCGGGTCAAAGGTGCTGGTCACTCTGGACCTGCTCGGCAACCGCATGATCGATCTTCGCCCGAAAACCAGCATCAAACAGATTGTCTACACCAGCATCGGCGACTACCTTCCCTTTCCCAAAAACCTGTTGTTCCCACTGGTGGGCAAGAAAAAGGGATTGGCCGCCGATGTCAAACCGGCGGACCACCTTTACAAGTGGAAAGCCCTCATGGCGACGGCCGCGACCAACCCGCCTCGTGTGGTACTGGATTTTGAGGATGTGGCCATGTACCAATATACCGGAGGCACCACCGGCGTCTCCAAGGGGGTTATGCTCACTCACGGCAACCTGAGTAAACAGACCCAGCATGTATCCGCCTGGTTTCCATCCTTCGGAAGCGAAGAAATCATGCTCGGCGCCCTGCCATTCTTCCATGTCTTCGGTCTCTCCACCGCCATGAACCTTGCAATTTTTAAAGGCTGGGGAAACATCCTCGTACCCAAACCCCAACCACCTCAGCTTTTGGAAGCCATCAGCAAATTCAAGCCTACTTTTGCGCCGCTGGTCCCGACGATGTACATCGGCATGCTCGAACATCCCGATATCTCCAAAACCGACCTCACTTCGATCAAGGGATGTTTTTCAGGCAGCGCCCCGCTGCCCCTCGACGTGATCAGTGAGTTTGAAAAGAAAACCGGTGCGGTCATCGTTGAAGGCTTCGGCATGACCGAATCCTGCCCGGTCACGCATATCAACCCCTTTAAAGGCAAACGCAAGGTTGGCAGCGTTGGTATTCCCATTCCAGACACGGAAAGCCGCATCGTGGATCTCGGCGACGGGACCACCGACGTTCCCGTGGGCGAGATCGGCGAGCTACTGGTCAAGGGCCCCCAGGTCATGAAAGGATACTGGAACCGCCCCGACGCCACGGCTGAAACGATCACCGACGGGTGGCTTCACACCGGTGATATCGCCAAGATGGACGCACAGGGCTATTTTTACATCGTTGACCGCAAGAAAGACATGATCATTTCCGGCGGCTTCAACGTCTACCCCCGGGATATTGAAGAGGTGTTCTTTGAACACCCCAAGGTGATGGAGGCAACAGTCATCGGCATTCCTCACCCCAAACGCGGCGAGGCGGTCAAGGTTTTCGTCGTGCTGAAGGAAGGCCAGACCGCCACCGCCGAAGAGTTGCTGAAATACTGTGAAGACAAACTGGCCAAATACAAATGGCCCACGGAAATCGAATTCCGTAAAGATCTGCCCAAAACCAATGTGGGCAAGGTTCTCAAAAAAGACCTCAGGGCCATGGCGCTCAAAAAAGAAAAATAGAAGTTGGGCTGGTTGCGGCGCGGCAGACTAAAACCGGGGGATGCCCCATCAGGCAACCCCCGGTTTCAATATTTAATCTTAATGGTTTGAATTACTTGCCACCAAATCCATCTTCGGCCATCTCCACCGGCGCATCGCAAGTGACCATGATGGCGTCCATCTTGCCCATGGTAATGGGAAGCACTGCCTGGGTGAAATACTGCACGCTTTTCATCTGCCCTTCGTAGAAGGCCTGGTCTTTTTTCCTGGCGCCCTTCTCCAGTTGACCGGCAGCGACAACCCCTCGCCACAGCAGCATCCAGGCCGTCACCACGTCACCGGATGCCTCCATAAAAGGATGGGCAAAGGCAAAAGCGCTCATCACCTTGGGTGACATGGCTGTCGCGCCCAGATGCATGGCAACTTCGCCCAGGCGGTTCAGGGCCTTTTCCAATCTGACCGCGTAGTCCTTAAGCGTATCGATGGCCTTGGCCTGAGCGATGGTCTTCTGGATTTCGACCATCAGGTCCATGATGGGTTTACCCTTGTTCATGCCCAGCTTTCTGCCCAGCAGATCCATGGCCTGAATACCGTTGGTGCCTTCGTAAATCATGGTGATGCGGCAATCCCGCAAAAGCTGCTCCTGGGGATAATCTCTAATGAAACCATAACCGCCGTATACCTGTACCCCCGTGCTGCAGACCTCAAAGGCCTTGTCAGTGACGTATCCCTTGCAGATGGGAATAAGCAGATCCAGCATCCCCTGCAGCCGGGCTATTTCCGCCTCGTCATCGGTAACCGCCATCTGATCGGAAAGGTGCCCGGCGTAGTAAAGCAGGCTGCGCATCCCCTCGACGTATGCCTTCATGGAGATCAGCATTCGGCGAACGTCCGGGTGCTGGATGATGGCCACGGACTTTGCGTTTGGATCCATCATCTGCAGCAGATTTTTGCCCTGCACCCGATCCCGGGCATAATTGACCGCATTCATGTATGAAGCGCTGGCACAACAAAATCCCTGCATGCCCACCAGCAGGCGCGCTTCGTTCATCATCAGGAACATGGCCCGCATTCCCTTGTTTTCTTCACCCAGCAGCTCGCCGATGCACTGGCCCTTGCCGCCCAAGGTCAACGAGCAAGTGGCGTTGCCATTGATACCCATCTTGTGCTCGATCCCGGTGCAGACCACATCATTGAACTCGCCCAGACTGCCGTCGTCATTGACCCGGAGCTTGGGGACCAGAAAGAGTGAAATGCCCTTGGTGCCTGCAGGCGCACCCTCGATTCGTGCCAGAACCGGATGAACAATGTTCTCCACCATGTCATGGTCACCGGCAGAAATAAAAATCTTGCTGCCGGTGATGGAGTAAGTGCCGTCTTCATTTTTCACGGCGGTTGTAGACAGATTGCCCACGTCGGAACCGGCTTCGGGTTCAGTGAGCAGCATGGTGCCGGTCCATCTGCCGGTGAACATGTTCCTTAAAAAAAGCTTTTTCTGCCGTTGCGTTCCGAAGGCTTCGACCAGCAGGGCAGCTCCGTGGGTCAACCCCGGATACATCATAAAGGCGTAGTTGGCGCCATTGAAATAGTCCCCGGCAGCCAGGGCCACGGTTCGGGGCATTCCCTGCCCCCCGTATTCAGGGTCCTCTGTCATGGCCAGCCACTCGCCTTCAACGTAGAGATCGTAGGCGCGCTTGAAGCTTTCCGGAACAAACACCTGGCCGTTTTCAAGGCGGCATCCCTGGTCATCCCCCTCCTTGAAGGTGGGAAGGATCTCCTTTATCGCCAGGTTGCGGGCTTCACTGATGATCAGATCTACGGTTTTTTTGTTGAATTCCGAGTACTTTTCATGCTCGCTCAGCGCGCCGACGTTCAGTTGTTCATGCAGCACGAAATCGACATCCCTCCGGTCAGCAATTACCTGTGCCATGGTCTATCCTCTCCTTTTTAACTGGTAGACCCGCTGTTCATTTGAGCCTGAACGGCGGTATCCGGTTGTGTATTCAATCCGTTAAACATTTCCTTGGTGCCGCCGATGCCGTTGATGAAAAGGTCCACCAACGGGTCTACCATGGTCACCAGGTCGTATTGTGCCCCTGAATGAATCCAGGAATTGATTACTTCATCGACGGCACCGTTGATGAATCGCTTGACAAGGCCCAAGTACAGGTCCTTGCGAATGGTTCCCTCTTCCTGTCCCAATTCCACAACCTCCGAAATGATGTCCCGATACATTTTAGACATCTCTTTGATCTGGTCGTGGCCCAATCGACGGTTCTGGTGGGTTTCGGCCTGATAAACGATGGCCATGTTGCGGTCTTTCTGAAACTCCTGGAGATGCACCCGAATAAGACACCTCAATTTTTCCTGCGCGGTTGCCGGTTGGCGGACGGCACCCCGAAAACGCTCGAAGATCTGGCGTGTCTTGTACTCGTAAAACTGAACCAGGATATCATCCTTGTTCTTGAAGTAAAGATAGATGGTTCCGTCAGCGACCCCGGCCTCTTTGGCAATCTGGGCGATTGTAGACTGAAAAAAACCCTGTTCGGCAAATACCGTAATGGCCGCATCGAGAATGCGCTGGTATTTATCCATATTTTTCCTTTTCGTACTGATGGCGGACCTCCCGGGGAAAACTTTATGAATGAATGTTCATTCATTTATCAAAGTCAAAAACCGCCTGTCAAGCGCTAAAATCAAAAAAACCCCAAACCGGTCATTGACCCTTTAAAAATCTATCTAACTTTAAAAATTAGCATATTTAATTTTTTCGACCGGAGCCATATTCAATCGACAAGGTTCAGCAGGATCGATCTTATGAATGAATGAGTAGGCATTCATTTCATATTCACGATACCGGTGATAGACAATAATGGAAACTGGGCCACAGACATCATATCCGTCCTTATAAATATTGACAGGATTGATGCGCTCGGTTAGTTTCGATCTTTGGCTCACATCGTACATTTCACGCACACCCCTTAAATCCAGCGTGCGATGTATCACCCTTCATGGCAAGGACCCCATGCCATGGTAAACAGGAGGAATATCAAATGATTGTTGCGGAAAGAAAGCCTTTTGGAGAGGTCAGCACCATGGTCAAGGATTTTAAAAAAGTCCTGACGGTGGGTTGCGGCACCTGTGTGGCGGTGTGCCTGGCCGGCGGTGAAAAGGAGGTCGGCGTACTCAACTCCGAACTGAAAATCGCCCGGCGCATGGCAGGCAACCCCATCGAAACCGGTGCCGTCACTGTTGAACGGCAATGTGACATGGAGTTTCTGGAAGAGTTGGACGGGATCGTGGATGAATATGATGCAATCATCTCCATGGCCTGCGGCGCCGGCATCCAATTTATTGCTGAACGATTCCCCGAAATACCCGTTTTTCCCGCAGTCGACACCTGTTTTATCGGCGTCAACCGGGAAGTGGGCTGGTATGAAGAAAAATGTCGGGCTTGCGGCACCTGCGTACTGGGCATGACCGCAGGCATCTGCCCGGTTACCATGTGCGCAAAGGGACTGTTCAACGGCCCCTGCGGCGGAACCAACAAAGGCAGCTGCGAAATCAACAGTGACCAACCGTGTGCCTGGCATCGCATCCATGAACGCCTTGCCAAACAGAACCGGCTGCAGAACATACTCGAAATCTGCCCGCCCAATGACTGGCGGAATCAGACACCCAGGACCATCATTCAGCCAGGCTACGCGGAGCGACTTGCCGCATTGGGTATCAAATAAGCGAATCAACCTGTAACCAACCACGAACGCGGAAAAAGCCAATAGAGGGATTCCCATATGAAATCAGGAAGCAATCTTGAAAAAGTACTGCGTGCCGGCCATTTTGCCTTTACCGGGGAATTGGGGCCGCCCCGCGGAACCAACGTAGCCGTTGTGCGAGAAAAGGCCAAACATCTCGTCGGCATGGTGGATGCTGTCAATATCACCGACAACCAGACCGCCATGGTGAGAATGTCCAGCTGGGCCGCCTCATTGATTATTATCGAAGAGGGGCTGGAACCCAATTACCAAATGGTTTGTCGGGACCGCAACCGCCTGGCCATGCAGGCCGACATCTTGGGCGCCTCGGCTCTGGGCATTCGCAACATGCTCTGCCTGTCCGGTGACCACCAGCAGTTCGGAGACCACCCCCAGGCCAAGGGTGTATTTGACATCGACTCCACCCAACTGATCGGGATGGTGAAGAAGATGCGTGACGAGGCAAAGTTTCTGGGTGGCGCCGACATCGACGAACCGCCCAAATTGTTCATCGGCGGCGCAGCCAACCCATTTGCCGAACCCCATGAATGGCGGGTGCACCGCCTGGCCAAGAAGGTTAAGGCCGGCGTGGATTTCATCCAGACCCAGTGCATCTACAACATGGAGAGAATGCGCCAGTGGGTCAAAGAAGCCGTAGACATGGGACTCACTGAGAAAGTCTTCATTCTGGCCGGGGTCACACCCATGAAAAGCGTCGGTATGGCGCGCTACATGCAGCTCAAGGTACCCGGCATGGATGTCCCCAACGCAATCATCAAACGGCTCCAGGGTGTCGACAAAAAAAAGGTGGCCGACGAGGGCATCAACATCGCCTGTGAACAGATCGAAGCGTTCAAGGAAATGAAGGGTGTTGCCGGTATTCATCTCATGCCCATCGAATGGGAACACAAGGTGCCGGAAATCGCCGAACGGGCCAAAGTCCTGCCCAGACCCATCGTCTGATCAGCGCAGTACATCCATTGTCAACCAACGATCACCAAAGGAGTTTTCAAGTGAGTACTCAATCGAAAAAAGTCATGGTCATTGGGGGCGGGATCGCCGGCCTGACGGCAGCCTGGGAGCTTGCCGGCCTCGGTGCGCAGGTCGTGCTGGTGGAAAAAGCCGACTTCCTTGGCGGACACGCTATCCAATATGCCTGCAAAGCCACGGACGAATGCCGACAATGCGGTGCCTGCGCCGTGGAGAGCATGCTCAAGAACGTGGTCAACGAACCGTCCATCACCGTCCATCTGGCCACTGAGGTGGCCGGCATCAGTAAAAATGGAAATTTTAAAATCAGCCTGAAAAAAACAGCAGTCACCAGGGATCTGAAGGCATGCGAGTCCGGATATACAGCCAATCCAGAAAGTTGTGCGGCCATAAGGGGCTATTCGTTGAACAACAGCCGATATTACCTGGCCGACGGCAGTCTGAACCCGGAAACGACCGGCGGTTCCGACTCCCTTGAGGTGGACGCCGTTGTCGTGGCCACCGGATTTGCACCCTTCGACCCGCGGATCAAGTCCACCTACCGCTACGGCGATCTGGAAAACGTGGTCAGCGGCATGGACCTGGAATCCGGCAAGCGGGCCAACGGTATGTTCCTGCGGCCGTCGGACGGCAAACAACCTAAGAAAATCGCCTTTATCCAGTGTGTGGGCAGCCGCGACGAGCGCCTGGGCAACCTGTGGTGCAGTCAGGTCTGCTGCCCCTACGCCCTGAGAACAGCCCAGGCCATGAAGCACAGGGACCCGGAACTGGAGGTCACCGTCTTTTACATGGACATCCAGAACACGGGCAACGACTTCCCCGTTTTTTACCAGCAATGCAAAGATCAGATGAAATTTGTGCGCACCATCCCCGTAGATATGTACAGAACACAGAACGATCGCATCCGGACCCGGTTCATGGCTGCCGAGGGCAGCAGTGAAGCGGTAGAAGATGAGTTCGACCTGGTGGTGCTCTCGATAGGCATCATGCCGGCAGCCGGCAACGCGGCGTTGTCTGAACTGGTCGGGATTCCGCTCAACGGCGACGGTTTCTTTGCCTGTACTGATCCATTGAACCGTGCAGCCACCGGCCAAAATGGCATTTTCGTGGCCGGCACTGCATCGGGACCGAAAACCATTGCCGAATCCATCGTCCACGCAGGTCAGTCTGCCGGCGAAGTGATCAAATATCTGGGGAGGGCCTCATGACACTACAGACACCAATGGAAACCATCAACCTGGCCACCGACGTTCTGGTGGTGGGGGCCGGGATGACCGGCATAAAGACCGCCACCGAGATTGCCGCCAGCGGATACCGGGTGATATTGATCGACGCGGGTGCCGGACTGGGTGTGGCGGCAGGCGCACCTGTCGCCGATCTGGACGGTGAAGAACAGGCAGCTCTCAAATCACTGTTGGAAACCGTTAACGGATCAAAGCTGATCGAGGTGATGACCAACACCCGCATGGACGGTGCTGCCGGCATGCCCGGTGATTTCCGGGTATGGCTGTCAGGCAATGATGACATCGTTGAAAAATCCGTCGGCGCCATTGTGGTGGCATCGGAGCTGGTCGCATGCCCCTTGCACGAAGCCTATGGTCTGAGTCTTTCCGACACGGTGATCACCCAAAGCCAGATGGAAGCGGCCCTTTGCGATCATCCGGGTGCGTTTGCCGGTAAATCGGTGGCCTTCTTGCTGGGCCTGGCCCAGGACGGTAATCCGCTTGTATTGGAGCGGGTCCTGAAAAGTGTGCTGGCCATGGAAAACACGGCCGACACCAGCGCCTATGTGTTTGCCGGTGATCTGAAGGTGGCCGAAGACGGATTGGAGCGCCTCTTCCTGGAATGCCGCGACAAAGGCGCCATGACCGTCAAACTCACCGAGATGCCTGCCGTGGTCCAGAACGCCGGCGCCCTTTCCATCGCCTACAACGATCCGGTCCTTCAGCGCAAAGTCGAACTGACCCCGGACATCATCGTGGTCGAAGAGGCCATCGGTTCCGACCCGGTCAACCTGGAACTGGCCGCGATGCTTAAAATCGATGTGGGATCCATGGGTTTCCTGCAGACGGACAACGTTCACCGCTATCCGGTTTGCACCAACCGCGAAGGTATTTTCGTGGTCGGCGGCAGCCGCCGGGTGAAAAAGCGCTACGGGGCCCTGATGGATGCACAAAATGCCGCCATCCGGGTCCGCAACCTGCTGGGCGATGGCACCATCAGCGTGCCGGCCGACAAGGCGGTGCTGGACACCGGCAAATGCACGTTCTGCCTGACCTGCTTCCGCTGCTGCCCCCATGGGGCGATCTACTGGACCGTGGACAACAAACCGGTCATCTCTAAAGTAGCCTGCCAGGCCTGCGGCATCTGTGCCTCTGAATGCCCCATGGACGCCATTCAGATCGGCGACTTCACCGATGCCGACATGATTGACCAGGTCACCCGATCGGCAACAACCAAAACTCCGGATGCACCCACAATTGTTGCCTTCTGCTGCCAGAACAGCGGGCTGGAAGCCGCCCGCATGGCCGCGTCCTTCGGCATGCCCCTGCCCAAGGGGCTAAAAACCGTGGCCGTGCCCTGCGCCGGCAAGGTGGACATCGACTATGTCATGCACGCCCTGGCCGAAGGGGCCGATGGTGTGGTGGTCATGGCCTGCCACCACGGCAACTGCAAATCGGAGAAGGGCAGCCTCTACGCCGGTTGGCGAATTGCCAATGCCCAAGGCATGCTGGCGGCCATCGGACTCGAAAAAGACCGCATCTGCTTTGCCACCACGGCCTCGAATATGGGCGCCGATTTTTCCAGTATTCTCATGGAGATGGAAGCGTCGCTGATCAAAAAATAGGTCTAGGCGCAAAACCGGCGCGTCGCTGCGGAATCGGGCAATGGGGTGCCGGTTGCCCTTTCAACCCGTGACCATACCCGTCTTGGAAGCATGGATGCCTGCCGGTCATCTGTGCACGACGACGGAAGGGCCGGCGATTTCAATTTTTTCCTTGTATTTTATGGATGACTCGATAATAAATGGGGTCTTAAATTTTTGTCGCATTGGAATCGTCAGTGGTAAACCAACTACGGAGGAATTAACAGAATGGCTGATGAAGCGATCAAGCTCGGCGGAAAGAAAAGATCCGTTTTCATCGACAAGGTGAAGGAGATCCTCCCCGAAGGGGGAAACCTGAACCTTTGCCTGACCTGCGGCGCCTGTTCTTCAGGGTGCCCGGCAACGGGTCTGGAGGGAATGGATCCCCGAAAGTTTTTGAGAATGGCGGCCCTGGGCATGGACGAAGAGGTCCTGAGCACCAAATGGGTCTGGATGTGCACCATGTGCACCCGCTGCATGTATGTCTGCCCCATGAAGATCAACATCCCCCAGCTGGTATTCAACGCACGGGCCCAATGGCCCCGTGACCAGCGTCCCAAAGGCATCCTGGGATCCTGTGATGTGGCCCTGCGCAATGATACCTGCAGTGCCATGGGTGCCACGGAGGAGGACTTCCAGTTCGTCGTGGAAGACGTCCTGGAGGAGTACCGGGAAGCCCAACCCGAATTTGCGGAGATGCAGGCTCCCGTCAACAAAATAGGCGCCGAGTTCTTCTTCAACCAGAACTCCAGGGAGCCGGTGACCGAACCGGATGAGATGGTGCCCATGTGGAAGATCCTGCACTTGGCCGGTGCAGACTGGACCTACGGCACCAAGGGCTGGGCCGCTGAAAACTACTGCATGTTCCTGGGGGACAACGACGCCTGGAAACATATCGTCGAGGTAAAGAAAAAAGCCGTGGAGGATCTGGGCTGCAAGGTCTGGCTCAATACGGAGTGAGGGCACGAACTCTTCGCAGTCCGGTTCGGACTGGAAAAATTCAAACTCGACTACAACTTCGAAATCAAAAGCATCATCCAATACTATGCCCAGTGGATCCGCGAGGGCAAGCTGAAAGTCAGCTCCGACTGGAACAAGGACCGCAAGGTCACGTTCACCGTCCAGGACCCCTGCCAGCTGGTACGCAAATCCTTTGGAGACCCGGTAGCCGAGGACCTGCGCTTCGTGGTCAAGGCCGTGGTCGGTGAAGAGAATTTCATCGACATGCACCCCAACCGATCCAATAACTTCTGCTGCGGCGGCGGCGGCGGCTTCCTGCAGTCCGGACTCCCGGATGAACGGCGGTCCTACGGCAAGCTCAAGGCCGACCAGATCCTGGCCACCAAGGCGGACTACGCCATCACCCCCTGCCACAACTGCCACGCCCAGATTCACGATCTGAGCGATCAGCTGGACCACCCCTGGCAGACTGTCCACCTGTGGACCCTGATCTGCCTCTCGTTAGGCATTCTCGGTCCCAATGAACGCGAATACCTGGGCGACGACCTCAAGGATGTGGATGTGTTTCATCCCGAGTCGTCGAATATGTAGCCTGTTTTCAGATCCAAAAAGGCCGGCGCCCATGCATGGGCGCCGGCCTTTTTTATTGTGTGGACAAAAACAGCAGACGCGTGAATAAGGCTTATTCCAACCCGGTTACGCCCCCCTTGACAACTTAACCGCACACACCTTGTACTCCGGAATACCGGAAACTGGATCCAATGCGGCGTTGGTCAGCTTGTTGGCCGCCGCCTGGGCAAAGTGGAAGGGGATGAAGACGGTTCCATCCACGGCCTTGCGCGAAATCCGGACGCGGGTTTCAATCTCTCCCCGCCGGGAAGCGATGATAACCCGATCACCATCGGCAATGCCCATGCCCTGGGCGTCTTCCCGCGTGATCTCTACAAAGGACTCCGGCGCCCGATCGTTCAAGCCCTCTGTTTTCATGGTCATGGTGCCGGTATGGTATTGGTAGAGCACACGACCGGTGGTCAGGTAGAGGGGATATTCGTCATCAACCACTTCCGCCGGAGCGATCCATTCGATGGCATGGAACCTCCCTTTTCCACGGGTAAACTGGGCGCCGTGCAAAATGGGGGTGCCGGGATGTTCCGGGGTGGGACAGGGCCAGTGGATCCCTTCGTGTTCGATGCGGGAGTAGCTGATCCCCGCATAGGAGGGGGTAACACCGGCAAGTTCGTTGAAAATGGCCTCGCTGTCCTTGTAAGACATGGCATATCCCATGCGCGTGGCGATATCGCAGGTAATCTTCCAGTCATCTTTGGCCAATCCGGGTGGATCGACCGCCTTTCTGACCCGCTGCACCCGCCGCTCCGTATTGGAAAATGTACCGTCTTTCTCGGCAAAGCACTTGGAGGGCAGCACCACGTCGGCCAGTTGAGCGGTTTCGGTAAGAAAGATATCCTGTACCACTAAAAATTCGAGATTGCTGAAGCTCTTGGCGGCATGATTAATGTCCGGGTCGGAAACCAGCGGATTCTCGCCGATAATGTACAGTGCCTTGAGCTCCCCGCTGTGGGCCTTGGGCACCATTTCCGTGACCTTGAGCCCGGGCTTGGTGGGCAGACCGGTGACGTTCCAGACCCGCTCCATCTTCTTAATCGCATCCAGATTGTCCACCGCCTGGTAGCCGGTAAGCACGTTGGGCAAACCGCCCATGTCGCAGGCGCCCTGGACGTTGTTCTGACCGCGCAGGGGATTGACCCCGCCACCCCGAATCCCCAGGTTGCCGCAAAGCATGGCCAGGTTGGCCAGTGATTTGACGTTGTCGGTACCCGTGGTGTGCTGGGTAATCCCCATGCAGTAAAGAATACTACCCGCCGGGGCCTTGGCATACAACCGGGCTGCATCGACGAGCTGCCGGGCCGGAATGCCGGTGATGGTTTCCACATGCTCCGGGGTGTAGCGCGCAACCATCGCCTTGAGCTCATCGAATTTTTCCGTGCGCGCCTCGATAAAGGCTTTGTCATGGAGCTCTTCCTTGATGATGACGTGCATCATACCGTTGATCCAGGCCACGTCGGTTCCCAGGTTGGGCCGCAGCCAGTGTTCGGCAAACTCGGTGATCTTGATCCGGCGAGGATCAAGCACGATAAGTTTGGCCCCCCGGCGGGTGACCGCACGCTTAACGAATGTCGAGAGGACAGGGTGATTCTCCGTCGTATTGGAACCGGTAATGAGGATGACGTCGGCCTCCTCGATATCGGCCATGGTGTTGGTCATCGCGCCACTTCCGAAAGCTGCGGCCAGACCGGCCACGGTGGAGCTGTGTCAGAGCCGGGCGCAATGATCGATGTTGTTGGTTTTAAGCACCGCCCGGGTAAACTTGTGGGCGATGTAATTCTCCTCATTGGTAATACGGGCCGAGGTGAGCACCCCGAGGCTGTCACCGCCGTGGGTGTCACGAATCTCCTTAAGCTTTGCGGCCACCAGATCGATGGCCTCCTCCCAGGTGGCTTTACGAAAAGTGCCTTTTTCCTTGATCAGCGGGTCGGTGAGCCGCTCGTCGCTGCCGATAAAATCGAAACCGAAGCGCCCCTTTACGCACAGACTGCCAAAATTCGGGGCTTCATCCTCGACACCGTTGACCTTGACAACCCGGTTGTCCCGCACGTGAAGATTCATCTGGCAGCCCACGCCGCAGTAGCTGCAGGTGGTGCGCACCTGCTGGGTTTCCCAGGGGCGAACGTGGTAGCGCACATCCTTTTCCACCAGCGCACCCACCGGGCAGGCCTGCACGCACTCGCCGCAAAAGACGCAATCGGAATCCTTCAACGGCCGATCGCCAGCAGCGATGATCTTGGTATCCGCGCCACGGTAGCCGAAGCTGATGGCATTGTTGACCTGCACCTCGTTGCAGGCCTGAACACATCGTCCACACAGAATGCAGCGGGAAAAATCCCTGACGATAAACGGATTGACGGTTTCCATGGGATAACGGGCCGGCGTTCCCTGGAAGCCTTCTCCGGTCACCTGATAGCGGTAGGCCAGATCCTGGAGGCGGCAGTCCCCCCACACCGGGCATAACGCGTCGCTGCCGTCGTCTTTTTCGACGCCCAGCTGAAACTGGGTCCAGTCGCTGTCGTCCCGGCCGCGAACGGCGCAATTGTGGTTGCCCGAAGCGAGCATCAAACGCAGAAGCTCCTTACGCGCCGCCACCACCTCCGGTGACTCGGAGCGCACCACCATATTCGCTGCAGCCGGCGTGGAACAGGCAGGCAGCAGCGTTCGAGCCCCCTTCACCTCGACCACACATATCCGGCAGGCACCGGTAGGCGTTGCTCCTTTGAGGTGGCAAAGGGTCGGGATATCGATATGGCCGCGTCGGGCCACGTCAAGAATGGTCTCCCCCGGTTCAAAGGGAAGTTCATTGCCGTTGATCACCATCAGGTTCGTCGATTCCATAAGCAGGGCTCCTTTGGGGAGGGTCCGTTGGCAGTCGCTCAACATGCGGCGTGATCACCGCTTATACGCCTATTTTTCCTATAGAAGTTCGGCCCTTTTGTCAATCCGGGAATACCGATCCCTGTTAATGTCACCGGCGGGAATTTTTAACCCCGGGCTCAGCGCACATAGGTTTTTGATGGCTGGGTGTTGGGGACCGGCTCTTTTAACGGCCACCGCCGGTAACGGTCCGCTTCCAAAAAACAGATCGCCCCCCCTGGCAGGTCATCATCATATATCCCAGGGCACCCAGCAGAGCGCCGGCCAAATCCGCAACAGCATCCATCGTATCCGCGTGGCGCCCTGCCACGAAAGACTGGTGGAATTCATCGCTCAGTCCATAAAAGGTGCTGAAGCCGACACTGTACACCAGCAGAAGGACCGGAGAGATCCGATCGGGCCAAGTCAGCCGGCAGGCCCGGTAAAAAAGAACGGCCAGCAGTCCATAGGCAGCCATGTGAAACACCTTGTCTTTCAGGGGAAAGGAGGGGCCTGTGTTCAGCGGCGGAAAACAGGATTGCACGAAAATCGCCGCGCAGAGGGCAATTACCGACAGCCAACCAAACAATAATTTTCTCCGCTCAGGATTCATGAGATACCCAAAGAGGCCTTGAGGATTGGACCCTCCCCGATATCCGGGGAGGGTCTCAGCGCCAACGGGTTAATCGTCGAACAGGTCCAGGTTCAGGCGCCTGTCGGCCACGTGGCCCTTCACCTGCTGCATAAAAAGGTCCATGGGAATGCCGTAGCGGACCGTTCCGTCCAGGGTGCGAACCGATACAGTACCAGCCGCCTGTTCTTTAGCGCCGCAGGTGATAATCAGGGGCGTCTTGGCCAGTTGGGCTTCGCGAATTTTCCGGTTGAGGCTTTCCGTGCGGTCATCCACTTCAACCCGCAGCCCTGCAAGGGTCATCGTTTTTGCAGCCGCCCGGGCAAAGGGAGTCAGATCATCGTTGATGGGCAGCAGGACAGCTTGAACCGGCGCCAACCAGAGCGGAAACCGACCTTCGAAATGTTCGATGAGGATCCCCAGAAACCGCTCGATGGAACCGAACACCGTGCGATGCAGCATGATGGGGCGGTGCTTGTCATTATCCTTGCCCACATAGGTCAGATCGAAGCGTTCCGGCAGGCTCATATCCAGTTGAATCGTACCGCACTGCCAGGTCCGGCCCAGGGCGTCTTTGATGTGCAGGTCGATCTTGGGACCGTAGAAGGCACCGTCCCCCTCGTTGATGCGGTATTCCTTGCCGTATTCATCCAGTGCGGAACGCAGGCCGTTGGTGGCCATTTCCCACTGTTCGTCGGTACCGATGGATTTCTCCGGCCGGGTGGACAGTTCCAGATGGAAATCGAGACCGAACTTTGCATAAATGTGCGCCTCCAGATGCAGCAGATCAAGAATCTCAGACTGGATCTGACCCGGCATCATGAAGAGATGGGCATCATCCTGATGAAAGGCCCGCACCCGAAACAGGCCGTTAAGTACGCCGGACAGTTCGTGACGATGCACCAGACCAATCTCCGCAGCGCGGATGGGCAGCTCCCGGTAGGAGTGCGGCCGGGTCCCGTAGAGCAGCATCCCGCCGGGGCAGTTCATGGGCTTGATGGCGTAAGCCTGTTCATCCACCTCGGTGGTGTACATGTTCTCCCGGTAATTCTCCCAGTGTCCGCTTTTTTCCCACAGGGTGCGCTGGAGGATGATGGGGGTCTTGGTCTCCACGTATCCGGCTTCCCGATGGGCGTCACGCCAGAAGTTCAAAAGGGTGTTCCACACATCCATCCCCTTGGGGTGGAAAAAAGGCATGCCCGGCGCATCGTCGTGGAAGCTGAACAGATCCATGGCCGCGCCAATCTTGCGGTGGTTGCGTCTTTTGGCCTCCTCAAGGAAATTGAGATACGCCTTGAGCTGTTTTTTATCAAAAAAGGCGGTTCCGTAAAT
>NZ_JAWOHB010000114.1:0-4049 GCF_046496365.1 Desulfosarcina sp.
CTGGGCCATCCTGCTGCACCAGGTGCTCAACCCCTTGATCTTCATTCTGATGGCCGCCGCCGTGGCATCCGCCGCCATTGGTGAAGCCGTCGATGCTTTGTTTATCTTGATCGTTATCGCCTTGAACAGCGGCCTGGGGGCCTATCAGGAGTATCAGGCCGAAAAAAGCGCCGCCGGTCTCCAGCGGTTGCTGAAGATCAAAGCGCGGGTGCGTCGTGACGGTAAGGAGATGGATATCCCGGCGGAAGAGATCGTGCCCGGCGACATCGTGCTGCTCGAGTCGGGCAACAAGGTGCCGGCCGACCTGCGCCTGATCAAAGTGAACAGCCTCGCGGCGGATGAGAGCTTTTTGACCGGCGAATCCATGGCCTCTGAAAAAGCAACCGAACCGATGTCCGCAGATACCGGTATCAGCGACCGCAAAAACATGGCGTTTGCCGGATCGACCATCGCCTCCGGGAGAGGCATCGGGATCGTCATCGGCACCGGGCGGGAAACACAGGTGGGCATCATTGCCCAAACCGTGACCGAATCGGAGAGCGGAAAGCCCCCTCTGGTGATCCGGATGGAACGGTTTGTCAAACATATCAGCATCCTGGTGCTGGTGATCAGCGCCGGACTGGCGGTTATGCTGCGGTTCCAGGGCCAGGATCTTACGGCAATCTTCTTTTTCGTGGTAGCCCTTGCGGTCTCGGCCATTCCCGAGGGACTTCCCGTGGCGTTGACCGTGGCCCTTTCCATCGCAACCAAACGGATGTCCGGCCGCAACGTTATTGTACGCAAACTCACCGCCGTGGAGAGCCTGGGAAGCTGCACGGTGATCGCCAGCGACAAGACCGGCACCCTGACGGTCAACCAGCAGACAGCCCGCACCATCGTTTTTCCAGACGGACAAACTTTCGATCTTTCCGGAGAGGGCTATAACGGCGAGGGCGATGTCTCGCCGGCAGACAACGGCGGGAAGATCTCCGAAACCGAACGCGATCGTCTGAAGCGGCTTGCCGAATCGGCGATGCTGGCCAACGAGGGATCTCTCGTCAAAGAAGCCGGAACCTGGAAGCACCACGGCGATGCCATGGATGTTGCTTTTCTCGCCATGGGTTACAAGCTGGGCCTGGACCCGGCCGAAGTGAACCATCGGTTCAAGATTACCGATAAAATCCCTTACGAATCTGAGCGCAAGTTCTCGGCAACGTTCTATGAGAAAGATGGGACGGAACATGCAGCCGCCAAGGGAGCCGTGGAAACGATCCTGGATTTCTGCACGCGGATGCACCGGAACGGCGAGCCGGCGGACCTCGACAAGGAGGGCATCGAACAGCAGGCGGAAGCTATGGCGGAAAACGGCCTGCGCGTGCTGGCCGTTGCCTCCGGTAAAACCGCTCCCAAAGGTAGCGGAAAAAGTCGGGAAGACAAGACCCTTTCCGGACTGATCTTTCACGGTCTGGTGGGATTCATCGATCCGCTGCGTCCCGAAGCTGTCGCGTCGGTGAAGAGATGCAAGACGGCCGGTATTCAGGTGATGATGATTACCGGAGATCATCCTGCTACAGCCGGTGCGATTGCAAGTGACCTGGGCCTGTCCGAAGCGGATGAGCAGGTGGTTTCCGGCCGGGAGTTGAATGAGGCCGGAACCCCGGACAGCCCTGCGTTTGCAAAACTGGTTTCATCGACCCATGTGTTCGCCCGGGTGTCGCCGACTCAAAAACTCGAAATCGTCGATGTGCTGATTCGCCGGGGGGAATTTGTGGCTGTGACCGGCGACGGTGTCAATGACGCCCCGGCGTTACGACGCGCCAACATCGGCGTGGCCATGGGCTCGGGCACGGACGTGGCCAAGGAGGTGGGGTCGATGATCGTGGCCGACGACAACTTCGCCTCCATTGTGGCCGGTGTTGAAGAGGGGCGATTTGCCTATGACAATGTGCGCAAGGTAATTTACCTGCTCATCTCCACCGGAGCTGCGGAAGTCTTGATGTTTATCCTGGCGATCCTGGCGGGACTGCCCATCCCGTTGATGGCTGTTCAGCTGCTGTGGCTCAATCTGGTCACCAACGGCATTCAGGATGTGGCCCTGGCTTTT
This sequence comes from Desulfosarcina sp., assembly GCF_046496365.1. Lineage (GTDB taxonomy): Bacteria > Desulfobacterota > Desulfobacteria > Desulfobacterales > Desulfosarcinaceae > Desulfosarcina. The sequence continues at coordinate 2,084 of NZ_JAWOHB010000114.1, forward strand.
GAAGGCGGAGAACCGGGTGCCATGAAACGCAAACCGCGCAGACCGGATGAAACGATTTTTGATCCACAGATGGTCTGGCAGACCCTTGTTTCGGGAGTGACCATCGGTATCCTGGCCCTTGGGTTCTGGTACTGGCTGGTTCGGGTGGAAATGATGAATGAAGCCGGGGCCCGCAATCTCTTGTTGCTGTTCATGGTTTTGCTGCAGAATGTTCATGTGTTCAACTGCCGCTCTGAATCGGTATCCGCCCTGAAGGTACCCATCCGGCGCAATGTCATCCTGGTATTCGGGGTGCTTGCGGCACAGGGCATCCACATGGTAAGCATGCATCTGCCCTTCATGCAAACCATCCTGGGTACGGAGCCGGTGGGGTTCACGCGATGGATTTTTCTGCTGTCTATGGCGCTGGTTATTTTGCTGGTGATGGAGGTGTTCAAATGGTCCGGAAGGCAAGGCCGTGCGCCCGGGTAGTCAGAATGGAGTGCCTTGACCTCAGTGATTGCATCTATCGGGTTCGTTAAAAAAATCGATACACCCGATCGTAAAAAGGAAAAATCATTGAAGCGTCAATAAAGACGATCACATTGGAGGACCACCATGTTTTTCAAAGCAGACTCTTGCCGGTTACTGGACGACTCGACAGGCCCCGCTGCCCGGCGATTCGCCCACTATGACGCTTTTTTGAATCACAACCACCGGGCATTGCGGCATCTTGCCGAACTGGAACTGCTGGACCGGGGGGCCGGACTGGCGACGCTGGCATCCATTCAGCATCGCGTCAATGACCTTCTTGGAGAAGTTTCAGGACTCGTCGTGTCGATCGGCGGGTTGGCTGGAGATCGCTACCCGGAACTTCCCCAAGCCTTCGAAAGGATATCGGGGGCTCTGGCCCCACTGACGGAGCGCAAGCGTGAGGTCATCAGCGGCCCTTTGACATTGCCGTTTTCGGCACTGGGCACCACGCATCTCCCCCTGGCCGGCGCCAAGGCCGTCAACCTGGCGCGGATCCGCAACCAGTTGAACTTTCCCGCGCCCGACGGGTTCGTCGTCACCACGGCGGCCTTTGACCTGTTTCTGCGTGAGAACCGGCTGCTGAACCCCATCGATGAAATGCTGACCGCCTTCGACCCGGACGGAGATGATATTGAGGAAATTTGCCGCCGCATCCGGGAAACGATCCGCGAGGCCCCTGTGCCGGAAATCCTGGCTGAGGCACTCCGAAAAGCGTACCGGGAACTTGCCGCCCACCATGGCCGCATGCCGCAACTGGCCATGCGCAGCAGCGCCGTAGGGGAGGATACCGAGGCGTCTTTCGCCGGCCAGTATACCAGCGTCCTTTCCGTGGACCAGAAGCAGATCGATTCAGCCTACAAGACCGTCCTGGCCGGCAAGTACACCCCGCGCGCCATTATCTATCGGCTTCGTTACGGCCTCACCGACGAGGCAACCCCCATGGCGGTTGCCGCCGTCGTCATGATCCAACCCAGGGCCAGCGGTGTACTCTATACGCTGGACCCGGCCCGGCCTGCAGCCGGTCAGGCCCGCATCGATGCAGCAGCCGGTTTGGGGGAACAGGTGGTGGGCGGATCTGTTTCACCGGATGTCTTTCTGGTCGATCGAAGACCTCTGGCGATCAGCAGACGCAGCATTCAACCAAAAGATGAAACCAATGAGGCAGAGGAACCATCCCCTGCCGTTTCCGAACAAACCGTGCTTTCTCTGGCCGAAGCCGGACTGAAAATAGAACGGCATTTTGGTTCGCCACAGGATATCGAATGGGCCGAGGATGAGGAAGGAGGCCTGTTTTTTCTGCAAACCCGTCCCCTTGGAGTCACCGCCGACGACCCCAAGCCCGGATCACCTGAGGTTTCCGGGTTGAAGCTGCTGCTTTCGGCCGGCCAGACCGCTTCACCTGGAGCCGTTTCGGGAGCAGCGGTTCATGCCAAAGCCGGGTTAAAGCCGGAAG
>NZ_JAWOHB010000133.1:0-8358 GCF_046496365.1 Desulfosarcina sp.
GCCCGGCTCACGGTAGGATTCCCGGAGCAGGATCTGCTCGTAGGTTTTGGAGCCCTGTTTGGACCTGACACGTTGGATATGCATAATGTCTACCCATATAGGCATAAAGATCATGCAATGTCAAATTAAAAAGCGATATATTGGTGTCTACCGCTTGGGGCTCAATATCGAGACTTGCACAAATAATTCGGTAGGTTATACGTTTTCTGGCCAGGAACATCCGCTGGAAGTGATTCATGAAAAATTGGATTGGCTACGACAATACCGTGACCATCTTGCCCAATGGCAGGAGCTCATTGATGTGGTGTTAGCGGCGGCGTGAAAATGATGTAAATGTGGCGGTTTAAAAATGCGTGGTTTTTCAGGGGGTAAGCGATGCCGCCGGCCCCGTTTTTGGGGGCCAGCGGGTGGTTGTTGGGGAGGGTTTAATTTTCGATGATTTCTTTCATCCGGTAGCTTTTGCCCTCGATGACCGCGCGACCGATTGACCTCCATTGGTCACCTTCCCGGTTCTTGTGGGTTTTAAAAAATCCCATCTTCAAAACTCCCTGTCCGATTTTTCGGTTTTTAAAGCTGGAAAAAATAGCGTTGTCATGAAACGATTGCCCTTTTGCGACCCAATGATATAAATTGATGACAAGGGTCAGATTGGATGCAAAGCCTTCGCGTTGCCATTTGGCGTTATGGGTGAACAAACATGCGCGTCTTGTTGGTTGAAGATGATTTAAAAATTGCCGCCTTTATTGAAAACGGCTTGCGAGAGGCCGGATTTTCGGTGGACCGCACGGATGACGGCGAACAAGGTCTTCACATGGCCTTATCGGTCTCCTATGATGTGGCCGTGGTGGATGTCATGCTGCCGAATATGGACGGCCTGAGCCTGATCAGCATCCTGCGCCATAGAGGCGTCGACATCCCCATATTGGTTCTCAGCGCAAAACAAGCGGTGGAAGATCGCATCAAGGGACTCCAAAGGGGTGCGGACGACTATCTGGTTAAGCCTTTTATTTTTGCCGAGCTTCTGGCAAGGGTTCAGGCATTGGTGCGCCGGGGATCCAAGACGGTGGAGGCAAACCGCCTGACCTGCGGCGATCTGACCGTTGACCTCATTCATCACGAAGTTCGCCGGGGTGGGCAAATGATCGACTTACAACCCAAGGAGTATGCCCTGCTGGAATACCTATTGCGCAACAAAGGCCGTACGGTGTCCAAGACGATGATTTTGGAACATATCTGGGATTTTCACTTCGATCCCCAAACAAATGTCGTTGATGTACTGGTCTGTAGATTGAGAAACAAGATCGACAGGGATTTTCAAGATAAAATGATTCAAACCATTCGCGGTATCGGCTATGCGATCAAGGCGCCGCATGTGGAAGTTCAATAAAACCATCGGCTTTAAAATCGCCGCCGGCTATGCGGCCCTTTTTTTTCTCAGCTACCTGGTCCTGGCCATCATTGCCTATCTGGCCGTGGGCTCCACCTTGGCTCGCCAGGAGAGGGAAAAGATTTTGGCCGAAATTGAAAGCCTGAGCAGTAAATATGAATCCGGTGGCTGGAAGGCACTTCACGACACCATTGTAGAAAACAATCGTTATCGCAAAAACAATCCTTTTTTTACGCGGGTCCTCGCAGCGAACGACCGCCAAGATCTGGTTTTTTTCCCTTATCACTGGGAGGAGTTTGACATGGAAACCCTGCGAGATATGTACAATCCTCGTCCCGGGGCATGGTTTCGCCTGCCCAACCGGTCCCTTACATTTGACCTGGAGATCATGACGGCCCGACTGTTTGACGGCAGTCTTTTTCAAGTCGGCATCAGTACCCAAGATCGGCTGACGGTGTTGGGTAGGCTCCGGGGCGTATTTGTGACGGTTTCCGGTGCCCTGATCCTGTTGGCCGTTGCCGGAGGCGCCCTTTTTTCTCGACGGGTGCTGTTGCCGTTAAGAAACCTTATCAACACCGTTTCGGCCATTGAATCCGGAAAGATGGACGCCCGGGTCTCCGACACCCAGACCGGCGATGAACTTGAGGAACTGGGGGATCTTTTCAACCAGATGATCGAAAAAATCAGCCAGTTGATCCGAGCCATGGGTGGAGCCCTGGACAGCGTGGCCCACGACCTGCGCACTCCCATGACCCGCTTCCGCAACAATGCTGAAAAAGCGCTTCAGGCGGACGCGCCGGAAGCGGCTTGCCGCGAGGCTCTGCAGGATTGTGTGGAAGAGTCGGACCGCATCCTGCGAATGCTGGGGATGCTCATGGACATCTCCGAAGCCGAAACCGGCACCATGCGTCTATTGGCCAAACCTGTGGCCCTGTCACCCTTGGCCGAGGCGGTGGTTGACATGTATCGTTATGTGGCCGACGAGAAGGGGATTCGCATGGAAACCGATTTTTGCGATTCGGCCTTCATAGAAGCGGACGCGGACCGAATCAGTCAAATCATGGCCAATCTGCTCGACAACGCCGTTAAGTTTACCCCAGAAAACGGTGTCGTTCGCGTATGCATCGAAAAAGTTGCTGAAACGATCATGATGCGCGTCGCCGACTCGGGCATTGGCATTTTACCCGAGGAGATCGACCGAATTTGGGACCGACTCTATCGTGGTGCCCGTTCCACTCATCGGGGACTCGGCTTGGGCCTGAGTCTGGTCAAAGCTGTGCTTCACGCCCACCATGGCGAAATCCGGGTCTCCAGCACACCTGGAGCCGGATCGGTCTTCGAAATCCGTCTGCCCGCCATCCCGCCACCGGCCCACCTTTCTACCCCCTGAATCGACGCCTTGCCCTCGATTCCACCCCAATGGTTTGCCCTTCATCGGTCAAAATCGACGCAAACCCTTTCAAAAATGTAATCCTGCTGAAAGAACACTGTAATGTTTCCGTGGTACATGATGGCCAAAACCTGAATTAAGGGCCTCGGAAATAAAGCAGATCATCTTGCTTGTCTTTTTACCCGAATTCTGCGTTGTCCACGCCGATGGATTACGTCGCGTAGGCATCGGTAGGGCCGTCTTGAATTCAAATAAAACTCCGGTGCAATCCGGGCCCATTTTATTTCTTCCGAGTCCCTAAAGAATCAGAAGGTTCGACCACCGCAATAGGAGTGGCTCCGAAGGGAAGACGTGCCATGAGGTGGAAGTTTTGGAAAAAAAAGAGCACCCGCGAACAAAAATTCCACCCCATCCCGTCATCACCCGGCCCGCTTCCGGAAAAATTGCTCCAGCATTTGATTCAGGAACTTGAACTCAATGCCCAGTGGGTGCGAACGCTTGCAAGTGTCACCCGGCCAATGGCCGGTGAGCACAACATTTGCGAGTTTCGGGTATTTAGCCCTGCCCAAATGGCCATGCGGGGCATAACGGTACGGGATTACGGCTCCTTCGACGGGAGCGGACAACTGATTCTTTTTTCCGGAACCTTGAATTTGGAAACCGGTGTTGTGTCCCTGATTCCGGGGATCCAAGGGCGGGCGCCATGACCATACGGATAGGCGGGCACAAGCATTTTAAACAGGAGATAACACGATGAAATGGACAACCCGTCTTTCACGTCAAACGGAAAAGCGCATTTATTACTATGCCACCATCATCTTGGTGGTGGTTTTGGGGGGCATCGAGATCTACCGTCGATTTCATCAATGGATTATATGAAACCATCCGATGGCACCCCGTGGAGCCATCCGAGAAGGTTTCACCCCAAAAAGCGGATATATTGTGTCCAGTGACCGCCAAGTGGATCACTCAACCTATAACGGTTTTAGGGAGGAAGGCGTATGGCAGACAAGATCAAAGTCCTAATGGTGGACGATGAGGAGCAGTTTCGCTCGACCACGTCCAAAATACTGAACCGAAAAGGTTTCGCCACCACGCTGGCTGGTACCGGGAAAGAGGCCCTGGAGATATTAAAAAAATCGCCTCAGGATGTGGTGGTGCTGGATGTCAGAATGCCCGGGATGGATGGACATCAAACCCTGACGGAGATCAGGAAAATCGATGCCAAGTTGCCGGTCATCATGCTGACAGGACACGGAGAGGCGGATTCGGCAAAGGCTTCATTTAAGGAGGGCGCCTATGACTACTTGAGCAAGCCTTGTGACATCGATCTTTTGGCCACAAGGATACAGGACGCATGCAGTTTATCGACCGAAGGGGTTCAGGAGGAAAAAAAGGTCAGTGACATCATGATCCCCGTTGAAAATTATACGACCATTGATGTGAACCGCACCCTGAAGGAGGCCATCGCGGAAGTTAAAAAATCCTATGAGACTATTTTATCAACCGGAAAAATTATGGAGACCGGACACCGTTCCATCCTGGTCTTCGACGGAAAGAGCGAACTCGTGGGTATTTTGAGCATTAAAGATCTCATCCGGGCCCTTCGACCAGCTTACTTATCCGCTCCCAAACCCACCATGGCGGACAGTATACGATTTTCGCCTATGTTCTGGACTGGTCTTTTCACAAACCAAGTCAAAGCGCTGATCGATAAAAAGGTCGGAAATATCATGTCCAAAACCCCTTTGCTCGTGGATGAAAATGCCAATCTCATGGAGATCGCCGATCTGATGTTTACCGAAAGGGCCAGGCGCGTGGCGGTCACCCGACAAGGAAAGGTGGTGGGGATCGTACGGGAACAGGAACTGTTTTTTGAAATTGCCCGTATTGTTCAGGAGAGCTGATCAAGGGACGGTTTTCGGCTTCAACAGTCGAGCCATTTCTTAAAAACATCACGGGTCTTATAGGAGACACATATGTCGGACCAAGAAAACAAGGCTACAGGATATGATAAACTGGTGGACTGGAAGATTTTCAGCATTCCATTGATCATCTTTTTCATTCTCCTGATGATGCCTACACCTTACGGCATGAAGGATATGGGCACCGAGGTCAAGATCGGCCCCAAGGCGGTCATCGACAGCCTGACCAAAACGCTGTTTTCGAAAGGTAGCGGGGACGTGGAGCAGTGGCAGCTGCTGACCGCCCAGATAATGGAACAGAGCATGCGCATGGGCATTCTCGAAAAAAAACCGTTTCTCAAACGGGACGTTAAATGGTGCGCCAAATACAAAATCCACGCCACCAACGCCAATCTGAAAAAAGCCCAAGCATTTGTCGAGACCCTGGACGACCAGGCCTATTTTGAAATGATGAAAAATGCGCTTCAGCTCAGAAGCGCCGACCTGAAATATGAAGATCTCACCGAAGCCGACAGGGAGCGGGCCGATGTGGGCGCCTGGAACATCAAAGTGTCGGTGGGCATGATGATCATCGTGGTGTTGTGCTTTATGACGGAGTGCGTGCCACTTCCCATGGTGGCGTTTTTGCTGGGCCTTATCATGGTCTTTACCGGCATCTGGAGCCGGGATGAAATCGCCCAGCTGTATTGGAGCGACTCGGTCTGGTTTATCATGGGCAGCCTCATGTTTTCGGCGGCCTTTGTGAGGACCGGGGTGGACAAGCGGATCTGCCTGGCCTTGTTCAACAAGATGGCGGCTCCCAACGTAAAAATGATCACCCTCGTCTTTTTCGTGATTATTTCTCCCCTGGCCGCTTTTGTCTCCGATCATGCCCTGGCCGCCATGTTCCTGCCCATTGGCATTTTACTGTATCAGAACAGCCTGACCAAGGATGTCCCCGAGGATATGGAACTGGCCAAGATGCTCATGATCAGCATCGCCATGGCCTGCAACGTGGGAGGCCCGGGTGCGCCTTCCGGGGGTGCACGCAACGTGATCATGATGACCTATCTAAACGACATGTTCGGGATGGACATCGGATACTTTCAGTGGATGATCTACTGTTTTCCGTTCCTGTTCATCATGGTGCCGTTGACTTGGTTTTTGATCAACTGGCAATTCAAGCCCAAAATCACGGATGTGGAACCCGCCATGAAGTTCCTCACGGCTCAGGTGCAGAAGATGGGGGGATGGAACCGAAAGCAGATATGGGCCATTATCATTTTTTTGATCATGCTGGCCGGCTGGCTCACGGAAAAGGACCTGTTTGATGCCGGGTGGGTGCCCTTCCGATTGGGGGTGGGGGTCATCGCCGTGGCCGGGGCCGTGGGTTTTCTGATGGCCGGCGTGGTGAGTTGGCGGGATTACCAGAACATCGACTGGGGCGTCGTCTGGCTCTATGCAGGTGCCATCGTGTTCGGCCGGACCCTGGATTCCTCCGGAGCCGCGGCTTGGCTGGCGCGCAGCATTGTTGACCTGCTTGCACCTATGGGGCTTGACAAGGGGCTGCCGCTTCTGATGACGGGCGGCACGATTACGGCGCTCATCACCAACCTCATGGCGGACGGTCCGGCGGCCGCGGCCGTGGGTCCCGTGACTCTTTCCCTCGCCGGCTACGCCCATCCGGGGACGACCTTCATTCCCTTCATGGCCATGGCCACCGCCATCTGCGCTTCCTTTGCCTTTTGCCTCATCATCGGCACCCCGCCCAATGCGATCGTCTACTCCAGCGGGTATTTGACGGCAAAGGACTTCCTTCGGGTGGGGCTTGTAATTTGGGTGGTGGCCCTTCTCGTGGTGTTGCTGTTGGCGGGCCTTTACTGGCCCCTGCTGGGGTTCGGCGTTTTGCCGCCCTTTTAAAGCTCCGAAGAAAACAGATGGACCAGGCGGATCGACTGAAAGGTCGGAAACAAAAAAGGAATACCCCTCCGACCTTTCAGTTCCGCCCGTATCAAGAAACGGAAACTCATGGCTGATAGCCCCATCGAAAAGCGGTTTTCACTTGCCTTTTATTTTGAAACTTTAAAATCCGTGCTGGTCGGCCCGGGTGATTTTTTTGAATCCCTGCCCAAATCGCAGGGGTTCGAAAAGCCGTTTGCTTTTTTGCTGGTCTCGAGCCTCCTTCATGCGGCCCTTTGCTTATTGTTTGTTCCTTCATTGTTGTGGGCAATGGTGATTCTGACCAACGCCCTCATCAGTCCGATGATAGCCGCTGCGGCAGGCTATGGGCTGATTCGTGGGGTCACACGCCAACAGGTGCCGTTCAATGAGCTGTTTGCCCTTTATGCGTATGCCATCGGCACCACCCATCTGATCTCCTGGATTCCCATGGCCAACTGGATTGCGGAACCGTGGTGGTGGGTCCTCATCGGAACGGGAATGGTGCGGCGGTTTCGCATCAGCGGTTTCCAGGCTCTTTTCATCATTGGGTTTTCCATTGTTCTGATCCGCCTGTTTTTCTTCATTCTCACACCGCTGACGCTGGAAATGAAAAGTTGGTATGTTTCATGAGCGGTTTCGGCCCAATTCACGTCGTTTTTGCTTGATTCAAGCTTTGAGGGGAGATCTTTAAGGGTCGCGGTAAGAAATAATTCCACAAGATGGCGCCGGATTTTGGTTCGTCACCAAGGCACATCCGTCGGTGCATATCGAGATATGTGCCGGCGGGTGTAACACCGGTGACGGGCCAAAAGACAAGCAAGATGTGGAATTATTTTTTGCCGAGGCCCTAAGTAAAGGCAGTAAAGGAGACAGTGGTTTGGGGTTGGTCTTCCCCCCCCAATAGAAAAATCAGCAGCGATTTTTAAGGATGAAATGCGAAGGGCGTCCCCGTTACCGGCCCAGCAAGTGGATGTGGTTTGAGGTGACGGCGTAATCGAGGATGCACAGTCCGTATCGCCTTTTGGATTCAAATATCCAGTACAGCCAGCTACGCCAGTCCCTGGCGAACTTGAGGAGGAATTCGCGTTTGTGGCAGCGATGCGTTATGTGCCAGGCGTATCCGGGAAGGTGGTAGCATTTGGCACGCGGCATGTTGGTCGTCTTCCTTAAACGTCCAACATTAAGGTTAAAAATCGCAGTTTAAGGGTTTTTTACAGCTTTGGCTGGGAACCTCATCTGTTTTTCGTACCCCACGCCGCCGACACCGGAGTTCGCCTTCGAGGCAAACACCGGCGTGCACACGAGCAGCACGAAGCGCGACTCACGGATCCGCGATTCCATGAACTGGCTGAGATCGGCGCCTGGAACCATTGGGGACGTCCATTGATATATCATTATTGTTTGGGCAGCAGTTTGTAACCCTTTTCCATAATCAACTTTTCGCCCCGCTTGATGGATTTGCTGACGGATGGCTGGGAAAGATTCACGCGTTTGGCAAGATCGACGGTGGAGATGCCTAACTCACGGTGGGCCCAATACAGGAGAATGCTGCGGGCCTTGACCGTTTGGGGGTGGCGACCGGCCGTTAAAACCTCTGCCAAGTTCACCCACGCCGCCAACGCGCAGGGGCGCCGCCTGGTGCGCCACCTGACGCTCCCGTGGCTCCCGCTGCTGCGGGAGGGCGACTACCCCGCCGTCACCTTCGCCGAGCCCGAGGTCGCCCAGATCGGCCCACC
>NZ_JAWOHB010000084.1:0-2519 GCF_046496365.1 Desulfosarcina sp.
TTTTCAATTCCGGATTGAACCAGACGCGTATGCGGAGTTCAACCGGCATGGTCACCATTTTCAGACCTGCACGCTGGATGCGTTCCTGCTGGATGTTCAGATCGAATCGGGTTGCAACCGCCTTGAGGTAGCCGATGGCAATGGTGGTGGTATTGGCATCCGATCCATTGAACACAGCCTGCACCGGTGCTTTTGCGCCCTGTTTCACCTGACGGGCGAAGCCTGCGGGAATGACCAGCGCCATCAGCGCTTCATCGCGGTTTAATGCGCGGTCGATTTCCTTTTCCCTGTCGATATATCGAATGACCTGAAAATAGCGTGAGTCGCTCAGCTGGTGGATCAGATCGCGGGAAAGAGCGCTTCGGTCCTGATCGAAAATCAGAGTGGAAATGCGGTCCACATCCAGGCTGAGGGCATAGCCGAAAAGGAAAATCATCAGCAGCGGAATGAATAGGGCGCCCATAAGGCTGCGAACATCACGCAGCATCTGAAGAAATTCCTTTTTTGCCAGGGCCTTGACGCGGCGGGGATTCATGGGTTGTCTTCCGATTTTTGGGAAACCAGCGCGACGAAAACGTCTTCCAGCGTCGGCTTGATGATGCGAATACGTTTTGCCTGCAGTCCCGAATCAGCCAGCCATCGCCGCAGGGTGCTTTCCGCATGTTGAATTTTTCTGAGGCGCACGTGCATGCTGCGGCCGAAAACGGCTGCATCCAGTACGCCTTCGATGCCGGCCACGGTTTCAACGGCGGCCAGGACGTCGGCGGTTTCCACTTCGTATACCTCGCCGTCAATATGGTTTTTCTTCAACTGCTGCGGTGTCCCGGCGGCGATGAGCCTGCCGTGGTTGATCAGGCCGATTCGGTTGCAGTATTCAGCCTCTTCCATGTAGTGTGTCGTAACGAACACAGTGACGTTTCTGTCCGCCAGGTCATAAATCAGATCCCAGAAGTTGCGGCGGGTAGCGGGGTCGACTCCTGATGTCGGCTCGTCCAGAAAAATAATAGACGGATTGTGAAGGAGCGCACAGCCGAGCGCCAGCCGTTGCTTGATGCCGCCCGGCAGGTCCCGTGTCATGTGCCGCCGCCGTTCGCCCAGGCCGATTACGTCCAGAATCTCATTGATGCGCCGACGGCACACGCTGTTTTCCAATCCATAGACCCCGCCGAAAAAACGCAGATTTTCCTCGGCCCGAAGGTCTTCATATAAGGAAAAACGCTGGGACATGTAACCCAGCGTTGCCTTTATTTCTTCAGCCCGGCTGAGGATGTCCATTCCAAGCACCCATGCCTTGCCGAATGTGGGTGTCAGCAGGCCGCAGAGTATTCGAATGGTCGTGGATTTGCCGGCGCCGTTCGGTCCCAGGAAACCGAAAATTTCGCCTCGCGCGACCGTCAGGGAGATATGATCGACGGCAATGAAGTCACCGAATTTTTTTACCACGTTTTCCAGATAAACGGCTTCCATGGTGTTCAGACTTCATCTTTGTGGGGAGCAACCAGCGACAGGTAAACATCTTCCAGGGTCGGCTCGATGGCATTCGTTTCAAAATCAGTAATACCAAGGTCCGTCAGATGCTTTTGTACCGCCGGCAGGTCTTCCGGTGTTGACAATAAAATGTGGATTTCCGCTCCAAATACGCTGCTTTGCTTTACCTGCGGAATTCGACGCAGGGCCTTGATGGTTTTGATCCTGTCGGCAGCGCTCAAATTGAACAGAAACCCTTTCATCAGGCTGCGCATGGCCATCGGTTGTAGGATCAGCCTCGCCTTGCCCTTCTCAAACATCGCTACACGATGACAGCGATCCGCTTCATCCAGGTAGGTCGAAGCGACGACGATGGTCACATTCTCCCGCTTCAATTCATACAATATTTTCCAGAAATCTCTGCGCGATACCGGATCGACGCCGTTGGTGGGTTCGTCCAGGAAAAGGATCCGCGGCGTATGGATCAGTGCACAGCTCAGACCGGCTTTTTGTTTCATCCCCCCTGAGAGGTTTCGAAAATAGCGATCCGAAAAAGGAGCCAGGCCGGAAAAATGCAGAAGGCGTTCCATGCGCTCTTTGTAATCCGGCGGCTGAATATCGTACAGCGCCGCATAAAATTGGATGTTTTCGGCCACGGTCAGGTCGTCGTAAAGCCCTGCCGGCTGGGCCATGTATCCTATTTCATGCCGGATGCGTTCCGGGTGACGGGAAACATCCGTTCCCAGAACGGAAACCTTACCGCTGGAGGGCTCGATGAGACCGCACAATATGCGCAGACAGGTTGTTTTTCCTGAACCATCGGGTCCCACCAGCCCAAAAATTTCCCCCGGTTCAACGGAAAAGCTCAATTCGTCTAGCGCACGGTTTCCCGCAAATTCGCGGCAAAGCTTTTCAACCTCGATGATCGGCATGTCCCTTACCTCAACAGGACGTCTACCGGCATGCCGGCCTTGAGTTCTTGATTCGGATTATCAAGCGTGACCTTGATTCGATAGACGAGCTTGGTTCGTTCTTCATCGGTTTGAACGTTC
>NZ_JAWOHB010000184.1:0-7617 GCF_046496365.1 Desulfosarcina sp.
GGCAAGTCGACCCTGCTTAAGGCAATTTCAGGTATCCACCCCCCATCGGCCGGATCCGTCCTGTTTGAAGGCGCGGAGATTTCGAATGTTCAAAGCGATCGCATCGTGGAAATGGGCGTGGCCTATATTCCGGAAGCCAGAAATATTTTCACCGAGATGAGCGTTTTGGAGAATCTGAGGCTCGGTGCATACAACCGTCGGGCAAGGAAAAAAGTTGGCCAGAACCTGGATTTTGTTTTTTCGCTGTTTCCCCGCCTCGAAGCACGCAAAACTCAGCTTGCCGGCACGCTTTCCGGGGGTGAGAGCCGTATGCTGGCGGTTGGACGCGGATTGATGAGCGACGCCAAACTCCTTTTGATCGATGAACCTTCCATCGGCCTGTCGCCGTTGATGAAAAACGCCGTGTTCGGAGCCATTTATCGCATTAAAAAATCAACGGATATCAGCATACTAATAGTCGAACAGGAGGTCGATTATGCCATGGCCGTGGCAGAGCGGATCTACCTGCTCAAGAAAGGGCGGATCGTCATGGAGGAGGCGGCAGGAGACATCGGCAAGGACGAGATCGAGAAGGCGTATTTCTAAGAAACGAGAGGTGCACCATCAAAGAGCTGATCAATGCATTCGTCAGCGGAACCATATCCGGCTCGCTTTACGCCTTGATGGCATTGGGGTTGACGATCGTATATGGGGTCACCCATATTTTCAACTTCGGCCACGGGATCGTGGCGGTGTCGGGTGGGTACTTTACGTGGCTGTTCATCACCAAGGCGGGCATGGCCTTCATCCCGGCCGTGGCGGTTTCCATGGTCGTCATGTTCGTGATCGGTCTGATCCTTTACCGGGTCGCCCTGAATCCCCTGCTCAACAAAGAAAACTGGGAGTTTTCCGTCATCATTTTTTTATTGGGACTGGGAATCCTCTGGGAAAATATACTCCTGCAAACATTTGGCCCTCGCGTCAAGGATATACCCAAGTTTTTCAGCGGCAGGTTCAAACTGGGCTTTGTAAGAATCAACTACCATGAAATCGCCCTGATCATTATCGTGATCCTCTCGGTCATCGCCCTGAACTACCTACTTAAAAAAACCTGGTTCGGACAGGCCATGCGGGCTGTTGCCCAGGACATGGACGGTGCGCGCATTGTCGGCATCAATCTGAAGAAAACGTTCGGCCTGGCTTTTGCGCTGGCAACGGCGGTCACCGGCTTTTCAGGCGTTCTGCTGGCCACCAAATACTACATTACACCGCACATCGGCTGGGACTGGATGGTGAAGGGATTTGTGATCGTCGTTTTCGGCGGACTCGGAAGCGCTACCGGGGCAATTTATGCAGCATTTATTCTGGGTCTGGCTGAAGCGGTCATCACCTTATACCTGGGCCCCATGTGGGTGTGGCCGATCTGGTTTTTCATGTTTCTCATCATATTGCTGATCCGGCCTCAGGGGCTGATGGGGGGAAGAACGCTGTGACCCATCTGAATTGGAAAGTTATCGCAGTGGCTATCGCCATGGCAGGTATCGCCGTATATCCACTGGTCCACGGCGACATGTATATCATGCACATCCTTATTCTTTTTTTTATCTGGTCGTCGGTGGCATCCAACTGGAATCTGCTGATGGGCGTGGCCGGTATTACTTCCCTGGGAAATATCGGTTTTCTGGCCGTTGGCGGTTACGCATCCGGCATTCTGGCGAAGCAGTTCGGCTGGTCGCCATGGAGTTGCATGCTGCTGGGCGGATTGACGGCCATGGTTATTGTAACGCTGCTGGTGGGGTTGCCGGCGCTGCGTTTGAGTGGTATCTATATTGCCCTGCTGTCGCTGATATTCGCCGATTCCCTTCCCACCATTCTGACACAGACCCGATCCATCACCGGCGGCGCCATGGGACTTCATGATATTCCGCCTTTTTTTGAAGAGATTACGAGAACCCAGGCCTATTACATCGTTTTTGTATTTTTCATGGCCATGCACGGGGTGATCTGGTGGATTATCCGATCTTCAACGGGACTTGCCTTTGTAGCGCTTCGGGACAGCAGGGAATTTGCCACCGCGCTCGGTGTCAGCGAATACAGGGAAAAGATCAAGGTGTTTGTCGTGGTTTCCTTTATGACGGGACTTTGCGGCGGTTTTTACGTACACTATTTGGGGGATATCTCGCCGACGACACTGGGCATAGAGCCCTTTCTGCTGACCATCGCCATGATGGAGCTGGGTGGTATCGGGACCTTTATGGGACCGGTGCTGGGCTCCGCCATTATCGTGTTCGGCAACGAGTTCCTGCGTCTTGCCGGTACGCTGCGTCTGGCGATTTTGGGCGGGCTGATTTGTGCCACGATACTCTTTTTCCCGGGCGGCCTCATACAGCTCATCGGCTGGATCGACCAGCGCCTGGCTCCAAAAAAAAAACGGAGTACTACCTGAATTCGACATAACATGTTCTTCAAACAGCGAGAAAAAAATGAGCGACAAAAGGGTTATTGTCAATGCCAACGTGATTACCATGGACGTATCGGACCGCCGGTGCCGCGCCATCGCCATTGAGGGGGATCGCATCGTCCGCCTCGGATCGGCGGCGGATGTGAAGGATCTCATCGAACAGGGCTGGCCCGTTGAGGATTTTGGCGGCAGAACGGTTTTACCGGGTTTTATCGACACGCATGAGCACTTGATGCTGACCGGTTCTCTGGAAACGGCGGTCCAACTGGATGATGTGACCCATACCGAAGAAATCCTTGAACGAATCGCCGAGCGGGCGGCATCCACTGAAAAGGGCGGCTGGGTCCGCGGCAGTTTCCTCAATGAACAGAATTTGGCGCAAAAGGCCATGCCCGCGCGTGAAGCGTTGGATCGTGCAGTGCCGGACCACCCTGTTTACATTATGCACGCCACCTGCCACATGGCTTCGCTGAACTCCCGCGCGCTCGAAATCGTTCAACCGCCGTTGACTCTGGACGGATTGGATTTGAAAGGCGGAAAACCCACGGGTGTGGTCCGGGACCCGGGAATTTTGACCTGTGTTCACCCGGCCATAGCCCGGATTATGCTCGAAGAAGAGAAAGCGGGATTTCTAATCAAAGCTGCGGAAATGGCTCTGAAAAAAGGCATTACCACCCTGCATGCGCTCGACGGTGGAGAACTGGGGCCGGGCGATACAAAGGTTATCTGTAACAACCGGGACCGGCTGCCGCTGCATGTCGTCTGCTACAATCAGTCCATGGATCTGGACGAGGTGAAAGAACTGGGGCTGCCCAGAGTCGGCGGGTGCATTTGCTCAGACGGGGCGTTTGAAGCCCACACGGCTGCCCTTTTCGAGCCCTATGCGGATGAACCGGACAATTACGGTGCGCTGACGTATACCCAGGAAGCGATGGACCGCTTCATCATGGCCGCGCATCGTGAGGGCCTTCAGATAGCCGTGCACTGTGAGTCGGATCGTTCCATCGAACAGGTGCTGTGGGCCATGGAAAAAGCGCTGCGAGCGTTTCCGCGGGAAGACCATCGCCATCGGATCGAACATTTCGAGCTGCCCACCACCAATCAGATCGAGCGCATGGCAAAAGCCGGCATCATGGCCTCCATGCAGCCGGCCTTTATTCCGGCATTCATTGGCCGGGAAGACATGGCCGTTTATGGGGTGCTGCTCGGAAAGCCCCGCCTGAAAAGGGTTCATCCCTACCGGACGATTCTGGATGCCGGGATTCCCATCTCCGGCGGATCGGACAGCCCGGTGACGCCCTACAATCCACTCAAAGGCATTCAGGCCGCTGTAAATCATCCGAACCCGCAGGAGCGCATAAGCGTCAAAGAGGCCCTTGCAATGTTTACAACGACGGCGGCCTGGAGCGCCTTTGAAGATAACGAAAAGGGCCGTCTCGAAGCAGGCAAACTGGCTGATCTGGTGGTGCTGGAGCGGGATCTCTATGATGGTCCGACACATGAGATTCAGGATATCGGCATTCACAGTGTCAGCGTGGGGGGCAAGTGGCATTCGGTGAATTCCTGATACGGTGGTATGCGCGGCAGGTAGATTCAGAAAAGAGATCCCCATGGTTTCTGGTATTGCTTTTTCTTTTGGCGTTTGCCGGAGCATCTGCCGCTGCTGACTGGGAGTGTAAGGACGCAGGGGTCGCTTTTACTCACAAGCCGTCCGATTTCTATGGCCCGGGAGAGTATTTTGCATCGTGTCCGGAAAGCGGCACGCCGATACGATGCTATCAGTATCACCGCCACTGGATCTGTGAAAAAGGGGAAACTTATTACTGGGATCGCAACCTGGAATCCGCCGCCAGAACGGCTTGCGGGTGTCCGCTGCCGCCTGGTTTGGCGCCCGCCGCTCCGGCTGTTTCCCAAAAGCCTGCAGAATAGCAATACAGAAATTATTCTGAAAGATGACACGATGACTGCAGGCGACCGGAGAGGGTCCGCTCATCGGCCAAAGCCTCGATGTGGACTTTCTGAAAGGTGTTCTGTAACCGGTCTTCTCCATTTAGCAGCACCTTGATATAGTTGGATGTAACCCCCGTTAGCATGCCGCTATGCGCGTCCCGGCTGTCTTCCACCAGCACTTCCAGGTCCTGATCCAGCCAGTGTTGTATAAACGCCTTTCTTTTTTGAACACCCATCGCACGTGTCCTGCGGCATCGTTCTTTGATGATCTGCTGCGGTACGTGATTCGGATACTCGGCTGCCGGCGTTCCCTTTCTGGCGGAAAATGGAAAAACATGCAGGTACGCCAGCGGGAGTTCCTCCAGCAGCCGGAATGTGTTTTCAAAAGCAGGGTCCGTTTCTCCGGGGAATCCGATCAAAACATCGGCGCCGACGGCGGCATGGGGCAGCATTTCCAAAATGTGAAGCACCCGTTTTCGAAAATCATCCCGCCGGTAGGGCCGATGCATTCGTTTTAAAATTTCATCGTCACCGCTCTGCAGAGGAATATGAAAGTGGGGGCAGATCTGTCCCGGTCTGCGGTCTGCCCGGGCGGCGAGTTCAATCAGCTTCGGCGTGAGTTCAAGGGGTTCCATGGAGCTGAGTCTGATTCGGTCGATGGACTCACCGCCGCACAGATGCTTCAGCAGAAAGCTTAGATCGATTTCAGGGGAGAGATCAATTCCGTAGCGGCCTAAATGTATGCCGGTGAGAACGATTTCATGGTATCCGGCCTCACGGATGTGCCGGATGTGCCGTGTCACCCGTTCCATGGGCATGCTCCGACTGGGGCCCCGCGCAAACGGTACGATACAGTAAGTGCAGAATGCATCGCAGCCATCCTGGATTTTCAAAAAGGGCCGCGTTCTGCTTCCCAGGGCAGGGAGGCGCATGTCCTGGTATGTGCGGATGTCCCGTATGCCGCGATGGATAATTTCCGGTTGTGAAACGCGGTCCGGTTTCATGGCGGATGCGAGGTCGGCGATGCGGGGTTTATCCGCATGACCTACAATATATTGAACACCGTCGATTTTTTTTATTTCTTCAGGCGCTGTCTGAGCAAGGCAGCCCGTGACGACAATGAGCGCCTCAGGGTTGCAACGAATGGCCTGCCGAATGGCCTGCCGCGACTGCATGGCGGCCTTCCGGGTGACGGTGCAGGTGTTGATGATACAGATAGCGGGCTTCTGTTCAGCGGGCCCCCGGCGTTTTTCCGGTTTTACGAACCCTTTTGACACCATTTCCCGGGCGATGGACTCCGATTCGCACTGGTTTACCTTGCAGCCCAGGGTGATGACGGAAAATGTCATCGGGTCTTTCGGGTTGCCGCTATCAGGCTTTTGGTTCGTAAGTGATATGGATTTTTTGTTTGATACCCTATTGTGTCTTATCACTTCCGGTTCCTTCAAGCTTGGGTATATTTTCAGTGATCCATCCACTGCCGAGAACTTCATCGCCGTCGTAAAATACAGCGGCTTGCCCGGGGGTGACGGCATGCTGGGGGGTTTTAAATCTTACAAGCGCGGAGCGCCCGCCCTTTAAAAAAAGCTTCGACGGCGCTGCCTGATGACGGTAACGAATGCGGGTGCCGACATGCAGGGATGACACCGGTGCGTGATGAATCCAGTTGATATCTTCCACAAGGCATTCCTGAGAATAGCCTTCCTTTTTGAACCCGACAATCAATTTGTTCTGTTGTGTATTGATTTTCAGAACATAATAGGGCTCTGCAGCCGGACAGTTGATGCCCTTTCTTTGACCGATGGTAAAGCGGTGCAGCCCTGCGTGCTCCCCGATGACATTACCATGGACATCTTCGATAATGCCCGGCTGAGCGGCAAATCCCGGTTGCGCCATGAGAAATTCTCCGTAATGACCGTCCTTGATAAAACAGACATCCTGGCTTTCCTTTTTCACCACCGGACGGAGCCCCGCTGCTTCCGCCAGGTGAACCGTATCGGCTTTGGTCATGCCGCAAAGCGGGAACACCGCCGCTGCCAGCGCTTTCGGGTCCAGTCTTGCCAGAAAATAGGATTGGTCCTTGCGGGAGTCTTTGCCCCGAAAAAGGCGGTAATCACCGGAATTGCCTTTTTGAATGCACGCATAATGACCGGTTGCAAGATGGGTTGCTCCCAGCTTTTCGGCAAAGGATAGAGCGGCATTGAATTTTATGGCGGGGTTGCACACCATGCAGGGGCTGGGCGTTATTCCGCTGCGGTCCGCAACCATGTCGCATCGCTAAACCTTGACCTGCCTTGCGAGGATTCTATTGCCGTTGGTGCCGCTTCGCCTCTGGCGCAAGCCGTCGAAGGCGTGACCATGAATGGCAAACGGATCGGAAACCGCTACGTCGTCCAACCGATGGAGGGGTGGGATGGCACCACCACCGGCGGCATAACCGACGAGGTCCTCAGGCGATGGCGCCGCTTCGGAGAAAGCGGCGCGAAGCTGATCTTCGGCGGCGAAGCCATGGCCGTACGCCCGGACGGACGCGCAAACCCAAATCAACTGGTTCTGGTGGAACAGAATAAAGCGGATCTGGCCCGGCTAAGGGAGAGTCTCGTGCGAACACACCAGGAACGCTACGGAACCGCCGATGACTTGGTGATCGGGTTCCAGCTAACCCATTCCGGTCGGTTCTGCAAACCGTCCGATAAGTTCCGCATGGAACCCCGCGTGGCCTATCGGCATCCAATCCTGGATCGAAAGTTCGGCGTTTCCAGTAATTCCCAGGTTTGGACAGATGACGAGATCGACCGCCTCATCGAGGATTATGTCCAAGCCGCCCAATTGGCCTGGGATATAGGAGCCGATTTCGTCGACATCAAGCACTGCCACGGCTATCTCCTCCATGAATTCCTGGGCGCCTTCACCCGCTCCGGCAAATACGGCGGCTCCTTTGAAAACCGCACCCGCATCCTACGGAACATTGTTGCGGGCATCCGCGCCAGCGGCAATCCCATCGACCTGGGCGTACGGCTCAGTGCTTTCGATACCGTTCCCTTCAAGCCCGACCCTGAAAAGTCATCCCCAGGAAAGCCCGGCCCAGGCATTCCAGAAGACTTTTCGCATTGCCTCCCCTATCGATACGGCTTCGGTGTGAGCCCGCACGACCCGGTCAATTTGGACCTGACGGAAGCTCACGAATTCCTGCAACTCTGTTCGCGGTTGGGAGTAAAGGTCGTAAA
>NZ_JAWOHB010000008.1:0-5189 GCF_046496365.1 Desulfosarcina sp.
CCCAGCCCCGTGAAGGAGTTGTTGCGCCAGCGCTGGCTGATCCGGAACTGCGAGTTTCAAGGCCTTCTGGTCGAGCTGCTGGAGGGGGATCTCGAATTGGCCAGCACCAGGGGCAAAAATGGTTTGGCGTCTTTTTCAAACTGCAGCAGGGTATGGACTTCGGCCAGGAACTCCATGTGCAGCAGCGAGACCTCGTCGATGATCAGCCAGAGTTTGAGTTTTTTGGCCCAGCTCAGTTCGGTGACCAGGCTGCGGATGGCTTTGAGCATCAAGGCGCGCGAAAACGTCATCGGGCACGGACCGTCACATTGCCTCGAACTCGGTCAGAATGGTTGTATCCCCACCAACACCAAGCAAGACGGAACGGAACGAATGTGTAATGCCGAGATCGCCCAGGCAAGTCGCGGACAAGGTGATTCCTCCCGAGCCATCAAAAAGTCATGCGCTACCACTGCGATCTGCAGTCAACAGCCCTCGTCTCCCCACGCGGAATTGGAACTCAACCACATCGACCGGAGCCTCATGACGGTAGGTCAACGGTGAAAAGACTCGTGGCTATACGGCATTTGGAAGAACCAGGGTTGTCCGTCGCGGCCGGGTGTCATCAGCCACTTGCATCGGGACCAAGGGTGACATTTAGGATGGCATCGCTGTGGGCCTCGGATCTCCAGCGGCTCCGGGACCATCTCGGAAGAGCCCCAAACACGTGAACTGCGGCAACATAGTATCTGGCCGCGTCGAAGGCCACCCTATCGATGGAGGCCCGATGCCATGAATGGCGCTGGTGAACAGGGGGTGGTCACCGAGGATAATCAGTGACGAATTAACGATGAAATCGCAGGAGTCTACCATGTCCGAAACCATTTCAAAAAAGTCGCTGTTAAAGATCGTTCTGGTGGTAGCCGTCCTTGGCGCCGGGTTTTTCGGTTACCGGTATTGGAAATCGATGCAAAGCTCGCTCCCTGATGGGATTGCTTCGGGGAATGGCCGCATCGAGGCCAAACTGGTCGATTCCGCCGCCAAGGAATCGCTTCGGGTCAAGGAAATTTTAGTTGACGAGGGCGATCTCGTCGAACCGGGACAGGTGCTGGTGCGGCTTGACACAGTCACGCTGGATGCCCAGATGGCCGAAGCCGAAGCCAAGGTAGCTTCGGCCAGGGAGCGCGTGGCCATCGCCGACGCCGGAATAGCGAGGAGCCGGAGCCAGATCAAACTGGCCAGAATAGAGGTGGAACGAAACCGGAAACTGGTCGAGGAACGCGCCGGTTCCCAAAGGGAATACGATTTCTCCAGGACAAGGCTGGAAACCACCATGGCAGAGCTCAAGGAGGAGGAAGCCCGCCTCCAATCTGCAAAGCAGGAGGTCATAGCCGCCCAGGACGCCGTCCTTGTGATCAAGACCCGTATCGATGATGCGACGCTGAAGTCCCCGGTGCGGGGCAGAGTGCTATATCGCCTGGCGGAAGTCGGCGAGGTGGTGGCTCCCGGCGGCAAGGTTCTGACGCTGGTCGACCTGGGAGACATCTATATGGAGATTTTTCTCCCTTCCGAACAGGCGACCAAGGCGAAGATCGGCGCCGAAGCACGGATTACAGTGGACAGCGCCCCGGGTCGCGCCGCCGCCGGATACGTCAGCTTCGTATCACCGGAGGCGCAGTTCACTCCGAAACAGGTCGAGACCAAAAGCGAGCGGGAAAAGCTGATGTTTCGCGTCAAGCTCAAGGTGCCAGAAGAACTGGTTATTTCCCACATCCAACAGGTCAAGACCGGGATACGGGGGGTCGGATACGTAAAACTGGATGAATCCGCTGTCTGGCCGGCCTGGCTCCAGAACCTGGCGGGCTCCGCGGACAAGAAGCCGGATGCCAGGCCGTAGCGGATTGCTGAAAAACCGTGTACCGTGTCTCTCAGGCAAGGGCCGGATATAATGAAAAACCTAACCTGTTCAATCCCCGGAAGCTTTTAAAAGCCTTACGAGAGGTCACTTCAGGATCAAAAGGGCAGCTTTCAACAGCCTGAAAGACAAACCATCCAAGGAGAGCCTTGATGCGGATCCATGACAATACCGAGCCCAGGATGCCCCGAGTCCCTCTGACCCTTTCCCGTGCAGCTTTTGTGCTGGCCATGATAGTGGCGCTTGGGGGATGCGCGGTGGGTCCGGACTTCGTAAAACCAGACGCCCCGGTCTCCGAACACTGGAGCGGCAAAGGCGATCCGAGGGTGGTGACCCAGACCGCAGTAAACAGCCGCTGGTGGCAGGCCTTCAACGATCCGACCCTTGATCGGTTGATTCAGGCCGCCTATCGGCAGAACCTGCCGCTGCAGATCGCCGCCTTGAGGATCATGGAATCCCGGGCCCGATTGGGCCTGGCCATCGGCAGTCAGTTTCCCCAACAGCAGGAAGCCTTCGGCAGCGGAACCAAAATGGGTCTCAGCCGATATGCCCCCAACAGCTATAGCGTGGATCGCAATCACTGGGATTATCAGTTGGGTTTTGATGCGGTTTGGGAGCTGGATTTCTGGGGTAAATTCCGGAGAGATGTGGAAGCGTCCCGCGCCGGCCTGATCGCTTCCATGGCCGACTACGACGACGCACTGGTCTCCCTCACCGCCGAGGTCGCCCGCACCTACACCCTTATCCGCACCTACCAGGTGCTGATTGATCTGGCGTCAGAAAACGTCCAGGTCCAAGAAGAGGGGCTGCGAATCGCCGAGTCCCGGTTCCGCAACGGGGTTACCACCGAACTCGATGTGGCCCAGGCGCGAACCCTGCTCGAGAGCACGCGCGCCGCCATCCCCCAACTCCAGACCCAGCTCCAGCAGTCCCAAAACGCCTTGGCCACGTTACTGGGACAGCCGCCGGGCATCGTTCAGACCTTCCTGACCGAGCACCAGGGCATTCCCACGGCGCCTGTGGAAGTGGCGGTCAGCGTCCCGGCGGAACTGCTGAGGCGACGCCCCGACATCCGCAGCGCCGAACTGGCCGCCGCAGCTCAATGTGCCCGCATCGGCATTGCCAAAGCAGATCTCTTCCCCAGCTTTTCACTTTTCGGGAAACTCGGGTACCAGACCAGCATCCAGGGTGGGGCGGCTTCCGGCAAGGCGAACTTCGGCGATCTCTTTGACAGCAGCAGCTTTTTCTATTCCTTCGGGCCGCAGCTCAATTGGCCCATCCTGAATTACGGCCGTTTGAAAAACAATGTGCGCATCCAGGACGCCCGTTTCCAGGAACTGCTCGTCAATTACCGGAACACCGTTCTCACGGCAACCCAGGAAGTGGAAGACTCCCTTACCGGTTTTCTCAAAGCCCAGGAAACGTCGGCACGGGAGCAGAAAGCGGTTACTTCCGCCCTGCGTTCGGTGGAGATCGCCCTGACGCAATACAAGGAAGGGGCTGTAGATTATCAGCGCGTTCTGGATACGCAGCGTGTCTTGTTGCAGCAGCAAAACAACCTGGCGCAGGCCCGTTCCACCATTGCCACAAATCTAATTGCCCTCTACAAAGCTCTGGGCGGCGGTTGGGAGCTCCGCCAGGGCGAGCCGATCCTGGCGGAAAGCACGCTCGCCGAGATGAAGAAACGGACCGACTGGGGCAACCTATTGCCCCCGGCCCCGCTGCCGCAAACCCTGCCGCCGGCGGCGCCCCAAAAATTGCCGGCTTTTTCCAGCCGTGGCCTGTAGCTGGCCGACCGGCAGATCCCCCGAATGACCCGTTTTAAACGCCGGTAGAGAAACTCATGTCCAAAATTCGCGGAACCTTTAATCCAACCCTCTTCAACTAGGGCATGCAGGAAGTCTGATTCATGAAATCCTCCGCTTCTCATGCATCTTTATCCCCAGCCGTGGGCAAACCGGTGGTCTCCATCCGAGAGGTCACCCATCTTTATGGCGGCGTCGCGGCCCTCAACGGCATTTCCCTGGAGGTCCCCCAGGGCCTCATGGTCGGCATCATCGGCCCCGACGGGGTTGGCAAGTCGACACTGATGGCCCTCATGGCCGGCTCCAAGAAGCTGCAGCAGGGGAAGATGACCGTCCTGGATGGGGACATCGCCGACCTCCACCACCGTCAACGGGTCTGCCCCCGGATCGCCTACATGCCCCAAGGCCTGGGCCAGAATCTCTACCTGGAACTCAGTGTCCGCGACAACGTCGATTTTATGGCGCGCCTCTTCGGCCTTTCCGCTGGGGAGCGTTCGACCCGTGTCATGGAACTGCTCGATGCCACCGGACTCGGCCCCTTCCCCGACCGCCCCGCAGGCAAGTTGTCAGGCGGGATGAAACAGAAGGTGGGGCTCTGCGGATCCCTCGTCCACGAACCAGATCTTCTCGTTCTCGATGAGCCTACCACGGGCGTCGATCCTCTCTCCCGGAGGCAGTTCTGGATCCTCATTGACGATATTCGCACCAACCGGCCGGGCATGAGCGTTGTCATTTCCACCTCCTACATGGACGAAGCCCAGCAGTGGGACTGGATCATCGCCATGGACGCCGGACGGGTGCTGGCGACCGGAACACCGGCGGAACTGATGGAAAAGACGAAGACTTCCGACCTTGAACAGTGCTTCATCGCCCTGTTGCCGGAGGAAAAACGTCGGGGGCACACCAAACTGACGATTCCGCCGCGGGTCTCCGGCCACACGGAAATTGCCATCGACGCCAAGGGCCTGACGCGCCGTTTCGGCAGCTTCACGGCTGTCGACCACGTCACCCTGTCTATTGAGCGGGGGGAGATTTTCGGTTTCCTCGGTTCCAACGGCTGCGGGAAATCGACCACCATGAAGATGCTGACGGGGCTGCTGCCCCCCACCGAAGGAAGTGCAACCCTCTTCGGCCAGTCGGTCGAAGCCGGCAGCATCGAAGTTCGCAAGAACCTCGGCTACATGACGCAGGCTTTCTCCCTCTATGGCGAACTGACGGTGCGCGAGAACCTGGTCCTGGATGCCCGTCTCTACCATATCCCGCCCGAAAAGGCGGAAGCGCGCATCCGGGAACTGGTCGAAAAGTTCGGGCTCGCCCCCCATCTCGACTCCCTGGCCGAAGAGCTGCCGATGGGCCTGCGGCAGCGGCTCTCTCTGGCGGTGGCGGTTCTCCATGAACCCGAGATGCTGATTCTGGATGAACCGACCTCCGGGGTCGATCCGGTAGCGCGGGACAGCTTCTGGGAACTGTTGATCGATCTTTCCCGACGG
>NZ_JAWOHB010000148.1:0-9072 GCF_046496365.1 Desulfosarcina sp.
GGATCCTGTGCGGATCCTCCGAGCGGGGGTTGTCCGAGGTCACGACCGTGAGATCGCTGAGCCGGGCGGCAATTGCCCCCATGACCGGGCGTTTGGTTCGATCCCGATCCCCGCCGCATCCGAAAACGGTGATCAGCCGCCCGACCGTCAGGTTCCGCAGGGCCGCAATGGCGTTTTCCAGGGCATCCGGCTTGTGGGAGTAGTCCACGAAAATGAATCGCGCCCCACCCTCCACGATCCGCTCCAGCCGACCGGGCACGCATTGGGTGGCATTGATGCCCGCGGCAATGGCGGCCGCCGGAATCCCCAGCGCCAGGGCCGCACCGGCAGCGCTGAGAATATTCTCGAGATTGAAATCCCCCACCAGGGGCGAAGCGAAGGCAATCTCGCCATCGGGTGTGGCGATGCTTCCGCGAATGCCCGCCAGGTCCCTGACCACGCCCAGCGGCACCACATCTCCCGCTTTGCAGACAGCGGTGCGCAGGACCATGGCGCCCAGGCTCCCGGCCAGTTCACTCCCGCGGGAATCGTCCGTATTGACCACGGCCCGCACCGGGTGGTCGCCGTCCGCCGGTTTCAGGTATTCGCCGAACAGTTTTTTCTTGCTGCGCCAGTACCCGTCCATGCTGCCGTGATGGTCCAGGTGGTCATGGGACAAATTGGTGAAAACAGCCACGTCGAAACGGCAGCCGTCCACCCGATGCAGATCCAGGGCGTGGGAGGAGACCTCCATGACAACATGGGTGGTTTTGCTGTCGGCCATCTGCCGAAAGATTCCCTGAAGTTCAAGGGATTCGGGCGTGGTCACCGGATTCGTGAACGCCTGGCCGCCATAGCGGAAGTTGATCGTCCCCACCACACCGGGTCGATGCCCGGCCTCTGCCAGGATCCGCTCCAGCAGATAGGTGACCGTGGTCTTGCCGCTGGTGCCGGTGACCCCCACCAGGGTCATCCCATCGGCCGGATGGCCGTAAAATCGGCACGCCAGATGAGCCAGCGCCGCGCGTGTGTCCGCCACGCGGATCACCAGCGCATCGACCGCGGCAGGCTGGCGACAGACCACAGCCACCGCCCCCCGCGCCACGGCCTCGGGAATAAAGCGGTGTCCGTCGACGCTGAACCCTTCGATGGCCACGAACACACAGCCCGGGGCCGACCGGCGCGAGTCGTAGCACACGCCGGTCACCTCCGGATCCGCAGACGGCCGCATGGCGGCTGCAGATTCAACCTCGAGTCGATCCGTGAGCGCTGACAGCTTCATCCGTTGGCCCTGTTGCCCCGGGACACCCGCAATCGGTCGGCATCGGGTCCCGGGGGGATGTTGAGATAGTTCAAGGCTTCCAAGGCGATCTGGCGGAAGGCGGGTGCCGCCACGACGCTGCCATAGCTCTGCTTCCTGGGCTCGTCGACGATTACCAAAATGGCCAGTTCCGGGTGATCCGCCGGGGCAAAGCCCACGAAAGAAGACACATAGAGCCCCTTGGCATAGGTGCCGCTGTCACCGATTTTCTGGGCGGTGCCGGTCTTGCCGCCCACGGAATACCCCGCCATGGCCGCATTCACCCCGGTGCCGCCCTCGGAGATAACCGTTTTCAGAATCCGCCGCACCGTGGCGGCGGTGTGCGAACTGACCACCCGCCTGACCGGCTCGGGGGAGAAGCGCTCCAGCGTGCGTCCGTCGCGGTCAGTGATCTCCCTGACCAAAAGCGGCTTCATCAGCAGTCCGTCGTTGGCGATGGCCGATGCCGCCGCAATCAGTTGAATGGCGGAGACCGCAATGCCCTGCCCGAAGGAGATGGCGCCCGCATCGATGGCGGACCAGGTTTTGAAGCTGCTCAGGCTGCCGGCGGTTTCACCGGGACAGCTGATACCGGATCGCTGACCGAAACCGAAGGCCCGCAGGTAGTCGTGCAGCTGGTGAGTGCCCAGCCTTTCAGCCATCTTCACGGTGCCGATGTTGCTCGAGTACTTGACAATCTGCTGCAATGACAGCCACCCGTGCGACTTGGTATCGTGAATGGTGTTTCTGCCGATCCGGTATTCGCCGTTTTCACAGTAGAAGATCGTCGACGCCGAGCAGATGCCGCTGTCGATAGCCGCCGCCACGCTGAATATCTTCATGGTGCTGCCGGGCTCAAATGGATCGGTGATGGCGCGGTTTCTCCACAATTCGCGTCCGAAATCCCCGTACCGGTTGGGATTGAAAAACGGGCAGTGCGCCAGGGCCAGAACCTCCCCGGTGGCCGGAACCATGACGATGGCGATGCCCGATTTGGCCGCGTTTTCGGTCACCGTTGCCTCGAGTGCTTTCTGGGCGATGTGCTGGATGGTGCCATCGATGGTCAGCACCACGTTGCTGCCCCCGGTCAGGCTCGCCGGCATCGCGCCCTCGAACCGACGTCCCAGCGCATCCTTGAGGATAGCAATCTTCTGCTCATTGCCCTTCAGGTAGGCGTCGTAATAGAACTCCAACCCTTCCAGGCCGTGGCCGTCGATACCGGAAAACCCCACCAGCTGGGCCGCCAGGGTCTTGCTGGGATAGTAACGGCTGTGTTCGGTGATAAAATCGACCCCCTTGAGTCCCAGCACCTGAACCGCTTCGGCCTGCCTGGGAATGGCCTGGCGTTTGAGCCACACGAACGACCGTTTGGGATCCAGCTTGGCGTATACCTCCCGCTGCGGCTGGTTCAGGGCTTTGGCCAGCTGCCCTGCGGCTGCTTTGCGATCCGCAAGCTGGCGGGGATATGCGGCGATTGACGGGCTGTCTATGCTCACGGCCAGCGGGTTGCCGTTGCGATCCATGATGGCCCCGCGCTTGCCCTGCACCACCAGGGCCCCCTCGTATTCACGGGCCGCGCGCTCGGAAAGCCAGGCCCCCTTGAACACATGCAGCCGGATTGCCTGGAGGCTGATGGCGACAAGGGCCATTAAAAAAAACGCCCCGACGATTCCGGCCCGCAGGCGTGTCCGTGTGGTTGCCGAGGTGCTCATGGCAGTGCCACCGTCTGCTCGGAATCGGGCATGATCAGGCCCAGCCGGGTCCGGGCAATGGTTTCAATCCGCTCCGGTGATTTAAGCCGGGCAAGTTCAATTTTCAGGGTGTTGCGCTCCTTGAGCAATGCCTGGTGCCGCTGGTTTTCCCGGTCGATGCCATACCCGACGTTGACACACTGGACCCTGCACCATGCATAAAACAGGGCCTGCACAAAAAATAGGGCCATCAGAACCATCCAGAGGCTGGTCATGGTTTTTCCCGGCGGCCGGACCTTGCGGTTGCCGGTGCTGTCCTGCCCCTTCCCGCTGCCCTCGAGGGTCCGCCGCGGAAGTATTCTGCCCGGGGCGGCCATCACAATTTCTCCACGGCTCTCAGCCGCGTACTGCGGGCCATGGGGTTTTTGCGTATCTCCGCTTCTGAAGGCCGCATCGCCTTTCGGGTCAACAGCCGGACGGTTGGCCGACGGCCGCAGACGCAACGGGGAAAGGACGGCGGACATGTGCACGGGTGCTGCATCGTCCGGAAACGGTGCTTGACGATGCGGTCTTCCAGAGAGTGGAAACAAAGCACACACAGGCGGCCGCCCGGATTGAGCAGATCCACAGCTGTTTCCAGAAAGCGCGCCAGCACGTCCAGTTCATGGTTCACGGCGATGCGCAGGGCCATGAACACCCGCGTGGCCGGGTGAATCTTCTGCGACCGCGCCGCGCCGGCAGGAACCGCCTCCGCGACCAGTCGGGCCAGTTGGCCGCTGGTGGTCACCGGGCCCGTCTTGCGTTTGGCCACCAGAAAACGGGCGATTCGCGTCGACCAGCGTTCTTCACCCAGGCGGCTGAACGTCTGGGCCAGTTCCCGTTCGCTCAGGGATGCCACCAGATCGGCGGCGGTTACAGGAGATCGGTCGTCCATCCGCATGTCCAGGGGCTCATCCCGACTGAAACTGAATCCACGGCCACTGGCCTCGATCTGGTGAAGAGAGAGGCCGATGTCAATGAGAATGCCGTCCACGGCATCGATATCCAATTTTGAAAGCAACAGCGGAAGATCCACGAAGTTGCCGTGGATGATGTGGATCCGGGATTCGTCGGCGGGAAGCACCCTGCGGGCCTGTTCAATGGCATCCCGGTCCTGATCGATACCGATGAAGACGCCGCCGGGGCCGATCTGCTCACAGATCCGCCGGGCGTGGCCGGAGCCGCCGAGTGTGCCGTCAACGATGATCTTGCCCGGCCGGCAAGCCAGCATGTCCACCGCTTCTGCAAGCATGGCGGTGACATGGTAGTCGGACATGGGCTAAATCCCCAGCTGGGCGATCTCGCGCCGCACCTGGTCGTTGCGCATATCCTTTTCCATCAATTCGTTCTCCTGGTCCCAGTTTTCCCGCGACCAGATCTCAAAACGGGCCGTCACGCCTACCAGGACGATCTCCTTGTCCAGGTTGGAATACTGCTTCAGGAAAGGGGGAATCAGCACGCGCCCCTGGGCGTCACACTTGCAGTCGTGGGCCCCGCCGATAAATGTGCGCTGAAACCGCCGCATGGCCTCGCTTTTTTCGGGCAGAGCGAGTATTTTCTGTTCCAGTTTGCCCCATTCGTCGTGGGTGTAGGCAAAAAGGCAGCGGTCCATGCGGGTGATCATGATGCTGTCGATTCCGCTGGCCGTGATCACCTCCCGAAACCGCGTCGGAATGATAATCCGCCCTTTTGGGTCAATGGTATGAAAGGAGCTTCCCCGAAACATGTTTCACCAATTTAATCCACTTTAATCCACCATGCCTGGATAAAAGTACAAATTTCCTACTGTGTCAAGAAAAAAGTATGTATGAATCCTAAATTTTTATTAATAATTTTTGAAAGTTAAACATAAAAGCGCCCAATCGTCAACCAGGTGGATTAAAGTGGAGTAAATATTATATTTTGAACCGCTGCAGTGGCACGGCCGGGCCCGGCCACGCGGCGGTCGCAAGCGTTTTTTATGGTTGCGTGGAGCCGCAGTTTAATATATCGATATCAATGCAGAATCTGAGCTTATGGCGGTGAGGAATCCCAGCGGAGGAGCGACACATGAAAATTAAACAGTTTTTGTACGGCGGGGACAACCTGGGGTATCTTGTGTACACGGGCAGCTCGGCGCTGGCCATCGATGGCGGCGCCGTGGATGCAATTCTCGGCTTTGTCCGTGACAACGGCCTGAAGCTGAACCATGTCACCAACACCCACGGCCACGGCGACCATACTGCGGGCACCCGCCAACTGGCCAACGCATCGGGCGCCGCGCACCTGGACCACCGCACGTTCCCGGAGGGCCACACCATCGACCTCGAGGGCGAGAAGGTGACCGTCCGCCGGACCCCGGGCCACACCATGGACTCGGTGACCTTTGCCGCCGGCAATTTTCTGGTCACCGGGGACACCCTGTTCAACGGCACGGTGGGCAACTGCTTTTCGGGAGACTTGAAGGCCTTTTACCAGTCCATCCGTCTGCTCATGGGTTACCCCGGCACCACTCGAATTTATGCCGGCCACGACTACGTCAAGGCGTCCCTGGCCTTTGCCCGGCACCTGACCCCGGAAAACCGCGCCATTGATGCCTACGCCGCCCGCTACGATCCACACCATGTGGTCTCGACCCTGGACGATGAACGCACCGTCAACCCCTTCCTGCGCTTCAACGACCCGGAGATAATCGGGCTGCTCAAGTCGAAAGATCTGCCTGCGGACACAGAATATCAGCGCTGGGAAGGAATCATGTCCCTCGAATGAGACCAATGGGCAAACGCATGACGGCTGCGCGGTGATGAAACCGCGCGCAGTCCGGTACACCCGCGCCGGTGGTGCAGCGACCATGACCGAAACCGAGAAAAACTTCCTGGCCCGCATCCGTGAACAGGCACAGGCCCACTTTTCACAAGCCCGCGGGAGCCACGACTGGGACCACACCCTGAGGGTGCACCGGCTCTGCCGGCGCATCGGCGCCGCCGAAGGTGCGGACCTGCTGGTCACGGAAGCCGCCGCCTACCTTCACGACATCGGCCGCGCCCATCAGGACCGGGCCAGCGGCAAGGTCTGCCACGCGGAGAAAGGCGCCGCCATCGCCCGGGAAATCCTGAATATGCATCCCCTGGCGGATGCACGCCGGGAGAATGTCATCCACTGCATCGCCGCCCACCGGTTCCGCCGGGGCGAAACCCCCCGGACCCTCGAGGCCTGTGTGCTGTTCGATGCGGACAAGCTGGACGCCATCGGCGCTGTGGGTGTGGCCCGGGCATTTCTGTTTGCCGGTGAACTGGGGGCCAGGCTGCACAGCCCCGAGATTGATGTGACCCGTGCGCCGGCCTATTCCGTCGACGACACGGGCTACCGCGAGTACGTGGTCAAGCTGGCCAAGATCCGCGACCGGATCCTCACCGTGACAGGCCGGCGCCTGGCCGATGAACGGCACCGCTTCATGGCCGGCTTTTTCGACCGGTTCATGGAAGAATACGAAGGAGAAAGGTAAGGCGACATGGCAATCAACGTGGTGACGGAAATTGACGACCGGGTCAGGGTGAAGCATGCGCTGATCAGTGTTTCCGACAAAAGCGGGCTGGAGACTTTCGCCCCCCGGCTGCTGGATATCAATCCGCGCATGCGGATCTTTTCCACCGGCGGAACCTTTGCCCGCCTCCGGGAAATTCTGGGCAGCCGGGCCGATGGCTGCCTGACCCAGGTGTCCGACTACACCGGACAGCCGGAAACCCAGGGGGGACTGGTGAAAACCCTGGATTTCAAGATCTACCTGGGACTTCTCACCGAAACCTACAACCAGGCCCACCAGTTGGATCTAAAGCGCACCGGGGGCATCCCCATCGACATGGTCGTGGTGAACCTCTACCCGTTCGAGCAGACCATCGCCAATGCAGCCGTGACAGCGGAACAGGCCCGCGGCAACATCGACATCGGCGGACCGTGCATGATCCGGGCTGCGGCCAAAAACTTCATCCGGGTGGCGTCGGTGGTGGATCCCGGCGATTACGCACGGATCGCCGATGCGATGGACCAAGACGATGGGTGCACCCCCCTGCACCTGCGGTACCGGCTGGCCCGCAAGGCTTTCGCCCACACCGCCGCCTACGACGCGGCCATTGCCGCATACCTGGCCGACACCGGCTTTGCGGCGGTCGAGAAAGCATACCGGCTGCAGAACCGGTGACTGCGTTGGGTTCGTTCGATTTTCGGGGTTGACGGAGTTCCCCTGGCCCCTTGAATCCTCGACCCCTTGGATCCTTTTTTATCTTCAAAAACCCAGGAGCATTACCATGGCTGAAAATCTGAAAACCATGTACCGGACCATCATGGACGACCATTTTCCCCCGAAAATGGAGATCAGCTTCGTTGACCAGGACCGGCGGCAGACCCTGTTTTACGAAAAGGTCACCTGGACCATCGATGCCGTCCAGAAAGGACTGCGATACGGTGAAAACCCCGGCCAGGAAGCCGCCCTGTACCGCATGGTCAACGGCAACCTTGTCCTCGGGGAGACGCAAACCATCCAGCCGGGCCAGTATCTGGCTTCGGACATCGAACTGCTGCAGTCAGGCAAGCACCCGGGCAAGACCAACCTTACCGACGCGGACAACTCTCTCAATATCCTCAGATATTTCACAGACCGACCCACGGCGGTGATCGTCAAGCACAACAACCCGTGCGGCGTTGCCCAGGCCCAGACCCTGGAGCAGGCTTACCTCAAAGCCAACCGGGCCGACCGGGTGGCCGCCTTCGGCGGCTGCATCGCCGTGAACCGCAGCGTGGATATAGCGTCCGCCGAAGCCATCTGCAGCCAGTATGCCGAGGTGGTGGTGGCACCCGATTTCGAACCGGGGGTGATGGCGATCTTCTCCCGCAAGAAAAACCTGCGGGTGATCCGTATCGGCAACATCGCCAGGCTGCACGAATTTGTCGGCCGGCGTTGTGTGGAGTTCAAGAGTCTCATTGACGGCGGCATCATCGCCCAGTGGTCCTTTGTGCCCCGGGCGCAAACCCGGGCCGATCTGAAGCCGGCCCGCTGCGAGGCCGACGGGAAAGTTTACCAGACCCGCCGAATGCCCACCGACCGCGAGTACGCGGACCTGCTGTTCGGCTGGCTGGTGGAGTCGGGTGTCACGTCAAATTCGGTGCTCTACGTCAAGGACCTGGCCACCGTAGGCATCGGCACCGGCGAGCAGGACCGGGTCGGCGTGGCGGAAATCGCCCGGGACAAGGCCTACCGCAAACTGGCCGACCGCTATTGCTTCGAAACCTGGCAGACGCCCTACAACGAGATGAAGGATCCGGAACGCAGGGCGGAAATCGACGCGCGCGTTGCAGCCCAAAAGGGCGGCCTGATCGGTGCCAGCATGGTCAGCGATGCGTTCTTTCCGTTCCGGGACGGTGTGGATGTGGGGATTCGCGAAGGCATCACCGCAGTGGTTCAACCCGGCGGATCAAACAACGATTACCAATCCATCCAGGCGTGCAACGAGGCTGATGTGGCCATGGTCTTTACTGGACAGCGCAGTTTCAAGCATTAGCGCCGTTTTTCTTCCCTCAAACCCTTGTTTCATGCGGTTTCGCTGTTGACACCGTCAAAAATTTGCTGTAATCCCGAAAAATAAGCATCAATTATTAGGTTCCTATTTCACACCCATCAAAGGAGGAAAAGATGACAAAGGCTGAATTAGTTGAGAAAATGGCAGAAGAGTCCAGCATCACCAAAGTCGCCGCCGCCGCCGCGCTGGACTCCTTCATCGCCAACGTCGCCAAGGCCCTGAAGAAAAAAGATGGCAAAGTGACTTTGGTGGGTTTTGGAACCTTCATGAAGGTGCGCCGCAAAGCCCGCAAGGGACGCAACCCGCAGACCGGTGAGGCAATCAAGATCAAGGCCGCCAATGTGGTCAAGTTCAAACCGGGCAAGAAACTGAGAGAGGCTGTTTAAATTCCAGCCCCCCCAATTTTAAAAGGCGGCCCGCCGGGTTCATCCAACCCGGCGGGCCGCCTTTTAAAATTGGGGGGGCTGGAATTTAAACAGCCTCTCTCAGTTTCTTGCCCGGTTTGAACTTG
>NZ_JAWOHB010000200.1:0-3750 GCF_046496365.1 Desulfosarcina sp.
GAGCATTCATTACCACCCAAGGATACTCAAGCGGAACCTTTTCCAGGCCGAGCGCTTGAAGGAATTGAAAAAACATGCCGCATTTCAAGGTGAATCAGAAGGATCTGCGTTTTATTCTGAAAGAGCAGTTAAATTATGGCTGCCTCTGTAAACTGGATCGTTACAAGGGGTTAAATGAAAAAGCATTTGACCTGCTGCTTGCCGAGGCCGTCGCATTCGCCGCCGGCGTTCTGGATCCCTTGCAGGAAATCGGCGAGTCCTGGGGCGCCCGCTATGAAAACGGCAGGGTCTTTTCTCCGCCTGAATTCAGGCAAGCCTTCAGACGTTACGGTCAGGCGGGGTTTACGGCCGCAGCCCGTGATCTCGAATACGGCGGACAGGGATTCCCCCACATGATGCGCATCGTGATCAACGACCTAATGTATGGCGCCTGCCAGGCCTTCAACATGGCGCCCAGTCTGACCCATGGTGCGGCGCACCTGATCGAAAGCTTCGGGAGCGATGCGCAGAAAAAAGCGTATGTACCCCATATGTTCTCGGGCATCTGGTCCGGTACCATGTGCCTGACCGAAGCGGATGCGGGGTCCGATCTTGCAGCCCTTCAGACCACTGCCTGCCTGCAGGGGGATCATTACCGGATCAAGGGCAACAAAATCTTCATATCCTGGGGCGACCATGACCTGACGGATAATATCATCCACCTGATTCTGGCAAGAATCGACGGTGCGCCCGACGGCGTCAAGGGTCTTTCCCTGTTCATTGTGCCCAAATTCCGGCTGAATGCGGATGGTTCCCCGGGCGCCTTCAACGACGTCATCTGCACTCGGGTCGAAGAAAAACTCGGCTTGCACGCATCTCCCACCTGTAGCCTGAGCTTCGGTGCGAACGATGACTGCATCGGGTATCTTTGCGGCCGGGCAAACAGGGGGCTGATGCACATGTTTCAAATGATGAATGCCGCGCGGATCAACACCGGCGTCAGCGGCATGGCGCTGGCCGGCACCGCTTACCAAAACGCCCTCGAATACGCCAAAAACCGCATTCAGGGGCGTGATGTGGCCAAGCGAAAATCCGGCGACGTACCCATCATCGACCATCCGGATGTGCGGCGCATGCTGCTCTGGATGAAAGCATCCGTAGACGGTATGCGCTCCATGATTTACACGGGCGCCTTCTGGCAGGACCTAGCCATGGAGCTGCCGGACGGAGAGAAAAAGGAGCACTATCAAAACCTGCTTGATTTTATTACACCCGTCATCAAGGCTTTTTGCTCGGAGAGAGGCTTTCGTGTCTGTGAAACCGCCATCCAGTGTCTGGGCGGCTACGGGTATTGCCGGGACTATCCCCTGGAGCAGTATCTGCGGGATGCCAAAATCATGTCGCTCTACGAGGGCACCAACGGTATTCAATCCATGGATCTCATGGGCAGAAAGATGCGCAACTGCGGCGGCGCGGCATATCTTTCGTTCAAAGCCGAACTTAAGGCATTCCTGAATGCCGGCAGCCGTCATCCCCGGATCGACGAAAAAATCCGTCACCTGGCCGGGGTCGCCGATCGATTGTGGCATGGCGTGGATTTCATGCAGCGGCAGATGTCCGATGACATCCTGCAGTGGGCCTCGAACACGTATCCGGCACTGATGGCCTTCAGTGAAGTCACCCTGGTGTGGCGGCTGCTCGATATGGCAAATACCGCCCGAAAGGCCATCGACAACGGAAAAAACATCCCTTTTTACCAGGGAAAAGTGATGCAGGCCACCTATTATGCCGACATCACCCTGCCCAGAATCCTTGCCGTTCTGGACACGTGTCTGCGAAAAGGAAGGGAAGTCGTCGAAATGCCCGTCAAAGCATTCTAAAAAAGGGTTCAAGGATTCGAGGGGTCACGTGATAAAAAATAAATCACGAAAACACGAAAGATGGAAAACACGATATTTTTCTATCTTTTTTTCGTGCTATCGTCATTTCGTGCTTTCGTGATAAAGTTGAACCCAGCTTCAATTGGTTAAAGGGACATTCGCTATGAGAGAAGCAGTGATTGTAAGCGGCGTGCGTACGCCGGTGGGGCGTTACATGGGGGCGCTGAAAAATGTGGCGGCCTACGACCTTGCCGCGCTGGTTCTGAATGCGGCAGTGGATCGGGCGGGCATCGACCCCGGCAGGGTGGACGAAGTGGTTCTGGGCCAATCCTACCAGAACGGAGAATATGTCAACATCGCCCGCATGGCGCTGCTCAAGGCCGGATGG
This sequence comes from Desulfosarcina sp., assembly GCF_046496365.1. Lineage (GTDB taxonomy): Bacteria > Desulfobacterota > Desulfobacteria > Desulfobacterales > Desulfosarcinaceae > Desulfosarcina. The sequence goes on from NZ_JAWOHB010000200.1 coordinate 2,248, forward strand.
CCCGATTCCGTTCCGGGCATCACCCTGGATCGACGCTGCTGTACCGGTCTGGATGTGGTGCGCCATGCCCTTGCCTTGATTCGAGCAGGTCAGGCGGACATCGTTGTCGCCGGCGGCGTCGAAAGCATGAGCAATGCGGAATTCTATCTACCCGGATCGATAAAATGGGGCATCGGCGGCCAAAAGGGCATGCCTCGGGGCCACGGAGACCTGGCCATCTGGGGGCTTCGGTTCTATGACCGTATTCAGCGGGCGCGGGTGATGTCGCAGCCTGAGGAACGCTACGGCATTTTGCCGTCCATGATGAGCTGGGCGGAAACGGCCGCCGCAACAGAAGGAATTTCCCGCGACCAGTGCGACCGCTGGGCGCTGGAAAGTCACCGTAAAGCCTGCGCAGCCGCCCATGCCGGAAAATTCGACGCTGAAATTATTCCTGTTTCCGTTCCTCAGGCCAAAGGCGGCCCGATCCTTGTCGACAGGGACGAGAACCCGCGGCAGGACACCACGCTGGAAAAGCTCGCCCGGCTCAAGCCCGTACTGGGCGGCGTATGTACGGCGGGCAATTCGTCGACCGAAAATGACGGTGCCGCTGCAGTTGTCGTGATGGCGGTGGAAAAAGCCGAAGCATTGAAGCGCGAGCCCCTGGCGATTGTCAGATCCTGCGCGGTGGCCGGCAGCGATCCGCGCCACACCTACCGAACCGTACCCACGGCTGTCGCAAAAGCCTTGACGGCAGCCGGATTGACTCTGGCGCAGATCGAATTAATAGAACTCCAGGAAGCCTTTGCCGCCCAGGTGCTGGCAGACCTCAAAGAAATGGGCCTGAATCCACAGGATTACGCCAAAGTCAATGTCAATGGATCCGGCATATCGCTGGGACACCCCATCGCCTGCACCGGCACACGCGTGCTGGTAACCCTGCTGCACGAAATGCAGCGCCGTGATGCCGTCTACGCCCTGGAGTGCATCTGCGGCGGCGGCGGATTAGGAATCGCAGCGGTGCTGGAACGAAGATAAACCGCCGATGATTTTACTGAGTACGTGTGATCAATTAGGGCTGCAGGATTCAAGCGGTCGAGTGAAAGATAAAACCAATCACGAAAACACGAAAGGACGAAAACACGAAATTTTTCTATTTCTTTTTCGTGCTTTCTTGCTTTCGTGATAAAGGAGATTCTCCATATCCCATCTATCAAATGAAATATCCTTGACACCCGTCGCGTCGAGTGTTAATGGTCGTTCATTAATATCTCCGCTTTCTGTCCTCACCGTTTCAAACAGTTGGCACCATGGCGCAACTGAAGTTACTGCTACCCAAATGGCTGAAAAACATAGCAAGCAGAAAATGTTGAACAAAGCCCGGGCCCTTTTCTGGAGCAAGGGATACAATTCAACCAGCATGCAGGACATCGCCAGGGCATACAGCTGTAAACCCGCCAACATTTACAATTTCTTTGCCAGAAAAGAAGATATTCTCTATGAAGTGCTTCTGGAGGAAATGGA
>NZ_JAWOHB010000020.1:0-4059 GCF_046496365.1 Desulfosarcina sp.
TTTTTCTTCCCAAGGCCCATGCAGATTTGATAGCTCGTCGTTCCGGCAATGCCAATCTGGGGGTCTACACGCAGGAAATTCCGCTGTTGACGCTGTCCGCAATGGCACCGGTGATCCGGGCCTTTGCCACCGGAGAAGGGGTGGGATACGAACATTATCCCGAATTCCAAGCCTTTATGTCGCAACTCGCCGATGCCAAACATGAAGCGGTGCTGGTATCCAAGTTTTTGCCGTCCATTGAAGACGGGCAAATGGCGGCGGCGCTGGCTTCCGGCATCGACGTATGTGACATAGGATGCGGCGAGGGTGTGGCGACGAATCTGATGGCGGCCGCCTATCCGGAAAGCAGATTCGTCGGAGTCGACATCTCGCAAGCGGCGATTGAAAAGGCGGCAAGGGCCGCTGGGAACTTGTCGCTAAAAAATATCGAATTCATTGCGGCGGATGCAGCTTGTTTGGATCACCATCCAGCGTTTACAGCAGGTCTCGACTATATCACGGCCTTCGATGCCGTGCATGATCAACCCCATCCCCAGGCGGCGCTTCGAAACGTTTTGGCGGTACTGAAGCCGGGGGGACGATTTTCCATGGTGGACATCGATGCCAGCAGTCATTTGTCGAAAAACGCGAAGCATCCGATGGGAGCGTTCCTGTACACGGTCAGCCTGATGCATTGCATGCCGGTGGGGCTGGTGGACGGCGGCGCCGGACTGGGAATGATGTGGGGGCGTGAAAAAGCGGTGGAGATGCTTCATGCCGCCGGTTTTTCTTCGGTTTCTGTGCTCGAAATTCCCGACGATCCTTTCAACCTGCATTTTTACTGCCGAAAAGCCGCGTGATTCATCCGATGGTGTTTGACCCAATGGAGTTAAATGTGCAATAAAGAAAATGATCGCTGTTTTGCCGACAGGATCGGCTCCAACTGTCGTGAAGATTCTTGATGGACTGTGAATTGGCGCCGGTTTCCTTCTTTCGGAGGCCTGCAACACGATGAATTTCAAATAACCAAGGTGGTACGCACCCATGCAAAATGCTTCCAACAATGATTTTCCCAGGGGACAACTCCCCCAGTTTCGCCCCGAAGACCTTGATTTTAAAAAAGTTTCCAGCCTGGCCAAATGGATCGGTCTGGGCCTTGCCGTTTTTGCGCTCTGGAACCTGTTAAGCTGGGCCATGTCCTTTTATCGAGACTGGCTGTGGTTCAGCAACCTGGAGCACCAGTCCGTGCTGCTGAAAGTGATGAGCACGCGAATATGGCTGTTTCTATTGGGATCCGCCGTTTTCCTGGCGGTGGCGATTCCCAACCTGCTGGCGGTTTTTCGCACCACGCCCCGGACCCTGCCTACCGATGGTTCCGAAATGCCCCCGGACTCCTATCGGATCGCCATCACCCTGCTGATCTGGCTTGGCTGGGCCGCCGTTGCAGTAGGGGCGGTGCTGATGGCCACGCGCCTGGCCGCGGAATGGGAACTCTTTCTGCGTTTTTTCAATGGCGTACCGTTCAACGAAACCGAACCGATTTTCAACAGGGACTTCTCCTTCTATATTTTTACCCTGCCTGCAGTGACGTTTCTGCGTACCTGGTTGCTGAGCGTGTTGGTGGTCATCGGCATCGGTGCGGCGGCGCTCTATTATCTGGCCAGCAGCCTGCGGGGAGAGCGCTTTTCCCTCTCCCCTGCCATCCGCTCACATCTGGCCCTGATGGGCGCCTTTATTTTTCTGCTGATTGCCGCAGGGCACTGGCTGGGACGTTACGACCTGCTCTATTCCCCCACCGGCGCAGTGTATGGGGTTGGGTATACCGACCATTACGTCACCATGCCCGCACGATTTTTTCTGACCTTTGTGGCCCTGGCCTGCTCGGGGATGCTCTTTTTCAGCCGGCGTTTCAAAAATCCCCGCATCGATGTCTACGCCGTCATAGCCTGGGTGGGTCTGACCCTGGTGTTCGGCAGTGTTCTGCCGGCCCTGGTGCAACGGCTGCATGTGGAACCCAGTGAATTGGCCCGAGAAACAGACTATCTGGCCAACAACATCGCCTTTACGCGCAATGCCTACGGGCTGACGGACATCCAGTCACGCAGCCATCCCGCACAGGGAAAAGTTGATGAGCAGGCCGTGGCCGATAACCAGGGCACCATTCAGAACATCCGCCTGTGGGATGAGGGGCCTCTGCTTCAAAGCTATAACCAGATTCAGTTCTTCAGGCTGTACTACGACTTTATGGCCGTTCACACCGACCGCTACCGCGTCGACGGCCAGCTGCGCCAGGTAATGCTGGCAACCCGGGAGCTCTCTGCGGAAAAGCTGCCCGCCGAAGCCCAGCGCTGGGTCAACCGCCATCTGCAGTTTACCCATGGGTACGGCGTGGCGATGACACCGGTAACCGAGGTGGATCGTGGCGGACGACCCGGCTTTTTTATCAAGGATGTGCCGCCGGCGGGTGCCATCCCCCTGACGCGCCCTGATATTTATTACGGTTTAAAAAGTCTCGATTTCCTCATCGTGCGCAGCGGCATGCAGGAGTTCAACTACCCCGGGCCCGATGGTCCGGCTTATGTGCGCTATGAAGGCAAAGGCGGTGTTCAACTGAGCAGCTTTTTCCGCAGATTAATTTACAGCATTAAATTCATGGATGTAAATATTCTGATTTCCGGCGAAATTGCATCCGACAGCCGCATTCAATACCGCCGCACCGTGCCCGAGCGCTTTGCCACCGTGACACCCTTTCTGATGCGCGACCAGGAGGCCTATGCGGTTGTGGCCGATGGGCGTCTTTTCTGGATTCAGGACGCCTACACCTTTACCCGCCGCTATCCGTATGCCACGCCTTACATGGACAGCTTCAACTACATCAGAAACAGCGTCAAGGCGGTCGTAGATGCTTACCATGGCACCATCGACTATTATGTTGCGGATCCATCTGATCCAATGATCATGACCTATCAGGCCATCTTCCCCGGGCTGTTCAAACCCCTGGAAGAGATGCCCGGCTATCTGAAAGAGCACCTTCGCTATCCCCTGGATCTGTTTACCATCCAGTCTCAAATGCTGCTGCAGTATCACATGGAGGATCACGTCGTCTTCTACAACAAGGAAGATCAGTGGTCCATACCTGTTCAGAGCTCCTTCGGCCAGACCCAGGCGCTGAAGCCTTACTATATCGTGGCCCGTCTGCCCGGCGAAGAGAAGGAGGAGTTTCTGCTCATTCAGCCGTTCACCCCATCCGACCGCCACAATCTGGTCGGCTGGATTGCAGCCCGCAGCGACGGAGAACACTACGGCAAAATGGAGTTGTTCCGTTTCCCCTCGGGCCGGCATGTGGACGGCCCCAACCAGGTGGAAGCGCGCATTGACAATGACGCGGTTATTTCGGAGCAGTTCACTCTGTGGGGTCAGGTGGGCTCCGAAGTATTCCGGGGGATTCTGCTGGTTGTTCCCATCGGCGATGCCGTTCTGTATGCCGAACCGGTGTTTCTCAAGCCAGAAGCCCTTGATTTCCCGGAATTGCGGCGCATTATCCTGGCCGATTCCCATCGGGTGGTAATGCAGCAGACCCTGGACAGCGCCATCAACGACCTGACAGGCCGGCCGCCGGGAGTGGAGGCCGACCCATCTGCCGAGGAGAAAGCGGCGGCATCGACCCCCTCCGGTCTGATTGTTCAGGGCATTGAGGAGATTCACCGCATCCTGCAGGAAGCGACCGGCAGGCTGCAGGAATTGATCAATCAACTCAGGCAACAGCCCCAGGAGGCGGAAAAATAAGCGGGGATCGGCACGTCGCTGCTATTGCCCGCCAGTGGAGGCGCTGCGGTCATTGGGGAAGGCAGACCTGGCCAAGCGGGTACCCCTCATGATTATAAAAGCACATAGCCGACAGCCGGTATTTCATCCCTCTATTTGAACCGGCTGTCGTTGCAACTACAAATATATACCGAAGGACCCGCCAATGCCAGGGGTGTTTATAACCCTGAATTTTCAAACAACATCTTTTGGGTTTTTAAATCCCAGTTGCCGTTATTCCCCATTTGCTTGTCTTTTTTAAAGTTTTTCAAGGCT
>NZ_JAWOHB010000094.1:0-3638 GCF_046496365.1 Desulfosarcina sp.
CTGCAATCGTCTCGGCTAAATCTCTTGTGATCGGTTCACCATTCAATGTAGATTGCATTTCTCCTGTGAAACAAACTCTCTTCCCATTAAGATTTTCGTCGCAAAAAGCTTCTATGCTCTTAGATTTTGCAGTATGCATTTGCGCAGTAGCAGATTTAAGTGCCACCGACAGTCTCAAATTATAGTAAAACCGCCGATGTGAAAGTGTTTTTTTCTTCCTGATTTTTCTTCCCCATTTCCATTTTTAAATAAATTTCTTCCTGTTTTCTTCTGCTTTTCTTCCCGTCTATCTTCTTCTTTTCTCATGCTTCCTATGACGTCATGATCCGGCCGGGAGGTAACGGCCGATGATCAGACGAACCCGAAAACGAAAATGCAGGCATTGTAAAACATTTTTTACGCCTGACCCGCGTAATGCCCACCACCAAAACTACTGCGGACGGCAGGAGTGCCGAAATGCCAGTAAAAAAGACAGTCAGCGCCGGTGGCTGAATAAGCCGGAAAATAAAAATTACTTCTCCGGTCCCGCCAACGTCGAGCGGGTCCGGCTGTGGCGCCAAAACCATCCCGGCTATTGGCGCGCCAAACCATCCGATAACCCGGATGCGTTACAAGATGTCTTGTGTGAAAATCAAAAACAAAACCAAATGGTTAACTTCAACTTTGTTCAACCGGCGTTACAAGATCTCTTCATCGAACAACAACCCGTTTTAATTGGACTTATCGCCCAATTAACCGGTTATGCGCTACAAGATGACATCGCGTTGGCCATCCGCCGTATGCAACAAGTGGGCAGAGATATTCTGTATCCATCCCAACAACCCAAAGGAGGTCAACATGCACAAACGTCTCATCTGTCCGCAACGCATCCGCCAGGTTCCCAAACAGTTCAGCTGGGTGGATCACCGGCTGGTCCGTGATCATTACATCGACCAATGCGGTCATGCGGCTGCCAAGCTTTACCTGTTTCTGGTCACCGTCGCCGATGCCAAAGGACTCAGCTACTACGCCGACCGCTCGATCGCACGGCGGCTCAACTTCAATGATGATGATTTGCAGCGGGCGCGCTCCGAACTGATCCGCATCGGCCTGATCGCCTGGCAAGAACCCCTTTACCAGGTCCTGTCCATGGAACCGATGCCCGCGCCACGCCCCACAAGACCCGCCGGCGAGCCTCAGCTGCTGGCCAATATATTCAGACAAATCATCAAGGAGGCCCCATGATCGATTATGACCTGTTCTGCAACATCAAACATCTCAAAGAGCAGCAAGGATTAACGCCGTCGCAGATCGCCAAGGAGCTGGCCATAGACCCCAGAACCGTGGCTAAATGGCTGGAACAGGAACGGTTCCGGCAACGATCGTCTCCCCCCAGGGAAAGCAAGCTCGATCCCTTTAAAAACGACATTCTCCGCATGGTGACCGCCCATCCCTACAGCGCGGCCCAGGTCCTTGCGCGTATCCGGGAAAAAGGCTTTGACGGCGGTTATACCATTGTCAAGGACTACGTCCGCGCCATCCGGCCCCGGCGCACCCCGGCTTACCTGACCCTGTCGTTTGCCCCGGGAGAATGCGCCCAGGTGGACTGGGGTTCGTTTGGAATCGTCCCTGTCGGTTCCACCACCCGGCGGTTGAGCTTTTTTGTCATGGTGTTGTGCTACAGCCGGATGATGTATCTGGAATTTACCGTCTCCCAGACCATGGAGCACTTTCTGGCCTGCCACCAGCATGCCTTCGACGCCTTCGGCGGCGTCCCGGCAAAGGTGATGACCGACAACCTCAAATCCGCGGTGCTCAAGCGCATCATCGGTGCTGATCCGGTATTCAACCCCAAATACCTGGATTTCGCCAATCATTACGGCTTTACCATCACTCCCTGCAATGTCGGCAAGGGAAACGAAAAAGGCCGGGTCGAAAACGGCGTCGGGTATGTGAAAAAAAATTTCCTCTCCGGTCTCGATATCCCAGACTTTGGCGCTTTAAATCCCGCCGGTCGCCTCTGGCTGGACACCATCGCCAATGTCCGCATCCATGGTGTTACCCGGCAAAAACCCGTCGATCTTCTTGAAAAGGAGCGGCCGTATCTCCGCCCTCTACCGGAACATCCCTTTGACGTCGCCACCGTCACCCAGGTCCGGGCATCCTCTCAGTTCCGGATCACCGTCGACGCCAACCGCTATTCGGTTCCTGCGGAATATGCCGGCGCGTTGCTGACCCTCAAAATCTATCCGGATCGATTGTGCGTCTATCAGCAGGACAATCTGATCGCCCGGCACCATCGCTCCTATGACCGGCATCAGGATATCGAAGACCCGGATCACCCAAAGGCGCTTCTCGCCCAGCGTAAAAAAGCCCGGGACCAGAAAACGTTCATGCGCTTTCTATCCCTTTCCCAAAACGCCGACGCCTATTGGCAACAACTGGAACAGCGCAGGATGAATCCCGCCCATCATGTCCGTAAAATCGTCGCGTTAAGTGAAATATACGGCACTGACGCCGTGGCCCGGGCCATGGCCGACGCCTTTGTTTATCAGGCGTTTTCCAGTGAATACATTGCCAATATTTTGGAACAGCGCGCCCGCTTCCGGCCGGAACCCGGGGCATTGCATCTGACCCGGCGGGAAGACCTGCTCGACATCACCGTGGCCCAACCCGATCTGTCCATCTATCACACCCGAAAGGAGACATCATGACGCAACGCCCCGACTCCCTGGACCGCCAACTCATTGATTTGAAATTGGCCTTCATGGCCGAGCATTATGAATCCCTGGCCGCTTCAGCGGCCAAACACCAATGGAACCATGTGGATTACCTGGCGGCTCTGGCCGATGGCGAATCCGCCCGGCGGCAGGATCGCTCCATCAAACGCCGCATCCAGATGGCACGGTTCCCCGTGATCAAAACCCTGGATCAGTTCAATTTTACCTGGCCGAAAAAAATCAATCGCCTCCAGGTGCAAAACCTCTTCCGCCTGCCGTTTGTCCCCACCCGTTCCAATGTGATCTTCCTTGCCGGCGTCGGGCTGGGAAAAACCCATCTGAGTTCGGCCATCGGCTATCAGGCCTGCCTGAAGGGCTATTCCGTCCTGTTCGCCACGGCCATTGATGTGATCAATACCCTCGGGGCCGCCCAGGCCCGGGGCATGCTAAAGCAGGAACTCAAAAAATACACCAAGCCCACCATTCTGATCTTAGACGAGCTGGGATATCTCCCCATCGACAAAACCGGCGCGGACCTTCTCTTCCAGGTCATCAGCCTCCGCTACGAGCGCGGCAGCCTGATCATCACCTCAAACCGGGCATTTAAAAACTGGCCCGAAATCTTCAACAACGACGCCACCCTGACTTCCGCCATTCTCGACCGGCTACTCCACCATGCCGAAACCGTGCTCATCGAAGGCCCCAGCTATCGCATGAAAGACCGCGTTGAATCGTAATGCGCTATTCCAGCATCACCACGGCGGGAACCGAAAACCGGTTCCCGCCCTTGGCAGATAAAAACCAAAACCGCTTTACATTTTGAAACCGACGGTTTTGATGCATTTTCACGCCGCCGGCCACAATCACAAGTAATGATCAAAGTGTTTGACAGGAGTTTCGGGGATAAACCCAGGGCGTGGCCGCAATGCTGCGTAGGGT
>NZ_JAWOHB010000053.1:0-12878 GCF_046496365.1 Desulfosarcina sp.
AATGCACCCCCTTCGAGCCCTTCGTGCGCTTCATGGTTAAAAGAAAACATGAAAAGCCACCAATCCCACCACGAAGCACACGAAGGTCACGAAGCAGAACATTTTAAGGCGCAAAGCGCCCCTTCGAGTCCTTCTTGCGCTTCGTGGTAAAAAGAAAAACATGCAATGCTACCAATCCCACCACGAAGGACACGAAGGTCACGAAGAAGAACATGCTAACGCGCAAAGCGCCCTTTTCGAGCCCTTCGTGCTCTTCGTGGTAAAAAGAAAAACATGAAAAAACTACCATCCCACCACGAAGGACACGAAGGTCACGAAGAAGAACATGCTAACGCGCAAAGCGCCCCCTTCGAGTCCTTCTTGATCTTCGTGGTAAAAAGAGGAATTAGTGACATCCACAGGAGAATTAAATGATCATCGTTGACAGCGAATTGAAGAAGAGGCATGCGCAGGGCAATCCCGTCCGTGTGGCCATGATCGGTGCCGGCTTCATGGGACGCGGCATCGCCCTTCAAATGGCCAATTTTGTCAAGGGAATGAAGCTGGTGGCCATTGCCAATCGCCATCTCGACGGCGCCCGACGGGCCTACCGGGAAGCGGGTGTGGAAAATAGCAAGGCCGCGGAGACGGTTGAGCAGCTCGAAGAACTGATTTCAAAGGATATACCCGCCATCACCGAAAATGCGATGGCGGTATGTCAAGCTGACGGTATCGATGCGATCATCGAGGTGACCGGCGCCATCGAATTCAGCACGCACCTGGTGCTCGAAGCCATCAACCACGGAAAACACGTGGTGCTGATGAACGCCGAGCTTGACGGCACCATCGGCCCGATCCTGAAAGTCTATGCGGACAAGGCCGGCGTGGTGATCACCAATGCAGACGGCGACCAGCCGGGCGTCATCATGAACTTATACCGATTCGTCAAATCCATCGGCGTCAAGCCGGTTCTCTGTGGCAACATCAAGGGGCTTCACGACCCATACCGCAACCCCACGACACAGGAGGGGTTTGCCAAGCAGTGGGGGCAGAACCCGGCCATGGTGACCAGCTTTGCCGACGGTACGAAAATCTCCTTCGAGCAGGCCATTGTGGCCAATGCCACCGGCATGAAAGTCGCCAAACGGGGGATGTTCGGCCCGACCGTGGCATCGGGCACACCGATCAAAGAGGTGGCGGCGCTTTACCCGCTGGAAGCAGTGCTGGACGGCCCGGGCATCGTAGACTACGTGGTCGGCGCCGAACCCGGCCCCGGGGTGTTCGTATTGGGCACCCATGACCACCCCCGGCAGCAGCATTATCTCAATCTCTATAAACTGGGGACCGGACCCCTGTACTGCTTTTATACGCCCTATCATCTGTGCCATTTCGAGGCGCCGCTGACCGCCGCCCGAGCCGTTCTATTTAAGGATGCGGCCATTACGCCCTCCTTCGGCCCCTGCGTGGATGTGGTCGCCGCCGCGAAAATCGACCTGAAAGCCGGCCAGGTGCTCGACGGCATGGGGCACTACATGACCTACGGCCTGGCCGAAAATTCGGCAGTGACACAATCCGAGGGTTTGCTGCCCATCGGCCTGGCCGAAGGCTGCCGCCTGCTTCGGGATATTCCCAAGGACCAGGTGCTGACCTACGCGGACATCGAACGTCCCGACGGCCGGCTCTGTGACAAACTGCGGGCTGAGCAGGACAATCATTTTAAATAACTCGAATAAGTTGAAATGGACCTGCTGAAACAGGAGGCCATCGCGTGCGTCGGACTCATACCGGCCGCCGGGCAGGCCAGGCGAGTATCGCCGCTGCCCTGCAGCAAGGAGATTTTTCCGGTCGGTTTCGGCGAAATCAGGCAAAAGGGGCCGCGGCATCCCAAGGTGGCGGCGCACTACCTGTTGGAAAAGATGCAACGGGCGGGTGCGCAGAAAACTTACATCGTTTTATCGAAAGGTAAATGGGACATCCCGGCCTATTTTGGAAGTGGGTCCATGGTCAACATGGCGATCGCCTATCTCATGACCGATCTGCCACATGGTGTTCCTTTTACCCTGGACAGTGCCTTCACCTTTTTACAAAACAAACGGGTTCTTTTCGGCTTTCCCGACATTATTGTCCACCCGGATGACGTATACATCCAACTGTTGGATCGCCTGGCGGCGAGTCAAGCCGATGTGGTTCTGGGCCTTTTTCCGGCAGTTAATCCACAAAAAATGGATATGGTCGAGCTGGCTGCCGATGGGACGATTGCCGGCATCCGGATCAAACCCGTCCAAACGGATCTGAAATGGACCTGGATCATTGCAGCCTGGAATTTCAGTTTCACCCGATTCATGCACCAGTATGTTCAAGATCATCTGGCGGCCATCGCCGCCGACGCGGGTGGATCGGAACAAAAGGATCGCCGGGAAGTTCAGATTGGCGGCGTCATTCAGGCGGCCATCGACTCTGAATTGGAAATTGACTCGGTTCTGTTCCACCGGGGCACGTATATAGATATTGGCACCCCGGAAGATATGGTTACCGCTGTGCAAACCCATGCGTTCAGGGATTAGTTTCCAAATCCCAAGGTTTTGTTTGTTATGTCAGCAAACAAAAGACATATAGAAAAATAATAATGGCCAAAAAACAAATGACAATAAACTATTGACACCTTCGATACTTTCACCATTAAATTTTTTCCATCGGTCCAACAGCAAAGGCAACCCGACGCGGCTCATGGTCTTCGGTGATTCCAATGCCTACCGACCGGGAAATGGCAGAAACTGTTGGCCGGCGATGCTGCAGCGTAACAGCGCCAATACCCTTTGGGTGATCAATGAAAGCTGTGACGGACGGACGACCCAATTTGATGCGGGAGTCTATAATGGGCAAATGGTCATTGAACAGAAAATTAGATCTGCCCAGCCGTTGACAATCGTCGTGATCGCCTTGGGTACCAACGATCTCAAAGTTCAATACGGTCCGCCGGATGGGGTTGCAGTGGTTGAAGGGGTGGAAAAGCTTTTAAACATCCTTACATCCGTTGATGACTGCATCTCCCCTGTTTTGTTAACGCCGCCGCCCCTTGGGGATGTGATCAACGCCGGTCTGGCAGGGGCTCAGGGCAGGCTCCCGACTGTCGTCTCCGGCTACCGTCGATTGGCAGCCAGTCGAAAAATTACACTCATCGACATTTACGCGGCGATTGATGCCGGCAGGGATCTGGAAAACGATGGGGTTCATCTCAATGCTCGGGGCAGAAAGACAGTTGCCGATGCCGTGTGGAACCGCCTTCGGCGCGGACACCACTTCCAGGGGGTCCGCAGGGAGGGTACGGGCAAAAAAACCAGCGCTACTAAACAGGAGCCTCCCTGCGCCCGTTGAGCGAAAAGTTTATTGTCAGAAAAAATATTAGGAAATTGACCTTGAATCTGAAGAAGATCTTGCTTCGGCGAATCAATACCAAAAACTATGTTGCCGCAAAAACAATCAGGAAGACACTTTTTTATTTTTCTAATGCATATGCAGTTAAGACCATGCGTCCACCTTTGCTTATCTATCAAATGGGAAAGGTCGGATCTTCTTCAATATATCGATCTGTCAAAACATGCTGGACCCAATCGCCTGTTTATCATCTGCATGTATTGTCACAGGAAAATTTGCAGGCGCTCGACCGCGTCATTCGCGATGCCTATCCCCAGACCCGCTATATTCCTGAACATCTGATCGCCGGAGAATTCCTGCGGCCTCGTGTTCCCCGTGGGCCGCGCCCATGCAAATGGCCGGTCATCACCCTGGTAAGGGATCCGATCGCCAGGAACGTCTCATCCTTTTTCCAGGATCTGACGACGCGTCACACCCATCTCGACTATGCGGCCTTGCTTGCCGAGGACGATGTCGAAGGGAATGCCCGTCGGCTGATCGATACCTTCCTGATCAGGCACGACCACCAGCGTCCCTTGAAGTGGTTCGACATGGAGTTGAAACGGGTGTTTGATATCGATATTTTTGCCGAACCCTTCGACAAGGAAAAAGGGTTCACCATTTACGGCAATGACCGATGCCGTGTGCTGTTGATCAAACTCGAGGCTCTCGATCGGTGTGCCGCGCCGGCGTTCCAGCAATTCCTGAACACGAATGCGTTTAAATTGCCCAACGAGAATGTCTCGGCCCAAAAAGATTATGGCCGGCTCTACGACGCCGTCAGAAAATCGATCCATTTTCCCGATGATTTCATCGATCGGATGTATACGTCCCGATTGGTGCAGCATCTGTACACCGACGACGAAATCGCCGGCTTCCGGCGCCGGTGGCGCCTGCCCGTCTGAGGGATGCGGATGAACGGGCGGGGCCAACGGCGAACCAACCACAAGGAAATCCAAAGCAATCCTATGACCCATCAGGCATCCTTAAACCCGGAGAGCGGGCAGCGCTTGCAAAAGATCGTGATCAAACCCGCTTCCGGGTGGCAAATTCTGAACCTGCGAGAACTGTTCGAGTACCGGGATCTATTCCTTTCCATGGTTTGGCGGGATATCAAGGTCCTCTATGCGCAAACGATCCTGGGGTTCCTGTGGGCCATCATCCAGCCCCTGGTACAGATCATTTTGTTTACCATCGTTTTCGGACGTGTCGCCAAGGTCCCCACGGAAGGCATCCCTTACGTCCTTTTCGCGACGACGGCCATCATCCCCTGGACTTACATGTCCCAGGCGATGACGCAAGCCAGCCAGAGCCTTGTCGCCGGGGCGGGGATGATCGACAAGATCTACTTTCCACGCTTGATCTTCCCGATGACGCCGGTGCTGGCCCGGCTGATTGACTTTGGGCTCTCGTTTCTCATCATCATCGCCCTGGCGCCCTTTTACGATATCAAGCCCAGCGGGCAGCTGCTGTATTTTCCGCTGTTCTTGCTGGTCATGATCGTCACCGTGGCCGGCATCGGCATGTGGATTTCGGCCCTGGCGATCCGTTTCCGAGACGTGCGCCATGCCATGCCGTTCGTGATCCGCATGCTGATGTTCAGCGCCCCGATTGTTTATTCGTCCGCATCGATCAGTCCCAAGTACCGCTTCATCTACTCGTTCAACCCGATCGTGGCCGTTATCGAGGGCTTCCGCGCGAGCATACTCGGGCTGCCGATTCCATGGCCGTTCATATGGCCGGGCGTCGTGGTCAGCCTTGTTATCCTGCTCAGCGGCGCCTACTACTTCAAACGCATGGAAGGTATCTTTGCTGACGTCATCTAATCAATCGAACGGAATCGACACCCCTGGCCGCGACGACGTGGTCATCGATGTGCAGGATCTCGGCAAACGCTACCGCATCGGTGCCAGGGAAAAAACCGACCGCGACGAGAATTTCGCCTCGGCCTTTTTTCATACCCTGATCAGGCCAATAAAAAATTTTAAGAAATACAGATCGTTATATCGTTTCGACGACGAGGCCGACAAGGACGGCACCATCATCTGGGCGCTGAAAAATATTTCGTTCAAGGTGCGGCGCGGTGATGTGCTGGGGGTGGTGGGACGCAACGGCGCTGGAAAATCGACGCTGCTGAAGATCATGTCCCGCATCACCCTGCCGACCCTGGGACGCGTGGAAATCGAGGGCCGGGTGTCCAGCCTGCTGGAGGTCGGCACCGGTTTTCACCCCGAGCTCACCGGCAGGGAAAACATCTATCTGAACGGTACCATTTTAGGTATGAAGCGAAGGGAGGTCATAGAAAAATTTGACGAAATTGTTGATTTTTCAGGCGTTTCGAAGTTCATCGACACGCCGGTCAAGCGCTATTCCAGCGGCATGAAGGTGCGCCTGGCCTTTTCCGTCGCCGCCCACCTGGAGCCGGAGATCCTGCTGATCGATGAGGTCCTGGCCGTCGGCGATTCGGCGTTCCAGAAAAAATGTCTCGGCAAGATGGAAGACGTCGCCAAACAGGGGCGGACCGTGCTGTTCGTCAGCCACAACATGCCGGCGGTAGCCAACCTGTGCAACCGTGTGGTGCACCTGAAGTCAGACCACATCGTAGAAAACGAAGACCCTCGACAGGGCGTCCTGGACTATCTCAGGGAGATGAACGGCACGGAAGCGGTGGCCAACCTCGAGACCATGGCCCGGGCCAAGGGGATGCAACCGGTCATTCGCAAGGTGGAGTACCTGGACGCCGACGGCAGCGTCACATCATCCGTTCCCACCTGCGGTCACCTGCGCGTCAAAATTCACTATGCCCATGACACCCCCCTCAAAAACCCTTACTTCGGGATTTTCTGCGAAACCCAGATGGGGGTGCGGCTTTTCTGGCTGCAGACCGCACTGCAGAAAGGGCTCCTGCCCGATCTGCCGGCCACCGGTTCCATCGAATGCCACATCCCCCGATTGCCCCTGATTCCCGGTGTCTACTACCTGACCGTCGGCTGCGGCGCCGGCAGACAGCAACTGGATCTGGTTCCCCGGGCCAGCAAGTTGACCGTCCATGAAGCCGATGTGTTCGGCACCGGTCGCCTGCCCAAATCAAGTCAGGGCGTATTTATCGTGGACGCCGATTGGTGTCCACAAGAGGGGTAGAGACACGCCACCCGAACGGATACCGATAGCAATGACAGACTTACCCGTCAGGCCCGGTTATATTTTTGTCGGCGGTGCACCGCGCTCCGGAACGACCCTGCTGCAGAACATGCTGGACTCGCATCCGGATATCATCGGCGGCCCCGAATTCCTGCATTTGCCCGATATCATGCGATTGCGGCGTATGATGCGGCGCACCCTGGGCAACGGGTGGCTCGATGAATACTGTTCCCCGGCAGAGGCGGATGCCCATCTCAGACAGTTGATCGACAACTTTCTGCTGGCCATCGCCGGAAACCGGCCCGCGGCATACATCAGCGAAAAAACCCCGGCCAACATTCAAGTGTTCGCCGATCTTGCCGACTTGTATCCCGACGCCCGGTTCATCCAGATTGTGAGGGATCCTCGGGCGGTGGTGGCGTCCATGCTCAAAGTCGGCCGCAGGGCCCGTCAAAAAGGCATTCAGACCCAGGCCTTCACGCGCAGCCTGGTCGATGCGGTCCACTACGTGTCAGCGTGCTACGCCGACGGGATGACGTTTCAACCCCGCGGCGCATCGACGTTCCTGACGGTCAGCTACGAGGACCTGGTCAGGGACCCGGGCGGGCTGACCCGCCGCATCTGCGCCTTTCTCGACCTGCCGTGGGATCCCAAAATGCTGCGGCCGGATCAGGTCGAACATGCCGGCGAAAAAGCGATTACCAACGACGTCTGGTACAGTCAGGAAGAGTATAAACGCCGACCGACCGACAACGCGGTCGACAAATGGAAAGACAGTCTCAGCTTTGCCCAGCAGGCGATCCTGTATTACTGCTTCAGTGGCAATCAGCCGGTGAGAGCCAATGGGTACCGGCTGGAGAAAGAGTTCTCCTCTTCGCTAACCGGCACGCCCTTCTACTGGGTTGGATGCGTGTTGTATGCCTTTCTCAGGATGAAAACAAAAATTATAAATCAGGTTAAGTCGTTGACCCGCATCCTGGCTATCCATTGAAGTATGCTTATCCGAAAAAATTGCAATTTTTTACCGTCGCTTTCGTTAACCATTGCCGGGGATAAGGCCATGACTGAAATCAAACACCGTGAGAAGCGGATCCTATGGGTCATCAGCGTATTGATTACATTCTTTATTCTGTTGGCCTGCGGGACGGGCAAGGACCAGGACCTGGTCAAAGCGGCCATGAAGGGAAACACGCAGGCGATTGAAAAACTGTTGGCCAAGGGGGCGGATGTCAACGCCACGGATCAAAAGTATCGGTCCACAGCACTCATGTGGGCGGCACACAATGGTCACACGGAGGCGGTGAAGGTGCTGATCCGCAACGGCGCAGCGATTGACGCAAGGCGGGAAAAAGGTGAAACGGCCTTGTGGTTTGCCGCCCAGAAAGGGCAGTTGGACGCCCTGAAGATTCTGGTGGAAAACGGCGCGAAAACAGATATCGCAGGCCGGGACGGCGACAGCGCCATTGCCGTCGCTGAGAAAAACGGCCATGCCCATGTCGTTGACTATCTGAAACAGACCGGTGGGCCGGACCAGGTGCCACGCGATTGAATCATGCATATCGTTTATATATGTTCACCCGATAGAAAACTTGAGCTGTTGACCTCGATCGGCAGTGTGCTTGCTTCGGGAACCGAGTTTGAGCGGATTACTGTCATTTGTGTCGGCGCATCGGGCAGACCCTTTCGGTTCAGGGATCCGCGCATACGCGTGGAGACGATACCCGATATCAGCAAGTACATCTGGATGGAGAACAAAACCCATCTCAGCCGTGTGGACGGCGATCAACTGCTCTTTATCGATACCGACACCCTTGTGTTCAAGCCCCTGCACCTGCTCTTTGCCACGGACGCCGAGGATATCGCCGGCAGAGTCACGACCGCATCGGAGCAGCCGGATTGGCAGCCGGAGGTCTGGAAGCAGTATTTGCGCAAATATGGCGCCGCGTCGTTTTTTCCCTATCTGAACACGGGGCTGCTCTATTTTTCCAGGGGCGCTCACCGACGGATTGCACCCCTGTGGCTCGACATCACGCGAGACCTTTTGGCCAGGCAGTCAAACCCTTTCGGAAACCGCGGCCAGTCCAATCAGCACGCCTTTTCGCTGGCATGCGGGGCGGTGGGGTTGTCCTGTAAACGGCTCTCTGCGAACGAACATGCCTACGGATGGATAGATGAAAACTACTCCGATGCCTATGTATATCACACCGGCAAACACTTCATAAAGCGTGTTCTAAACGCCAATCAGGCGGCGGGCGTTCTGGATAACAACCCAATGGTCAGCAAATACAGGCTCATATTCCATGTGCATATGTAGAATCTGATCAAAGGCGTGCAATTGAAATTTTCACGCCGCCCATGCGTTGCCTCGCGTCCGCCGCTCCCGATGATACATGCCGCGACTGCACCGGACAAATCCTGTCCGGACTCGTGCTGCAAGGTTTTTACTGATTGACCCTGGCACACTGTTTCAACCGAATCGGACAGATGAGAAAATCGTAATGATGTTGAAAAATAGAAAGTTGTTGACGTGGATTGTGTGCTTCCTTTTATTGCTGATCATCGTAACGGCCACAATCATTCTGTTGCTCAGAAGTGAGACCTTCAGCCGTTACCTGGTCTCGCGGTTCACCCGGCTTGAAAACCATTCCCTGACAGTCGGCCAGTTTCAGGGAAGTCTGTTGAGCCGCTTGACACTGAAAACGATCGAATACCGCTACCAAGGGCATCGCATTAGCGTTGAACAGGCCGATATCGATTGGCGCCCCTTTACGCTTTTGAGAGGCAGGCTTCACCTGCAAAACCTTGCCGTACAGGGGGTGAAATACCATTCGGAACATCCGTCCGATAAAATTGTCGACGCGTTGACAAACGGTCTGAAAGGCGTTGCACCCCCCTTTGATGTGATTGTTGATAACGCGGTGTTTCATGAGATTGAATGGCTTGGCGGCGGACACCATCAAAAGATCGAACGGATGGTGCTGAAGTTGAGCACCGAAGGAACAAATCTCTATCTGCATCACCTGGAGCTGGATCAAAAACACTTGCATATCAATCTGCTCGGCCAGGGCGAACTGATTTCACCGTTTCCGTTTCAGACGGAGGTCAGGTGGATGGTCAGACATGCAGGAGATGCGCCCATCAGGGGAAAAGGTGACCTCCGTGGCAATCCCGGAAAAATGAACCTGGCCCTTAAACTTTACGAACCCCTGGTTGCCGGTCTTAACGGCGACCTGACGCTTGGTCGTGTCAATTCCGATGCCTATAAGCTTGTCTTTGACGGCAGCATGAACGGCCGGCATCTGCCGCCAGCTGTGATCCACGCCACCGGCCAGGGGGGCATGCAGGCGTTCAGCATCGATGCGCTGACGGCAACATGCCTGGGGGGAACGATAGCGCTCGGCGGGCATGTGACCCGGCGGTCGGCCATCGAGTGGGACCTCACGATCAGCGGCACGGATATCCATCCCGGCCATCAGTGGCGTTTATGGCCCGGCAAACTGGATCTCGATGCCGGGCTGAAAGGCGCCTTCACCGATGACGGTCCCCGGGTCGAGGTCAGCAATATCAAGGTAAACGGCCAACTCCTGGAGCACCCTTTCAGCGCCTCGGGGAATCTGCGCCTGAACGGAAAAGCGGCTACCCTTGAAAAGCTCAGGCTGGTCTTGGGCGACAATCGGGTTGCGCTCGACGGAATCGTTTCGGAAAAATCGAACCTGCGGGCTGAATTCGATCTGCCCGACCCTTACAGCCTCTGGACGGGCTTTCGCGGCCATGTCAAAGGCAGTGCGATCCTTACAGGTGATTACCGGCGCCCCGCCGCAACGATGGCCATCGATGGTGCCAACATGGCATATGGCGATTATAACCTGCAGCAGGTAGATGCGACTGTTTTTTTCGATGCGGCCAATCCACCCCTGTCCACCGGTGATTTCAGGCTGCACGATTTCAGGGTGGGCAAACACCATTTTCCTGAATTGACGGCAGCCGTGAGCGGCGATTTCCAGGGGCACCGGGCCCGTGTGGATGTCGTGTCCCCTGCAACGACCATCAGCCTGGGTTTAAATGGCAGCTGCATCAAAGACATCTGTGAATTCACAGTCGACACCGCCTCCTTCGATCTCCGGCCTCACGGGGCGTGGCGCCTGCAGGATCCTGCCCGCGTAACGGTCCGGCCCGACGCCATTCAATCGTTCGATGCCTGCTGGGTTAAAGCCAAATCCCGAATCTGTCTGTCCAGCGCGTGGGACGAAGCCGGCGGTTGGACAACGGCCGGAGATACGGATGCACCCGCGCTGCTAACCATGCTGGAGATGCTCGGGGACATTTTTGACAAAAGGCATCTCGGGTGGGAAAAAGAAGCGTTACGCTAACGGCTGTTGCCTGTTCAATGACCCAAATGAGCGGTGGAACCATGACCAAAGAAAATGTCAACGGAAACAAGGGCGTTGACCGGCGTCAGTTCATCATCAAGTCTGCTGTCGGCGTTCTGGGCCTGGGTGCCCTGGCCGGGACCTGCGGCGTTTCAGTTACCGCAGCGCGCAACAAAGGCCCAGGCGGCTTCCCGGGAGCCGGCAGGCCCGCCATTCCGCATTTCAACGATAGTGCGCGGTTTTTCAAACCGCATCAGTATGCCGCAGTCGCCACCCTGGCGGCGCTGATCATTCCCTCCGACGACGAAGCGGGCGCCACCGAAGCGGGCGTCGTCGATTATATCGATCGAATCACGGCGGATTCCAAGGAAAAACAGGCGCGGTACGACCAGGGATTAACCTGGCTGGATGCTTTCTGCAAAAGCAGGTATGGCAGCGAGTTCCTGGACCTGGACCCGGAAATCCAGATGGACCTGCTGCATGCGGCGTTCGACCCGGGCGGGTCAACCAGCTTCATCGAGCGCGCCGCAAGCAAGATCATCCGTATATGGCAAGGATTGACCGGCACACGGATGAATGGGCGGTTTTTAAACGAAGTCCGTGAGGACGTCGTGGATGGTTTCTACAGCAACCCGGTCTCCTGGCAGCACGTCGGCTATTTCGGCCCGCCCCATCCGGTGGGTTATCTGGATTTCGCCGAGCCACCGTCATCCGCCCACTACATTGATTCGGTGCGCATGGTCAACAACACCGCCTGCAACACCTGCCATGAGGTCGGCGAGCACCCGCGCGGCGGCTTCATCGATCATACCTGTACGGCCTGCCATCGGCCGCACGCGCCATGGCCACATGACAGGGACGCATTCTACCTGGAAGATCATATCGGCGTCGTGTTTTCCAATCCGGATCGCAAGAAAAAGGAATCGAAGTGACCGCAAGTCGACAAAAAGCAGATGTCTGCATCATCGGTTCTGGGGCCGGCGGCGGCGTCGTTGCCAAAGAGCTGGCCGAGCAAGGGCTGTCGGTCGTCGTCCTGGAGGCTGGGCGGCGGCTCGATCCGCTGCGGGACTACTCTTCTGCCAGGCAGGACTGGGAGCTGATGGACGGTTACAACAAGGGACTGTTCACCGTCTCGTCCCTGGAGATGCATACCGTCGGTAATCCGGAGGGTGTGCGCTTCAGAAGACCCAATGAGGTCCATGGGCTTGGCGGCGGCACGCTACGGTACCTGGCCTACGCGCCGCGCCTGCGTCCTGACGACTTCAGGGTCTATACCGACGACGGGGTGGCCGCCGATTGGCCGATCACCTATGACGACCTGGTGCCCTATTACCAGCGGGTCGAGGCGGAGCTCGGCGTCTCCGGGTTGGCCGGCGACCCCTGGACGCCCAAGGTGGCGCCTTATCCCAATCCGCCTTTTCCCAATTCCTACGCAAACAAGATCATCGCGCGCGGGTGCACCAAGCTGGGGATCACCGTCTGGCCGACACCCATGGCCAGGCTCTCGCGCTACTTCGACGGCCGGCCGCGGTGCATCCAGTGCGGGCAATGCAGTGTCGGCTGCATGTCGCGCGCCAAGTCGAGCATCGATGTCACCTACATCGCCAAGGCCGAAGCCACCGGCAACGCGGAGATCCGCACCCAATGCGTCGCTGCCGAGATAAAGGTCGATGCCGGCGGCAAGGCCCACAGTGTGGTCTATTTCGACAAGGATGGCGTGGAACACGAGCAGGAGGCCCGGGTGGTGGTTGTTTCCGCCGGCAGCATCCAGTCTCCCCGGTTGCTGCTGAATTCCAGCTCAGCCGCCTTTCCCGACGGGTTGGCCAACCGCAGCGGCACCGTCGGGAAGTATTTCATGCAGCATCTGGGTGTGTATTCCACTGCCCTGTTCCCCGAACGCATAGACTCCTTCCGGGGGTTTTTCGGGGGGGCCACCACTCAGGATTTTGCCCGGACCAACCCTAAGCATCCATT
>NZ_JAWOHB010000139.1:0-3420 GCF_046496365.1 Desulfosarcina sp.
GTGATGCCGGGGTGCTGATCCACGATCACCATTTTGGGGGTCATGATGCAGGCGGCGCAGTCCAGGGTGGGAAAGGTCTTGTCGAATTGGGCCATATGGCCGCCGATGGAGGGTTCCCGTTCCACCAGGTAAACCGGGTAACCTGCATCCGCAGCCGTGATGGCCGCCTGCATGCCCGCAATGCCTCCGCCCACCACCACAATGCCCTTCTCCACCGCCACCTCCCGCGATACCAGGGGCTGGTGGTTGACCACCCGTGCCACGGCCCCTTTGACCAGATCCATGGCCTTCAGCGTGGCCTGTTGCGAGTCAAGCGTCACCCAGGAGGTGTGTTCGCGGATGTTGGCCATTTGAAAGCAGTGCGGGCTGATCCCGGCCCGCTCACAGGCTTTGCGGAAGGTGGGTTCGTGCATGCGAGGCGAACAGGAGGCCACCACCACCCGGTTCAGGCCGAGCTCCCGGATGTCGGCGATGATGGTTTCCTGCCCGGGGTTGGAGCACATGAACTTGTAATCCCGAGCCACCGCCACGTGGTCCAGGGTTTCGGCGAACTCGGCCACCCTCTCCACATCCACTTTCGGGGCGATGTTCATGCCACAGTGACATATATATACGCCGATTTTCGGGTCCCTTGGATTCATGAAGCCTTCTTTTGCATGGTGCTGAGGGAAATCAAAAGCTTGTTCAGTCCCAGATCGACAGGGCCGATGCCCAGGGCCCGGCCGATCATTTGGGTAAAGTAGGTCACCGGCAGGGGATCCTTCCCCAGGCTCCTTTGCCCTGCGTCCAGGTTGAACTGGCACATGGGGCAGATGGTGGTAATGATCCGTCCGCCTTTGTTGCGGATCTCCCCCACAATGCGGCCGATCATAGGACTGCAGGCATCGGCATAGGGCACGGCGTGGGAGGCGCCGCAGCAAAGGGTGCCCGCGGAATGCTCCACCACGTCAAACCCCAGGCCGGTGAGGAGGCGCTGCAGCACGACAGGATGCTGGGCTTCCGGACCGGTGGCCCACGGTCGCGAGTACTGACAACCGTAGTAGACGGCGACCGCCCCTGCCCCATGTTCCGCCTGCCTCTGTTCTATGAGCAGGCGGTCAAAAGGTTCGGCGACCAGCAGGTCAAGGTAGTGGAGGACCTTGGGCAGGGGCAGGGCGAGCCCGAGGCCCTGATCGGCCAATCTTCGCGACACCTCCGCCAAGGCCGGAGGATCGGTGGTCAAGCGCTTTCCGGCTTTGCGGAGCGTCGTGTAGCAGGCGTTGCAAACGGTGACGATGTCGGTGTGGCCCTCCTTTTGGGCCAGGGCAAAAAGCCGTCCGCACAGGGCCAGGCCGTCGCCTTCGTTCAGGCTGAAGGCCGCTGTGGCGCCGCAGCAGTTCCAGTCGTCCAACTCTTTCAGGCGAATCCCCAGGCGGGGGTTGAGAGCCGCCACCGATTCGGCGTAGCCTGCGGCACTTTGATAGGCGCACCCGGGGAAAAAAGCATAGGTCTTCATGCATCCGGCTCCCTCTTGCGACACCGGGCCGTCAGTGCAGCGACATGGCTGGGATCGCGGGAGCGGTTGGGGAAGAAGTCCAGGCGGCCCCGCGCCAACAGCTTCAGGGCGGTGACCGTGTTGGCTGCGGCGTCTCCGGGGTGTTTCAGACTGTAGCGGGCCATGACGTGGCTCTCGGTCATGCGGCCGTTCCTGCCCACATCCTCCACAAAGGCACGATAAAAATCCGGCAGCTTATGGACGCGTGGCTGGCAACCGTCCGCCACCGCCATCTGTTTGAGCCGGTACATAATGTCGGCCACAGGGATATCCTGGGGACAGCGGTCCATGCACTGGTAGCAGGAAACGCAGTACCAGGGGGTATTGGACTTGAGAGCCCCGGCAAGATCGCCGTCCCGGATCAGTGCAAAAAGGGCCCGGGGCGCATAATCCATTTCGGCGCCCAGAGGGCAGGAGCCGCTGCAGGCGCCGCATTGAATGCAGCGCAGGATCTGGCGGCAGTCGGGATGGGCAAAAAAAGGATCGTCCGGATGGGGGTCGCTCATGGTCCCTTTGGACTCCTTCCCCTTCCCCGGTCCAGAAAAGCACTTACGATCCCGCCGATGCGGCCCTGGATGAAATCCGCCAGTTCCCGGGCATGTTCCATGGTGATCGAAGGCACTTCCCCGGCCAGCGCTTCAACCTTGTCCTCTTCCATGCCGGTGATTTTATTCACCAGGTAGGTGTCCACCTCGCCGCCTTCGAAAATCTTTCCGCACCCGCCTACGGATCCGAGATACGTGTCATCGACAATAACCGGCACCAGCAGTTTGACCATGCCCGCGTCACACTCTTCGATCACCGGACGGCGGGTGTTCTTGGCCGTGTTGGCCAGGTTCATGTGGGCGGTAGCACAAATGAAACTCTGCCCTTTGGGTATGGATTTAATTTCCGGGCAGAGACGGTTCGGCCAGCGATGGCTGCGGTGGATGCGAATGCCTTTGGTATTGTAAACGGCCGGATTCAGCTGCGAGGTGCTGTAAATCTCATCTTCCAGGGTTGTCCACGTTTCGAGGGGACAAAGATCCAGCAGTTCCATAATGGAACCTCCTTTTGAAGACCAGCTGCAATATAGACCGAATGGAAGGATAATTCAAGGCCGCACACCCCCTCCCAAGGCAAGCTGTTGGGTTCCTTTTTTCTTGACTAAAAAGCTCAAATTCGCTAGGACACAACGGAATGCGAAAGCTCATTCCCTGCTTTTTCTCCGGCCGGGTTGTTTCAAGACAGTACAGATCATGAAATACCCACACAGAAAGGAACCGTGAATGGAAGGACAAAGCTCCTGGGATTGGGGACCGGGAAAACGGCGGATTCAGAAAACCGCAGCCTGTTCCAGGGAAGTGGTCTGGATGGAGGAGCCTCTGGCCAGCCCGGACGGCGAAAAAATCGCGTCCATCGTGAATCTGGAGAACGCCGTTTTCGGTCTCTGTGTAAACGGGGACCTGCTGGAGCAGACCTTTGAGAAGGTTTGGGGGCTTTCTTTTTCCCCGGACGGCCGCCTGGCGGCGATTGCCAGCACCGATGCGGAGTGGACCGTGGTGGTGGACGGCCTCCCCTGGGAAACCGCCTTCGGTTTTGTATGGAATCTTTCCTTCTCCCGTACCGGCGACCGGATCGGTGCCGCCGTTCAACAGGATATGCGTTACGGCGCTGCGGTGGACGGAAATCCATGGCCGGACTTCTTTGACAACGCTTCCGACTTCGCCCTGAGCCCCTGCGGTGCTCATACTGCCGCAGCCGTGCAGACCCGGGCCATGGATGCGGCGGACATTCAAACATTCCAGCAGGGATGTTACTCCGTCGCCGTAGACGGCAAGGTATGGGGCGAAAACTTCGTGAATGTGTGGACCCCGGTGTTCGACGGATCGGGAGATCATGTGGCG
>NZ_JAWOHB010000136.1:0-93680 GCF_046496365.1 Desulfosarcina sp.
CCCTTACCGTGAACGGACGTCTGCCTGCCGTCGCCTTTGCGGCCTTGGAAGCCCTTCAACGGGGCGGTATTCGGGTTGTTCCCATCACAGGCCGTCCGGCGGGCTGGTGCGACCACATTGCCCGCATGTGGCCGGTGGACGGGCTGGTTGGGGAAAATGGCGCCTTCTATTTTCGCTACGATGGCCGTGAAAAAAAAATGATCCGACGGTACTGGAAGTCAAAAGATGAACGATGCGCCGATCGGGCCAGGCTCGACGCCATTCAGGCGAAGGTGCTGTCGGCTGTTCCCGGATGCGCCATCGCTGCCGATCAGGCTTATCGGGAGGCGGACCTGGCCATTGATTTCTGCGAAGACGTGCCACCTCTGCCCATGCCCTCGGTTGAGGCGATCAAGGCAATCTTCGAGGCGGCCGGTGCCACCGCAAAAATCAGCTCAATCCACGTCAACGGCTGGTTCGGCAGCTACGACAAATTGTCCATGTCCCGCTTGATGTTCGAGGAAGTGTTTCAAGAAAGCCTGGATGCCGTGCGCCACCAGGTGATCTTCTGCGGCGATTCGCCCAACGATGCGCCCATGTTCGGCTTTTTCCCCTTTTCCGTGGGCGTGGCCAATGTCCGGGACTTCACGGCGCAGATGGATGCACTGCCGACCTGGGTAACCCGATCCGAGGGCGGGTTCGGGTTTGCCGAAATGGTGAAGGTTCTTCTGGATCGATGAGAACGGCGCGACACCGATGCGCAATCGCCGCCAGTTACTTGAACGTGCCTTCCTGGTTCTTGATCACCGGTTCGTGGCAGACCGTATCCGACTGGATCGAAACCGGACGACGTTTTGAAGACGTGACCCATTCCTTAATTCCAGCAGACCCAATCCCTTAATTGGCCCTCGGCCTACTTTTCCCGTTCCACCAGCCCCTTCACAAACCAGCGCTGCATGAACAACACCACCAGGATGGGCGGCAGCATGACGATCAGGGCCCCGGCCAGGGCTACGTTCCAGTCCGGTACGTCGTCCACATCCGGGATCAGATGCTGCAAGCCGATGACGGCGGTGGTCATCTCCCGGCGGGTGGTGATCAGCAGGGGCCACAGGTACTGGTTCCAGCCATAGACGAACTCGATGACCACCAGGGCCGCAATGTTGGTCTTGGAAAGCGGAAAGAGGATTTTGCGCAGGAACAGCATGGGGGTGGCCCCATCCATCTTGGCCGCTTCGCACAGCTCCTCGGGCACAGTCAGATAGAACTGGCGAAAGAGAAAGGTGCAGGTGGCCGAGGCCACCAGGGGAAGGATCAGGCCGGGGTAGCTGTCCAGGAGGCTCAACTCCAGGCGGATCTGGATGTCGTTTTGCAAAAACCAGTTCACTGCGCCTTCGATATGCAGCAGGTCCACCAGGGCCTGGATGGGGCCGAAGAGGTTGGCGGCCATCTCGTAGGTGGGCAGAATGCGCACTTCCACCGGCAGCATCAGGGTGCAAAAGACGCTGGCAAAGGCCACGCTTCTCAGGCGGTAGTCGAAATAGACCATGGAAAAGGCCCCGAGCATGGAAACGGAAATTTTTCCGATGGTAATACCGGCGGCCATGACAAACGAGTTGAAGAGCAAGGTGCCGAGGTTCCCCTTGTTCCAGGCGGCCTGGATGTTGACCCAGAACTGGTCCCCTAACACCAGGGGCATGGGCACCCGGGCCACCATCTCCAGGGGAAGGGTGGCGGCAATCAGTGCGTAGAAGATGGGAAAGCCCACCACGCAGATGCCCAAGGCCAGAAAAAAGTAAGTCAACAAATCCAGGATGGGTGTTTTTTCGACCATAGCAGGCTATCCGGCGTACTGTACCTTGCGTTCGACATACTTGAATTGCAAAACGGTGATGGTGATGATCAGGGCCATGAGGATGACCGACTGGGCCGCGGAAGACCCGAGGTTCAACCCGACGAACCCGTCCTTGTATACCTTGTAAACCATGGTTGTGGTCATGCCGCCCGGACCTCCCTGGGTGATGGTGTGAATCACACCGAAGGTGTCGAAAAAGGCATAGATGATATTCATGACCATCAAAAAAAAGAGGGTCGGCGACAACAGGGGCAAGATGATGGTCCAAAAACGGCGCGTCGGTCCGGCCCCATCCATGGCCGCCGCCTCGATGAGCGAGTGCGGAATGGCCTGGAACCCGGCCAGGAAAAAAACGAAGTTATAGCTGATCTGTTTCCAGGCACTGGCCATAACGATCATCACCAGTGCGTCAAAGCCGTCGAGGATCGGGTTCCAGTCGATGCCCAGGGTGCGCTTGAGAAAAAAGGCCACCACCCCGTAGTTGGGGTGGAGCAGGAAGAGCCACAGGATCCCGGAGATGGCCGGGGCCACGGCATAGGGCCAGATGAGCAGGGTACGGATTACCGCCTTGGCCTTCAGGGCCCGGTTGGCCTGGCTGGCGATGAAAAGGCCGAAGAGCAGGGCCGTTATGGCCGTTGCTGAGCTGAATCCCAGGGTGATGGCCACGCTTTTCAGATAGAGGGGGTCGGCGAACAGGTCACTGAAATTGTCGAACCAGACCCACTGGTTGCGCTGCCCGAAAGGATCGCTGAGCATCATGGACTGCAGGATGCCCTGGATCGCCGGCCAGTAGAAAAACGTCAGGGTCACCAGGATCTGGGGCAGGATGAGCAGGTAGGGTAAAAGACCGGACTTGAAATGGGCGCGTTTGATCATGGGATATCCGGGCGGCTGAAAAATCCGGCCGATGGGAACCGGGAGGCCGCAAAGCACCTCCCGGTCGTTCCATCGCAGCGTGCCGAAGTGATGAAGCCCCGATTACTTGTTGGTTTTTTCGAAGGACCGCAGTTGTTCGTTGCCCCGTTTGACCATTTCGTCGACGGCTTGCTGGGCCGTTTTCTTGCCGGCCCAGACATGCTCGAGTTCTTCGTTGATGATATCGCGGATCTGGATGAAGTAGCCCACCCGGATCCCGCGCGAGTTCTTGTTGGTGGTGCCCCGCATCAACTGCTTGATGCCGACTTCGTCCAAGGGGTTTTGCTCGTAATAGCCGGCTTTTTTCAGGTTTTCATAGGCCTCGACGGTGATGGGAAAATAGCCGGTCTTCTTGTGCCATAATTCCTGGTTTTCGGTTTTGGCCAAAAAGGCCATGAAGGCCGCCACGCCCTTGTTATCTTTTTCCGGATGGCCCTTCATCACCCACAGCGAAGCCCCGCCGATGATGCTGTTGAGCGGCTCTTTCATCGTGGCTTCCACCGGCATGGGAGCCGCGCTCCAGGCAAACTGGCAGGTCTTTTTCAGGGCGCCGATGCGGCTCACCGAATCAATGTAAAGGGCGGCGTGCTGGCCGGTGAAGGCCGCCTGGGGGCCCTGGAATTTCTGGCCGCTGTAGGCAAAGCGGCCGTCGCTGGTCCAGGACTGGAGCCGGGCAATATGGTTGACCACCTGGGGATTGTTGAAGGCCAGTTCGCAGTCGAGCCCCTCGTAACCGTTGGCCTTGGTGGCAAAGGGCAGATCGTGCATGGCGCCGTAGTTTTCGATCATGGTCCAGGACTGCCAGCCGGTCACCAGGCCGGCTTCCACGCCCGCGGCCACCAGTTTGGCGGTGTATTCGCCGACCTCGTCCCAGGTCCTGGGGGGACCGCTCAGCCCGGCTTTGGCCAGCAGGTCTTTGTTGTAATACATCACCGGGGTCGAGGAGTTGAACGGCATGGACAAGAGCTGGCCCTTCTCGGAGACGTAGTAGCCCAGCACGGGCTGCAGGTACTTGTTCCAGTCGATCTGATAGCCAGTGTCGGCCATCAACTGGTGCACGGGATAAACCGCCCCGGAAAGCATCATGGTCAGGGTGCCGACCTCGAAGCACTGAAGAATGTGGGGTTGCTTCTTGGCCCGGAAGGCGGCGACCGCGGCGTTAACCGCCTCGTCGTAGTTGCCTTTGTAGGTGGCCTCGACCACGTAATCTTTCTGCGAGGCGTTGAAGGCCGCCACGATCTCGTTGAGGGCGTCGGCGTTGGCTCCCTTCATCGAGTGCCACCACTGCAGGGTCGTTGGTTGGGCCAGGGCCGGTCCGCAAACGGCCACTACCAGGGCCGCGGCAGCAATCCAGACACCAAGGTTCCATCTTTTCATAGGCGTTCTCCTTTCGCTGATGTGAGGTGATTCGGTAGATGATCAGACCATGGAATCCGGCAATCGCCGGCGTTTTAGTGGTTGTGATGCACCACGAAGATTATCCTTATACCAGGGTGACCGAAACTGCAACAAAGAAGCACCGCCTTGTTTCGGCCTTGAAAGGTGCAGCCGATTGCAGTAAAGCAGTAGGCATTGTTCAGAAAAACGATTTCGTCGACTATTCGCTGTTGGGTGGAAAATGTCGCGATCGAACTGCCGGCAGGACCACCCCGGCGGCCACCCGCAATAGCGGGAAATCATTTTATCCCGGAGGAGCGTTGCATGGCCAGTGTGGTTTTGGAAAAGGTCTTCAAGCGATTTGGCAAGACCGAGGTGGTGCATGGGGTGAGCCTCGATATCCAGGACCTGGAGTTCGTGGTGCTGGTGGGCCCCTCGGGATGCGGCAAATCGACCCTGCTGCGAATGGTGGCAGGCCTGGAGGTGATCAGCCAAGGGACGATCCGCATCGGTGACCGGGTGGTCAACGACGTGGCCCCCAAGGACCGCGGCTGCGCCATGGTGTTTCAGAACTATGCCCTCTATCCGCACATGAACGTCTATAAAAACATGAGCTTCGGCCTCGAACTCCAGCGTACCCCCAAAGCCGAGATAGAGCGGCGGGTGGCCGAGGCGGCCCGCATTTTGGGAATCGGCGAGCTGTTGAAGCGCAAACCCCACGAGTTGTCCGGCGGTCAGCGCCAGCGGGTGGCCATGGGTCGCGCCATCGTTCGCCAACCGTCAGCATTCCTCTTCGACGAGCCGCTGTCCAATCTGGACGCCAAGCTGAGAACCCAGATGCGCACGGAGATCAAGCGGCTGCATCAAAAGGTTCAAACCACGGCCATCTACGTCACCCATGACCAGGTCGAGGCCATGACCTTGGCCGACCGGATCGTGGTCATGCGCAACGGTTACATCGAGCAGGTGGGCCAACCCATGGAGGTGTTCCAGAATCCGGCCAACACATTCGTGGCTGGGTTCATCGGCAGCCCCCCCATGAACCTGGTACCGGCACGCATCGTTCGGGCGGACAACACCCTGATGATCCGGTTCAACGACCGCTTCAGCATCCCACTGCCGCCAAAGACGGGAATGACCGTCGGCGAGCAAACGGATGTCATCGTTGGGCTGCGCACCGAAGATTTCACCCTGGACAACGGCAACGGTCCGTTTCCTGAGGCGTGGAAGGTGGCAGGCACGGTGGAGGTTGTGGAACCTTTAGGGGGCGAAACCCACATGCACATGGATTTTCATGGCATCCCCTTCATTGCCAAAAGCGAGGGCCGCAACGTCTTTCATGCCGGCCAGCAGCTGCGCATGGCCATGAACCTGAATCACCTGCACCTGTTCGATGCCGGCACCACCCAATCCATCTATTAATGGGCTTGATGAATGGAAAGAATAGGTGTACTTATTGCGAATCAGACTATCCGCCTAAGCATTTCCGGAACCACTTTAATCCATTTTATTTTACTCGATTCGAACACCGGAGATCGACCGTTCCAACCAGCGAGGAGGACCCATCATGCAAGTGGCCGTCAACAAAGCCGCGCAACTCAAAGCCAAACCGGATGAAAAAAAACTGGGGTTCGGCACCCTTTTCACCGACCACATGTTCAACATGGATTACAGCGTGGAAAAGGGGTGGCACAATCCCCGTATCGAACCTTACGCACCATTGGTGATGGAACCCTCCACCATGGTCCTGCACTACGGTCAAGGCGTCTTCGAGGGATTGAAAGCCTACCGCAATAAACAAGGCGGCGTACAGCTGTTCCGACCCCGGGAAAATTTCAAACGCCTGAATGCCTCCAATCGCAAGCTCTGCATCCCCGCCATCGACGAGGCCTTTGCCCTGGATGCGCTCAAACAGCTGTTGCGGGTCGAAAAGGAAT
Organism: Desulfosarcina sp.; assembly: GCF_046496365.1. Lineage (GTDB taxonomy): Bacteria > Desulfobacterota > Desulfobacteria > Desulfobacterales > Desulfosarcinaceae > Desulfosarcina. The sequence goes on from NZ_JAWOHB010000136.1 coordinate 6,064, forward strand.
GGGTGCCCAGCGCGCCGGGAACATCTCTGTACATCCGGCCGACGATCATTGCCACAGACCCCTTCCTGGGCGTGCGGGCCTCTCACACCTACCGTTTCTTCATTATCCTGAGCCCGGTAGGCGCCTACTACGCCGAAGGCTTCAATCCGGTGAAGATCATGGTAACCAGAGAGCATGTGCGGGCGGTTCGCGGCGGCGTGGGCGACACCAAGACGCTGGGCAACTATGCGGCCAGCCTGCTGGCCGGTGATAAGGCCCACAAGGCCGGCTACACCCAGGTACTGTGGCTTGACGGTGTTGAACAGAAATACGTCGAAGAGGTCGGGGCCATGAACATCTTTTTTGTTGTCGACGACGAACTGATCACGCCCATGCTGTCGGGCAGCATCCTGCCTGGCATCACCCGGGACTCGGTACTCGCATTGGGCAAGTCATGGGGCATGAAGGTTTCCGAAAGAAAAATCAGCATCGATGCGGTGATGGCTGCCCACGCCGCGGGCCACTTGAAGGAAATCTTCGGATCCGGCACTGCAGCGGTTATTTCGCCGGTTGGTGAACTTAAGTACGAAGAGAAGGTGATCACCATCGGCGACGGCCGGGTCGGCCCAATGGCCCACAAGTTTTTCCAGGCCATCCAGGACATTCAATACGGCACCATCGAAGGCCCCCAGGGATGGATCGAAGCCGTTTGACCGGTTTTTCAGCTGGGCTGTCCAGCCGACGCCTGAAGCAATTCGGATAAAACATCTCAACCAGGGAGGGTTCATGCAAGTCAGAAAAGCCGTATTTCCCGTTGCAGGTTTAGGCACCCGGTTTCTTCCGGCAACCAAAGCCATGGCCAAAGAGATGCTTCCCATCGTGGACAAGCCACTGATCCAGTATGCCGTTGAAGAGGCGCTCAACTCGGGCATCACGGAGATCATTTTCGTCACCGGGGCCAGCAAGCGGGCCATCGAAAACCATTTCGACCATTCGTGTGAACTGGAACAGCTTTTGCTCTCCAAGGGCAAGGACCTGGAACTCAAAATGGTTCACTCCCTGGTGCCGGAAACCGGCACCATCACCTACACCCGCCAGAACCAGCCCCTGGGGCTGGGTCATGCCATCTGGTGCGCCCGCAACATCGTGGGCAACGAACCCTTTGCCGTGCTGCTGGCGGACGACCTGATCAAGGCCGAGCGGCCGGTCATCGGGCAAATGATCGAGCAGTTCAACCGGTTGCAGTCATCAATCGTGTCGGTTGTGGAGGTGCGCCGCGAAGACACGAGCAAATACGGCGTACTGGACGCAGACCCGATCGTTGATCACGTGACCAGGATCCGCGGCTTGGTGGAAAAACCCAAGCCGGAGGAGGCCCCCTCCAACCTGGCCATTATCGGCAGGTATATCCTGACGCCCGAGATTTTCGACGTTTTAGAAGGCAAGGAGGTGGGTGCCCACGGTGAGATTCAGATTACCGATGCCATGGCGCGCCTGCTAAAAACCCAATCCATTTATGGCTTCCGTTATGAAGGCACCCGGTTTGACTGCGGCACCAAGGCCGGCTTCCAGATGGCCAATTTGTCTTTTTCACTTGACCGACCGGACATACGTGACCAACTGCTTCCTTTTATTCGCAATCTGATCAAAAAATTTCCGTGATGGATATCAAGCCAGTTGCTGCCGCGGGAAGAAATCTCAACGGCATCGATTATTTTCTCCTGTGGGCGGGGGTTGCGATTTCTCTGGCGGAAATCTGGGCCGGCGGGTTTCTGGCCCCCATGGGCTTTTGGGCCGGCTTTTGGGCCATTATCCTGGGCCACATTATTGGCAACACATTTATGGGGTTGGGGGGCGTCATCGGCTCTCGGTACGGCATCAGCGCCATGGTCTCGGTACGGCCCGCCTTTGGCATCCGCGGCTCCAACCTGCCTGCGGTCTTCAACATCATCCAGCTTATCGGCTGGGCCTCAATCATGCTGATCATCGGGGGTCAAGCCGGTGCCATGCTGGGAGAGCCCTTCGGAGGGATGTTGGCTGCCAGACCATTTTGGATCGTGCTTATCGGCCTGGGGACCCTCATGTGGGCCCTGGGAACCGGCAGCTCGATATGGAAAGTACTGCAAACCACAGCGGTGATCGCACTGCTGCTGGTGATTGTCCTGATGAGCTGGGTCTCCCTCGGTGAGTTCGGCGGCGGGGCGGCGGCAGCCAAGACCGACCCGATGCCTTTTATGATCGGCCTCGATCTGGTGATCGCCATGCCCATATCCTGGATGCCGCTGGTGGCGGACTACTCCCGCTTTGCCAAAAACAGCACTTCGGCGTTTTGGAACACCTGGTGGGGCTATTTTATCGTTTCTTCCTGGATGTATCTGCTGGGGTTGATGGCCACCCTGGTAACCGGCGAAACGGATCCAGGTGGGTTGATTCTTCAGACCATGGGCAAAATCGGGTTTGCGGTTCCGGCACTTATCATGGTTGTGTTTTCCACCATTACCTCCGATTTTCCGGATATCTATTCGGCCACTTGCTCCATGATGAATATTTCCCAGAAGATCAAGGCCAACACGGTCATGTGGATCGCAGGGCTTCTGTCCATCGCGGTGGCCTTGGTGTTTCCCATGGAGCAGTATGAAAACTTCCTGCTATTCATTGGTGCCATGTTCATGCCGCTGTTCGGGGTGGTGCTCACCGACTATTTTCTGCTGCGCAAAGGCCAATTAACGCTTGCGGCCATCGACACCGTCGACGGGCCTTACTGGTATTATAAAGGCGTCAATATCACAGCAGCAGTGGCTTGGGCGGCCGGCTTCGTTACGTTTGAGATTATTGCCCTGATGAAATACGCTGTCGGCGGGTCGATTCCCTCAATGCTGGTCGCCGGACTGAGCTACTATTTCATATCCCGGGGCAAAGTCTGAATCGGGAGTACGTCTAAATGGCAATCCGCGCCGTTTGCAAAATTTTGGGAACGATGTCCGCCCATCCAAGTGGCATCAGGTGCACACCTTGAACCATGGTTTTAATTTCAGCCAGGAATAATCCCATCATTTCAGCCGCTTTCATCTTGCGGTCTTCTTTTTCCACACTGCCGATTTCATCTATCCAGCGCTGCGGCACCTCGATCCCTGAAACATTCGCATTCATGAATTTACCCATCTGCGGGGACTTGAGCACCACCAGTCCCACCTGGATGGGAACATTCAACTTCGAGGCCTTGTTCATGAAGGTCTCAAAAACGTTGCGATCATAGACCGCCTGCGTTTGGAAAAATTCGGCGCCGGCGTCGACTTTTTTTTTCATTTTCATCAATTGAAGTTCCAGGGGTTCGAAATTGGGGTTTACCACGGCGCCATAGGCCATGTCCGGCGGGTTCTCGATGGGGTTGCCGGTGATGTCGTGGCCGTTGCGCAGACCCATGGCCATATCGATGAGCTGAACCGAATCCAGATCGAAAACCGGCTTGGCTTCCTTGTGGTCGCCGAGCTGGATGTGATCACCGGTGAGCAGCAGTACGTTGTCGATTCCCAGTGAATAGGCGGTGAGCAGATCGCTCTGCAAGGCAATGCGATTGCGGTCCCGGCAGGTAAGCTGATAAACTGGCTCGACACCCTTTTGCTTTAAACCAACGCTGGCTGCCAGGGACCCCAGCCGCATCACGGCGGACTGGTTATCGGTCACATTGACGGCATGCACCCAGCCCTGCAGATATTTGGCCTCCTGGGTGCAAAGCGGGTCGATATTTTTGTCGCGGTTTACGGCCCCTTTGATCGGGCCTACCTCGCCGGTGACAACGAATTCGCCTTTATCGAACAAGGTGGTTAATTTCATGGCAAATTTCCTTATTTTATCGTTTTAGTCCTGGTTGCTGACCGTGACGCTGCCAGCCTGGGAGCAAAAGGTCGCTTCGGTTTCGCTGACTTTAAGGGTGCGGGGCCGGCTCCATTTGGCGTGGTTTTTCGGCTTTTGATAGGGATCCAGCAGGGCCAGCCGTCCCAGCTTCTTGAGCCGTTCATAGATCATGACCCATCCGCAGGGACGCTCTTTATCCACTTCGCACATGCCCTTTTCAGCGCCGCCGCAGGGCCCGTTCAGCAATTGTTTGGAGCACAGGGTCATGGGACACAGGCCGCCGGTGAACTCAATCACGCAATCGCCGCACAAGGAACAGTACTCTTCGATATCGGATTCGGAAACGGTTTCACCTCCGAAAATGGTATCGCACCCCGGGTGCACCATGCCGCCATCGGTGGCATCGATGACCGTATGGACGCCCTGGCCGCATCCCAGGACTAGAAAACTGTCGGCCTTGTTCACCTGCTCCGTATAATCTTCCTGGAGCACTTTACGGGTGTGATCAAGCTTGCAAAGGGACATGCCCTGGGGGCCGGGAACGGTAAAACCCACCACATCAACGCCTCTTTTGGTCAGGCGTTCGGCCATTTTTTCGGTTTCTTCCTGTCCGCCGGAATGACATTTCCATGCGCAGTTGTTGCAGCCGACGACAAAAACCTTTTCCCCGGGTCTGATGTAGCCGACAATTTCTCCAATTTTTTTTTGTATGGTAGCGTGCATGAATGCTCCCCTCTTATTGAAAAAAGCGTTGCCCGAATTTTACGAATGCGCGTTCAAACTCCTCATAAAGAAGTTTTAAGCGGTCATTGGCAATTTCCATCGTTTGCGGTTTTTCTTCTTCTTTTTCTTTTGAGTAGCAGGCCAGGCATCGTTCGACATGGCTGGTTTTTCCAAGGCACGTAATTTTGAAATCAGCCATTAGAAAAATTTGTGCATTTTTATGGCTTGCAAAATGCTCCACCGCCGGCACGTATTCCAGTTGTATTTCCACCGACACATCCGTGCCTTCGCGGGCCAGGTTGATATAGTCGTGAATAGCCATCACCGAGCCATATGCCTGATGGGTGGTATCGAATTTAACCATCATCTCTTCGAGAGAAAAAAGGTTTTTCTCGATCTCGATTCCTGCGGCTTCCATACGGCGATAGTCCCGCTGCAAATAACGATTGGCAATCATAACGGCCTGGGAAACATGAGGGCACAGGTTGTTGGGGCAGCCTCGCGCATAGCACTTCCTGAACACGTATTCCTGTCCATCGATATCGCCGGTATATCGACTGAGGAAGATATAGGCCTGAAACGGGTGGTCGCGGTGATCAAAATCGACCGGAAGGATTTCAAACGACACCCTGGCGGAAACCGGTGCGCCACTATTTTTGAAGGAAATCAAATCGGTTACGCGATGGGGCAGAACGTTTGGGGTTGCCAATTCCATGGCATGCCTCACTTTTTCGTTTTAGGTGGTCTGTTACGGGTTGCTTTCAAGCGGCCAATGACCACAGTCTTTTTGGTTTAAAAGACGAACACCGCATCGGCTTCCAGGGCTTCCACGTTCACCGCCCCTGCGGCCGTGATGGTGGCCCCTTCAATCAGCGCCGATTCGTCGATTTCCCGTGTCTTGATACACGGGCCGCAAACCCACATCTTTCCACCCAGCTCCATGAAATCGGCAACCAGCTTTTGCATGGGGGGAAACCCGCCCCCGGGAGGCATGGTCTCGGCGTAGCCTTTTTGAGCGATGGTGACACCGTCCCCATTCAGCACGATGGTTGCCTGAACATCCATTGCCAGGGCCGCATTGGCCAGCACGAAAGGCATATGGGCGGTCTCGGACCGTTCTTTTCCGCAGGTGCACACATAAAGGATTTTTTCCTGTTTCTCAGACATGTTTAAACTCCTTATGAAGGGATTAATATTCCATTTTTAAAATTACCCGATGCTACAAAGCCCCTTGGACTATTGGGCCTGGCGGGCAAGTACCGTCGACAGATCCTCCACATCGGCGCCCGCCTTCCTGAGGTTACCCAGGCAGATGGGGCACATGGCGACAATCGGATCGTTGGATTTTTCCAGTTCGACAATTCGCCGCTCTCCGACCGCTTTGGAAAGCTTGGGCGATATGGATTCGGCCGGCCCCCCGCAACAGTTGGTGAACAGTCCCGAGCTTCTGATGGGCGCGCATTCGATATCCATGCTGGAAAGCACCTTGCGTGGAATGTCGGACAGCTCCAGATAGCGCCCGTAAAAGCAGGGGTCATGCAAGGCAATCTTCTTGTGGCCGTTTTTCGAGGTGAGATTCAATAATTCGAAATAGGTATGGACCTCGAAGCGTTCTCCCGTATATTTGGGAAAAAGGTTTTTCAACGCATAGGTGGTATGGGGATCCACGGTGATCAGTTTTTTAATGCCGTTTCGTTTCAGCTTGGCGGCCACGTACTTGGCGTGCTGCACAAAGCTATCCTGGTCGCCAAGATCGTACAGCAGGACACCGCTGTAGTCATCCAGACGGGGATCGTAAAAAAAATCCACCTTGGACTTGCCCAGGATGTCGGAAATATCCATCAGGATGCCGTCGAATTTCCTTTTTTCCCGCTCGGGGGTGATCGCCGCCAGTCCCAAACCGGACAGCCATTTGGGAATAAATTTACCGTACTTGAGATAGCCGGCCCACGGCGTATCCTCAAAGCGGGTCAAATAGGAGGTGGACGTTTCGATGTAGGGAACGAATTGATACATCAACCCGGTAAACAGCAGCGCATCCCCCTGTTGGGAGACCTTGGCTTTTTTCCACCAGCTATTGATCGCGAACTTGGGAATGCCGAACGGATTTTTGGTTTTTCTCACGTTGTCGGCGATCAGATCGATAATATCCTTGGGGTCGTACATTTAAGACCTCCTCCAGTCGGCAACCACAAAGCGTTTTAAGCCCAGAAGAACTTCTCCTGGGTCCGCCCCCCGCGGACAGGTCTGGGTGCAAAGTCCGCAGTGAAGACAGCGCCAGAGTTCCCGAGCATTTTCCAGAATCCGGTCTTTGGCGCCAAGCTGGATATAGCGGATCATCCGGCGAGGGAAATGCTCGTAAACCAGCGGGCAGATCGCCGCACAGGTGCCGCAGTTGAAACATTCAAGTGCCGTATCATTTCCATGTTCGGCGAGTTCTTGGGCAAAATCCGGGTTTACCAGTGCCATTTTTTCCTCCCTGGGGCGATCATGCCTTCAATTGGCCAGTTCGTACTTGAAGTAGCCCCCGTCTTTTTCGGCTTCCTTGATTTCGCCGTATTTTTTAAGGGCTGCCACGTACCAGAGTGTTTCCGCCGTTGAGGCGCCGGTTGCCGCGGCAATGGCTGGAACCGTTTTTGCCCCGGCCTTGAGTTGATCCAAAATGGCGTCAATGGCATTTTTCTGGTGCTTCATTTTTGTTGACGCTGCTTTGATCAAGGTTTTCCGCTCTTCACGAAGCATTTTCATGGCTGCTTTCTTGGCTTGCTGGTCCTTCTCGGGTTGATGCATTGCCTCGCCTCTTAGTTAAAATGTTGCCTTTTTCAGGTCTTATGGATTGGGGGTCAGGCCGCCACATCGGCGACGATCCGGTCGACCATGGCCTCATATTGGCTAAGGGTCCAGCCGTTGATGTCGATGGCGTTTTGCGGGCACACCGCCACGCAGGCACCGCATCCCGTACACAGCGCCGGCGTCACTTCGGCGCACGGCACCACGCGGCCATCCACATCCTTTTCCCCCATGCGCAGGGCGCCTTCCATCAGACAGGCGTCCACACAGGACCCGGTTCCATTGCATTTTGCTGGATCGACTTCAGCAACAAACGGATCCAGTTCCACATAGCCACGGCCCAGCAGGGCTGCCGCCTTGACTGCCGCCGCGCTTGCACCATTGCATGCCTCGCCGATATCCATGGGGGCCTGGCAGGTACCGGCCAGCAGGATGCCCGCCTGGGGCAATTCGACCGGACGCAGCTTGGGATGGACTTCAAGAAGAAAGCGGTCCGTACCCACCGGCAGTTTCATCATATCCACCAGTTCGGAAATCCCGGTCGGTTCCATTCCCGTAGCCAACACCACCAGGTCCGCCGGAACGTCAACCGCTTCGCCGAAGGTCAGGGTGTCTTTGACGCTGACCCGCAGCGGATAGTCCCTGGAATCCATGTTTTCAGCAACTTTGGGCGGGTCTTCCGCTTCATATCGCAAAAAAACCACCTTGTTTTTGGCGGCATCGTTGTAGCGTTCTTCCTGACCGCGACCGTATGTCCGGATATCCCGATAAAACTCGTAGACGCTGGTGCCGGGGTATGTTTGCCGAACGATCGTTGCTGCATTGAGGGTTGCCGAACAGCAGGTCCGTGAACAGTACTCGTTCAATTTTCCGGACGCGTCTTCAGGGTGAATCCCGGGAATCTGGCGGCTGCCGACGCAGTGGATCATGGCAATGCTTCTGATGGGTCTGCCGTTGACGTTCAACCGGTCGCCAGCAGCGGGTGTTTCGGCCAGGATCCGGATTAGGTCCGCCAGGGTGATGACTTCCTTAAAAACCCGGTAACCATATTCTCCGCGACGCGGTAAATAGAACTTAAACCCGGTGGCCAGCACGATGACGCCGGTTTCGATGGTGAGGGTTTCGGCTTTCACAGGAATTGGATTCGGATAGACACCGGCAAAAGGCACATAATCGCCCGGTTCGACCCCGTCCAGGCATTTCCCGTTGCGGTTATCGGCTCCCGCCGGTAAGGTCGGCGCTTGCCTTTTGACCCCGAGCGTAAAGTTGCCCACATACCCATCGAACTGCTCAACCGCCGCACAGGTGTGTACGGTAATCCTGGGGTTGGCCAGGACCTGTCCGGCAAGGTCCTGCACCAGATCCTGGGCCCTGTCCCCGGTGGGGGCAACCCGGTCGAGGCGGGCCAATTGACCGCCGATAAAGGGCGATTTCTCGACCAGGGTGACCGCGATGCCCCGGTCGGCCAGATCCGCTGCTGCCCGCAGGCCGGCGATGCCGCCGCCGATAACTGTCGCGTGAGGCGTGGCATCGACGCGAATCGGCTCCAGGGGACTGAGTTTTTCGGCCTTGGCAGCGGCGGCCGAAACCAGGCGGGTGGCCTTGTCGGTCGCGGCCTCTCCGTGATGGACCCAGCTCACCTGTTCGCGGATGTTGGCATGATCGTAAATATAGGGGTTCATCCCGGCACGAATCAGGGTGTTGCGGAAGGTGGTTTCATGGAGACTGGGCGCGCAGGACGCCACCACGACCCGGTTGACGGTTCCGCTTTTCAGGTCTTCCATGATCAGCTCCTGGCCGGGATTCGAACACATGAACATGTTGGTCCGCGCCACGGACACACCGGGCAGTTTCTCCACCCTGTCCCGGACCTTTTCCACATCGACGTGATCCGATATATTCCCACCGCAGTAGCAAATGTAGACGCCTACTTTTCCCTGCTCCGCATGGTTGTCGCTGTTTTTCTTCTCGTCGGTCATTCCTGCATCTCCTAAACGTCGGATGTCAAAACCATTTTCTCATCCACGGGCTTCCAGTTGGGTTCCACCCAAAAAAAGGATCGCGACGCCGAAAAAACTAGGCCACCGCTTTTCGGGATAGGTTTGTCCGTTCCAGATACTTGGCTGCTTCCATGGCCGCCGCCCCCGACTCGGTAATGGTGTCGACGATATCCTTGGGTCCGGCGGCCGCGCCGGCGACAAACACCCCCTCCATATCGGTGCGTGTCGGGGACAGTTTGGGCTGAATGGTTTTTATGAATCGATCCGAATCCGCCGAGACCGGACAAACGCCCTGAGGATTCCATCCGGGGATCATTCCCAATGAGAGTACCACCAGATCATGATCGGCTGTAGTCACCCCTTTGCCGTTCTGGGCTTCGTAGCGCAGAGAGACCGTTCCATTTTCGCCCTCACCGATGGAGGCGACTTTGCCTTTGACAAATTCGATGCCCATGGCTTTGGCATTCTGATAGAACTGTTCGTATCCTTTTCCAAAGGCGCGAATATCCATATAGTAAATGGTGATATCCGCCAGGGGCAGCGACCCGGAGAGGAGCATGGCCTGCTTGATGGCATACATGCAGCAGACCCGTGAGCAATACGAAACCCCCATGCTCTTGTCCCGCGAGCCGGCACACTGGATGTAGGCAATGGAATCGGGCTCCATGCCGTCCGACGGCCGCAAGACGCGGTTATAGGGACCGTGCGGGGCAAGCAGTCGCTCCATCTGCAGGGCGGTGATCACATTGGGTATCATGCCGTTGCCGTATTGCCGTTTGTTTTCTAGCGGCGTGACATCGAAACCGGTGGCCAGTATCGCTGTTTTGGCCTGGATGACAAAGTTCTCGGGCTGCTGGAAATAATCGACGGCGTCCGTTGGACACACCTTGGCACACTTGCCGCAGAGCATGCAGTTTTCGACGTCCAATATAGCCGTTTGCGGTATGGCGTTGGAAAAGGGTATGGCGATGGCTTTTGTGGCTGAAAATCCACCCTGCTCACCGTCGTCGACGTAAACGGGGCAGTTGTATTCGCATTGCCGGCAGCCGATGCATTTCTGTTCATCGACATAGCGGGGTCGTTGGGTGACGGCCGCCCTGACCATTCCCGTCTGACGGTCCAGAGAAACGATATCACAATAGGTGAACAGGCGGATATTGTCATGATGGGCGGCAGCCGCCATCTTGGGCGTGGTGATGCAACTGGCACAATCGAGGGTGGGAAACACCTTGGACAGGCGGATCATTTTCCCCCCGATGGATGCATCCTTGTCTACAATCGCTACCTGGAATCCCTGATCCGCCAGATCCAGGGCCGACTGCAGACCCGCGATGCCGCCGCCGACAACCAGTGCATCAAATTCTAATACGCGCGTGGCGTCCATTCATTCCTCCTGTTAAAAACCGCCTGGTCCGAAACCGCGCCCGTTGACGGCGGCCGACAATCCCGTCGTCAACGGCACGCGGTGGTCCCGTTCGGCGAACGTTCAATGGGAAGCGAAAACCGGCGGTCCCAGTTCGCTGACCAGGTTGTTCATTTGATTGACCTCGTTGAGAAAGGCCCGGTTGCACACCGTGCAGATGGCTGTCAGCCTCAGTCGCCGGATATCCAGGCCCTGCTCCTTCATGTTGGCGTAGACCCGGTCCAATCGTTTGGCCAGGGCCTTGTATGCCCCCTCGTATGGACACTCTTCACCGCAGGACATGACGAGGATGCCGCCGATGCCTTTTTTGAAGCAGTCGATATAGAAATGCTCCGGAAAGAGAACCGGCGCTCGTACCCTGAGGATATAGGTGTTTCCGGGGTAGCTCGAATGGGACTGCCCAACGGAATCTGCGCCCGGGTATGCGCAACTGTCAGTGGCCAGAATGAGGATTTTTTCCGGGTTCCCATTTTTTCCATTGGCTGCCATATCGCTTCGCCTATTTGTTTCTTTTCACAAAGTGTTTGTCGTACCCATCCGCCTCAATGACGCCCAGGTATGCGTGACCCACTTTCTTTGACCAGGCGGGAATGTCGGTCCGCGTCCCTGAATCGTTGGAGTAGATTTCAAGTACTTCGCCAACCTTGACCTTGCCGATGCCCTTTTTGGCCTCCAGTAAGGGGCCGGGGCATGCGCTTCCCCTGGCGTCTACGGTACTTGCCGCTTCAACGGAACTCAAATCGATTGCTGACATGATGAATCTCCTTGTTGTTGGTGTGTTTTCGGTGACTGCTTTTTTCTTAGTATCAGTCGCATGAACGGATCTTCTCCCAACCGGTTTTCTATAGATAACAGGTCATAATCCGTTTGCGGCAGAATCAGCAGGACGTCTTTCAAGATGGCGGCATCGATGCGGGTGACACCGGCGCATATCTCCATCTCCTCGCCCGGCGTCATCTGTCTGAAAGCATTGGCAACCTGTAGCAGGGAAAAGGGAATCAGGGTTTCACGAAGATCGAAGGTTAACATGGTGGCTCTTGTATCTCCGAAAATGAATATAACCGGTTCGATGACGGTTTTCTTTAGAGCAATGGGAATGCCATCATGTGAAAAACCGGGTAGAAAACAAAAAAAACAAATTAAAACAAATTATTAAAATGATTTTTAGGATTGACAAAAGGATCGTGGTCGTTTTGAATATTGGCAAGAGACTGTTCATGTGTTAACCTTTTGGACATTCAAACTGTTAACAATTTGAACGAGTGTTGCGCCTATGAATACTTTTGACCTGAACTATTACTGGAAGTCCGTTGTGGATACGATCCAGGACGGCGTCATGATCGTAAATCCGGAAGGCATTGTCATCTCCGCCAACCGGGCGTTCGAGGAAATTACCGGATATGTCCGGCACGAAATTGTCGGGAAACGCTGCACCACGCTCAACTGCACGTCCTGCGAAATCGCACGCCGGGAAGAAGGCTGCCACTGGTGTGTCATGTTTAAAAAGGGCCACTTGAACCGGCAGAAATGCAGCATCACCCGCAAAGACGGCCGCATCGTCCATATCCTCAAAAATGCCTCGGTGCTCAGGGATACAGACGGGGAGGTTACGGGCGCCGTCGAGACCATGACCGACATCACCGATCTGGTGGCCAAAGACACGCAGATTGAAAGCTACCGCCGGGAATTGGATGCCGAGGACCGTTTTTACGGCATGATCGGCATCAGCGACTCCATGCAGCGCGTGTTCGAACTGATCTCCAACGCCGCCCGATCCGATGCCCCGGTGATTATTTATGGCGAAAGTGGCACGGGCAAGGAGATGGTGGCCAGAGCCATCCATGCTGCCGGCGCCCGTGGCAGACAGCCATACATGAAGGTCAATTGCGCAGCCCTGAACGAATCCCTTCTGGAAAGCGAGCTGTTCGGCCATGTAAAAGGCGCCTACACCGGCGCTCACAAAAGCCGTGAAGGCCGGTTCGAAGCGGCCAATGGCGGTGATATCTTTCTTGATGAAATCGGGGACTTGCCGCTATCCACCCAAGTCAAACTATTGCGTGTGCTCGAAGAAAAGGTAGTAGAGCGGGTGGGTGACAACCGGTCCATCAACGTCGACGTGCGCATCATTTCCGCGACCAACCGCCACCTATCGGACCTTATCGCCGAAGGGTCATTCCGTGAGGATTTTTATTACCGGATCAATGTCATCCCCATTCGCGTTCCCCCGCTGCGGGAACGGTTCGAGGACATACCGCTGCTGGCACGATCATTTTTCAACCGAACCTTGCTGAAAAGCGATAAAAAACTTGGCGGCATCTCAAAAACAGCCATGGACTATCTTGTCGCCTACCACTGGCCAGGTAACGTACGGGAGCTGAAAAGCGCCTTTGAATTTGCATTTGTCAGCTGTCCTGGCGGCATGATCGGCACCGACCACCTGCCGCCTCAGATTAGCGCGACCCTGCCAACCTGCAGGGAGGTTCGGATCCCGCCAGCCGAAAGCATGGACGATGTAAAGCGGCGACGGCTGACCGAAGCCCTCAAACAAACCAACGGCAATCGATCCGAAGCCGCACGGCTGCTGGGTCTTTCCAGAACCAGCGTGTGGAACCAGATTAAAAAATACAACCTTTACCGGTAGCTGAACCAAACAAATCAAACGTTGGCATACCGTTTGCTTTATTTTTCTGCAGAGTAAGCAATCAATACCTCCATTTTGATTCACTCAACCTTACTCTCACCTCCTGAAGCCTGGACACGATGAAATGTATGCGCATCGTGTCCGGGCCTCCTCATTTTTGGCACAAATGTTGTAATATGCGGGGAAAGATGAAATCATCCTACAGCGCTTCAAGGCCTCGGAATTCAGGCCAACACCAATCAAGGAGGAATCGATCCATGTCCGAGTTTGTCACCGAAATCGAAAACAACCAGTTCGACCAGCAGGTTCTCCAACAAGCCAAACCCGTAATCGTTGATTTTTGGGCACCCTGGTGCGGCCCCTGCAAGGCCATGGCACCAGCGTTCGCCGCGCTGGCGGAAGCCTACCAGGATGATATGATTTTTACCAAGTGCAACGTGGATGACCACCCAGCCGTCGCCGAGCGCTACGGCATCAAGTCCATCCCCACCCTGATGATCTTTCAGGGAAGAAAAGCCGTCAACGCCATCACTGGCATGGTATCCCAGGGCGTTCTCGAAGATGCGATCAAAAAGGCCCTTGCCGGAAAAACAATGCCGACGCCGTTCATCGTCAACTAGCATCGTTTATCGAAGTTGATCGATTGCCGGGCTTGTCGTAGCGATGAGGAAGATGGTTATTCGTGTTAGTCGGCAACACGTGTCACCCCCATCTGAAATCGTTGATGCGATAAGATCGGCAATTCCATGGTTTAAAAATCCGCAGAGACGCCGAACCATTTCCAGAAATACACTGCCCCACCCTGCAGCGGTCCGAGGGAAAAAGCAGCATGGTAACGCTACCAATCGTCCTCAACGTGTTTAGGTAACGGTGCCGGCCCGATCCATGTACCGGCCGGCCCTTGCCCCTGGTCTCGATCCCAATCCAGAGGCTTTTCCCCAGGTCGGCGTGCATGGCCACCACCTTTCGGGACAAAGCGGTCGTCAAGCGACCGGGTATCTCGAGTAGGGAAGGCCCTACACGCCCCAGTTGGCATAAAAATTGAGATGCACCATTGATAACTCAATGCCATGCTGGAGAATCAGAGTCGCTAATGACCGATCCCGCCAAAATATGATTGCGCGCTTCGTCGATTTTCAGTTCCAAAAGAAGCTCCCTCAAGCGCTTGAAACGACAGCACATGCCAAAAAAGGAGACTGCCATGCAACGACTTTTTGAAAAAATGACTCTGGGGACGCTGACGCTTGCCAACCGGTTCATCTTTCCACCGATTAAGACGGCTTGCGGCACGCCGAAGGGCAATGTGACCGATCGGCATCTAACCTACTATGGGCAAATTGCCGAACATGGGCCGGGATTGTTAATCCTTGAGCCGGTGGCGGTCACTGTGGAGGGCAAGGAACATCCCAAACAACTGTGCGTCCATCATCCGGAAAGTGCCGACGAACTGAAAAAAATCGTAGCTGTGATCCATACAAAAGACCGGTTGGCATGCTTGCATCTCAACCACGCCGGTGCAGCGGCCAACCCCAAAGCAACGGGCATCAATCCCAAAGCCCCCTCGACCATGACCTGTCCAACCACCGGCGCGACCTCCGAACCGCTGACCGAACCGGAAATAGGCGCAATTGTAGATGGATATCGATCGGCAGCGGAAAAGGCCTCGCTATCCGGTTTTGATGCGATCGAAGTCCAGGGCGGCCACGGATACCTGGTGTCGCAGTTTCTCAACGGGAAAACCAACCAGCGAACGGATCGCTACGGCCAGAACCGCCTGCTGTTCGCCCGGGAGGTGCTGGCGGCGGTAAACGCAGGTGCCCCGAATCTTCCCTGCATCCTGCGGATATCCGGCAGTGAAATGTCGCCGGCGTTCGGTATCCAACCGGAGGATCTGGCGCCCCTGCTGAAATTGGCGGCTACTACCGGAATCTGTGCCGTTCATGTGGGGATGGGCTCGGCATGCTTCAGTCCGCCATGGTATTTCCATCACGCCCGCTTGCCTGAAAAACCCCAGATGGATGCACTTGCCTGGGTCCGCGCGCAAACCGATTTACCCTTGATTGCGGCCGGCCGGATGGGTCGCCTGGACCGCGCTATTCAGGTAATCGATGAAGGTCTGGCCGACCTAGTCGCATTGGGCCGCCCCCTGATTGCCGATCCTGACCTGATCGAGAAGTGGCAATCCGGGAAACCCGATGAGGTGAAAGCATGCGGGTACTGCCTGCAGGGATGCCTGCACCGTGTCAAAAATGGAGAGCCCATCGGATGCAACGTCAATCCGGAGATCGGGCAGCCGGCCTTGGAACAATCGGCTCACCCCATGAATGTTCTGGTGGCCGGCGGCGGGCCGGCCGGGATGAGCGCCGCTCTGTACCTTTCCAAACGCGGACACCGGGTCACATTGGCCGAAAAGGAAAAGCAGCTCGGCGGGCAGTTCAACCTGGCGTGGCAGGCACCGGGTAAACAGAAGATGCAGGACAGTCTGGACAATCTGGCATGCAGCGCTATAGCCCATGCCGAGGTTGTGCTGACTGGAAAAACCGTGGACAAAGCTCTGATCAATGACATTCGACCGGATCTGCTGGTATGGGCTACTGGGGCTCATCAGAAAATTCCTGAGATCCAGGGGCTCGACCGCCAGTACACCATGACGTCCCTGGAATACTTCAGCGGCGCGAAACCGGTCAGGGGGCCGCGGGTCCTGGTGATCGGCGCCGGCCGGACCGGGCTTGAAATCGCGGAAAAACTCGGTAAGGAGGGTCTGGATGTGACTGCCACCAAACGCACGGATCCCATCGGCAGCATGATGGAGATGATCACCAAGAAGCTGACCCTGATGCACATCGACCAAATGAACAACGTGACTCTGATGCCTCACACGACAGTCAAGGCCTTCGAAGCCGACAGGGTGGTGGTGGAAAAGGATGGCGAAACCCTGGCCTTGGAACCATTTGAGACGGTCATTTTGGCTTCGGGGATGCTATCCGCACCCCGGCCGGAACCGGCCATCGAAAAGGCTGCGGCAGCCGTCGAGGTGATCGGCGACGCTGAAAGGGTCATGGACATTTACACGGCCGTACATGCCGGCTACGCGCTGGCACTAAAGTACTAGGAGGTTTTCATGACTGACATATCCTTTGTAGACATTGCCATCGTTTCCTGCGGCACCCTGAGCCTCGAGCTGAACCATCTCCGATCCGAAGGGTTTCTGGATACGGAACATCTGTTTTTCACCACACCGGGACTTCATGAAGACATCCATGAGCTGGCGCGTCAGCTGCTCGATCGGATCACCAAAGCCAGGGATAAAGCGGACAAGGTACTGGTGGTCTACGGCGGCAAGTTCTGCTACGTCAACGCCGACGAGCCGACCCGCACCATGCAGCAAATCATCGCCAAGCAGGGGGCCGGTGTAACACGGATTCAGGCCACCCATTGCATGGACATGCTCGCCAGTGAAGCCGAACGGGAAGCCATTGCCGCCGAAGTGGCCGGCGGAGAAAAGGTCTGGTGGATGACCCCCGGCTGGATCAAGTTTCGCCACAAGGTTTTCAAGGGGTGGGACAAGGGGCTGGCCAACGAAAATTTTCCCAGGCATACCGGCGGCGCCGTTGTTTTGGATGGAATCGGTTATCTGGATACCTATATGGCCGAACACCCGGAAGACTTTCTGGAATATTCCGACTGGATGGGCATTCCCATCATCCCCTATCCGGTGACCCTGGACCGGTTTAAAATGCTGCTCACCGAGCAAGCCGAAAAGCTGCACGGCAACGGCGTGTAAGGGTGGCCAAACAAGCATCCCCATATCCAGTCCGATCAAGGACAGATTGTCCTCAAAATGATTGCCGATGCTTAACCCCCTCTCGCATTCAGGAAAACTTTTCATCACCCACTGATGTCGATGCCTCCGCCGTCTTCGGCACAATCTATTTTGATCAAAAGACTGTAATTCGCCTTGACATCACATTTTAATTGAATTATTTTTTGGTCAAATGATCAATACATGGAGATGACACGTGCCGAGACCCAAAAAAACAAGATTCGTATCCGGTTATCCGACCATCGCCGCCTTTGTCCCGCAGGGTATGCCGATCACCGGGGAAGTGATGCTGACTGTCGAAGAACTGGAAGCGATACGATTGAGCGATTTCGAGCGAATGGACCAGGAATCGGCTGCCAACCTTATGCAGGTGTCTCGCCAAACCTATGGCAGGATTCTATACACTGCTCGCGGTATCATCGGCGAAGCACTGGTCACCGGAAAAGCTCTGAAAATCAACGGTGGCAGCTATGCCATGCGCGGCGGTGGCCGACAGCGCCGTTGCCGACGGGGTCGGGAGTAGTGTCAATAAATTCAGGAAATCCGCATAACGAATAACGATAAACAAGAAGGGAGGTGAAGAGGATGCCCCAAGGAGATGGAAAAGGCCCGGATGGAAAGGGTCGACAATCAGGCAGGGGACAGGGACCTTGTGGCCAGAACGGCCAACCGGTCCAACCGCAAGGTCAGGGAGGCAAAGGCAGTGGTCGCGGTGGCGGCCAGGGTAAAGGCCGGGGTGGCGGTCGCGGACAAGGAGGTGGCCCGGGACGCGGTCGCGGTGGCGGTCAAGCGCGTTGATACTGAAACAGGTTACGCTTTACCCAGAACCCGAACAAGGAGGACAGTAACATGCCAGGATTAGACAGAAGTGGGCCCATGGGGGCCGGGCCGATGTCCGGTGGTCGCAGGGGAATCTGCGGGCGTACAGGGGTCGCAGCCAACCTGCCTGCTTTCGGCAGCGGCTATGGTTATGGCAGAGCAATGGGATTCAGACGCGGATACGGCAGAGGTCGTGGTTACGGCCGGGGTTTCTTTCCGCAGGCCTATGATACCGGGTACCCGGCAAGTCAAACCGATGAAATAGAGCTGCTCCGGGCCGATGCCGACGCCATGCGCCAATCCCTTGAATCCATCCAGCGTAGAATCGCCGAGCTGGAAAAGGAAGGGTCCCCATAACAACGCATCCGGGGTGCCGGCCTGACGGGATTTCGCAATTCATACACCGCCAAACCGGTACCCCACTGTCATCCCAAAATAAATAGAAAGGAGTACCAATGGCGATACAAGTGTTGATCAGGCGACGGTTTATCAAGGAAAAAGAGGCTGTACTAGCCCCGCTGGTCGTCCGTTTGCGCTCCCTCGCCCTGGCCCAACCAGGCTATATTTCAGGTGAAACACTAAAATGCATTGACCCTGCCGGCGATGACGAATATCTGGTCAGAAGTACGTGGCGATCTGTGGAAGATTGGAAAACGTGGCTTCACAGCGAGACGCGGACAGCGATCCAGAGCGAAATCGACACCTTCACGGGTGAAGCAACCGAATACCGCATTTACGAACCGCTTGTGGGCGGAATTATGCCAAGGTATACAGACAGGGGAAACGTGCCCTTAACGGAGGCTCCCTTATAACGGTGATGTTCAAGGTGTGGCGCCGGCCCGGGATTTTTCTTCTTTTTGAAGAGGAATGTGCCACTTTTTCATATACTTCCATATGGCTGTCCGGCTCAAACCGACTCGTCGGCCCACCTCTGCCTTGTTCCAATCACACGCATCAAGGAGTTCACGTAAAATTTCCTTCGATAATTTCTTGCGAACGTGTTTTGACGAAAAATTTCCTTCGACGCTGGCGTTACACTGGATCCAATGCTCCGGCTGACGAATTTCAATGGGGAGGTCGGAGATATCGATCGCCTTGCGGTTGCATAACACAAAGGCGTGTTCAATGGCATTTTCAAGTTCACGGACGTTTCCCGGCCATGGGTGATCCATGAATACACGCATTGCCGCCGTTGAAAGGCCCGTGATCGGTTTGCCTGTTTTTTTGTTCATGCGTTGGATGAAATGGTCGGCGAGAATCGGAATATCCTCCCTACGCTCTCGCAATGGTGGCAGGTGGATGGGAAAAACTTTCAGCCGGTAATACAAATCCTCCCTGAAAAGCCCTTCCCGTACCCGGGAATATAGATCTTTGTGCGTGGCCGTAATAATTCGGATGTCGATCTTATGTCTTCGCGAATCCCCCACGCGCTCGACCTCTCTTTCCTGCAGCACCCGCAACAACTTCACCTGAATATACGGGCTCAACTCACCGATTTCATCCAAAAAAATCGTTCCTCCGGAGGCCTCTTCAAAGCGTCCCATGCGATCCCGATTGGCGCCGGTATAAGCACCTTTGACGTGGCCGAACAATTCACTTTCCAGCAGGTTTTCGGACAGGGCGCTGCAGTTTACCGCCACCAGGGGGCCTTCCCGGCGGTCGCTGTTGAAATGGATGGCGCCGGCAACCAGTTCTTTGCCGGTACCGCTGCCCCCCTGAATCAGGATGGTCGCCTCGCTGGCGGCGGCTGCCCGGATCGCCTCGAACACCTGCTTCATGGCCCTGCTCCTGCCGATGATGTTGTCCATCCGGTGGAGCTCTCCCAACCGAATCACCGCTTCCTCGGCCTTTTTGCGTGCCTGCATAAGCTCGGTCATGTCGGTGACCGTCTCGACGATCCCGATGACCTGCCCAGCGTCGTTTTTGACGACGCTGGCATTCTTGATCACCGCAACATCATGGCCGTTCTTGTGCCTCAGATGACACTCCTTGGCCTCTGACTGTCCATTTTCCACGATCCGGCATTTTTCCATGCTGGCCGGGCATTTTTTGCCAAAACAGCGACTGCACTGAAGCAACTGGCAGGTTTGTCCCAGTGCCTCCTTGGCCGAAAACCCACTGATCCGCTCCATTGCTGGATTCCATGAAGAAATGCATCCGGTTGCATCCATGGTAAACACCCCATCGGCCATGGAATCAATAATCCGGTTGATAAATCGCACGTTCCAGATTTCATGAATCTTGTCGTCCATTTTTTCTCCTGCACCGGATTTGCGTTACAATAACGTTACTATTCGTTACCTTTTTAAAGCCAAACAGCGCCAGCGGTCAAGGCAAAAAATCCTTGCTCTACAAAAATCTGTGATTACCGGCACCAATGGCAATCTGGCATTGAACATGCATTTCAACGCATTCAGGCGCGCCCTGAGGATCCCAACCGAGACCCGGATCAGGGACCTGAACAAAGGAGGTGGTATATGTTCGGATTAATCTACGACACCCACGAATTGGACAAACCGCAAAAAAGAGTGATATCCGTGCACAAAAGTCGGAAAACCGCTGAAAACGCACTTGAAGAACGCATGCGCCGACTGGGAAAAACGGTGGAGGAGTGCGACACGCGGATTGTCTGGTTTAAACGCAAGGTACAGCGCGGCGATGCGGTGATCAACCATGACTTTTCAACCTGGAAACCAGGCGAAAAAATTCCCTATGGAGAACTTCACCCGGATTGCGACTAACAGCCATCGCCTTCAAAATTTCTATCCATCTCCCGACCACCACCTTGACCTGAGATGCACCATCACGTATACATGCACCGTACCGTATCCGGCGGGCTAAGAAGGAACAAGCTTGTGGAATGGAACCCTCCCCGCGGCAGGCCGCGGGGAATGCGATCGCTGTCGCGGCGCAACGCCTGGAGCCTTGCCGGAACATCTTGATCTTTACACGCGCACAATCGAATGAGGAACAGATGACCATGGAGATGCGGATTCATTTTCCAGGCGGAAAACGTGTGACCTCTTTATATAAAGGCTTTACCGTGGAGACGGATCAACCCGGGAGTGAGGGCGGCGATGACTCCGCCCCCGAACCTTATGATCTATTTCTGTCATCCATCGGCACTTGCGCCGGGGTATATATTGTCTATTTTTGTGAAAGCCGGGATATTTCCACGGAGGGGATATCGATGACCCTTGGGTTTGATCGCAACGAAAAAACGCACCTCATGGAAAAGATAGCCATCCAGATTCACTTGCCGCCTGAGTTCCCAGACAAATACCGCAAAGCTGTGACTCGTGCCGCAGAAATGTGCACGGTCAAGCGCAACCTTATTAATCCGCCGGAAATACATATAACCGCCACTGGCAAGGATTAGGTGCGATATGAAATTTTTAATTGTCGGCGGTGATGCCGCGGGTATGAGTGCGGCAAGTAGAGCCAAACGACACATGCCCGACATGGATGTCATTGTTTTAGAAAAAACAGAAGACGTCTCCTATAGCGCCTGTGGCATGCCATACAACATTGCGGATTATAGGCGAAACATCGAGGACCTCATTGTCAGGCGGGCCGACGTATTTCGCAATAAGCAGGGAATCGATCTGTTTACGGGCCACCAGGTCGATTCAATTGACCCAAAAAATAAAATCGTCTCCGGAACGATACGTCGCAAGGGAAAACCATTTGAATTCATTTATGATCGACTGTTAATTGCCACCGGAGGCCGGCCGATCATCCCGCAATTGTCCGGTTTCAATCTGCCCGGTGTTTTGGCCCTGAAAAACCTGGAAGACGGTAGAAAAATAAAAGCCTTCATTGAAAAACACACGGTCAAAAAAGCGGTTATTATCGGCATGGGGTATGTCGGTCTGGAAATGGCTGAAGCGCTTCGAGCGAGAAGCATTGCTGTTGAAATGGTCAAACCCGGCGCCACCCTTTTGCCATGGATGCCACGTGAAATGGCAGCGGTAGTCGAACAGGAACTGACCGCTAACCAGGTTGGTTTGAACCTCGGCTGTAAAATAATGCGGATCGAAAAAAATGGTGGCCTGCTGAACGTTTTCTGCGACGACCGGATCCTTTCGGCGGACATGGTGCTGGTCGCAGTCGGCATCGTTCCGAACAGCGAACTGGCTTCCCACGCCGGCATCGAAACAGGCGTCAGCAATGCCATTTCCGTAAACCGTAAACTGCAGACTTCGGATGAAGCGGTTTATGCGGCAGGAGATTGTGCGGATGCCTTTCACGCGGTCACCGGGAAAAAGACGTGGATTCCTCTGGCGTTGCGCGCTAACCGGGCCGGATGGGCCGCAGCGGACAATGTATGCGGTGGATCGGTGGAACTGGATAGTGTGGCCGGAACCGCCGTATTCAAAGTCTTTGATCTCGAAGTAGCCCGTACCGGACTCTCTGTGGAAGAAGCCCAGCGTCACGGATTCGAGCCGGTGGCGGAAACGATTAAAACGCGGTCGCGTGCCCATGCCCACCCCGGAGCGGAATCGATCTGGGTCCAACTGACTGGAGACCACAAGACGGGTATGCTTCTTGGGGCTCAAATGGTCGGCCGCGAAGGGGTCGCCCATCGCATCAACGCCGCTGCGGTAGCCCTGCACGTCAATATGTCCATAGCATCATTTTCTCAAACCGATCTGGCTTACGCCCCCCCTTTTGGTCCAGTATGGGATCCGCTCCTCACCGCCGCCAACCAACTGATAAAAAAAATAATTTGATCATACCCGCTTGCGTTACCTTAGCGGTACCCATGCAATCATCTCAACAAAAGTAACGTTTTTTCGCTTTTGTCTGCTCCGCCAAAAACCTCGCCAACCATTTATTTTTATTATAAAATATTGTTATCATAAGTAATTAATATTTATTGCCTCCTCGGTGAAACCTTGGCACGAATTTTGAGGAACCTGTTTATGTGTTCCGATCGCAATCACTCGTTTTCCGTCTGCTGGGTTAAAAATGATCATTTCAAAAATAGGCGCTCGAAGTAACGGTGAAAATAGCCCCAGCTTCAACCCGGCAGTTTGCGCACGGTTATTGACTGAAATTACCAAGCAACCCTTCGGCCGAGGAAGCCGAAAACCCCAACCTATTACCCAAGGAGGCCGTCATGAAGGCAAAAAATTGCTGCAAAACAATGGAAATGGAACTCACCGGCTGGAAGGCCATCGTTTATGATATCACCCGAAAAATGGAGGCCCTGCCCGGTGGCGAAAAAGAGAAAATTCTGCCCAACATCGAAGACCTGCACATCCTCATCGCCGAAATGGACGACCGCATCGATCAGATACGCGAAAACTGCAGCCCGGAAACCGGCATGGATGACATCATGGCTGAACGGTCGGCCTTCAATAAATCATTGTCCACGCTTCGGGTCAGCACCGAAGAGGCCATGCGGGGATTGGGTGGCGGCAATTTTGGCGGTTAAGGGAGGCCACCGTTCCCACAGTTAAACAGGTATAAGCAGGGCGGTGCCCGCGGTGGCCACCGCCCTTGTCGATCAATCGTGGCCAGGAGAGAGGTCGTGGCGGAAAAACGGTCAGCGGAAAAAAATTTTCAATGTTCGATTTCCAAGGGTGTCACCCTGGTTGATTTCAACGCCCCCTGGTGCAAACCATGCCGTGTTCAGGCGCGCATCATCCACAGGCTCGAGAAAGACTACCATGGAAAGGCTAAAGTAACGATATTGAATATCGATAAAAACCAGAATGTCGCTTTCCGTGTAGGCATTCAAAGCATCCCGACCATCATTATCTTCAAAGACGGAAAAGAAATACACCGCTTTATCGGTCTCCAGTCGATTGAAACCCTCGACCGAGCACTCCGAAAAGCAATCGACCCGTTGACCTTCCAACCGCACCCGAAAAACCCAATCCGCCGTTGAGGAGAAATCAGGCATGGGAACGTGTATCAACCACCCAGAGCGGGAGACCCCATACCGCTGCATGAAGCATCAAATCTATTTATGTGAGGCCTGTCTGGAATGCAAAGACCCAAAGCTCTATTGTAAACACCGCTCCGCCTGCCCAGTCTGGTTCATGGGCAAACAAAAGGAGGGAGGGAATGCCGAAGATCAACACGAATCGGCTGCCGCCGCCCGTACGGCCGTGCTTCTGCCCGCAGGCAGGATGGTTTCCGTCCCCGGCGGCTGAGCCCTGCTGGATGCAAGCGCCAAGTCAACGCCTCATGCAACCAAAAGGTTCCTGCGGCAAATGCAACCGGGTTGGTCGTTCCGGGTGAAGTAAATGTGGCTAAGGCCCCTGATTGCTGCAAGTCCACAAATGGCCTGGGTTGCTATTTGATTCCGGCATACATGAAAGACTGAACGAATTGGCGCTGAAAAAGGAGAAAAGCGATGAGCAGCGGGGCCACCGAGAGCAGCGTTGCCGCGGAAATAACGGACCAGTTCACCCCGGACTCGGGTGCACCGAAGATTCCCAGGCCAACGGTCAGCGGGCGGGTCTCCACCGAATTGGTCACGATCAGGGGCCAGAGGAAATTGTTCCAGTGATGGCTGATGGAAACCAGGCCATAAGCCAGGTAGGTGGGACGCGCCAGAGGCACATATACCCGCCACAAGACGCCCATGGCGCTGCACCCTTCCAAAAAGGCAGCCTCTTCGAGCTCCTTGGGAGTGGATTTGAAAGCCTGCCGCAGGAGAAAAATCCCGAATGCACTGGCCATGTATGGCAAGCCAATGCCGAGAATGGTGTCCACCATGTTGAAATGAGCCAGGGTTCCGTAATTTTCGACAATCAGAATTTCCGGAGTGATCATCAACTGCACAAGCACCAGGGCAAAAACCATTTTGTGGCCACGGAACTGATATCTTGCAAAAGCATAGGCCGCCAGCGTGCACAGCACCAGTTGGGCAGCGAGGATGGTGCTGACCAGGATGAACGTGTTCAGTGCGTAGCGAAGGAACGGCGCCTGGGAAAGGGCTTCACGGAAATTGTCTATAGTCAGGGGTGCGAACAGGTCAAAATTGACGGCATACTCTCCGGGATGAAAAGCCGCCCAGAACGCATACACCAAGGGAGAAATCCAAAGTAAGGCCAACACCCAGGCGGCTCCGGTTTCCAACGACGATTGAAACACGTCGAAAATGGGTTTTGAACGGTTCATCGGTAGTGTATCCGTTGGTCCAGTAAGAAGAACTGCAGCAGCGCCATGATGGCCAGTAGAATCAACAGCACCACCGTCAATGCGGCGGCAAAATGGGTTTCAAAATAGGAAAAGGCGGTTTCAAAAATATAGTATAGCAACAGATTGCTGGCATTGTCCGGCCCTCCCTTGGTGAGCACGAACAGGTGATCCACCAACTTAAAGGAGTTGAGCACCGCATTGATCAATACAAACAGCGTAGTGGGCATGAGCAGGGGAAACATCACCCGGCGGAAGTAGTACCATCGCGTTGCCCCTTCCAGCTGAGAAGCCTCCGCAAGCTCCGGCGGGATGTTCTGCATGGCCGCCAGATAAAAAATCATGAAAAAACCCGCCTCTTTCCATACGGTCATCACCATGATAGCAGGCAGGACCGTAGTCGGATCCCCCAGCCAATTATGCCCGGAAAACCCGAACCAGCCGGATATCTGATCGATCAGTCCGATATCCGGGGTATAAAAAAAGAGCCAGATGTTGGCCACGGCAATCATCGGCAGAACGGTGGGCGTAAAGTAGGCCATACGCACCAGTGATCGACCCGGTATGGATCGGTTGACAAAAACTGCCATGAGAATGGCCAGGGCAATTGAGGTGGGAATGGTTCCCAGGGCAAACCAGGCATTGTTGGCCAGTACTTTAAAAAAAATGGGGTCGTCCAACATCCGCTGGTAATTGAGTACACCCACAAAGCGGGAGGGCTGAATCGCCGTTGCCTTTGAAAAAAGACTGTCGATCACGGTCGCCACAGTCGGATAGTGGGTGAAGGCGATCAACAGCACCACGGCCGGCATCAGCAGGAGCCAGCCCTGGACATGTTTTGAAGCAATTGTGCGCATATGCTCGGCTGATGGGTTGCTTAACGAGCAGCGGGCAACGGGCAGCCTGTCAGCTCGTTAAGCATTATCGTTGGTTAGCGGTATTGCTTCAACAGCCGGTCTGCCTGCGACTGCGCTTCCTTGAGCGCCGCCTCCGGCGTCTTCGATCCGGTCAACACAGCCTGAATGGCATCATCCAGCCCTTTACGCACCCGGCCGGTCTGATAGGTAGACAACTCGGCAGTGGCATACTCGAGCTGATCCCGGGCCACCGCAGCATAAGGAAATTCCTTGACATAGTCCTTGAGCTTCTGAGTCTCGTAGGCCGCCGGACTGACTCCCATGTAACCCGTTTTTATTGACCATTCGGCAGAGTTTTCCGGGTTGGTCATGAATTTGATCAGTCGCATTGCCGCTTTACGCTCCTCCGGGTTGGTTTTCTTGAAGATATAGAAATTGCCGCCGCCAGTGGGGGTTCCCCGACGCTTACTGGCCGGCAGCATGGCCACACCGAAGTCAAATTTGGCGTTTTCTTTGACTGCCGTCAGGTTGCCGGTGGAGTGCCACATGATGGCTGTCTTGCCCTCAAGGAAATTCTGTCGCAGGGTTCCCCATTCAATGGTTCCTTTAGGCATGATCTGGTGTTTTTCCCCCAGATCTTTCCAGAACTGGAGTGCCCCAACCACGGCCGGATGATCAAAAAAGGTGGTGTCGCCGTTTTCGTTCATCAACACCTGGCCGTTTTGCATGGTCAGGGCGCCGAACATCCAGTAGGGGTAGCCCGTGGAGGGAATCATGGCGCCCCACTGGGAACCGTCGGTCTTGGTCAGTTTTTTGCCCATGGCAACCAGCTCATCCCAAGTTGCCGGCGGCAGGTCCGGGTCCAGTCCCGCGGCACGGAAAGCGTCTTTGTTGTAATACATAACAATGGTGGAACGCTGAAAAGGGATACCCCAGGTCTTGCCCGCGGTCCGCCCATTTTCCATGAGGGTGGGGTAGAAAGAGTCTATCCAGGCCTTCTCCTCGGCCGTCTCCACCACATCATCGAAGGCAACAATGGCGTCCTGCTCGATCAGTTCGTAAATGTCGATGGAAAACATCACCGACAGCTGTGCTGGTTGACCGCTCTTCAAGGCAGCCAGGGCTTTGATGCGCGCATCATTGTAATTGCCCGCATAGATGGCCTTAACCTTGATATCTGGGTTTTCCTTCATGAAGTCTGCCACGATGCCGTCAATCACTTTGGTCAGCGGGCCGCCTACCGCAACAGGATAATACATCGTCAGCTCCGTGGCTGAACCAGTTGTGGCCATCACAACCAGAAAAGCCGTTGCCACCACCCCAATGCAAAGCCATCTCCTTTTTTTAAACATAATGCGTCTCCTTTTTTGGATTGGGTAAGATCGGTTACCCGCCAGATGGCGGACCGGGTTACAGGATTTAAGCACCATTCATTCAAACGATACCCTTTGCGGATCTTCGATGCGGAAGCCATCCGGGCCAAATCGGTGCACCGCCTTTTCTGGCCAGCTGACATGCAGTTGTTCTCCGGGAAGATAGTGTTGGTGGCCTTCAATCTTGCCAAAAAGGGTCTGTCCGCCATGGGATAGGCGCAGCACCGTTTCCGCTCCTAAATAATCGGTTGCCGACACCTGGACAGGCAGGCCGTCCTGCCCCACCTTCACGTGTTCAGGGCGCACACCGATGATCATATCGGTTCGCCGTGCTGCAGAGAGAATGCCACCGCAAACATCCTGGACAAATCGATCTTCAATCAATTCAAGGTTCAACAGGTTCATGGGCGGCGACCCCATAAACTGGGCAGCAAAGGTCGTTTGGGGACGCTCGTAGAGTTCGTGGGGGCGCCCGGTCTGTTCAACGCGGCCTTTTTTCAGCAGCACCACCTGGTCAGCCATGGTCATTGCCTCCACCTGGTCGTGGGTGACATATACCATGGTAAGGCCCAGCTTTTGCTGCAGGGATCGGATCTCGTCGCGCATTTCTGCCCTGAGCTTGGCATCCAGGTTGGAAAGCGGTTCATCCATGAGACAGACCCGCCTCCGTGACACGATCGACCGTGCCAGGGCCACGCGCTGCCGCTGTCCTCCGGAAAGCTGCGACGGCTTGCGATTCAGAAGGTCATTTAAACCCACCATACGGGTGGCGTCCCTGAGTCTGGCCTCCCGTTCGGTTGCAGAAATCCCCCGTACTTTGAGCCCAAAAATGATGTTTTCGCGAACGTTGAGGTGGGGGAAGAGGGCATAGGACTGAAAGACCATGGAAACGCCCCGTTTGGCCGGATCCATATGCGTCACCTCCTTGCCGCCGATAAAGATTGACCCGGAGGAAACAGTCTCCAGGCCGGCAATGAGGCGCAGGATGGTTGATTTGCCGCAGCCGGAAGGACCCAGCAGCACGGTCAGGCTGCCCTCAACGACCGTAAAGGAAACCTTGTCAACGGCAACGACAAGACCCCACTGCTTGCCCAGTTCACGGATATCAATGCAGCTCATGGGGTCTTTTCTCCTTTACAGACAATCAGCTTAACTCCGGACTGCTCCACGATCGACACAATGGCTGCCGGGGGCGTCCGGTCACAGAATACCGTTGTCGCCTCGTCAATTTTTCCACCCCTCACATGGGCGGCACGACCGAACTTGGTGTGATCCAGCACAAGGAAGGCGCTGCGGCTGTTCTCCCGGATCATTTGCCGGGCCCGAACCTCCTCTTCGTAAAAATCCAAAAGGGTGCCGTCCTGGTCCACCCCGGCGACGCCATATATGCCGATGTCCACTTTATAGGCCCCAAAAAGCGCCTCCATACCTGCGCCCATGACGTCCCGATCCTCATTGCGCAGGCGCCCGCCGGCAACGGTCACCTCGAAAGTGGGGTTGGTGCAGGCCAGCATGGCAATGTTGAGGTTGTTGGTAAAAATACGCAGCTGTCGGTGGGCTAACAGCGCTTTAAAAACGATTTCAGGCGTGGTGCCGATGCTGAAAGCCAAAGACACGCCGTTGGGCACATGGCGGGCGACTTCCCGGGCAATGGTCTGTTTTGCCTCGCTGTTGAGCGTCTGCCGCCATGCATAAGCCACATTTCCGGGAATGTTCATTCGTTGAACCCCCCCATGCGTGCGCCTGGCAATCCCACGCGCACACAGCAGATTCAAATCCCGACGAATCGTCTGGGTGGTCACGTTAAAATGACGGGCAAGGACTTCCACACGAATGAAATCCTGCTGACGGACCATTTCTGCAATCTGTACCTGGCGCGCGGAGAAAAGCATCGATTGCTTCTTGAAGGGGGTTTAAAAGTTTTTTTTCATTTGAACATACATTGATCCGAATAACAATATTGAAGCCGTCATCAGCCTAATTTTTGTTTGTTTGATTTTCATTAGCGCTTAATCAATTTTCAGTTAGCGCTCAAATGAAAACTACCAGCAATGGCGTCGGTTCACCGAGTGGGTTTTTTTGAAGGAAGGGGCAAATGCGGGGGGGTGTCAAACATCCTGGCCGCGCCGATCTCGGTGCAGGAGGGGCCATTAACATGATGCGACTGTTCGCTGGTGACGTCCGTTTTTACGCTGTCACCGACATCACCAGCGCCACGGTTGTCAACGCTTTGCGGTTGTGCATATTGTTGCCGCGATCTCCCCATAAATCCGGGTTGCCGGGGCTTCGGCATACAGCTGTTGGAAGGAAAGGCCGTTATCTCCGCATTTGACCAGATTGGGATCGAAGGGTATCCGTCCCAACAGTTTCAGTCCGGCCCGCGCCGCCGTACGTTCACCGCCTCCGGACCCGAAGATGTCGACTGATTTGCCGCAATGGGGGCAAATGTATCCACTCATGTTCTCCACTATACCGATAATTTCCATTTTGACGGTTTTGCAGAAATTAATCGATTTTCTCACATCGGCCAGGGCGATTTCCTGGGGAGTGGTGACGATGACAGCCCGGGCATCCTTGATCAGCTGGGCCACGGTGAGGGGTTCATCACCGGTTCCAGGGGGTGAGTCGATGATCAAAAAGTCCAGATCGCCCCATGCCACCTCGCCGATAAACTGGCGGATAGCTCCGTGCTTAACCGGCCCACGCCAGATGATGGCATCATCCTTGTTGGGCATGAGCGCCTCGATGGAAACTACCGACAGGTTGTCGGAAAACCACATCGGTTCCAGCTTCTTGTTGGCATTGGCGGCCAGCATACCCTTGAGTCCCAGCATTCTGGGAATGTCAGGACCGTGAATGTCCACATCCATCAATCCAACCTTAAACCCTTTTCCAGCCAGGTTGATCGCCAGGTTGACGGAGACGCTGGATTTTCCGACGCCGCCTTTTCCACTCATGACCATGATCTTGTTTTTAATGCGCGTCAGGGACCGCCGGGCCTGTTCGTCAGGACTCGGTTCGGGCGGTTTGTCCATAATACCAATTGGGTTGGGTTCGCTTTTCATGGGTTTGCCTCAATGTTCGCTCAATCGCCGCAGCACATCAAAAAGCCGGGTAAATGCGCCCCCCCGGGACAATAGCGGCGACGTTCGTCGTTAAAATCGGAGATACCTAACGTGAAACCTCAGATAGCTTCAAAAAATGGTCCACATAGGCAGCAAGGCGCGTTTCAATAAAATCCGTCATTGCTTCGATCTTTTCTTTGGTGATGGTGCCCATTCCTCGGCAAAGACCGGAAATTTCCGTTTCGCTCAAGCCTGATGTCTTTGCTATCAGGAAGGCTTCCACCTTTTCTCCTTCGGGCAGGAGACCGCAGCCTCCGGCCGTGCCTAAAAATTCTCCATCAACGAAGATAGGTACGCTGATTTTAAAGAGCCCCGCATCACATTCGCCGATAACGGGTTTCCGGGTTTTTTTAGCCACGGCCATGAAATTTTGATTTCCTGGTGCGCATATCGCAGCCAGAGAATCCTTGTTGGCCTTGATTTGCGGGCATAATCGATTGCACCAGCGCGGCTTTCCCGTGACTCCGGTGCCTGATCTGTCGTATACGCTGCTGTTGATCCGAAACCGGTCAAAAAGCTCTTTTTCGAATTGGGCCCATCCGTCCTTGGATAAAATGTCTGTCAACTCCATCAAAAAAATCTCCGCATGCATATATCAAGGTATGGAAATGCTTCCGGTGTTGAATTGGTTACTTGATCCTGCGCAGGTGGTGTTTTTTGCGGCGCCATTCATCGAAAGCGTTGAGGTGGGCCAAAAGGTCCTTGCACTCCATTCTGAGCATTCTCACGTGCCAGATGCTCGACGGCGAGATGCGGGTGCTGAAGATATCGAAGATGCTGCCGTGACCACATGGATCCATGATTTTTAAGCGGTTGACCAGAGTTTCCACCTTGGGGAAATAGTCATTGATGTCGATGGGGTTTTCGACAATTTCAGCGGCTTGGCGTTTCAACTTCCGGTAGGTTTCAGGGTGCATTGCCGCAGCGGTCCGGGTCGCCGTGAGTGCCTTTTCCCAGCGAGCCTCCAATTCCCTCAGGGTCAAATGGGTCTCCATGTTCCTGTCCAAGGATGATGACCCACCACCAGGCGCCCAAAATAGACGCTCCCGGTGGTAGGCCTGTTTAGCGCAATTGCCATAATAATGATGCAAAGGTTGCTGCAGACAATCTACATGGCGGTTTCCGGGTGAAAAACGTTGACTTCCTTCAGGTCGTCACCCAGGTATTCGCGTTCATTGGGTCCCAGAATGCCCAAAGAGAGACAGATCAGGGTCCACAGGTGAACCACCGGATAACCCCCGCCGTAATGCTCACTGAGCTCATGGATCTGTGCATGGCAATTATGGCAGCCGGCAATGCAGTAATCGGCACCGGTAGCCTTGATCTGCTGGTCTTTGATCATGCCGTACTTGAGGCGCTGATCTTTGAATCCGGACTGGAGGAATCCGCCACCGCCGCCGCAGCAGAAATTGTTGGAACGGTTGGGCTGCATGTCAATAAAATTCTCTTCACCGACGACAGATTTGACCACATAGCGCAGGTCCTCGGCAATTGGGTCACCGTAACTTTTTCGGACGATCTGGCAGGGATCCTGAACCGTGAATTTGATCTTCAGGTCCTTGTTCCAGTCTGAGCTAACCTTCAGTTTGCCTTCGCGAATCCATTTGGCGTAATACTCATAGATGTTCTTGACTTCAAAGTTATGTTCCAGGTTGAATTTTTTCAGTCCGGCCCGGACTGAGAAGGTCACATGCCCTCACTCGGTGTTGAGAAACGTTTTCACCCCCAATTTATTGGCCTGGTTGACGGTCGTCCGGGTGACCTTTTCCCAGGAGTCGTTGTCCGCCAGAAACATGCAGTAGTTCTCGCCAGCCCAGCCGGCGCTGCCATAGGTCCAATCCGCCCCGGCAAGGTGCAGGATTTTCCACAGCGGGACCAGCTCGTCCGGTTCGGTTACCGGTTCACGCGAATTCTGGTTGAGGAAAAATTCAGCACCTTGCTTGTCGATGGGAGCCTGCATATCGGCGAATTCCGGCTGCGCTTCACGGTATTCTTCTAGCACATCCTCCACAACAAAAATAAAATCATCGGGTGCGGTGCCCATGGCGCTTGTGCTCTCGTTGCGCAGGGCCATGTCGCAGGAGCCCAAAATGCCCTTGGGACGGTCTTCCCTTGGACGCAACCCCCGGGCATTGTAAACCAACTGCGGAATATCGATCTTCATCGGGCAGACATAGATACAGCGCTGGCACATGGTACACATCCACGGCCAGTCCGATTTGGCAATTTCTTCATCCAAACCCAGGGCGGCCATGCGCAGGAATTTACGCGGATCCATGCCATCGAGACCGGTGGCCGGACATCCGGAAGAGCAGGCCCCGCATGTGAGGCAAAGATTCAAGTTGCCGCCTTCCGGCAGGATCTCCTTGACGTGGTCCATGAACGTGGTTCCTTTTTTTTTGCCTCCCAATTGAATGAGCTCATCATTCATTGATTTTGCCTCCTGTTGGATTTTAGAATTTTCTGCGCGACTGTTTTTCCGATATTCCGATATTGATTGGATCCGGTTCCGTCCTTGCGGCACCATGAGGCTTGACCGGATCCTTTTTTACTTGAGCATAAAGCGTGCCCGAACAAAAAAAACCACCGATTCTGAATAACATTTGTGTTTTCAGGTTGATTGAGCCGTTGCTCGCGCCCAGCCCGAACCAACAGTCGCATGTTTGCATTTTTATTGGCTGGCAGGGGTTGTTATTGTGCGACTGTGCTTCAGGAGCGCATTCGTTTGAACCCTCCCGTCTCTGCAGCCGGCGTAAATGTTGCCACCATCATTTTCGGCACGCATGCTCAGCAGTAGACGGTGAGGCGGAGACAGCCGGTTTTAAATCATTGGGGACCCGACCCACACCGACCTGTTGCGTCATCCAGTTCCCACCGGCATTCGGAATAATCCGACTAATCGAAGGCCATCTCGGTCTTCCACTCTTTCCAGACATTACCAACCAGACCAGGCCCCGGCTTGAGGGTCAGCTTTCCCGGTTGCCAACCGGAGGGTGTCGCTTCCGCTCCTTTGGTCTTTCTGACCAGTTGGAAAGCCTGTACCTGCCGAAGCGTTTCCTGGATGTTGCGGCCCACCGGCGGTGTCAGCACCTCGTAGCCCTGGACAACACCATCCGGATCGATAATGAAACGGCCCCGATTCTCCACGCCTGCATTTTCGTTATACACGCCAAAAAGCTTGCCCACTTTTCCACCGGCATCGGACAACATGGGAAAGGGTACACCACCGGCGACCATTTTGGACAGTTCGTGGTCATCCCACATTTTATGAACAAACATGCTGTCAATGCTCATGGATAGCAATTCAACGCCCAGTTTCTGGTATTCCGGATATTTTTCGGCGACCGCCGAAATCTCCGTCGCTCATACAAAGGTGAAATCACCCGGATAAAAGCAGAGCAGAACCCATTTCCCCAAATAGTCGGACAGTTTCACGGAAATGAATTTCCCTTTCTGGTAACCCGGCGCCACGAAGTCTGGTGCTTTTTCACCCACATGAATCATCTTTCTTTCCTCCTTTTTCTTTACGGTTGCCTCCTTTTCAATCTCTTCAACAGGTTCTCCCACCGGTCCCCCGGTGGGTCGGGCACACCCGACATCCATTTCTTCTGGCATACAGATCTCCTTTGGTTGATGGTTGCCAACCCTCTCCGTTTTGCAAAATCATAAGGTGCCTGCCTCACCGGTTTGACCACAACGGCACAGTGACATGAAAATATGTGTGTGCAGAAAAGTTTTGGGGATTGTTCGGTCAAGCGACGCACGGATGCTTCCTGTACGGTCTGCGCAAAGCATGCATAAGGGTCCGGACGGAAAGGTATTGAGAATATACCCTTTATATATAGCCTTACCCGGCGCGGATGTCAAACAACTTAGGCCCCCGAGATGGCAGCAATTTTGTGGGTAAGATGGCTATAGAAAAGTGCGGTTCAATAAGCGGCCGGATTACTTTTCCGCTTTATAACCCATCGGCAATTTTTTGAAGCGGCCGCCGTAAATGATCGGATCGCCTTTATAACCCAACGCCTTGTAGTCGATATAGTCCGTGGTGCCAATAAGATGGCTGACATCGCGCCCTTTGGAAACCATGTAGGAAAAGTTGGTTCCTTTATGGGCGAAGGATTTGAAATCCATGTCCCGGTTGTCCTGGTGGCAGCGGTTGCAGGTACGCTCTCCCTTGAGGCTCTCGTGGCACTGCACGCAGGACAGCGCTGATTCGGCGGGCATGACCTCGTGCTGGACGCCCCAGTACATGTTGGTCCGGATCCATTCGTACTTGCCGCTGTATTTCATGCCGGCGGCCTTCATACCGTCCACAAAGGATTTTTGCCAGTCAGCGTGCTTCCAGTAAGCGGTCTGGTCCTCCTTGTCCCGGGGAAACAGATGGGGCACCAGCAGGTGGTCGTATTGCGCATCCACGGCCTGGATCCCTTCCATGATCTTGAACGGCGCGATCTTGGAGTTGGGATCATTGATGGACCCGACGGGCTCGGTGATGTTGATCGGCCCCTTGTTCCAATCCAGCTTGTCCCCAAGGAAAACGCGCTTCATGAAGCCGCCGTACCACGTATAAACCGGCTTGGCCGACTCCTTCCAGACAAACTCGCCCTTTTTCCAGTCGTAGTCCGGCATGCCGTACTTGTCTTTTTTCGGTTTGCGCTGCTTGTTTCCCGCCTTGGACCAGTCCCAGAACATCTTGGTTGGCTTGCACTTGGCATAAACCGGGGCATGGCAGGTGGTGCAGGCGATGTTCACGCTGTGTTTGTTCAGGTGATGATCCAGCAGGCCATCTCCGCTGTGCGGATTGTCCGTGTGGCAGTTTTCACAGGAAAAGCTTCCCTCGACCACGGGCGCCGAGGAGCTGCGACCGGCGATCTTGTGGTTCCGGGTGCGGTGGCACTCGGCGCACTGAAAGTCATAGCCGCCCATGTGTACATCGCAGTTGCGGTCCGGTTCCAATAATTGGCGCGACAGATCTGCATGCTTGACTGCTTCGCCGCCGCCGCCGTTGAAGTGGCATTCACCGCAGGTTTTGCGGGAGGTGGGACCCACCGCTTTGGCCACGGCCACCAGATCCACTTCGGGGTCAGGCATGCCCGCGCCGGTGGGAATTTTCTTGTAGGTGCCGGTGGTGTCGTGGCACACTAGGCAGTCGATCTTGGTCATGTCAGTGAAGTCAAAGGTGTCGTCTTTCCAGCCGTATCCGGCATGGCAGCTTGTGCAACGAGCCTCGTTGCTGGCGATGCTCATTCAGAAATTGTTGGTGGCAATGGTGCCTTTGCCGAGGTCAACCGCCTTGGGGTGGCCCAGCGTGTAAGGCGAAGGCCCTTTCAACAGCCAGTGGGCCGTTTTGAGCATGTCCTCTCCGGCCGGTTTGTGGCAGCGCAGACATTCGCTGGTTACCTGTGAGGGTTCGGGGTTGGCCGCCAGTTGGATATGGTCTTTATGATCCGGTACGTTTTTGCGGTGACATCCGGCACAGTCGACAGGCCCTTTGTTCATTTCCTGGTGACAGCCCAGGCACTGCTGGTGGTAGGCCGCTTTGAGCCCCAGGCGCTCCGGGTAATCCGTTTGGAACGGCTCCTGATGGCAGTTTGAGCAGCGAACGGTCTCGGAAGCGGTTTCGTCCAGCGGACGGTAGTGGTGGCAAAGGGCGCAGTCTTTGGTCACCACGGCATGCTTGGCGTGCATGAAACGCACCGGCCCGTAATGATCCTCGGTCTTGCGGATGATGGGGCTGTCGAGCAAAAAGTAGCTCTCCGACTGATCCTTGACGCCCAGGCGCATGTCCCTGAGGCGCATCTGGCGGCACAGGCGGCACTCATCCATCACGGCACCGACAAAAAGCACCCCTTCCCCGGCCCGCTTTTTGGCCGCTTCCTGGTCGGGCGCAGTCCAAACCGCAGTTTCCGCTTTCGCCGCCTGATCCGGCGACGGGTTGGCCGCCAAGGCCGGACCCCAACAAAACATGGCGGTCAATGCGGCGGTGACGATCAATTTAACACCCGGTCCTGTTGTGGTCATGCAGACACCTCCTGTTCCGGTTTGTTGAGAACCGGAAAATAGGTCACGATAAATCGATAGATGAACATCAGCGCCGCAATCAGCCCCACGGTAACCAGGACCTCACCGATTGCCGGAAAATAGTTGGCCTCGCTGATGGGGGGGCGATATCCAACGACGAAAACATTGATCCGATTGACCAGCACGCCGCCCACGATCATCGTACAGGCAATGAACAATGCTTGGCGCGACCGGCGCACGTTGGGGGACAACAGCATCAGCCAGGGCACAACCACACCCAGGACCACTTCTATGATAAAGGCATTGGTCTGGGCGGTACCATCAAGCAAATACACATAGGTGCCACGAACCACCATGTCACCCACCTTGAGGGCCAGGTATAGCCCCAGCAGAAAAATGGTGATGCGGGTCAGCGGGGTTAGAATTTTCATCTCCCCGTCCAGCTTCAAGGACGTGGTGGCCAGCGTGGCCTCGAAAACCACCATGGGGTAGCCCACGGCAATGGCCGAAGTGAGAAACAGAAGCGGCAGCATGGGCGTGTACCACAAGGGATGCAGCTTGGTAGGCGCAATGAGCATCAACGACCCCAGGCTGGATTGGTGCATGCAGGAAAGCACCACACCGGAAATAATAAAAAACCACATAACCCTTGGCAGAATATTGTCGGCCAACTTGAGCAGTCGGTCCACCGGGGCATTCAAGGAGGCCAGCGGTCCAGGCAAATTGACCCGGCCATTGAACCGCTCCACCACAATGGGAAGAAACTCGATGTACAACACGTTCAGGTATAGCATGACGCACATGGCCACCTCGAAAAGAACCGATGTTGGGTTCCAATACAACATCGGCTTCCAGATCGCCCAGGAACGGCCGATATCCACCAGCAGTCCCAGCACCACGAAAGTATAGCCCAGTACCGCAGTGAGTAAGGCCGGCCGGACCACCGCCTCGTAGTAATGACGCCCGATGATATGGGCCAAAAACGCCGTGGTGAAGCCACCAGCGGCCAACGCCACACCCGAGGCCACATCGACCCCGATCCACAATCCCCAGGGCCGCGCCGTGGAAAGGTTGGACACATAGCCGATGCCACCGATGAAACGGGCGACGATAGCCACCCCTCCCGCGACCATCAAAAAGGCCAGCACAACCACTCCGGGAGTCCAGAAATTCGCCTTAACCGGCGATGCATGATGGTTCATCGATCACCACCTTCCTTTCCAGTCCCGGTTCGATCACCCTTGTCTTTGGAAGCCCACATGACGCCGCCGAGCATGCCGAAGAGGACGACTGGGGACCACAGGTAGCTGAACAGGGAGTGCTGAATGGTTTCGGCAAGCCTGGGTATGGGCGTTTCCGGAAGCGTGTTGAAACCCAGTTTCTCAAAAGGCACGCCTGACAGGTACATCCAGCTGGAACCGCCCACCTCTTTTTCACCGTAAATATGGTCAATATAGCGACCCGGGTTTGTTTTAATGCGCTGCCGAGCCACTTTGATCAGGCCACTTCTGCGTCCGAAGGTGAGCGCCTCCACCGGACAAATCTCGACACATCCCGGAAGCTTGTTTTCAACATAAACCCGCTCGTGGCAGAAGGTGCATTTCATCACCCGGGGAGTGATGGGATCATGATATTCATAAGCCGGAATCTCAAAGGGACACGCCACCATGCAATATCGACAGCCGATACACTTGGTGACATCGTAGTGAACGGTGCCATTTTCCTTTTTGGTCAAGGCACCCACGATGCAGGCGGAGGCACACGCCGGGTCCTGGCAATGCATGCACTGCAGTTTCACGAAGGTAGGCACCAGCTGGTCGCGTGCATCGATTTCTCCCGTGACATAACGATTGACAACCGTGTATGCCCGCTCGTCGGGTCTCCGTTTTTTGTCAAGCAGCGTAGGGTCTTCGAAGGAGCGGTCCGGTGGCGGCAGTGCATTGACCCGGTTGCAGGCTTCCTCGCATTTTCGGCAGCCGATGCACCGGGTCAGATCAACCAGGCAGCCGTAGGCGTCTGCCGGTGCCCTGGATTGCCAGGCATGGGCAGATCGGTCGGACCCGGCCACCGCAGCACCGGCAGCGGTCACATATTTGAAAAAAGCGCGTCTGTTCAACCCCATAGACCCTCCTTGATTCACGTTGGAAGTTACCTTCCTTCACCGGCGGATGGCTGCTGACGGGAATACAAAACCACCGGTTCACCGTTTAGATATCCGGATATGAAAGTCCGTATCCGTTTGTGATATTTCGAAAAGAATATCTGCCTGGCTTCCGAGGAGCTGCCTCAAATTAACAACCACATCCGCATCGCTGACAGTGGCAGTCATTTTGCCTCCGGGCCCCATTTCATGGACAGCCTTGTTAAATTTCAGAACGCTTTCCGGCCAGGGCAGGTGAGCAAGGTTGATATGAAGTTTGCGGCCCATGGTCGGTATTTGCCTCATTGTCTCGGTCAGCCGGGACACATCGTCGTTTTAACCACGCGAATTGAAGATCAATTGGCATGCCATCCGTGCAAATTTTTTTAACCATCTGAATTTAATTATTTTTTTATGATTTTATGGTTTTCTTGAACCAAAAAGGTGTTTAAATATGGATTAAACATATGCTATCTGAGTAAACACATGTTTAAACATATTT
This sequence comes from Desulfosarcina sp., assembly GCF_046496365.1. Taxonomy (GTDB): domain Bacteria; phylum Desulfobacterota; class Desulfobacteria; order Desulfobacterales; family Desulfosarcinaceae; genus Desulfosarcina. The sequence goes on from NZ_JAWOHB010000136.1 coordinate 45,293, forward strand.
AACGATAACACGGCCATCGGTGAAGGGGAAAATAGGGCATGCGGGTTAAACATATCGATCGACACTGGGAGCGCGTGATTAACACCATCAACGAAGGTCTTCTCATTATCAGCAAGGAGGGCCGAATACTCTCGGTCAACCGCTCTTTTGAAGAAATGACCGGATATGAAGCCGAAGAGGTCTCCGGCCAACCATGTACACTCCTGGGATGTCAGGCATGTGAAATGGCCATCAACAGCCACGGAAATGGGTGGTGCAAGCTGTTCGAGCCCGACCAGCCGGAAATGCGCCGTTGTCGCTGCACCATCAAAAAAAAGGATGGGACTTTTTTGCCGACCCTGAAAAACGCATCGGTCCTGCGCGATGAAAATGGTGCGGTGCTCGGAGCGGTGGAAACGTTGACGGATTTGAGTGAAATCGATCGTCTGGACCGCAAAGTGGACGTTTTGTCCCGCCAGCTCGACGAAACCAGCAGTTTTGCAGGTCTCATCGGCAACAGCGATGAAATGAAGGCGGTCTATGATATCATTGAAAAAGCGGCTGCCAGCGACGCACCCATCATCATTTTCGGTGAAAGCGGGACGGGCAAGGAATTGGTGGCCAAGGCCATCCATGAACAAGGAAAGCGAAAAACAGGCCCTTATGTCCAACTCAACTGCGCGGCATTAAACGAAGCCTTGCTGGAAAGTGAACTGTTTGGCCATGTGAAGGGGTCTTTTACCGGCGCTTTCCGGGATCGCACCGGACGATTCGAGGCGGCCAACGGGGGAGACCTGTTTCTGGACGAAATCGGGGACATTCCCCTGTCCATCCAAATCAAGCTGCTGCGCGTGCTGGAAACCCGTCAGTTCGAACGGGTGGGAGAGAATGAATCGGTTACGGTGGATGTGAGAATCATCACGGCCACCAATCGGAATCTATTGGAGCTCATCGACCAGAAGCGCTTCCGTGAAGACCTGTATTTTCGCATCAATGTTATTCCCATTCATCTGCCACCGGTCCGAAAACGAAAAGACGACATTCCCCTGCTGGTCAACACCTTCATTAACCGGCTGGAACTTCGCACAGGCAAACCGATACGCGGATTGACCCGGGAGGCCCTGAATTGTTTTATGGATTACCGCTGGCCGGGAAACGTCAGAGAAATGAAAAGCGCCCTGGAGTATGCATTTGCCGTTGCCAACAAGGATGCCATCGACATCGATCACCTGCCACCCCAACTGCTGACCCGCCCGTCAGCGGTTGTTTCGACGCTCGCGCCGGTGTCGGTTGGAACCGGCCACACTGAACGGAAACAGCTTATCGACGCGCTTCAGTCCACCGGCGGCAACCAGAGCCAGGCGGCGCGGCTGCTGGGCATCAACCGGGTGACCGTGTGGAACCGCATGCGCAAATACGGAATCAATCTGAAACGCGAAATTAACCGATAACCGCGAGTGTGGCCGTTAGAAGATACATCCTGTTGGCATTTAAATGTCCAAGGCCTTCAAGAATTCGTCCTGCCGCACCTCCTGGCCGGTCCACAGCAAAAAGGTACGCCGGGCCTGATAGGCCAGGGCGGAGAGTCCGTCCATAAAACGGATGCCGCCCTTTTCCGCCAGGGCCTGCCAGATATTTTCCCGACGGCCGTAATTGAGGTCAAAGATTAACTGACAACCGTTGCTTTTAATTCCGCCGACAATACCGGTAAACTCGCTGGATTCATCTGCGCTGGAAAGGGAGGTGGTATTGACGATAAGGTCCACATTCACGGGAAAGGCGGATAGATCCTCCAACAGCCGCGGTGTACAGCTGAAATCCTTGGCCAGACGGCAGGTTTTTTCATTGTTCCGGCCGGCCACCACAACCGATTCGGCCCGCAGCCAGTTAAGGATGAATACCACGGCCCGCGCCGCGCCGCCCGTACCAATCACCAGCGCTTTTTTTCCGGCAATGTCGAACTTGGCATCATTGAGGGCATCCATGATGCCGATTGCATTGGTATTGTATCCCTTCAAGTGGCCGCCTTTGCAGACGATGGTGTTCACGGCGCCGATGATATTGGCGCCTTCGGAAAGCACGTCCAGGTAGGGCAGCACCTTTTCCTTAAAGGGCGCACTGATGCCGGCGCCGGCAATGTTCAGCACCCGCAGGCTCTCCAGTGCTTTACCGATATTGTCCGCTTCGACCCTAAAAGGGACATAGGCCCCTTTGATACCCGCTCTTGCGAACACCGTGGTAAACATCTCCGGCGATTTGGATCGAAAAACCCGCTGGTCGCTGATGAGACAGAAAACCTTGGTCTGGTATTCGTAGGCTATGTCCAGAATTCCCGAAGACTGATTCATCTGGTTGGGTCTCGGTTGATAACGGTTTAAGCCCCGACGGAAAACATCCCCTGCGTTGATCCGGGACTTCTTGGCAAGTTTTACTGCAGGATGAAACGCCTGCGCCACATCTCCAGGCAGGCCTGTTTCCCTGGCAAAGCATATCGGTTTTTAGCCAAAAGGGTTCTATGTTTGGAAATCTTCCGAATCCAGCGCACCCCCACCCTTTGCAATCCTGCCGCTGTTGCTGTTGCGGAACAAGCAGCGCAATCGAATTACTCTCGTCAGGTACGTGGATCCGGAAGCAGCCGGCACAGGGCCCTTTAGCCCCTACCCCTTAAGGAACAAAAAGGGCGTCGCACCGGATGGGGCCGGCCGCCGACAGCGGTTCGTTCAACCGGAGGTTCGGTCGAGCCGCTTAAGCCTGACCGGCGGCCAGCTTGGGTATTTGTCGATTACAGATTCAAAAGCCCTTTCAGGCTTTGGGTAATCTCTTCCGCAGAGGCCGGTTTGGGAAGATAGTCGTCAGCCTCCATGCTCATGCCGTCATAGTGGGAGTACCGGGTGGATGAGACGTGGGAAGCCACGGCAGTGAGCATCACAATGGGGATATCGGCATACTTCTGATTGCTTTTCAACTCTTTGCAGACCGCATAGCCGTCCTTTTCAGGCATCATGACATCCAGAACAATGGCATCCGGCGGATTGGCCGCGACCTTTTCCAGACCCTGAACACCATCATAGGCAACCTCCACCTCAAAGCCTTCCTTTTCCAGGTTACCCTGAACGATGGAGCAAAAATCGGGCTCGTCGTCGACCACTAAAATTCTTTTTTTGGGGTTCATTTACGTTCTCCTTTATACCAAGCTGATTGTTGAAAAATCAGCAGCCTGAGCTTAGATAGGTTGCCGGGCGGGTCCGGGTATGCCGGTGGAGAGCAGGTCTTGCCAGGCCCGCGATTCCGGCAAACTCGGATCAGTCGATCTGGGGCCTGGGCAGCACCTTGGCCCGTTCTGCAATTTCCGGCACCTTGTGTTCCCATTCGATGGCCATGAGGTGGACGCCCGACACACCCGCCATCTCCTTGAATTCTTCGATCTGTTCGATGGCAAATTTGATGCCCTCTTCGGCTTGATTGCCTTTACCGGCACCCTTCAACCGTTCAATCAACTCTTCCGGAACATCCATCCCGGGCACCATTTTTGCCATATATTGGGCCATGCGGGCGCTTTTCATGGGCGTGACCCCGGCGAGGATGTAGGCCTTTTCAGTCAAACCCATATCCACCGCCTGCTTCATGAAATCCCGAAAACGGGGCATGTTGTAGATGCACTGGGTCTGGATGAAGTCCGCGCCGGCGTCAATTTTGTTGGCCAGCCGGTAAATTCGGAATTCGTAAGGATCGGCAAACGGGTTGGCAGCAGCACCGATGAACATTTTCGGCGGTACGTCGATATCCTCGTCATTGATGAATTTGCCTTCATCTCTCATCTTCTTCACCATGGCAATGAGCTGCATGGAGTCGAGATCGTAGACGTTCTTTGACTGGGGGTGGTTGCCGAACTTCTGGTGGTCCCCGGAAAGGCAGAGCATGTTTCTGACCCCCAAGGAATATACCCCCAGGACATCGGCCATCATGGCCAGGCGGTTGCGGTCCCGGCAGACCATCTGAAAATTGGGTTCGATGCCGTTGGCTACCATGATTGCCGACGCCGCTGCACTGGACATGCGCACCACTGCCGTCTGGTTGTCAGTGACATTCACCGCATCCACCTTGCCCCGCAGATGTTCGAACTTTTCTTTCAGGTGTTCAACATTGGCACCCTTGGGCGGTCCGCATTCACCGGTAAACGCGAAATGGCCAGCCTTGAGCACCTTTTCCAGGTTGCTTCCTGATTTCAGACCGTTATTGCTCATTGCACCAACTCCTCCCTTATGCTTTTACGGGGGCCGCCATCCCTTGCCGACTGCCAGTCTTTAGGGGCACGAATGGTTCGCAGATCCGCGAGCCGCCCCTGCTCCATTTTCTTCTTGACGATGGTGTCCCAGATACATTCCACATCTTTGGAGATTTCGCATTTTCCGTCGGCGCTGCCACCACAGGGCCCGTGTTGTATACTTTTAGAGCAACGTGCAATGGGACACAGGCCGTCGTAATAGTGAATCACGCATGTGCCGCACCCGGCGCAGCGCTCCTCCCAGATGCCGTGCTGCACCGCACCGCCGAAAAATTTGGTGTTCACTGCAGGAAAAAACTTCTGGCTCGGATAGGCCTCGGAAAGGAACTGGGGGCCAACACCGCAGGCCATGGAAACAACGGCATCGTATTTGTCGAAAACATCACGGATCTGTTCCACATATTCAGGATCGCACTGCCGCTCCAGCGTCTTTTCGTCGATTGCAATGGGGTTGCCGTCTTTTTTCCTGGCGATCTTCAAGGTGGCTGCCAGCACGCCGACCTCCTTGGCACCGCCCACATTGCAGACGGTAACGCACCCTTTACACCCCACAAGAAGAATCTTCTTGTACGCCTTGATCATGTCCAATATCTCTTCCAGAGATTTTCGATCTGCAATTATCATGGGTTTACCTCTCGGGGTCCAGGGGCGGAAAACTCCGACGCCTGACCGTAGTTAAGAATTCACCGGGCTGGGTCCCAACGCCTTGATTTTTTCCGTCATCTCGGTGGCGATTTCGGCAAACCGGGGGCCCTGAGCCGAAGAAAGATTGAACATTTGCACCCGTTCCGGCTCCATGCCCAACTCTTTAAGGGTTCGCTGGACGTATTCGACCTTCCGTCTGGTTTTGAGATTTCCTTCCAGGAAATGACATTCACCTTCCAGTCAGCCGGCCACATAGACGCCGTCAGCACCGTTTTCGAAGGCCGTCAACAGGTGAAGAATATCCACCCTGCCGCTGCACGGCACCTGAATCACCTTCACATTACTTGGATAATTCAAGCGCATGGATCCAGCTAGGTCGGCGGCTGCATATGCACAATACTTGCAGCAGTAAGCCAGGATCTGGGGTTCAAAGGTTTCATTCATGGTCTTTCTCCGATGATGTTAAGGTATTAAATTGGGTCGGGCGCCCGGAGTTCTCAGGCTGCCGGTTGTTCTGGCGCCCGGATTCCTCAATTGATCAAGCCGCCGCCCCTTTTTTCTTTTCAAAAAGAGCGGCCGTCTTGGCAACGATTTGTTCATCGGTAAAATGTTTGAGCTGAATGGCCTTTCCCGGACATTCAGCCACGCAACAACCGCAGCCATGGCACTCGGCCGGCTCGATTACGGCATGACCTTCCTCCCCGATATAGGGGATTTTGTAGGGGCAGGTCCGCACGCAGGTTACACAGACGGCGCACTTGTCCGGATCCACTTCAGCCACCACACCACCGACCATGATCGAATCCCGGGAAAGGATGGTCATGACCCGTGAGACCGATGCCCGCGCCTGGGCAATGCTTTCGTCCAGTGGCTTGGGGTAGTGGGCCAATCCGGCCATGAAAATTCCTTCGGAGCTGAAATCCACAGGACGCAGCTTGGCATGGGCCTCCACCAGGAAGCCGTCAGCGTTGATCGGCACCTTGAAAAGCTCAAACAGGTCTTTGTTCTCATTGGGCAGCACGGCCGTAGCCAGCACCAGCAGGTCCGGATTCAATTCCATCGGCAGCTGAAGCACATGATCCCGAACCGTTACCCGCAATTGACCGTCGGCTGCCTTTACATCAGGCAGGTTGTTTTCCAGGTTGTAGCGCATGAAGATCACGCCCTTTTCCCTGGCCTTTTTATACAACTCTTCGCGGAATCCGTACGTTCGGACATCCCGGTAAAGCACATAGATGTCCATCTCCGGGTTGCGCTCCTTGAGACTCAGGGCGCTCTTGACGGTGTGGGTGCAGCACAGGCGGCTGCAGTATGGCCTTTCCTTTGTACGCGACCCCACACACTGGATAAAGGCTACGCTGCGGGCAGCGGACAGCCGGGGATCATCTGCATCCATGGCCGCATCCAGGTCGAAATGGGTAAGCACATTGGGATGCTGGCCGTACAGATACTCGGTAGGCGTATATTCCTTGCCGCCGGTGGCGATGATGGTGGCGCCGTGCTCCACCACGGTTTCTGTCAGGGATTCACCCGAAGTCATGAGGGTGGTGGTGAAGTTGCCCATGATGCCGGTCGTTTCCACAGGTTCTGTCTTCATGAAAACCCGGATATGCTCATGGCTGCGCACCCGATTGATCAGATCTTCCAGGTAGGGCTTCACGGATTCTCCCTGCCATGTGGATCGCAGCTTATGAGCCACACCGCCCAGTTGATTGCCCCGCTCCACCAGGTAGACAGGGAGCCCCTGGTCGGCAACGCCCAGCGCCGCCTCCATACCGGCCACACCACCACCGACCACCACTACCTTCTGGGTTACCTCCAGCCGGACCTGGTGCAGGGGTTCAATATAGGCGGCCTTGGCTACCGCCATGCGGACCAGATCTTTGGCCTTGGCCGTGGCCCGCTCCGGGTTATTCATGTGCACCCAGGTATTCTGGTCCCGAATGTTGGCCATCTCAAACAGATACTTGTTCAGGCCTGCGTCCCTGATGGTCTCCTGGAACAGCGGTTCGTGGGTGCGCGGGGAACACGAGGCCACCACTACGCGGTTGATGGCATGTTCCTTGATCACCTCCTTCATCTTGTCCTGGGTGTCCTGACTGCAGGTGAACAGGTTGTCCTCCACATGCACCACATGGGGCAGCGTTGCGGCATACTCCCGCACCGCGGGTACATCGGCCACACCGCCGATGTTGATTCCACAATTGCACACAAATACGCCCACCCGGGGTTCCAGCCCGGACACATCGATCTCCGGCGGCAGTTCTCTGGTTTTGATCAGTGTACCTCTCGCCTTGGCCAAGGGCCGAGTGGCAGTTGCGGCCGCAGCGGATGCCTCCATGACCGACTGGGGGATATCCTTGGGCTCCTGAAATGCGCCGCAGACGAATACACCCGGTCGGCTGGAGCTGACCGGTTCAAGGGTCCTAGTGGCGGCATGCAGGTGTTCGTTGAGATCGATGCCCACCTTTTTGGCCAGATCCACCGATTCCTTGTTGGGGGCCAGGCCAACCGCCAAAACCACCATATCGAAGGTTTCTTCAATCAGCTCGCCTTCTTCGGTTATATATCGCAAGCGCAGGTCGCCGCCCTCCACCGGATCAATGGTGTGCACCTTGGAACGGATGAATCGCACCCCTTTTTCATCACGGGCACGCATGTAGTATTTCTCAAACTCCTTGCCGTGAGTACGCATGTCCATAAAGAAGACAGCCGTGTCCAGCGGTTTCTCACTGTGTTCCTTGGCGATGATCGTCTGCTTGTTGGTGTACATGCAACACACCGATGAGCAGTAGCTGTGGTCGCTGCAGTTGATGTCCCGGGAGCCTACACACTGAAACCAGGCAATTTTTTCAGGCTCCTTGTGGTCCGAGGGTCGCATCAGGTGGCCGGCGTATGGGCCAGAGGCAGAAAGGATGCGTTCAAACTCCAGGCTGGTCACCACGTTCGGATGGCTGGCGTATGGGTAGGACTTGTGTTGGGAAGGATCGAAGGGGGTGAACCCGGGAGCCAGGATAATCGCGCCCACGTTGATGGTCTTGTACTCGGCCACCATGTCGTGGTTGACCGCCTTGGCCAAGCAGGCGTCCACACACTGATAGCATTCGGAGCAGAGGCCGCACTTGAGACAGCGATCGGCTTCCGTCTTGGCTTCGTTTTCATCATATCCGAAGGAGACTTCCATAAAATTGCACTCCCTGGCTTCGGGATCCAGGCAGCGGACAGTGGTTCGCCATTTATTGGGCTCTCCGCTCACATCCGGTTTGACAAAGTCCCACTCCTTCTTCCGACCCTCGGCAAGGTCCAGGCCGTTAATAAACCGGTGAATGCTCTCGGCGGCCTCCTTGCCGCAAGCGACCGCGTCCACCACCGATTTGGGGCCGTAAAAGGCGTCGCCACCGGCAAACACCCAGTCGATGGGTGTCTGCAGCGTAACCGGGTCGGCTTCCAGACCACCGGGGCGCGAAATGGCGACACCTTGTTCCTTGATGCCCTCCAGGTTGGTGCTCTGGCCGATGGCGATAATGATGGTGTCACCAAAAAATGGCTGGCACGCACTTTCATCGTAAGCCGGGTTGAAGCGGCCATTTTCATCGAATACCGCCGTACAGGTTCTGAATTCGATGCCCGAAACGCGCTTGTTTTTGTCGATATAAAAAGACTTGGGGCCAAAGCTGTTGACGATATTGATATCCCCTTCCAGGGCCTCTTCGATCTCGTGTTGCCAGGCAGGCATCTCTTCGCGCTTTTCCAGGCAGATCAGGGTGACGTTCTTGGCGCCTTTGCGCTTGGCGGTGAGGGCCACGTCGATGGCCACGTTGCCGCCACCCACAACAATGACATCCTCACCGATCTGCAGGTCTTTGCCCATGGAGGCATCCCGCAGGAAATCAACGCCCTGGAGAACGCCTTGGGCGTCTTCATTTTCCACGCCCAGGCGGCGACCGCCATGCAATCCAATGGCCATGAAGCAGGCGCTGTACCCATCGGCCTTGAGGCTTTCCAGGGTGATGTCCGCACCGAATGTCACGCCGCATTTGATAGCGGCACCCATTCTTCTGACCACGTCGATTTCACCGGCCAGAATATCCCGGGGCAGCCGGTATTCGGGAATGCCGTAGCGCATCATGCCACCCGGTTCGGGCTGCTTTTCATAAATGGTCACCTGATACCCCTGCAAAAGCAGGTAGTAGGCCGCTGTCACACCGGCAGGACCGGAGCCGATGACCGCAACTTTTTCCTTTCGCTTCTCCACCGTAATTTCCGGGACGTATGTCTCGCCGCTCTGTTTTTCATAGTCGGCCAGAAATCGATGCAGCTCTCGGATGGCCAAGGGTTGGTCCACGTCGTTGCGCGTACACTGGCTTTCACAGGGGTGATGACAGACCCGGCCACAGACACCCGGAAAGGGGTGGTCCTTTTTGAAGAGTTTCAGGGCTTCTTTGTAACGGCCGTCATTGATCAGGGCGATGTACCCTTGAATACTCACGTGTGCCGGGCAGGTGGCCTTACAAGGGGCGGTGCCCCGCTTATCGATGGCATATGCACTGGGCATACCCTGAGGATATAATTTAAAGGCCGCTTTGCGTTCCCGAAGACCTTCGTCAAACAGGTTGGGTGTCTCGATGGGACAAGCCTTGGCACATTCACCGCAGGCCGTGCATTTGTCCATTTCAATGTAGCGGGCATTCTGACGCAGTTTGACTGTGAAGTTGCCCACTTCACCGGTGACCGATTCGATCTCCGTCAAGGTCATCAGATCGATGTTCAGATGCCGGCCGCACTCCACCAGCTTAGGGGAGATGACACACATGGAACAGTCGTTGGTGGGAAAGGTTTTGTCCAGCTGGGCCATGACGCCGCCGATGGCCGACTTGGTCTCGGTCATGTGAACGAAATAACCTGAATCGGCCAGATCCAGCGACGCCTGAATGCCTGCAATGCCGCCGCCAACCACCAACACGGAACCGACGACATCCTTGCCTTGGTTTTTATCTTTTTCTGCCATTACGCATTCCTCGCAAAATAATTGGAAGAGTGGGGTTATCGTTGTACCGGCCTGTCATCAGCCCAGATCCAGCAGTCTTTGCAGCTGGTCTTCCCATCCCATGGCCGAAATCAACACGCCGGCAAATCCGGCCTCCTTGATGGCCGCAATCATTTCGGAGGCGATGGCGAGGCTTTCAGTGACTTTATCCGGAGCCCGCATCATTCGTTTGATCAGATCGGCGGAAATGGTCAGGTTGAGATGCCGGTCCAGGTAGCGGGCCATGCCCACGGATTTCAACAGCATCACCGTGGGAATAATCCGATGCTTTTTCAGATCGACCTTTTCCATAAACGGTGCCAGGACACCAATATCGAAAACCGGCGGGGTAATGAAAAAATCAACCCCCTCCTGCGTCTTTTCGACCATCCTGGACAAGGCGCTGGAGAGTTCATCATCAGTGGCCCGGGCGTTGACCGTGGCGCCCACCAGGAAGCTGGGTGCGCCAAACAACTCGTTGCCGGCCAGATCCTTGCCGCCCTGAAGGGTTCGAACGGCCTTGAAGAGCGTCATCAGATCAATATCGTTGACTGCTTTGGTCTGGTGGTGGTCGCCCAGGCCAGGGTCTTCTCCGGCAACACCCATAACATTAATAATGCCGCATCCGTATGCGGCCAGCAGGTCCGCCTGAAGGGCAAGCCGGTTGCGGTCCCGGCAGTTCAGCTGCATGATGGTTTCCATTCCTTTGCTCTGAAGAATCATGGCCCCGCCCAACGAACTCATACGCATGACCGCGTTGCCCATCTCCGGCACCAGGATCGCATCCACTAATTTGCTCACACGCATCGCGTTGCTGACCATGGCTGAAACATTGACCCCCTTGGGCGGCTGCATCTCCGCAAGAATGGTAAATTTGCCAACATCGAATTTGTTTTTTAAATGCATAAGCCAATCCCCTTATGGTTGCTGCAAAAAACAAGCGGTGACAGTTAATAAATCGTGCGGGTCAAACCTGTATTTGTCTCCGGAAGGCCCGGCTGCCCTCCATAAACCAAAATTTCAAGGACTGTTAGCCATTTTGCTGCAATTTTCTTCCATTTTGGAACAGCAAGCCTTATGCCACAATATTAAACTTTAGCCTTAAAGTACTTTTATAATAATAAAAACAATATTTTATGCGTTTTTACCGGGGCCGTCAGCCTTCGCAAAAAATTTTAAAAGGCATTAGACAACCGTGCCAAAATGGAGTATATGTTTGAAATAACCTTACAAAAAGAAACCCTTATATTAATTGTGCCAACCTGGACCGGTCCAAAATGGCATAATCCGAGGGGGGGGTGAAGGCGATGAACAGCAATGTCGTTGTGGTGGATGATGACCGTGACTACCTGGAGGTTCTGGGAAGAAAGCTGGCCCAAATCGGCTTTCAGCGGGTCCGATTGGAAGAAAGTTCGGTCAAGCTGGCGGAAGAGTTAGAAAAAGGCCTCGCTTTCGACCTGGCCCTCATCGACATGACCATGCCGGAAATGGACGGCATGGCCTTGCTGGAAAAGATCAAAGCCAATTCGCCTTCCACCGAGTGCATCATGGTAACGGCCATCAACGAGGCGCGAATCGCCGTGGAATGCCTGAATAAGGGCGCCTATGATTACCTGGTCAAACCCGTATCCACCGAAGACCTTTCCCTGTCGATCAAACGCACCCTGGAAAGAAAGCGTCTGTTGGACCTGTTGGACCTTGACAAGCGCGATGATTTGCCTGCCCTTGAAAATGAAGCCCCTTTCAGGCCGATCATCACCCAGTCTAAAAAAGTTCTGCGCATCCTTAAAGAGGCGGAGCTTCATGCCTCCAGCCTGGTACCCGTGCTGATAACCGGAGAGAGCGGCACCGGCAAAGAATTGTTGGCCCGTGCCATCCACGGCGCTAGTCCACGAGCCGCCCAGCCTTTTACGCCTATCAACATGTCCTCCCTGAGCGGTCCTTTATTCGAAGCTGAATTTTTCGGCCACACGAAGGGCGCCTTCACCGGTGCCGAGGCAGGGCGCGTCGGTTATCTGGAATACACGAATAAAGGAACCCTTTTCCTGGACGAAATCGGCGACCTGCCGCTAACCCTGCAGGGCAAACTGCTGCGGGTTTTACAGGATGGAGAATTTTCCAAACTCGGGTCGAGTGAGCGCCAGAAGGTTGATCTGCGATTTATCGCCGCCACCAATGAAAACCTGGAACAGATGATGTCCCAAAAGCGTTTTCGCAAAGACCTTTATTACCGCATCCGAGGCGGCTGGCTCCACCTCCCGCCCCTTCGCGAACGTCCGGAGGACATTTTTCTGTTGAGTCGGAAATTTCTGGAGAAGTATTACGACGTTAACAAACAGGGCTTTATCGAAAAGGATGCGCTGGACCTATTGATGCACTATCACTATCCCGGCAACATTCGGGAGTTAAAGTCCATTCTCCAGTCGGCGGTCAATCTGGCTCGCGGAGAACCGATTCGGGAAACCCACCTTCCGGCGCATATCAGTGCGTCCCGTAAAGCGTACGCAGATGAGGAGAAGGCATCAGGCAACGCGTCGATCAAACCGCTGGTTGAGGTGGAAAAAGCGCACATCCTGGCCGCCTATGAACAAACCGGGGGAAACAAATCCAAAACCGCCCGGCTGCTGGGCATCGGCCTCAATACTCTGCGGCGCAAGCTGGCCGGCTATGGCATCCAGTAGTGACCAGGGCCGTGATTTGTGGATTAGCGATCCCCCCGGCGGTAAGGTTCCCCCAGCATGGCCGGGGCGTTCAGGCGGCGGCTGTCCCGAAGCCCCCCCACCAGCAGCACCAGCAGGGTGGCCAGATAAGGCAGCATGGCCAAAAAATTGGGAGAAATCCCCAGGGGCTGGAGCATGTACTGAAGGACAAAGATCCCACCGAAAAGAAACGCTCCCAGCATGGCCCTCAAGGGGTTCCACAAGGCAAAAATGGTCAGGGCGATAACGATCCAACCGCGGCCGGCGGTCATGCCTTCAATCCATGATTTGCTGTAGGAAATGGACAGATGCGCGCCGGCCATGGCCGAAAAACCGCCCCCAGCAAGTACAGACAGATAACGAATCAGGGCAACATTTACACCCTGCGTTTCGGTTGCCTTGGGGTTCTCGCCGCACGAACGGATGCGAATACCCAAGAGCGTGTGCTCAAGGACAAACCACGCACAGACTGCCAGAATCACCGCCAGGTAAAAAAAGGGGCTCTGATTGAAGAGTACCGGGCCTACCACCGGTATGTCAGCAAGGAAGGGTATCGGCATGGCGTTTATTTTGATGGCCAGGGGCTTTCCCACGTAAGGCTTTCCCAATAATCCCGCCATCCCCAATCCCAGCATGGTCAGCGCCAGGCCGGAGACCACCTGATTGGATTGAAGACTCACCGATGCAAACGCATGAACAATGGAAATCAGCATCCCCGCAATGATGGCCGCGCAGAGCCCGAGCCAGGGATTGCCCGTATGGTGGGTGACGATAAATGCGGTTACCGCGCCAACCGCCATTACGCCTTCCACGCCAAGATTAAGGATGCCGGAGCGCTCGGAAAGGATCTCGCCGACGGTCCCGAGCAGCAGGGGGGTTCCGGCAACCAGCGTACGCTGAACCACAGAAATGATGATCTCCTCCATGGGTTAGGCCCTCGCTCCCAACAGTAAGCGCACCTTGTTCTTCGTAAAGAAATCACCCATAATCAGAAAAACCAGCAGGGTTCCATTAAAAACATCCACCGTTGCCGCCGGCAGTCCGAGAGATATCTGAATGGCGTCTCCACCAACAAGGATCCCGGCAAAAAAGATACCCGAGAAGATGACGTATATGGGATTGAGTTTGGCCAACCAGGCCACAATGATCGCCGTAAAACCATAACCGGAGGAGATGGCATCCGGATAGCTCAAATAATGATGGATACCGGCAACCTCCCCCACCCCGGCCAGGCCGGCCATGCCGCCGCTGATGGCCATGATCAGCATCGTCGTACGGGAAAAATCGATGCCCGCATATTTTGCCGCATCAGGGTTTTCGCCGATCACCCGCACCTCATACCCGAAACGGGTCTTGTAGATGACAATCGTCAACACGACAACGGCAATCACCGCAAGAATCAAAGTGGCGGTATGAATTCTTGATCCGGGCAACAGGGACAAAATGGCCGAATCCGGAAGATCGTCGGTATATGGAAAACCGAATTTCTTTTCGCTCTTCCAGGGTCCGACGATCAGCAATGTGAGAAATTCAGCACAGATGTAGTTGAGCATCAGGGTGGAGATCACCTCGTTGATTGAAAACCGTAGCTTGAGAATGGCCGGAATCAATCCCCAAATCGCTCCGCCGATAAACCCGGCAAAAAACATCAACGGAACGATCACAGGAGAGGTAAGCGCCGGCCCCCAGCGCAAACCCACCCATGTGCCCAAAATGGCTCCCATGAGAAGCTGGCTCTCGGCCCCGATGTTCCAGAATTTTGCTTTGAACGCCAAGGATAGGCCGCCGCCGATAAGAATAAGCGGGATGGCTTTGGTGATGGTCTCTTTTAAGCCGTAAAAACTGCCGAAGGAGCCGATGAAGATTTTTCTGAACGCAAAAATCGGGTTCACGCTGCATGAAACAAAGATTAACCCGATCGCTGCCATGCCGGCAGCCAGCGCCAGAACCAGGGTCAAAATGGTGCCGATGGCGGATATTTGCTCTCGATCCGAAATTTTAAAGTGAAGCATCCGCCCCCTCTCCCGCCCTTAAATCTTTCGTGCCGGCCATCATCAATCCGATATCCGCGATCCGGGAATCATCGGATTCCAGAATCCCCATAAATTTTCCTTGAAAAATGACGGCAACCCGGTCGCACAGCGCGAAGATCTCATCCAGGTCTTCGGACACCAGAAGGACGGCACCGCCTTCTGCACGCCGCTTGAGCAGTTGGTTGCGCAGATATTCAGTGGCACCCACATCCAAGCCGTAGGTGGGGTGGGATGCTACCAACAGATCCGGATTGTCAGCAATCTCACGACCGAGAATCAATTTTTGAATATTGCCGCCGGACAGATTTTTCGTCTGCACATGAATCGACGGTGTAGCTACCTGAAAATCTTTAATCAGCTGCCGGGTATGCGCCTTGATGCGGCCATAGGCGAGAAAGGCCCGCCGGGAAAACTTTTTCTGGTGGTGCTGCTTTAGGATCGCGTTTTCGTAAAGGAAGAGGTTGGGTACGATGCCAAACCGGATTCGTTCCTCCGGTACGTGGGAAACGCCGGTGTTGTGGATTTTTCGGGGCGACTGGTTGGTAATGTCGATAGCGTTGATCCGAATCCGTCCGTGGGTCACCCGCCGCAGACCGGTGATGGCTTCGACCAACTCGCGCTGGCCGTTTCCGGCAACTCCGGCAATACCGAAAATTTCGTTTCTGTAGATCTCAAAGGAGATGCCGTTCACCACCGGAAAACCTTTGTCGCCATCTACCTTGACGTCCGCCACCTCCAGAACCCTCTCTTTTCTCGGCATCTTTTCCCTGGAAAATGAGAAAATAACGTCGCGGCCGATCATCATGCGCGCCAGGGAGCGCTTGTCCATCTTTTCGGTACTCGCGTGTCCGACCACGCGACCTTTTCGAAGCACGGTCACCCGGTCGCAAAGCTTTTTAATTTCATCCAGCTTGTGGCTGATGAGGATAATCATCTGTCCGTCTTTTCTCATTTTTTCCAGAACCTGGAAAAAATCCCGGGTTTCCTGAGGGGTGAGAACAGAGGTGGGCTCGTCAAGAATCAACAAACCCGCACCGTTGACGAGCGCTTTGATAATCTCCACCCGCTGCTGCTCGCCGGCAGACAGCTGCCATATTTTTTTGTCGGGATCGATGTTGAAATTAAATTTTTCAGAAAACGAGACAATGTTTTGTCTTATTTTCTTCTGCGGGAACAACACGGGAGCGCGGGCATAACCCAAGGCGACGTTTTCAATAACCGTGTGGTTCTGGATCAGCATGAAATGCTGGTGCACCATGCCGATACCATGGTCAATGGATGCCTTGGGAGAATCGATCGAAATCCGATGGCCGTTGACCCGGATCTCTCCGGCATCGGGTTGATAAATTCCGTAAAGGATGTTCATCAGCGTAGTTTTCCCGGCCCCATTTTCCCCCAGCAGGCCCAGGATTTCTCCGGACGACACCTTCAAGGTGATGGTGTCGTTTGCTCGAACACCCTGAAATGACTTCGTTATATTTATCATTTCGAGCGTTTCAATTTTTTTCATAATTGCCGTCATCCAAAAAACAAAGGGGGAGCCGGGCCGAAACCCCCGGCTCCCCTTCAAGGCAAAACAACCGTCTTATTTGGGAATACTTCCCACGACGTTGTCTACATAGTACATGATGCTCAACAGATCTCCCTTGGAGGCCTTCTCTCCGGCTTTGATCTGCAATTTACCGGTATTGTCTGAAATGGGGCCCGTGTAAGGATCGAAAACGTCGGTGCCTTTTTTCATCTGCTCATAGCGCTTGAATACCAGGTCATAAACGGAAAGCTTTCCGAGGTCTGTGGTCTCCACGTCGACAGCCTTCAGGTCATCTACAAAAAGGGAATTGATCGGTTCCTCAAAAGACCCGCCCAGAATGGCCGCTTTTTCGGCAACCAGCCACCATTGATCGTCGCTTTTCCAGGAGCCTTCATAAAGATCTTTAAGAATTTTTTCGTACATGACGCCCCAGTCCACCAGCTGACCCGAAACCACAGAATCTTTTCCGTATGGCTGCATGGGGCTGTAATGACTGAAGGTGTAAATCTGCTTGCCTTTTTCCGTGTGTTCCTGCCCTACTTCGATGACGGCCGGCGTGTCCTCAGTAAATGCCAGGGCATCACAGCCTTCGGCAATCAACGCCTCGGCAGCCTCTCTGGCTTTATCCGGTCCATACCAGGCGTAGGTCCAACGCACATGGACTTCAGCCGTGGGTTTCACCGCCTTGATGCCAAGGGCAAAGGCGTTGATGTGGCGCACCAATTCCGGGATCGGGAAGGCCGCCACATAACCGATTTTATTACTTTTTGTTAGCGCACCGGCCATCAACCCGTTCAGATAGTAGGTCTGGTAGAGGTCTGCAAAATAGGTCCCGACATTTTCTGTCTGCTTGAAACCGGAGCAGTGCATGAAATGTTTGTTGGGATATTTCTTGCCCGCTTTGATGGTTTCATCCATATAACCAAAGCTGGTGGTAAAGACGACATCGCATTTCTCTTCTTGAATAAAACGATCGATTATTCTGGCGGAATCCGCTTCCGCGACGGACTCAACATATAGGGTTTTTAACCAGGGAAGTTGCTTTTCAGCATATTTTCTTCCTACGTCGTGGGCATGGGACCAGCCGTAGTCACCCACCGGTCCTATGTAAACAAAGCCCGCCTTTAGCTGCTTTTCGTCAGCATTGCCGACGCCTGCTCCCAAAACAGTCAGCAGTGCGCCCCCCAAGATTATCCCTAAGAACGACCGCTGCCATCTTTTCATGCTCCTCATTTGCCCCTTCCTTTCTTCATAGGAAATTGACTCCGTTATTGACGCTACCAACAGACCTTTTTACTACGATGATACGATTCAGCAAGTCAATCTTTGTGTTTCCCCTCTCGGTTCTATCCATTAAAAAGGGGGCTTGCGCTCACCTCAATTCTTAATTTCACGGGGTGAATTAAAAATATCTTCATTTCCCGTATTTTTGGTTTAATATTGACTTTCAATTTGTGGTATGGTCGTAAATCAGCTCGCAGGTTCTCTGGCCTGCAAGTCCAACCTGTTGCGAACACCGGCCGCCTTACGGGTGGCTTGACCCCACCCTGATCAGGGAGGTTAACATGTACGGATTGACGGCTATTCAGCAAGCCAATGGATGGGCCATGGCAGGTGCGGGAACCTGCATTGTTCTTATCGGTTTGGGGGTGCTTGCGTTTCTGATATCAATGCTTCCGCGCCTCACCCGTCTTTTTGAAGAGAAGGCGCCGTCGCCTGCCGCCACAGAAGTGCAGCCAACTTTTAAAAAATTGGTGGTTCCGGAAAAACTTCCCCAGGACATTCAAGCGGCATCAAGAATCTATATTGCCCTGACCGAAGACTTGGGCGAGGATTTTTCCCTGGCCGATCTTCACCGCAAATCCAAGGCAGTTGGTTTACCCCACCCTCATCTTTCGTTTAATCGTTTCAGGGATGCGGGGATACTGGTTTCTAAGGGCGAAGAACGCTTTTCCTGGAAACCCCTATCTGTTTAAAGGACCCCACCAATGGATCTTTTACTGCAGTTTCTAACCAACACCGGGTACTTTCTGTCCGATTATCGCCATTTTCTCATGTGGGGCATTGGTCTATTGTTCATTTATCTGGCCATTGGCAAACATTACGAGCCGCTTTTGCTGCTGCCCATCGGCTTCGGCGTTCTGGTTGGCAATGTGCCTTTTTTTAAAGGGTTCGGTCTCGGAATCTATGAGCCGAACAGTGTTCTGCACTACCTTTATTTCGGGGTCACCTCCGGCGTCTACCCATCCATCATCTTTCTGGGTCTTGGCGCTATGACTGATTTTTCTTCTCTGCTGGCCCGACCGAAATTGATGCTGCTCGGCGCGGCTGCACAAATGGGCATTTTTTTCACCTTGCTCAGCGCCTTGGCCCTTGGATTTCTGCCCAAGGAAGCCGCTTCGATTGCCATTATCGGCGGCGCGGATGGTCCCACCTCCATTTTTTTAACCGCCAAACTGGCCCCCCATTTGATTGGACCCATCGCCATTGCCGCTTACTCGTACATGGCGTTGATACCGATAATCCAACCACCGATCATGAAATTACTGACTTCAAAAAATGAGCGCCGGATTCATATGCCTGACCCTCGGCCGGTTTCGCGAAAAGAGTTGTTGATTTTCCCCGTTATCGGTTTGTTTCTATGCTGCTTTTTAGCCCCCGCTTCCATTCCTTTGCTGGGCACCTTCTTTTTCGGGAACCTGATGAAGGTCAGCGGAGTTGTCGACCGCCTTGCGCAGACAGCACGGACGGCGATCATTGATACGGCAACCATCTTTTTGGGATTGACCGTGGGCGCCAGCACCCAGGCGGATGTTTTTCTCACTACCAAATCAGTCGGTATCTTTGCTCTTGGTGCCATCGCATTCAGCATCGCAACCGCCTCGGGTATTGTCTTTGCTAAACTGATGAATCTTGTTTCCCAAGAAAAAATCAACCCCTTGCTTGGCGCTGCTGGAGTTTCGGCGGTTCCCGGATCTGCCAGAGAAGTTCATTTGATGGGCCAAAAAGAGGACCCATCCAATTACTTGTTGATGCATGCCATGGCCTGCAATTCATCCGGCGTTATCGGATCCGCCATCTGCGCCGGAATCCTGTGGAGCTTTAACATCGGTTAAAACCGCAATTGCTCAATCGTTTGGTTTACTCCTGCCAGCCTTTCCATGACAGCTTTAATCGCGGAGGCCGCAATGATCGCCAAAATTATAATTAAAAGACGTTTCGTTAAGGAAAATACGCCCCAGATTCTTTCCCTGCTCAACAAAATTCGATCAATTGCCATGAACCAGCCTGGATATATTACTGGCGAGACGCTCATGCAAAAAGATTTCCCCGAAAACATGGCAGTTATTGCCTCGTGGCAAAGCATGGAAAACTGGCTGGCGTGGAAGGATAGCGAAGAACGCAAAACCTATGAGGCCATGCTTGAAATTTACCAGACAAGACCGACCCAATACGAAGAATATTTATTGGGGACCTCGTTCCAACAGGTTTTGTAGAAACAGAGCATGCCGACGCCATCAAGGATCAAAAATTACCCGCGGTGGGGGGAAACTCAAAAATAGTCAAAAAAACCGATCAGTTAAGGATCGGCTCTGGAGAGGTCGTTTTTTAAACGATCGTGGCGCGGCCAATGCTCAGCCATGGGCTGCAGTTCATCGACTGGCCATGCGCCTCTCGTTAAGCATATGGCGCTCCAACCATTTTCCGACCGCTTTTGGCACATAAAAAAACCCACCTTCTTGTAAAATTCGCGAATCTGACCGATTTCTTCGGGCTTTAAGCCGGAAAAGATCAGAAGGCTCTCAGGGTTAATCTTTTTTTGCAGCGTGTCCCTTATGGCCAACAAGGTCGGGGATCTCAGGTTGGCCAAGGCGATGTCGTAAACCCCGTCTGCTGCATTCAAATCACCTTCGACAACGACCACAGTATTTTGCACGCGATTGATGTGCAAATTTTCACAGGCCTCGAAGACCGCACAGGGATCCGTATCAACGCCGCAGACAAACCCGATGCCAAATTTGGCGGCAACAATAGCCAGGATTCCTGACCCGGTGCCAATATCAATGGCACGGAGCGTTTGGGTTCTTTGGCGGCAGCCGGGCAGAGAAAGGACTGCGTCTATCAATTGGATTGCCAGGCGGGTTGTCGGATGTTCACCACCACCGAAGGCGGCCCCCCTGCTAAGGGTCACAACCCGTTGATCCGGAGCCAAATTCGCAGTGCACCCCACTGGTTTTATTACAACGCGCTCCGAAACAGCGGTAGGCCGCGCATATGATATCTCAAGGAAAGAACTGCCAAAATGGGAAGTGTAACACAGACTGCCCCGCTGAATAAGGCCGGCGACCAACCGTTTTAGGTCCTGTGTGTTCGCTCTGCTCTTAATTTTGAAAAACTCCCTCAGTCGAGCAAACGTCACTTTTGCATCTGATTCAGCAACAAAGTTTAGAATCCCTGCTTCCGAGGGGTGCATAGCTTCATCATTCCGAAAATCGGCGAAAAAAATCAACGATCAGGGCCTATTCGCGACCCTCTTCCTCGAGCAATTTTTTATGCCATAGCGCAAATTCATACATGGCTTGAT
The DNA here is from genome assembly GCF_046496365.1 of Desulfosarcina sp. Classification (GTDB taxonomy): domain Bacteria; phylum Desulfobacterota; class Desulfobacteria; order Desulfobacterales; family Desulfosarcinaceae; genus Desulfosarcina. The sequence continues at coordinate 66,076 of NZ_JAWOHB010000136.1, forward strand.
AGCGATCGTCATCATTAACAATACCAATCGCCATTTCCAGAACGCCTCGCCCATAACTGTTGGAATAGCCCTCCAGGGAACATGATTGCAGGAATTCCCGGGCCAGCATTTGAGAGGTACGTCGGCTCTTATCCCTCCGGATATCGATTGGATCCTTCGGTTTTTCGAACGGATCCCATTTTTCGTAGCCAACCTTGTCGAGGATATGTTTTTGCCGCCGGGGCGACATCATTTCAAAAACGGCTTTTTTCTTATCTTCATCGGAAAAAGCGCCTTCCATTTTATCACCTTATTCCTTAGTTTCCTTTGAATCACCCTTCTCACGCTCTACCCCGAGATATGAGTCGTCGAATACGGTCAGCAAAGCCATGGACAACGGCATCAGCAACTCCCCCATCTTTACATGTTTTGAGTGCAACAAAGTCACCACCTCCTGGGACCACTCGTGGAGCTTCGCATGTATCGAATCGAGATTTACCGTGGGATATGACTCGCCCTCCTTGAAAGCAGAGAGACCACATGTGTGACCACGACCAGCGATGGCGGTCGGAATCCCGTACAGCCTGCAGGTGATTGGACGGTCATCGTAGAGTTCGCAGCGGTTTTTATCATTCAACAAGGGACAACGCACCCGTTCTGCCGCCATTTCGAGAAGAATCTGGTCTTCTGTTTTTTCTTGAGCATCCAAGGCCTTAAACGCCTTGCGTTTAAGCTGGTATATCCTCCGGTCCGCCTGGTTGGCTTTTTCAAGAATTTTGGGTATCTCTTCCATAGCCTCCTTTTCCAGGAACTGCCGGTTGATGTAAAGGGCCTCCACCAGAGAGAGATCGAACAATGCGTGGCAGCAGTCAGAACATTCCAGCTTGCATTGCACACACGCTGGATACTGGTTGCGAACACGATCGAAGATATCATCCAGTTGCTTGACAAGGGTTTTATATTTATCGAAAATCGGTTCCAGTTCAGCGTTCATAAGGCAGGCTCCCTGATAAATGTTCCACGTGAAACATTACTTGCCAATACAAAATTGGCTGAAAATTTGATCGTAAAGCGCTTCATTGTTACAGTTTCCTGAAATTTCATCAAGCGTGACCCTTACACGGTTCAACGACTCCGACACAAGCTCGAGTGGCGCCTGGGTTTCAGCAGCGTTTAAACAGTGGTGAATTTCCAGTTCGCTTTGTTCTAAAATCTTGCGTTGTCGCAGGTTCGGAGCCACCCATTCTGAAGAGATATCGGCTTTTTCCAAAAGAATATCCTGAATGATTAAATTTTTCAATTCAGCGATGCCCGTACCGAGTTTTGCTGAAACGTGGACATAACAACCATCTTTGATTTTATTTTTAATTTTGGAGACTGAAAGTTTGTCAGCGAGATCGTCCTTACTGATAACCACAATGGTTTTTTGTGTCGAAGACGCTTCGATGAGTTTTTCTTCTAGCGTGTTGGGGGGGCGGGTTGCCTCTAAAACCAGCAGAATTATATCTGCACGTTGGATATGGTCACGCGCTTTTTGAATGCCCATAATTTCAACAGGATCGCTGGTCTCTTGGAGGCCGGCAGTGTCACAGAGGATGATCGGAACCCCATTGATGGATAAGTATTCCCGAAGAATATCCCTGGTCGTGCCGGGAATATCTGAAACGATGGCAGCCTCCCTTTCGGCGAGCCTGTTTAGGAGGCTGGATTTTCCGACATTGGGCGCACCGGCAATGGTCAACAGCAGGCCATCTTGAAAAATCGAGGTGTCTTTTTGCCTTTGGATGAGCGCTGTCACCTCAGGGAGTATAAATGCCTGCATGGTTTCCTGGATATCCATATACACCGTGGGATCCTGACCAACTTCTGAGAATTCGATGCTGGCCTCACATTTCGCGCGTAATCGGTTAATTTCGTCTGAAATTTTTTTTAGGAGCTCCCTGAGTTTTCCGGAAATCTGCTGGCCAGCCATTTGAACGGCCGTTCCGCAGGGCGCATTGATAAGCTCTATGACTGCTTCCGCCTGAGTTAAGTCTATTCGACCATTTAGAAATGCACGTTTGGTAAATTCTCCGGGGGCTGCCACACTGGCGCCGAGATCAACGACCAGGCTCAAGATGCGGTCAAGAACAACAAAACCCGAGTGCGATTGGATCTCAACAACATCTTCCCGGGTAAAACTTTTTGGCCCCCGCATGAAGAAGGCCAGGACCTCGTCAATAATATGGCCGGTAGCCGGATCGATGATGTGCCCATGGTAGACCCGCCGGGATAAAAAGGTACCGGGAGCGCTTTTTCCATTGTGCCGGATTTCCTTAAGAACGAAAACGCGGTTCAGGATAGGGTAAGCATCGGGCCCCGAAATTCGGATAACACCGATCCCACCTGATCCCAGGGGGGTGGCAATAGCGGCAATGGTCTTGTCGGACATGTTTCGCCTGATGAATGCGCGGTTTACGATTTGTTGTCGGTACTGTCCCGATTTAATGCGCCCAGCTTTTTGGGGAGAATCATCAATTTCCGATAATACCCATCACCAATACTTTGGGATCTTACACCATGTTCATCCTTTAGCTGAATATGTACAATTCTGCGGTCGTGAGCATTCATCTGTCCCATAGCTACTGGTTTCCTGGTGCGACGGGCCTTTTCAGCCAGGCGAGATGCCATCGCTTGCAGACTGTTTTTACGTTTGTCGAGATAGCCTTCTACGTCAACCAATACCCGAACACGGTTGGCACTATTTTTATTAACCATCTTCTCGAGAAGGTATTGAATGGCTTCGAGTGTTTGGCCGCGTTTACCGATAAGCACGCCACTGTCCCCGCCTGAAACATTAAATATCAGTTTGTCTTTTTCATGTACGGGAATTACCGTAGCCCCGTCTGTAATGTGGTCGACAACTTTCTGTAAGGAATCCACGCCAGTTTGAACCGCGATACCGAGCGCATGCCCTGCGGCTTGCCGCGGTGAGGACTCAATCTGCGCATTATCATTTCCATTTTCAAGCGGAGTCACGGATTTAGTTGTTTCCGTGTTGACAAAATCCTTTTCAGCGAGATTTTTAGCTGACTGTTTAAGATCCGGTTTAAGCGGAATCCTCTTGGCGTTATCGTTTTCAACAAAAACTTTGACAATCGCTTTTTTAACGCCGACTAAACCGAAAATACCACTGGACCCATAGGCAAGAACCTCGTGTTTAATTTGTCCAGCCGGAATATTGAGTTCCTCACTTGCCTTTTCCAGCGCGTGGTCAACGCTTTTTCCTTGATATTCATAGCACTTGGACATCCTGGCCTCCGAATCTAGCTGGTCTTCTGTTGGACATAGTATTGCTGGCCGATGGAGAGCACGTTGTTGACGAGCCAGTACAAAACCAGTCCGGACGAAAAGTTAATGAAGATAAAGGTGAAAACCACGGGCATGAGCATCATCATCTTCGCTTGGGTGGGGTCACCCGGAGGAGGGGACATTTTTTGTTGAAGCAGCATGGTTGCGCCCATGATGATTGTCAGTACCGGAATTCCGTAAGGCGGTTCCATAAAAGGAATGGCGAACCCGAAATCAAACAGCCGGTCCGGCGCTGACAGGTCGTTTATCCAAAAAACAAATGGCGCGTGTCTCAATTCAATGGCCTGGTACAACATTCGATAAAGCGCAAAAAAAACAGGTATCTGAAGAACCATGGGCAGGCACCCACCCATGGGATTGACTTTGTAGGTCCGATACAGCGCCATCAACTCCTGATTCATTTTCTGTTTGTCATTTTTATGTTTTTCTCGGAGTTCGGTCATCAATGGTTGCAGTTTTTTCATCTCACTCATTGATTTGTAACTTTTTGAGCCCAGCGGCCATAGAATGATTTTGGTGAAAAGGGTCAAAAGGATAATTGCAATTCCATAGTTTGGAATGACGCTGTAAATTTTGTTCATGAACCACAAACAGGGTTTGGCAATAACGTTAAAAAAACCAAAATTCAGGGCCTTGCCAAGATCGTGACCCAGACTGTCTAACAACTCCATACTTTTAGGACCCATAAATAAAAAGAATCGAAATTCTTTTTGGGCACCTGAAGGAAGCTCAAATTGGGGATTGATCAGTTGACTGACAATCAGGTTGTCGGTCAGGGTCAGCTTCATACTTCCGCTGGTCTGACTGTCCGGAATGATGCTGGAAAGGAAATATTGATCTTCGATTCCGATCCATTTAATCAAGCCTTTGTATTCGTCTCGATCTTCGACTTTTTTAATCTTGACCTGTTCCAATTTGTCGTCAATTAATCCGCTGGGGCCAACGAAACCATAACCCTTGTCTTCTTCAACCGGTTTTCTGACAGATAAAACCAGTTGATCTTTGATTAACCCTGCTGAGGAATTTTTAATTAGTATGTCCAAGTCGATGAGATAGGATTCAGGATCGAACGTATAAGTCTTAGTCAGGGCAATACCTTCGTTGTTTACCCAGCTAAAAACAAGGGATTTTTTTTCGCTGGTCACGACCAGCCTGTCATCGGATTGGTCGATCGAAAAAACCGCGTCATCCAGTCCGGTTACGGATTGTCCTAACAAGGATGTTCGAAAAACCCCATTTTTAAGTTCTTTGGGAATCAGCTCCTTGTTGGGAGAATCCCTATCAACGGTTTCACGATAATTTTTGAGCACATAGCTGGTAAAGGCCGCACCTCTGGTTGAAATCTGAACCGTGTAAAATGGCGTTTCCACGACAATTTCCCGTGCTGGATTCTCGTTGGCCTGGGCCGTTAGCATCGAGTCAGCCGGCCCCTGTTTAAGAATATCCGTTTTAGGCAGCGCTTCATCTTTTGGAACCTGGTTGTCCGTGGTTGTGCTTTTGTTTTGAACCGTTTGCGGATCATCGATAACGGGCTGCCGGTCAGCGAAAAACATGCTCCAGACAAATAACACCAGAAAGGACAAACCAATGGCCAGCAGCAGTCGGACTTGTTCCATGTTGTTCTCCTTGACGCCTGGGAGCGTCAACAGTCACGAAAAATACGTTGATGGTTGTTTTGAACGTGGTAAAAGTTTCTCGGAAAGCGGTCTCGGCAGGCGTAGCACTAAGCGGATCGTATTTTCGAATGGGTTTTAGCGATTACGGAACCGGATCAAAACCGCCCGGGTTGAACGGATGGCACCGCAAAATTCTTTTGATCGCGAGCAGACCTCCCCTTAAACACCCATATTTTTTTATCGCCTGATGCGCATATTCTGAACAGGACGGCACAAACCGGCATGCGGGTCCTAAAAGGGGAGAAATCAATAATTGATAAAACTTGATCAGCACCAGCGCCGGTTTCTTCATCTTACCGCAATTCGGGCTTTTCGGGAAACCTCCTCAAAAGAATGTCCGAGGCGTTCCCTGATTACAGCTGCCGTCGCTCTTCCGGACGAATGCCTGGCAATAACGTTAATATCAAGCCTGGCCTGAAAAAATCCTCTGTTCAATCGAAAATATTCGCGAACAAGTCGCTTGATCCTGTTCCTCTTTACAGCCTTCCCGACTTTTTTAGAAACGGTGATTCCAAGGCGTGATCTTGAGGTTTTATTGTCGCGGGAGATGAAGATAAAATATTCACTGTAATAACGGGCTCCAGATTTAGACAACTCCCTGTATTCTGACGATTTTCTTATGCGATCAGCCTTGGTGAAGTTAAAGGGTGTCACCGATATGGACGCGCTTTCCATGGCACTGAATGATTCCTTCGACACCGATCATTTGATAAAACCGCTTTATCCTCAACCCCGCTAGGCGGCCAATCTTTTTCTGCCTTTTGCTCGACGTCGGTTGATGACGCGCCGACCTGCCTTGGTTGACATTCTTTTCCTGAATCCATGGGTTCGAGCCCGCTTGATTCGACTGGGTTGATAAGTCCGTTTCATTGCTATTTTCCCTCTTTCCTATTGGGTATTCCAATGTATATCCGTATCCGACAGTTGAATCGGGTATCTTAACCACATGAAAACCATGCTGTCAAGCCGCAAATATGCGCCATGTCGAATCAGGTGTGGGGGGCTTCCCGTCCATGGTCATATCCATCCCCCTAAAGACGGGCCGCAGCTGTTTAATCATGCACAGATTCAATTATTTCGAAGGCTTCCATATGATAGTGGCTATCGGGGTAGATAACAATCTGTTTTCCTATGGTCTTTTCCAGACCAGGGATCAAACGGTTTTCTTCACCATGAAGAAACTCGGCGACTTCCGGATTAACCCGAAGGGTTAGCCGGGAACCGGTCATATCGACAGCATACCTCAATATTTCGCGGTAAATTGAATAGCAGATCGTCTTTATTGAAATTATATATCCTTCACCATCACAATACGGGCAAGGATCACACAAAAGGCGGGTAAGCGGCTTACGGGTCCTTTTGCGTGTCATTTGGATAAGCCCCATGTCGGAAATAGGAAGGATATGGGTCTTGCTCCTGTCTCTGGTAAAGGCTTCATTAAGGGCGGAAAAAACTTTTTCCTGGTTTGATTTTTTTTCCATATCGATGAAATCAATGATGATGATGCCCCCGATATCACGCAGCCGGATTTGGTAGGCTATCTCTTTGACCGCCTCTAAATTGGTTTTTAAAATGGTTTCTTCGAGGTTATACTTTCCCACGTACCGTCCGGTATTGACATCAATGGCCACAAGGGCCTCGGTGTGTTCGATGACAATGTAGCCCCCTGATTTAAGCCAAACTTTTCGCTTTAACGCCCTGGATATATCGCCTTCCAGATTATAAGCATCGAAAATCGGCTCCTTGCCCTCAAACAGTTCCACAGATTCTTTCAGGGAGGGATTGAATGTCTCGAGAAAGGCCAGCACCGCCTCGTAATCCTTTCTCGAATCGATCACGAGTTTTTCAGCCTCCTGAATCAGCAGATCTCTGACCGCCCGAAGACTTAAGTTCAACTCCTGGTGCAGCAGCGAGGGTGTACCTGCAGTGTGATATTTTTTTTGAATATTGCACCACAGATTCTTTAAAAACCCCATTTCGTAGGCTACTTTTTCTTTTTGGACACCCTCTGCCGCCGTACGCACAATATAGCCCATGGCACTGTTGGTGGTAAGTTCGGAAACAATGTCCTTAAGCCGTTGACGCTCCACTTCATCCTCAATCCGTCGCGAAATACCAATGTGCGCAGAGGTTGGCATCAACACCAAAAAGCGACCGGGTAGGGAAATATTAGAAGTTATCCTGGCGCCTTTTGTTCCGATGGGGCTTTTCGAGACCTGGACAAGAATCTCCTGCCCTTCTGTGATCAGATCTTCGATGTTATCTTTTTCGACTTTTGGAATAAAAATCGTTTGACGATCGTCCTCGCAACATTCATCTTCCTCAGCATCATTGCAGCTGAAATAGTCTTCTATGTCTGAATAATTATCTTTGACAACATCATCCACGTAAATAAACGCGGCCTGATTCAAACCGATGTCCACAAACGCCGCCTGCATGCCGGGCAGAACCCGTTGAACCCGCCCCTTGTAAATATTGCCGGTGTTATCTCGGCTCCCTTTCCTTTCAATAAAAAGTTCTGCGATAGTTTCGTCTTCCACAAGCGCAACCCGTGTTTCATGGTCGGCCACGTTGATAATAATTTTTTTATACATCATCATTCTTTTGTTTGCTGATTTTCGCAGTTAGAATTTGCAGATCGCTCAAATGGAAAACCGTTTTGAGGATTTGCGCAGGTCTCACGCTCAGGTATTTGTCGGCTCCCAGCGTCATCGAGGCAACATTACAATCGACCAGCTGGATGCGCGACACCGCTTTTTTTAAATCAATGGTAACCGTTTTACCCTTCTTGTTCTTTCGTTCAATATTTACGTAATGTTGCCCGAGAAACCAATCTAAATCCTTTTGCTGGAAATAGCCATCCTTTAGTTCCACCCGATAGCAATTCAACGCGGGTTGCCCCTGGGAAACCGGTTTAATGTAGGGGGAACATCTGGAAATAGTCAGACCACTTGGCAGCAGTTTGCTCAACAGCGATACCACTTCCACCGAGTCGATGGCCTGGGTCAGTGTAACCAGTATCTGCTCATTTTCACTTTCCATCCCCATGGGCAGCGTGTCCCCAAACGAAACTTTGGGCATGGGATGAAAACCCATGGAATATTTCAATGGAATTTTTGCCCGCCTTAAACTCCGGGTAAAAATTTTGGTCATCTCCAGGTGACCTAAAAATCGGGCATTACCTGTTTTTGCAAAGTTGAGAACGTATTTCAGGTTCTCGTCCGGCGCCACACCCTCACCAACGGGAGCATGCGCAGGCAAAAGATCGTTGCGCTCCTTGAATGTGATCGGTTTGAGCGACTCAAAGTCACACACACCGCAACCACTGCAGCAACCGTTCCGGCAATCAGCGGTCAGCTTGGCTGCCAACGCCTTGTCCCTTTCTTTCACCAGGAAGGACCGCTCAACACCGATATCAATATGATCCCATGGCAGCGGCGCGTTGGTATCGGAATACCCGCGAAGATATACCTCCGGATTTATCCCGGTTTGTTTAAAAACAGCCACCCATCGGTCGAAGTTAAAAAAATCGGTCCACCCGTCAAAACGGCAGCCATTTTTCCAGGCGTTCAACAGTACTTCGTTCAGCCTTCGATCACCCCGGGCCCAGACCCCTTCTACCATACTGACTTTGGGGTCCTGCCACTTAACCTGTACGCTTGGCAGTTTAAGCCGGTCTTTCAACCAGTTGATTTTTTCCAGGGCCGCTTCGTAACCAATCTGTGGTTCCCACTGAAACGGTGTGTGGGGTTTGGGGACAAAGGTGGCGACGCTGACGGTTATTCTTCCATTTTTTCCTTTTCTTACTGCGATGGTTTTCAGTTTTTCGACCAGAGAAACAATGGCTTCGATATCCGCCTGTGTTTCCGTAGGAAGCCCAATCATAAAATAAAGTTTGATCACCTTCCATCCAAGCGAAAAGGCATTTTCAACCGTCTCGAAGATATCCGCCTCGGTGATGTTTTTGTTGATTACATCCCTCAGTCGCTGGCTTCCGGCTTCCGGAGCAATCGTGAATCCTGTTTTCCGGACAGTTCGGATCAGTTCCATCAGTTCGGGAGAAAGAGATCCGGCTCGCAAGGATGGCAGCGATACAGCCACCCGGTCTTGTCGGCCAAACTCCATAATCCTTTTCATCAAGGGAGCGATACAGGAATAGTCTCCCGTACTCAACGAAAGCAATGAAATATCTTCATAACCGGTCGCGTGCAAGGATTGACTCACCGAGGACAACACGGCAGACGGCGTGCGCTCCCGGACGGGACGATAAATCATCCCGGCCTGGCAGAACCGGCAACCCCGGGTACAGCCCCTGGCTATTTCCATGCGCAGACGATCATGAACCGGCTTGCCGAAAGGAACAATCGGTTTCAGTGGAAATGGGGCGTCGTTAAGATCCGAAACAACTGTTCTTTTTACAGATCGGTGCTCAACTGATTTGGGTATCAATCGCTGACTTCCAGCTGCATTGTAGGACACCTCAAACAATGCGGGAATGTAAACACCTTTTATCTTTGCCCAACGCCGGAGCAGCGTGTCTCGTTTGCGGTTTCCCGACTGACGCCACGTTTTCCATGCATCGGTCAATTGCAGGATAACCGCTTCTCCATCCCCCACCACAATGGCATCGAAAAAAAGAGCCACCGGCTCAGGATTGCACGTACAGGGCCCTCCGGCGATAACAAATGGATCTTCAACCGAGCGTTGATCGGCGTGCAAGGCTATGCCGCCAAGGTCGAGCATGTTGATCACGTTGGTGTAGTTCAACTCGTATAACAGACTGAAACCAATGATATCGAATTTTCCAAGCGGTGTTTCCGATTCCAAAGAACTTAATCGGACAGCGTTTTTCCTGAGTTGGGCCTCCATATCCGCGGCTGGCGCAAAAACCCGTTCGGCCAGTATATCGTCCTGGGCGTTAAGCATCGCGTATAGTATCTGTATGCCGAAATGGGATGTGGCGATTTCATAAAGGTCCGGGAACGCTAAAGCGACATGCAGGTAAGCCCCCTCCCACGATTTTTTGATGCAGTTTGCCTCGCAGCCCAAATAGCGACTGGGCATCTGTACCAATGGCAGGAGATCTTGAATGGTTGTTTGGCTCATGTTATATTTCTGCTCGTTTTGCATATAAAAAGGGTTGAGATGGCAAAGAAATCCATACAAAGCAACAGAAAAAACCATTTTATATGGTTGCTTGCAGGACCGCTGCTTATCTGTTTTGCCACCTGGCACAATGGTTTTTGCTCCGTAGCGTCTCGCGAAAACAGGGTTGTCAAGGCGGTTCGAATGGTCAGTCCCGCAGTGGTCAACATAAGTTCGCAATATGAAATCCGCAAGAATTCCAATCCTTTTTCGCCTTATGGCATGGATCCATTGCTGGAAAAATTTTTCAATGATTTTTTTTCCCCCGAATTAGAGCGACGGGAAAAACGAACCAGTTTGGGTTCCGGGGTCATCATCGACGGCTCCCGTGGATTGGTGTTAACCAACACCCATGTCATTGATAAAGCCGCGACAATAAGCGTTGCCTTAAATGATAATCGCGAGTTTCAGGCCGCCATTGTGGGGATGGATCCTGATTCTGATCTTGCCGTTCTCAGAATAAAGTCGGATCAGCCGTTGCCGGCAATTCAAATGGGCAATTCAGATGAAATCATGATCGGAGAATCGGTAATTGCCATTGGAAATCCCTTTGGTTTTTCACACACCGTCACCACCGGTGTGATCAGTGCAGTCAACCGAAGCATAAAAACCGCAGATCGTATCTTCCACGAGTTCATTCAAACCGATGCATCCATCAACCCTGGAAACAGCGGCGGCCCCCTGATTAACATCAACGGCGAGTTGATCGGCATCAATACGGCCATCTTTGCACAAGCCCAGGGAATCGGCTTTGCCATTCCCATAAACCGGGCTAAACGCATCATAACAGACCTGATCAACTATGGTGAGGTGGTCCAAGCATGGGTCGGTATGACGGTTCAATCTCTCGATGCCGTTCTGGCTGACTACCTCAAGATAAAAAACACTTCGGGCGTCATTGTCACCAAAGTGGCGCCGGGAAGCCCGGCAATGGCTTCCGGTATTAGTGAAGGGGATATTATTATTTCCATAAATGGCGTGAAGATTTCCGATATTTCCACGTATCAGTTGAAGGTTAATGCAATTTCGGCTGGTCAAACCCTTTCCCTTGACATCAACAGAAAGGGAAAGACCTCCACCATCGACCTAAAAACTACGATTTTTCCTCTTGATCGGGCGCAGGAACTGGCCAAGCAACGCCTCGGAATCGAGGTTTCCAACCTGGATGAACAAACACGGGCCAAATATGGCCTGCATACCCACGACGGGGTGTTGATCATAAAAATGCGCCGGGGTTCCCAATTGGACCGTATCGGGGTAAGGCCGGGTGATATTGTTCGCCAAATCGATGAAGCGCGAGTGGACAATCTGGAAGATTTTAAGGCGGCCATGGTTAAATACCGCAACAAACCAACGGTTGTTTTTCTCATTCAGCGCAATGATCAGCTTTACTATATCAACATCGTCATGAAGGATAATGAATAATGCAGCGACACAGGATTGCCGCCTTGTTAATGGCAGAAAAACCAATTGAAAATATTATAATAAAAGGATGGGTTCGAACAAAAAGGGACGCTAAAAAATTTTCATTTATCGAAGTCAATGACGGCTCTTGCCTAAAAAATGTTCAAATCGTCGTCGATGAAACCGTCCCTGGATACAGCGAAATAAAAAAAATTACCACCGGTTCGGCCCTGACCGTAAAAGGTAGTATGATCCCATCCCAAGGCATCGGACAGAAATGGGAGCTTCAGGCCGCCCATGTGGAAATTATCAGCCTCGCTCCGGAAAATTTCCCTTTACAGAAAAAACGTCATACCGATGAATATCTGCGAACCATTGCCCATCTCCGACCGAGAACCAACAAGTATGGCTCCATTTTCAGAATTCGATCCGAACTCTCCTGGGCGGTCCACCAGTTTTTCAGAGAACGGGGTTTCCGCTACATTCACACCCCGGTAATTACCGGATCAGATTGTGAAGGTGCCGGTGAACTCTTTCGTGTGACAACCCTCAATCCGCCCATACCAATGAAATCAAAACAAAAAATAGATTATTCCAAAGATTTTTTCGGGACGGAATCCAATCTTACCGTATCCGGGCAGCTCTCAGCTGAAATGTTTGCCCTTTCTCTTGGGGATGTCTACACGTTTGGACCCACCTTCCGCGCTGAAAACTCAAATACCAGCCGGCATGTGGCTGAATTCTGGATGATTGAACCAGAAATGGCTTTTTGCGACCTGGCCGGCAATATGGATATGGGTGAACAGTTTATCAAACATCTTGTTAGATTTGCCATGGACAATTGTGCTGAAGATTTGGATCTGTTTGCTCGATTCGTCGATAAAAATTTAACGAAAACACTTGAAAATATAATTTATTCTGATTTCGAACGGATTCCCTACTTTGCGGCGGTCGAAATTTTGTTGCGTTCAAAAGAAACCTTTGCATTCGAATTGGTCCCGGGGGCGGATCTTCAATCCGAACATGAACGCTATTTGACCGAAAAATATTTTCGAAAGCCATTAATAATTTATGATTATCCCAAGACGATCAAACCCTTTTACATGCGCCTGAACGAGGATGAGGATACCGTGGCCGCCATGGACATTCTCGTGCCTAGAATCGGGGAATTGGTCGGTGGCAGCCAACGTGAGGAAAGATTAGATGTTCTGGAAAAGAGAATGGCAGCAGCCGGACTTTCCAAAGAGAGTTACTGGTGGTATCTGGACTCAAGGCGTTTTGGTACAGTTCCCCACAGTGGATTTGGACTGGGTTTCGAGCGGTTGTTGATGTTGATTACCGGGGTTTCCAACATCAGGGATGTCATCCCCTTTCCAAGAACCCCGGGAAATATTGATTTTTAATTTTATTTCGTTTTTTAAACAAATCGAATCACTGCCTGGAGATTTGATAATCAACCTTATCCACTTTCAGGCTTGCTTCAAACAACGCAGCTTAGCCAATTCTTCAGCATAGCCATACAGATGAAGGCCCTTGCTTTCAACGATCATTTCACCATCCTTGACGCCGATTTCACCTGCCATATATTCTTTCAGGTTTTGAATACCCGCCAGGTTTGCCGGCATCCCCCCCCATAAATCCCAAGAGCGAAAATAAACCATGAAGTGAAGGGTGTCCGCTTGTATCCGCGTATCAATCGATCTTAAGCAGGGCGGATCGAGAAGGGTCACATCGGATGGATGCGCCACCTGGAGTACCATCTGGTTGTTTCGATATCCAAAGCGTTTGTACGTATCGATAACCCATTCAATCTGATTCAGATAAAGCGTTCCATCCTCCTCAAAAATTATTTTTCCGTCAACCTCCCTTAAATCAACGATATCCTTATTCTTTTCCTTCCACCAGCGCAACTTTTCACCAAAGATGGGCACACGGGTCATCCTTTCACCGTAGGTATAGGATTCCCCTGGTTGTTTGTGCCCAGTCATCAGATATTCGATATACGACCGATTGTATCCTTCTCCTCCAAAAATGTAGGCCTCTTCTACCGGGTTGGGAATACCGCAGGAGGGTGGAATATCCGGAATAAGGGGAATCGTTCCAGGATATTGAACATGCCCGCAAAAATAATCGTATTCAAGGCGTGTCTGTCCTGCGTACGAACCACGGTCTATCTGGAACCGGCGACCTTCATCGAGAATATCGTGTACTGCCTGAAACCACAAATCTGGTATATCCCTGGCGTTTATGAAATGAATTTTCATAGAAATACCTGTTTGCCCCTACCAAAGGGCGTTCAGATTGGTAACAAAATTATACCAATTTTTACAGCCGCTTATAAAAATAAGAATTGACAATCCAAAATAATTATGAAAGTTGTGGGTTGCTCTTTGATGCAGATAACCTGACCTGAAGCGCTTTCTAAATTCGAAACGTTATTCCACCAGTTGGTACGAATTCTGATTCCCAAATTGATTTTGATATTTGCCATTTAAAAGAGCACACCCATGTAAGAACCCCTGATTTTCCTTCCGGAACTCCAGGGGTTCTTTTTTATATATCTAACATACTTACTTCCAGTGCATTATTTTGAATAAATTCCCTTCTTGGTTCAACTTCATCACCCATCAGTATCGTGAATATCTCATCAGATTCAACTGCATCTTCCACCGTCACTTTAAGCAGATTACGCTTATCAGGATGCATGGTGGTTTGCCACAACTGTTCTGGATTCATTTCACCAAGACCTTTATACCGCTGAATATTTATACCCTTCTTACCATCTTCGATCAAAAATTGGAGAAGCCTCCGCTTATCTTCCATAACCACCGGTTTTTCATCGCGATCGTTGGTTATCACTTCAAATGGAGGAATATCATCCTTTTCTAATTTTTTATTTAGCATCAGGCATTTTTGATAATCAGAGGAATATATCAAATTTCTCCCAATAGTTACAGTCTGCTGGTAGCTATTCAGATCCGTTGATCTGACAACCAATTCGAATATTTCATCATCATCATTCCAGGATAATTCTTCTTTAACATACCCTTTTAACACTATTTTTTTCATTAAAGCAGACATATTTTCCCTATCTTGAAGAAAAAATTTATCCTGCACATCCGCTTTTATCAGTTCATCTACAACCAGCGGATCGAAACCACGCATTTCTAACTTTGCCATAGCAGATGAATAATCACTCAAATCACACAAAAAAATAAAAAGATGATGATTTTCTATAATATTCCCGGTTTTAATGTTTTTTATCTGCTTTCGTTCACAAATTTTTTTCAAAATAAATTCACTTAGTTCGCTTTCATCTTTCATATATGATTCGTTTTTACCTTTGCCTATTTTAAAAAGCGGCGGTTGGGCGATATACAGATATCCTTTATCAATCAGTTCCGGCATTTGGCGGTAAAAAAAGGTAAGCAACAGCGTACGAATATGGGATCCATCCACATCAGCATCGGTCATGATGATGATTTTGTGATATCTTATCTTTTCTATGTTATATTCCTCTTTGCCCACACCCGTACCCAGAGCAGTAATTATATTTTTAATTTCTTCGCTGCGAAGTATTTTGTCAAAGCGTGCTTTTTCCACATTCAATATTTTACCTTTCAAAGGCAAAATAGCTTGAAATTTTCTATCCCTTCCCTGTTTGGCGGATCCACCGGCTGAATCGCCTTCAACCAAAAAAAGTTCCCGTTGCGCCGGATCGGCTATCTGACACTCTGCCAGTTTTCCTGGAAGTGTTGAATCAATCAAGGCCCCCTTATTTCTAGCCAGATCCCGCGCCCGTTTTGCGGCATCTCTAGCCCGGGCGGCATCAACAGCCTTTTCAATAATTTTTCTTGAAACAGAGGGATTTTCCTCCATAAAAGCACTTAGCTTTTCATTGACAAGGGACTCTACCAATCCTTTAACTTCACTGTTGCCAAGTTTGGTTTTGGTCTGTCCTTCAAACTGAGGCGATTTTATTTTTACGCTTATTATGGCCGTCAAACCTTCACGAACATCATCACCGGTTATTTTAGCAGAAAGATTTTTAGGTAGATGCCCGTTTACAGCATATTGATTGATACATCGTGTCAACCCAGCCTTGAAACCTATCAGGTGAAAACCACCTTCCACTGTATTTATATTATTCGCAAAAGAAAAAATATTTTCTTTATAGGTGCCATTATACTGAATCGCTACTTCTATATTGACGTCATTTCGATATCCTTCAATAAAAACAGGCTCATGAAGTGCAGTATGTCGTTTATTCAGGTATTCAACAAATGATACTATTCCTCCCTCATAACAATAGGTTTCATTTTTATCGAAGCGCTCATCTTCTATAATTATATTGACACCCTTGTTTAGAAAAGCCAATTCTCTTAAACGACGAGTCAAAATATCATAATTGAATTCGGTAATATTAAAAATTTTATCGTCGGGAACGAAATGTATTCGGGTTCCTCTTTTATTGGTATCACCGATCACTTTCAATTCGCATGTTTTGATGCCGCGTTCATAGGTTTGGTAGTATGTTTTTCCCTTTGAAAAGACCTCTACTTCCAAAAATTTGGACAACGCATTGACCACACTGACCCCTACCCCATGGAGGCCGCCAGACACCTTGTAACTGTCGTTATCGAATTTTCCGCCCGCATGCAATTTGGTCAGCACCACTTCCAGTGCCGGAACATTTTCGGTACGGTGAATATCAACCGGTATACCTCTTCCATTATCTTCAACACTGATACTGTTATCCGTATGAATAATTACTCGAATATTATCGCAATATCCGGCCATGGCTTCATCGATACTGTTATCCACCACCTCATAAACAAGATGATGCAGTCCGGCAACATCCACGTTTCCAATATACATGGATGGCCTTAGCCGAACCGGTTCAAGTCCCTCTAATACATCTATGCTGCTTGCATCGTAAATTTCACTCATTTTTTTATATTCTCATCGGCATGATAACGCCTATAAATGTTTTATCATTATTCCCTTCAATGACACAGGGATGACTGCCATCAACGATGTTTAAAATAACATTTTCCTCATCAATAACACTCAGGGCGTCCAAAAAAAATTTAGGGTTGAATGCAGCCTCGATGGGCTCTCCATAAAACTCAATTTCTGTTTCTTCTTTTGATTCTCCGTAATCAGGATTGGTAGCGGTTACGACCAGTTTATTTTCATTGAACGTAAAAACAGCGCCTTTGTAGTTGTCTGTTGCTAAAATAGACATCCTTTTGAGCATTTTTCCAAATTTAATTTTATTCAAACTGATGAGGTGATCATTTCCTTTTTTCAAGATATCTTCGTATTTGGGAAATTCTCCCTCCAACATACGAATTATAATTGTTTCCATTTCCTTTTTAACTATAAAATTATTATCTTTTATTCCAACCTGAACCGGACCTTCAATGTCTAAAAATTTGGCTACCTCATTCAATCCCTTTTTGGGCACCAATACGCCTTCATTTAATATAACAGATTGATCTATTGGAAATAAATAGTCCGCCGCATTCAACCGACTTCCATCGGTTGAGACGAACTTCAGCCGACAACCATCCTCTTCCTGAATACGCTCTATTAAAACACCATTGATGTGCGCCCTTTTTTCATCACCCGCAGCGGATATGATTGTGGTCCTCTCAATCATCTTTTCAAGAATAGAAGCGTCAATGGGAAAAAAAATTACATCAGTTATATGGGGGGTTTCCGGGAAATCTTCTGCATTCATACCTACAATGTGGTATTGCACCTTATCCTGACCTATTTCTATCCATCTGTTTTCAATTTCATGGATAAGTACATCTTCAGATGGAAATTCTCTCATTATTTCAAACAGTTTTTTTGAACTTACCGCCACAGTTCCCTCTTCGGCAACAGCAGCAGGGTAAAATCCTTCAAATCCGGTTTCCAGGTCCGTTGCCGTGAGATGAATTCCTCCGGCTTCAACACGAATCAAAATATTTTCGGTAATTGAAAGGTTGCTTCTACGTCCGGTCAATCCTTGGACCTTTGCCAGCACATTAACAATTTGGAATTTGTTGATGCTGAATTTCATAATATAATTCCTTTTAATTAATTGTTATAATAGTAGGAGCTGACAAAAAGTTGATAATCTGTTAACTAATTTAAATTATAAAATAAAAACAATGTTTTTGGTGTTTATAAATGGGCTGTCTCCTTTACAAAACAGGCGACCATTATTGCATATAAAAAAAATGTTGATAATTTAAAAATTATGGACAAATTCAAAAATTATTATGTTTATAAAATTGGTTGTTTAGGTCTGAATCCATTTTTTCATTTGTGGAAGAACTATGTCAGTCCATTCATCAGTTATTCTTAATTTCAAAAAATTATTAAAAAGGTTGTTTGTTAAAGTCAATGCCTTTTCATAAAGGTAAGCCTTTTCAAGTACTATGCCTTCAATATCATCCTTGGTTTTAACTGGTCCTGTTTCAGGGACTTTCAGACCTGAAAAACCAAGACTTTCACCTTTCAACGAAAATTTCCACTCGTGATTTTCGGTTTTACAGGAAACATTCATTTCAACTACCACAGCACCTTTTCGAAGAGACAAAAGCCCTTCTTCCAGCCCGGCATCATCACCTTTAATAATAATAATTTCCGTTGCATCATTAATGATGTTTTCAAGAACAATCCGATTTCCCAGATAAATGGAAGTGATGCTATCATCAACGGTTTTCAAAAAAAATTGGTTGGTGTCAATGGTAAACCACAACCAGGTTAAAAATTCATTTCCAATAAATTTATATCGGTTATATGCAACAGCGATATCCAACATAGGTGATCAATTACTCCATAAATCGAGTTGGGGTGAGTAGCGCGAGGGCAGTTTTTTGTTTATCGGACAAAGGCGACGTCAAGTTGGCCATGGTATAGGGGAATAAGCGGATCAATTTCAATTTAAAAGTTCGGGTGAAAAGAGTTTCCAATTCTTCATTGGCACTCTTCAGATTTGAAAAAAACCAGAGTGTGTTTGATTCGTAGTTCCAAATAAGATCATAAATATTTGGAGTTGCTGGAATTCTCAAATTTAGAAGGTGAATAATGTGATCTTTAATTTCCTTTTTTTCAGTTTTACTTAAAAATTCACGTCCACTGGTTTTCAATCGTTTGTTCATTTCCAGACTGTAGTGTTTTTGAACGACCTTGGCGGGGATGGATTTTTTGTCAATGCGCAATGAAAAAACAAAATGAGGACCAATCAAAAAAAGGCCTTTATCAAAATCGATGTTGAATGGATCGTTGAAGCAGGTCCATCCGACGGCCTTGTCCGAAGACGCGTTATCAATTTCCTCAACTGATTGTTTTTTCAAGCCTTGGGCGACAGATTTCAGGACAGGATCCTGGATTTTTCCTTCGACATGATATTGCGTGATGGATACTGAAGATGATAAAATACCCATTTATAATTCCTGTGAACAGAATGTATTATAATTATTTAATAAAACAAGTACATATAGATGTTTTTATATTTTTTTGCAAGCTATTTTTAATTCAGGCCCGGATCGATTAACTATTAAGAATCTCATGAAATTGGATTTTTTTATAAAAAATGATTCCTATTATTGGCGACCTGCATATCCATTCAAAATATTCACGCGCAACAGCCTGCACCCTTGATCTTGAACATCTGTATATATGGGCTCAGCAAAAAGGGATCAATGTGGTTGGTACCGGAGATTTCACTCACCCTGAATGGTTTAGCGAAATCAATGAAAAACTGGAACCGGCGGAGCCGGGTCTTTATCGGCTGAAAAAGGACATTGCCAATTGGTGTGATGAAGTGATTCCTTTATCCTGCAGGGCTCCCGTACGATTTATGCTCAGCTGCGAGATCAGCAATATTTACAATAAAAAAGGCCGCACCAGAAAAAATCACAATCTTGTTTATTTTTCAGATGTTGAAAGTGTCCGCCGCTTCAACAAACGCTTGGGTGTCATAGGAAATCTTCATTCGGATGGAAGGCCCATACTAGGACTCGATGCCCGGGATTTACTCGAGATTGTGCTTGAAACGTCCGAGAACGGTTACCTCGTCCCAGCCCATATTTGGACACCCTGGTTTTCTATGCTGGGATCAAAATCTGGGTTCGATTCAATTAAAGAGTGCTTCGAGGATCTGACAGTCCATGTTTTTGCGGCAGAAACCGGTCTTTCGTCTGATCCAGCAATGAACTGGCGGGTGGCGGATTTGGACCGTATTACCCTGATTTCCAATTCTGACGCCCATTCGCCTTCCAAACTGGGTAGAGAAGCCAATCTGTTTAAAACAGAGCTCAATTATTTTGAAATGCGAGCGGCCATTGAAAACGGGGATAAATCCAAATTTGCAGGCACCTTTGAATATTACCCCGAGAAAGGAAAATATTATTACGACGGTCATCGCAACTGTTCGGTCCGCTTCACCCCAAAGGAGACCCAATCCCAATTGGGAATTTGTCCGGTATGCGGAAAAGCGGTGACAAAAGGAGTGCTTCACCGTGTGGAGGAGCTGGCCACCCGTCCTGAAGGCGCTAAATCAGATAATGCGATTCACTTTGACCGACTCATTCCGCTTGATGATTTACTGGCGCAAATTTTCAAGGTCGGGAACCAATCCAAAAAGGTTAAACACACCTACCGGACACTGTTGGAAAAATTGGGCAACGAGTTTAAGATTTTGAAGTATCTCCAAAGGGATCAGATAGAATCCGCCGGGGTACCGCTGCTTGGCGAAGCAATTTTTAAAATGAGGGAAAACCGGATTTTATTTTCACCGGGCTACGATGGAATTTTCGGAACGGCTAAAATTTTCTCTGACAAGGAGAGACTGACGGTCATGTAATTTAAAAGCAAAACTTCCTATGCGAATGTGGATAGGGAGCTTTTTTTGGACGATTCAGTGAAAACCCTTCGGTTCTGTTTCAATAAGGTTGTTTTGGATGGCGAAGCGCGACAGGTCTGCGTTGTTGCGCAAGTTTAATTTTTTTAGCAATCGGAATCTATATGTATCCACGGTTTTAATGCTGATGTGATAAGCCGATGCAATTTCCCTGTTTGTGTTACCCAGGGCGAGGCGTCTGAGCACCTGAAGCTCCCGGGTGGACAGGGAATCCATTGGGCTCTGGACCCGGCTTCCCCTGGCGACCCGCAGGGCCAGTGCTTCAGCTGCCTCGTCCGTCAAAAAAAGGGATCCGGAATGGACTTTGCGAATGGCGACGACCAATTGCTCTGGCGCACTTTGTTTGGTGATATATCCCATGGCCCCGGTTTCAATGGCGCGAATCACATACTGATGCTCTTCGTGCATGGTCAGCACCAGGATGGGAACCCGCGGACGCTCGCTTTTGAGCTGCGTGATCACTTCCAAACCGTCTAAAACGGGCATGGAAATGTCGATAACAGCCACATCTGGTTTTTCTCTACGAACTGCCAGCACGGCCTCTCGTCCATCTGATGCCTCGGCCACAACCTCGATATCTCCGCTCTCTTCAACGATTCGCCGGAGGCCGGCACGAACAATACTGTGGTCATCTGCTAAAAGTATCCTGATCATGGTGGTCAGCTTTCGGTTAAGGGTACCACAAAACAGAGCTGGGTTCCGCCCTCTGGTCTGGATTCGACAACAAAAAAGCCCCCCACCAGGTTGGCGCGCTCCCGCATGTTGGTCAGTCCCAAACCGTCGAACTCTCCCAGGGTATCCGGGTCGAAACCCTTGCCGTTATCCCTGATACAGAGAGTCATCTGGCCGGCGCCAAAAGACATGCCAATTCTTGTGCGTGTCGCAGATGCGTGCCGGGCCACATTTGTCAGCGCTTCCTGGGTGATGCGATATGCCGCCGTGGCGATATTGCCGCGAATTTCCGGACCGAGCTCATGTTCAAAAACACAGGTGATCCCATAGCGTTTTTCAAAATCAGTGGCATACCATTCAATCGCCTCCACCAACCCCAAATGGTCCAGAACGCCTGGTCGCAAGCGGATAGCCAAGCCGCGAACCTCTTCAATGGTTTTATCGATCAGTTCGCACATGGTCAACGCACGCGCCGAAGCGGTCGGGTCGGATTGGTGCACGCGGTTTTTGATCCAAACGGCTTCCATGCGAAGCGCGGTCAGCACCTGTCCCAGTTCATCGTGAAGCTCACGGGCCAGATAAGCACGTTCCCTTTCCTGACCGTGCATGATGCTGGCGGATAGGCGGCGCAACCGTTCCTGGGCCTTTTTCAAGGCTGTTATGTCCGTGGCGATACCGCATACACCCGTAACCCGTCCCTTGCTGTCATAAAGCGGAAATTTGCTGCTCAAATAGGTGGTTGCCTCACCGTTGATAATGATTGTTTCTTCCACCTGGAGCGACTGTTTTTGACGCAGTACCCGATCATCATTTTTAAAAAACTGTTCGGCGATCTCCGGGGCAAGAAAGTCTTGATCGGTTTTACCTCTAACATCGGTTGAACGGATGTTGAATAACTCTTCGAAGCGGGAATTTACCATGGTATATTTCCCGTCGCCATCCTTGATGTAGACGACGGCCGGCGTGTACTGTAGAATTCCGGAAATTTCGCGGGTGCGCATGTGCACCTGGCTTTCCAGATCCTTGGAATACTGACTCAGCGCTTCCTTGGCTTTTTGGAGCGCCCGTTCCGCCTTGTTGCGTTCCGTAACATCAATTGATACAGCCAGGGACCTGAACGTAAGGCCCTGCTCATCACGATCGGTTATTGCCGAAAGCTGAACCTCGACGACAGCCCCATTTTTTTTGATAAACTGATAGGGGACATTCTTGACAAAACCCTTTTTAAAAAAAGTGGGGATACTTGTTTCCTCTGCATATTTCCTCGAACGCGGAGAAAGATAGTCGGTTAGTTTTTTTCCAATGACCTCTTCGCGTTTATATCCCAGGGCTTCGGACCAGTAGTCGCTTATGCTGACCAGTATTCCGTTTTCATCGATGGAATGGAGCATTGCTGGTGTGCGGTGATAAAGGGAGCGGTAGCGTTCTTCACTTTTGCGCAGCGCCCGCTCAACGGAGCGGCGCCGGGAAATTTCATGACTGGCTTGGCGGTATAGGAAAAAAATAGACACCCCGAAAAGGAGACACAGGATAATGATAATCGGCCGGATGATCTTTAAAAGGGGTTCGGAAACCAACCTGGAAGCGGCTTCTATATCGTAAAGGTGGACAATCCGCCAGCCGGGGTAGTCGTCGATATCGAGATAGTGAAAAAGGTATGTTTTCCCGGAAGTATCGACAACTTCGTTGACCTCATTTTTTCGGATCCCCGTCCAATGCCAGGGTCCGTTGCCAAATTGTCGGGATTTCCGCAGATGGCGAATCTCTTCCGGCGTCAACTGCCACAGCAGTTGATAGAGCCATTCCGAGCGACTGGAAATAAAAATCACACCCTGGGGATTCACCACCAGTTGGATGCTGGTTTTTTCAACCGTCAGCTCTTTTTCGACAAAAAAAATAGAGGCCTTGATGACAGCGATGCCAAGCGGGGTGTCGGAATTTTGCTGATAGACCGGATAGCTGTAGTAGGCTCCCCGCCTTCGCGAGGTGGTGCCCAGGGCCAGGTAGCTGGCTGGAAGCCCCTGCATGGCATCCTGGAAGTAGGGGCGAAAAGAAAAATTCATGCCCACAAAGCTGTCCGGATCATTTCGGTTCGACGAGGCAATGGTGTTGCCACGGGTGTCCATCAGGTAGCAGACCTCAACGTCCAGGGTTTTTGTGAACAGATCCAGCAGTGCGTTGGCGGTTTTCAAGGTCTCTGCGTCCGTCCGGACAAGGACATCTACCAAGGCGGGCATTCCCGCCAAAACTCTTGCGGGTTTGATGTTTTCGGAAAAAAAGGCAGACAGGTTTTTTTTGGTAGTCTGCAGTCGGTCCAAGGCGTTGCGCTCCGCTTCCTGAAAGGCATATTCCCTCAGGGAGCGATAGTAGAGAAAACCGGCAGTACATGCGGAAAGAAAGGCCAGCAGGGAAAGAACCCGCAAGATCGATCGTAACTTCATCTTAACGCTCCGGCGGTCGATTTTTATCGGCGGAAGACAGGCTTTTGAAAAAGCGCACGGCAAGGCCGCGGGATTATTGATTAAGAATGTTTAAGCCGATGGGGTGACCACAGTTACATGTCGGATTTGAAAAAAGATTCGGCATCCACAATGGTATCCGGTGTTTTTGTATATTCGGTTGGAACAGTACCCTCTTTAAAACACTCGAAGCGTGTGTTTCGGGATTCGGGGATGGGCAGCAGGCCGGTTTTCGCGTCGATTTTTGCAAACACCACCCCCTCGGGAACCTGAAACATCTGTTCCGGGGTTCCATTTAAAATCGTCTGCATGAATCCCAGCCAAATGGGACTGGCGGTTCGTGACCCGGTCTCCCCTTTTCCCAGGGTTTCTCCGTTGTCGTATCCAACCCAGACGCCGGAGATAAACCGAGGGGTGTAACCCACAAACCATGCATCTTGAAGGTCGTTGGTCGTCCCGGTTTTGCCAGCAACCGGGCGGTTCAATGCCGCGACACGCTTGCCGGTTCCCTCTTTGACAACACTTTCCAACAGACTGGTCATGATGTAGGCGGTACTTTTATCGATCACCCGTTCCCTTGAGGGGTTCATTTCTTCAAGGATATTCCCGAAGCGGTCTTCAATTTTAGTGATGAAAGCCGGCTCTACCAGATAGCCCTGGTTGGCGAAAACGGCATAGGCATTGACCATTTCAAGAAGAGAGACACCGGAAGAACCCAAAGCCAGGGAGAGATCCCTGGCCAGTTCGGATTCAAGGCCCAATTTTCTGGCGTAATCGATGCAATAATCAATGCCGATTTCCTGCAGGATTTTAATGGTGACGACATTGCGTGATTGGGTGAGGGCTTCGCGAAACAAGGTCGGCCCGTAAAATTTTTGCCCATAGTTTTTGGGCTTCCAGGTAAAATCGTTGACAACGTCCTTGAAAACGATGGGCGAATCGATAATTTCCGTTGCTGCCGTAAAGCCCTTGTCCAGGGCAGCGGCATAGATGATCGGCTTGAATGCGGAACCTGGCTGGCGGCGCGACTGAATTGCCCGGTTGAACTGGCTCTCCGTGAAATCGCGCCCACCCACCATAACTTTCACCAGGCCGGTTTCAGCTTCGATGCACAACAACGCGCTTTGGGCGTCAGGGACCTGATCCAGGGAAAGCTCCCACAGCTCGGAGTCCGCCGGCTTCTTGACCAGGGTCACCAGAATTACGTTTCCACGGCTGAGTACCTGGCTCACTTTTTTAACCTTGGCCTGATAAAAAGCGAGTTCCGTATTGGGTTTGCGCGCCCAGCGGATGTCTTCGAGGGAAATCGTTCCCCGGGCGTCACCCATGCGAATAGTGGCCGTGCCGGCCGTGTCATTTACATCGATGACCACCCCTTTGGTCACGGTGCCTTCGGCCAGCGGAGATTCCATTATCGTGGACTGCAACTGGTCGCTGAAGCTTTCAATCGCCTCGGGATCCAGATGGGATTCCGGCCCCCTGTACCCCCGTCGGCGGTCCAGTTCACGGAGCCCTTTATCAATCTCCCGGCGGGCAGCCTTTTGCATTTCGATGTTCACTGCCGCATAAATTTTCAGGCCTTGGGTGTAGAGCGCCCTCTCGCCATATTTTTTTTCCACGTACCTCCGGATGTGCTCCGTGTATATGGGGACCTCTTCGATGTACCAGTTCCGGCGGGGTTTGATGTCCATCTTAACATCAATGGCTGCGGTCACCTCGGCATTATTAATGAATCCTTCGTCCAGCATCCGGTTCAGCACGTATATCTGACGCTGCTTGGCCCGCTCGGGAAAGCGGAAAGGAGAGTACCGGCTGGGGGCCTGGGGAAGCCCGGCCAAAATGGCACACTCCGCCAGATTCAGTTCACTGACTGATTTACCGAAATAGTTTTCCGACGCGGCTTCTACACCGTAGGCACCGTGGCCGAGATAAATCTGGTTCAGATACAGGTAAAGGATCTCTTCTTTGGAAAAGGACCGGTCGATCCGATAGGCCAGGATCGCCTCCTTGATTTTTCGCTCGTAACTGCGTTCGGGCGTGAGCAGGAAAGATTTGGTGACCTGCTGGGTGATCGTGCTGCCGCCCTGGACGATGGTCCCGGCCTCGAGGTTTTTTATAAATGCCCGAATAATGCTGAAAAAATCGATGCCCTGGTGCTTGTAGAATCGGGAATCCTCAGCGGCGATGAACGCCTGCTGAAGTTGAATGGGCATATTCGACAGGGGGACGACGATGCGCCGCTCCTTGTAAAATTCGGCAATTTTACGGTTGTCATCCGAATAGACGGTGGTGATGATAGACGGATGATAGTCCTTGAGTGATGTTATTTTTGGCAGATCATCGCTTAGATAGAAATAGATTCCCACCATGGCCGTGGCACCCATGAGCATCAAAACCAACGCGATGAACAGGGACCATTTGACGAGCCGCCCAAGGGTCCCACCCGTCTGTTGACGCGCCCGTTTTTTGAGAATCTGTGATGCACTTTTTTCTTTGGACATGGTAGACCGGTAACACCTGTTTGTGGCCCGGCATCCGGGCGACAGCCTGGTAACGGATGCAAAAACCTAGCGCCCTACCCGGACCCGGAAATATTAACCAAACTACCCTAACAAAGTAAAAGCTTTTTCGCAAGGTTATCCCGCAGTTGGGAAAAAAAGTGATTGACTCCCCCTGGTGATGCGGTTAGATAATCCAGGTTTACACCCGTTGTTTAAAAAGCGCGGGCAAGGGGAACCCCGGGTCTGAAAAAGGTTCCGACCCCATCACCCATGGAGCAATAACGAATGCTCGCATTGAATTTTAAAAAAATGGGCGGCCTGATACCGGCTATCGTTCAGGATTACAAAACCGGAGACGTGCTCATGCTGGCCTTCATGAACCAAGCGGCCTGGGAACAGACCCTTAAAACCGGACGCGCCACCTACTTTAGCCGGACCCGTGAGGTCTTGTGGGTCAAAGGGCTTACTTCCGGCCACATTCAGCGCGTTAAGGAAATCCGCGTGGACTGTGATAATGACACGGTGTTGCTGAAAGTGGAGCAGGTGGGGGGTGCAGCCTGCCACACGGGTTATGCCAGCTGCTTTTTCAAAAAGGTC
This sequence comes from Desulfosarcina sp., assembly GCF_046496365.1. Lineage (GTDB taxonomy): Bacteria > Desulfobacterota > Desulfobacteria > Desulfobacterales > Desulfosarcinaceae > Desulfosarcina. Next base: position 92,783 of record NZ_JAWOHB010000136.1, read on the forward strand.
GAAGATGGCACCCTGGTTCATGTCGGCCAACCGGTTTTTGATCCGAAGGAGGTTTACCAGTTATGATAACACCCTTGAAGCTGGGAATTCCAAAGGGCAGTCTGCAAAAGGCTACGTTTGCCCTGTTCAAACGGTCCGGTTGGAAGATCAACGTCAATGACCGCAGCTATTTCCCCGAGATCAACGACGACACCATCGAATGTACCATCTGCCGAGCCCAGGAAATGTCCCGCTATGTGGAAAACGGCACCCTGGATGCTGGCCTCACCGGTAAGGATTGGGTCGCTGAAACCGGCTCCGACGTCAAGGTGGTGGAAGATCTGATCTATTCCAAGGTCAGTGCCCGCCCTGCCCGTTGGGTTTTGGCGGTGCCCCACGATTCAGCCATCCAGACCCTGGAAGACCTTAAGGACAAGAAGATCGCCACGGAGCTGGTGGCCTTCACCAAGCGATATTTCCAAGCACGCGGCATAACCGTTAACGTTGAGTTTTCATGGGGTGCAACGGAGGCCAAAGTGGTCTCCGGGTTGGCCGACGCCGTGGTGGAGGTAACGGAAACCGGCAGTACCATCAAAGCCCATGGTTTGCGCATCATCCACGAGCTTATGCAGACCAACACCCAACTGATCGCCAATCACCAGGCCTGGGAGCTTGCCGCCAAGCGGGAAAAGATCGAACAGATCGCGCTGTTGCTCCAGGGTGCGTTGCTGGGAGAAAAGATGGTTGGAATCAAAATGAATGTGCCCCACGACAAACTGGCACAGGTGGTTGATCTGTTGCCCAGCCTCAATGCACCGACAATTGCTTCCTTGTATCAGTCCGATTGGTTTTCCGTGGAGACCGTGGTCGGCACAGGTGTCGTGCGGGAACTGATTCCCGAGCTGCTTAAAAAAGGGGC
>NZ_JAWOHB010000129.1:0-13246 GCF_046496365.1 Desulfosarcina sp.
GGGGCGTCAGTTCGTCGAGGCCGCGGCGATCGGCCGCGGCCTCGACGAACTGACGCCCCTGATGGCCGACCTGTGCCGCCGGACCTGCCGTTTCTGCCCCGAACCCTGCTGCATCAACCACACGGTGTGGTTCCATTTCAAGGACCTGCTGCTTTTTCACCTCCTCGATTGCCCCATTCCCGCCTGCCAGGCGGCATCGGATCTGAAGGAGGCCTGCCCCTACCTGGGCCACCATGGCTGTCGCCAGCCGCCGCGCATCCGGCCCTGGATGTGCGTTCGGTACCTCTGTCCGACCCAGCGGGCCATACTCGCAAAAGAAGAGCGCGCCCCGGCCCTCGACCTCCCGGGCAGGATCGCCATCATCGAAACGCAGCGGGCCCGCATGGAGGAGACGGTCGTCCGCTGTATCAAGCGATAGAAACAGGTGTCGGCCATCGCTAAAATGAATAAGTCGCCAATAGTTACAAAAAAAGTGATTATACTTTATTGTTCGCCTGATATGACGACTTGCAATTTAATATTATTTGTATTATATATCGCCATATATGACGATAAAACATCGCTATCTACTATAAATCGTCAATTATTACGACTATGCAGATTGATAAAACCATGAGCGATGCGGCCATTCTGACCGAACTGGGGGCGCGGCTCGCGCGCCGGCGCCTCGATTTGCAGTTGACTCAGGCCGACCTGGCCCGCGAAGCCGGGATTGCCAAGCGCACGGTGGAGCGCATCGAGGCCGGCGCCTCGGCACAGATGGCGGGCATGATCCGGATCTTCAGGGTATTGGACCTGCTGCCGGGGATGGACCGGTTCATTCCCCCGACCGGCCCCCGGCCCATGGAGCTGATCAAAAACCGGGGCAGGCAGCGCCAGCGCGCATCTTCCGGCCGCAGGGACGATGGCCGGGATGAGCCATGGACCTGGAAAGAATGAGCACCTACGCGGAAGTCAAACTGTGGGGCCGCACCATCGGCGCCGTAGCCCTTGAGGACGGTCACGATGTCGCGGCATTCGAATACGATCCGGCGTTTGCCCGCAGCGGGATCGAGGTCGCGCCGCTGACGATGCCCCTGAGCCGTCGGATATACCGCTTCCCGGAGCTGCCCGTCAAAACGTTTTACGGCCTGCCGGGGCTGCTGGCCGATTCGCTGCCGGACAAATTCGGCCATGCCCTGATCGACGCCTGGCTGGCCACCCAGGGGCGGACACCCGAATCCTTCAACGCCGTGGAGCGCCTTTGCTACGTGGGCGAGCGTGGAACCGGGGCCTTGACCTATGCACCGGTTCTGGGCCCTGGCGCGGGGCGCTCGACCCGCCTTCAGGTTGACCAACTCGTGGCCCTGGCCTCGGAAATTCTGACCCAACGCAACAGCTTCGTGGGTTCCCTGGCCGATGCAGACAAGGAAAAAGCCCTGCTGGACATCCTGCGCGTGGGGACCTCCGCGGGCGGGGCCAGGGCCAAGGCCATCATCGCCTGGAATCCGGAGACCAACGCGGTGCGCTCGGGCCAGGTCGACGCCGGCAAGGGCTTTGAATACTGGCTGCTCAAATTCGACGGCGTGCGCGGCAACCAGGACAAGGAACTGGAAGATCCTCAGGGCTATGGCGTCATTGAATACGCCTATGCGCAGATGGCCAGGGACGCCGGGATTGGCATGCAGGCCTGCCGCCTTTTCGAGGAGAACGGCCGGCGCCATTTCATGACCCGCCGGTTCGACCGCCTGGCGGACGGGAGCAGGCTGCACATGCAGTCCCTTTGCGCCGTGGCGCACCTGGATTTCAACATGGCCGGCGCCCATGCCTATGAACAGGCCCTGCTGGTCATCCGGCAGCTGGGCCTGCCCATGGATGCCGTCGAGCAGCAGTTTCGCCGCATGGCGTTCAACATCATCGCCCGCAACCATGACGACCACGCCAAGAACATCGCTTTTTTAATGGACAAAACCGGGCAATGGTCGCTGTCGCCGGCGTTTGATGTCACTTACAGTTACAACCCGTCCGGCGCCTGGACAGCCAGCCACCAGATGACCCTCAACGGCAAGCGCGACAATTTCGTTCTGGACGACTTTCTCGCCTGCGCCCGTTACGCCGCCATGCAGCGCTCACGCGCCGAAGCCATGATCGAAGACGTGCGCCAGGTGGTCTCCCGCTGGCGGAATTACGCCGATGACGCCGGCGTGCCGGCGGCCTGGCGGGACCGGATCCAACAAGCGCTGCGACTGAAAGCGTTTTGACAAAAAAACCGATGTCTCACCCAGCGCCGCAGGAAACGCAAAGGGGCGGAAGCGAGCTCACCGAAATTTGAGGAGGCAAGGGGGCGGCTTTAAAAAAATATACACCCATGGTAATCGATGCACATGCCCACTGCGGGATCATTGACCGCAGCTGGCCGCAGTCTTTCGAGGATTATGCGCGGCAGGCGGCTGCAGCGGACATCGGCGCCGTTGCCCTTTTTTCGCCGGTGCCTGAGATCTACGACCGCCATGACCGTCGCTTTGCTGATACGCCTGCCTGGCGCCTGCGCCGCCGGGAGAGCAATGCCTACCTGCTCTCCCTGGACCCTGCTGAGCTGACTGTCTATCCCTATTTTTTCATTTGGAATGATTTTGCTGTGGAGCAGCTTTCGGCGGCCCACTGCGGCATCAAGTGGCACCGCCATGCCGGTGAACCGATCTACCAATACGATGATCCCCGTTGCCGATCGGCCCTGGACAAGATCCGGTTAAGGCGCCTGCCGGTGGTCCTGGAGGAGGAGTTCGATCACACGCTGCGCTTCATCCGGGATTTGGCGAATGGAATCACGGTGATCATCCCCCACCTGGGGATGCTCAACGGTGGTTTTCGGTCCATCATCGCGGCCGGCTTGTGGGAGCTGGAAAACGTGTGGGCGGACACCGCACTGGCCTCGCCGGGAGAGGTTCGCGAATACATCCGCCGCTTTGGTCACCAACGGTTGATGTTCGGATCGGACTTTCCCTTCGGAGACCCGTATTCGGAACTGCAAAAAATACGCAGCCTGAAACTGGATCCAGCTGCGGAGGCTGAAGTGCTGGGTGGTAATTTCATTCGCTTGCAGATTGGGGTTTCAACGGATCAAAGAGGCGGTTGCGGGAATCAGCAGGGGCAATCGAAAGGACCCCTTGCCGGGCGCTGAAGATGCCATCAAGATCGCTGCAACCATTGTTGGCTATGTGAAGTTTGCGACCCTTTTCCAGAATGGGCGCAGACTACCTGACGGATAAGGAGGCTATCTATTGCCCCGGTTTGGCAAGATAGAACTACTGTGCAACCGGGGGTGGCTCGAAGTCCGCCGGTTTCAGCAGCAGGGATAGGAGGAAACTGATGCCCGCCAATACGACCAGTACCATGAAGGTCAGACGGTAACTGCGGGTAACATCGAAGACAAGGCCCGCCAGCACCGGGCCGATGGCTCCGCCCACGGTTCCGCTGAAGGCAACGATGCCGAAAAGCGCTCCGTGGGAGCGGATGCCGAATAACTCGGCGACAATGGGTGAAATCACGGTAAAAAATCCACCGTGGGCGATGCCGTAAATTGCCGCAAAAAAATACAGCATCCACATACCCCGGGCTATCTGCAGCCAGAGGAAACTGAGAATCAGGATAATGAGGCAAGCCCTCAGGCATTTTCGGGTGCCGATCCCGTCGATGGCAATACCCACGGTCAGCCGACCGAGCATGCTCACGCCGCCGATGGTGGATAAGACCCCCGCGGCCTTGATGGTTCCGATCCCGATGTCGGTGGCGTGCGCAACTATGTGTACCAGGATGGTGAGCATACTGGAGACGGCCAGAAGACTGAGTGTGCAGAGCATCCAGAACTGCCGGTTGCGGAGGGCCTGCTGAAACGTAAGTCCGCTTTCGGAGCCAGGGTTTGCACCGGTCGGCGGTTTTATGCGGCCATCGGAAAACTGTCCCATTTGACCCGGGTCCCGGCGCAGGAACTGACCCGATCCGATAATCGAGACCAGTACGATCGTGCCGATAACGACATAGGCGCTGCGCCAGCCCAAGTGAGTGATGCACAGGCCGGAAAGCAGGGGCATGGCCAGCTGGCCGGCGCCGGTTCCCACTTTGACCAGCCCGGTCATGATGCCCCGGCGCAAAAGAAACCAGCGGGCGGTGGTGGTCAAAGGAATGACGTCGATGCTGCTTAAGCCGATACCCGCTATGAGACCATAAAAAATGTACAGTTGCCAGGCGGCATCTATCCGAGAGAGCAGCATATAGCTGCAACCCAGAAAAATCCCGGTAATCGTCATGATGATCCGGGGCCCAATTTTGTCATTCAGATTCCCCGCCAGGATACCCAGGAAACCCATAAGGAGAAAGGCCACGGATGAGGCGCCGGAAATCGTGGTCCGCGACCAGCCGAACTCAGCCAGCAATGACGGGAAAAAGACGCCGTAGGCAATATAACTGCCTATGCCGATGCCTTGAATGAGAAAACAGGCCGCGACAATGATGTAACCGTAAAAGAAGTTGGATTTTTGCTGATCGGTCATTGCGTCATCCCTTACCCTTCCGGCACTGATTTTTCAAGAGATAGAACCCCGTTTGCCGGTCTATGATCCCGGCAGAAGCGCCATGGTCTGGAAGCAGCCAGATCTGCAGGTCATATCCCTTTCAATTTCCAGAACATAGTTGACCTTTCGGACCGTTCTTGCGTATTCTTGTTCTGGTTCAAGTTATTCTGGATTTCCTTCGGTGCGGATAAGGTTAAGGTGGTGATCGTGGATGCAATGACCCAGCGACAACGATTTTTGGGAACGCTTTTGGGTGGGGAAACGGACCGGTTCCCGTTTTTCGATCTCGATCCCGAAGAAGATACGCTCCGACGCTGGCGCCGGGAGGGATTGCCCCGCTACCAGTCCGTTGCTGCGTATTTCCAACTGGAGACGCACCACTCGGTCGGACTCAACCTGCACAGCTACCCCTTTTACCGGCAAGCACCGGGCATCCTCACCGACCCGTCCGCTTTCGATCGGCACTACGACCCTGACCAACGCTCACGCTATGCAAGGAATTTTGTAAAACAAGGCGAACGCCTTCGTCAAAAGGGCCGCGTCCTGTATGTCGATGCTTCGGGGGGCGGTCTGTTGCAGATGCTGGGTGTGGGCGATTGGGACTCGCTGCGATTGGCATGCTTTGCGCTCGTCAACCGGCCACGGGCGGTGGCGGACCTTCTTGACCGGATCACCGATTTCTACTGCGTCTGTCTCAAGCGGGTGCTTTCGAAAGTACCGGTCGACTATGCTTCATTTTACGAGCCCATCGCATCCAACACGGCGCCCGTGGTCTCCCCTGCCATGTTCGCACGCTTTGCCATACCCGGCTACCGGAAAGTCATCGATCTGTTGAAGCGGTATCAGGTTCGGCTGCGCATACTTTGCACCACCGGTGGTAACCTGACACCGCTTTTGCCTGCGCTTATCGATGCAGGCATCAACGGCCTGTGGATCAGCAACATCCGCAGTGCCGGCATGGAATACCCCAGGCTTCGTCGGCAATTTGGACCGGGCATCGCCCTGATCGGCGGCATTGACGCCACCGCATTGGTCCGGGATGAGGCGTCGATAAGAAAAACGGTGGCGCAGACGGTGCCGGGCCTGCTCGAAAGCGGCCGCTACCTGCCTTGCCTCGATGACAGGCCGCGAAGCAATATTGCTTTGGCTCGCTACCGATGGTATCGCCGCCTTCTCGGAGAAATCGCTGGACAGGGAAAACCGGGTTCGCCGGGAAGCCAAACATGGTGAAGTCACCGTCAGCCGCGTCTACCCAATTCAAAGGATTAAAAAAACGCCTTGCAGATCACAACCACAATCATAGGGGCGGGTGTGGTGGGGCTGGCCATCGCGGCCGAGCTGTCCACAACCCGCCGGGGCATCTTGATCCTGGACCGCAACCCCAGCTTCGGCCAGGAGACCTCCAGCCGCAACAGCGAGGTGATTCACGCCGGCATCTACTACGCCCGCGACTCCCTGAAGGCCAGACTGTGCGTCGAGGGCAACCGGATGCTCTACCGGATATGTGAAGCCGGACGTATTCCACACCGACGCTGCGGCAAGCTGATCGTAGCCACCGAGAAAGCGGAGGAGGGGATTCTGGCATCCATACGCGAGCGGGCGCGTGAGAACGGCACCGACCCCCTCGAATTGCTCAGCGCCCGCCAGATCAGGCAACTGGAGCCCAATGTCAAGGCGTCGGCCGCATTGTTTTCCCCGGCCACCGGCATTATCAGCGCCCATCGCCTGATGCGCCGCTACCTTTCCCAGGCCACCAGAAACGGTGCGCAGCTGGTGACCCGGACCACGGTTGAACGGGTGGAGCCGGCGGGTGCCGAGGGCTACCGGATCCACGTTGCCTACCCTGACGGCCTGAGCGACGTCTTCACGTCACGCCAGGTGGTCAATTGTGCCGGCCTGGATTCCGATTGCATCGCCGAATCCATGGGCATCGACGTCGATGCCTGCGGCTACCGCTTGCACTACTGGAAAGGGGAGTATTTCAGCCTCGAGGTGCCCGCCGGCTTCATCAAGCGCCTGATCTACCCGGTGCCCCAGGAAAACCATGTGGGCCTGGGCGTGCATGCAACCATCGATCTGAGCGACCGGGTCAAGCTGGGGCCCAACGCCACCTACCTGCCCGACCGAAACATCGACTATGCGGTCGATGCCACGGCCCGGCAATCCTTTTTCGAGGCCACCGTGCGCTACCTGCCCGGCATTGCTGCGGTGCAGCTCCATCCGGAAATGACCGGCATCCGCCCCAAACTGCAGAAGCCCGGCGACCCGGCCAGGGATTTCATTATCGCGGAGGAGTCGTCAAAAGGCCTTCCCGGCTTGGTCAACCTGATCGGCATCGAATCCCCCGGCCTGACCGCCAGCCCGGCGATCGCGAAATATGTGGGGGCATTGATCGGTGGCTGAACCGATTAATGGAAAATTGAAATGACAAACATCGAAAGTCCAACATCGAATGAAAGAACAACAAACCCGACGAATTTTCCACCAGGCCGGAGCGCAGTGAATTTCATCGTATAAACTGAACCAATCAACGCTTGTCATTCTGGCTTCTACCCATTATACCTTCCCCCTATAAGCCATGCGCGATATAAAATCCGCCTTTTGAAATGACTGCAAATAAAATTAAAATCAGCCCATTCAATTGGGTGACACTCTTCATTCCCATGGTGGTGATCGCCCTTTTTTTTGGCCTGCGGCCCGTAGGAGGGTCCATTGCCAATGGCGTGCAGCGGCTCGATGATATCCGGGGCATCCGGTTCCAGGGAAAGGGAATCGCCTATGTGGCCGATCTGCGAGAGGTATGGCCTGAGCGGCAGTCGTCGCCCGTGACCATCGAGATGGCGGTAACACCGGGAAGTACCCAACGGCAGGGCTTCAACCCGATTTTCCTGATGCATGATGGTGATGACCGCAGACAACTGGTGATTTGGCAATATGGCCCGTCGTTGATCGTGATGAACGGCGACGACTACAGTTACCGCAGGAGATGGCCGCGTGTTGTCGCCAGAGATGTCTTCGCATCCCATCAGACAAATTATCTGACGGTCACCACCGATGCGCAGGGGACCCGGCTGTATATTGATGGCATCCAGTTTGACGCCAAAAAGGACTGGCAGTTGACTATTCCGGTCAAAGGGGCGCCGCTGCGGCTGGTTTTGGGCAATTCCATTCACGGCAAGCATGGGTGGAGTGGCGATCTGCATGGACTGGCCGCATCCAATGCGGCCCTGCCTGCGGATGCCGTGCTGAATCGATATGAACATTGGGAGGCCGGCCGCAATTTTGATTTTCTGAAGTCCGAATCGCCCAAGCTGCTTTACACCTTCGATCAACCGTCCGGCGCCCGTTTTTCAGACGCATCCCAAGGCCATGACCTGGTCGTCCCCCGATACATGGCGGCTCCGGATAAACGGATTTTGGAGCTGCCGGGGAAATATACCATCTGGAATCGGGCTGCTGCGGGCGACATGCTGGTGAATGTGGTAGGTTTCATGCCCCTGGGAATCGTCTTCTACGGTGTGCTGCAGGGGTTCTCCGGACCGCTGGGCAGGCATGCCCGACTGACTGCAGTGGCCTTTTGCATGCTGCTCAGCCTGGGCATCGAACTGGCCCAGGCGTGGATCCCGACACGGTATTCCAGCCTCATGGATCTGATACTGAACACTGTCGGGGCATGTCTGGGGGTTGTGGGGTGGGAGCTGTTTCGCAGGCTCAAAAGGAAGAGATGCCTGACAGGAGGCGCCAGGCGATAGTGCGGGTGAGTTATTAAGCTGTCAAGAGGACCGATGAACTGATAAGCATTCCGGTATGACAACCATCCCTAATGCGATAGGAAAGATCACATGCCAGCTGCGCTTGAGACAAATGCCGTTCAACTGCTTCCCGCAGACCGCACCCTAAACGATCTGCTGTGGCCTTATGTGACGCCCTACCTGATCTTCGTCGGCATTGCCAGCCTTCCCGAAACAATTTTACCTGTGGAGATGGGCCAGGCGCTCAAACTGGCGGCCACCGCCGCAGCCCTTCTGTTTTTTGGCAAAACATACCGGTTTGGCGCCTTCAAACCGATCCACGCCGCAATCGCCCTGCTGGGCCTTCCGGTGGCCCTGTTTTGCTGGATTGCGCCTTTTTATCTGATAGCGGCACTGGGCATCACCGATGTGATGGCTGCCGCTGGCGGAAAAACCGTTGCATCCTTTCCCTTTTTCCTGAGGCTGTTCAATTCGGTCGTCCTCGTGGCCATTTTCGAGGAGCTCTTCGTGCGGGTCTACGTAATGGGATGGCTGTATCAGGCCGGGCCGCAGTGCCAGGAAAAAGGCCTTCTCGGATCGATCGTCCATACGCTGGATGAATATCCCGGCCCCCTGGCCGCGCTGCCCTTGAGTACGTTTTCCGTGGTCGGGGCAACCCTCGTTTTCACCGCCGGCCACCGCGCCCATGAGTACCTGTCGGCGATCGTCTATTTCCTGTTCACCACCTGGCTGTACAAAAAAAGCGGCAGCCTCTGGGTTTGCATCATCATCCACGGCCTGACCAACCTGGCGATCGCCCTGCTGGCCAGATATGGCGGGATGGGCTGGCTTTTTAGCTGATGGCCTGGTGAGCGGGCTGTTTGGTTTGATGGGTTTGATTGGCTGGCCGTCGATGGTGATGGAAGTCAGGCGCCGCATTTGACAAAACAACCGATTGCGGGTAGCTTTTCCTTGGTTATGACCGGCCCAGGAGGCACCGGGTGTGATGAAGCACAACAATGACCTTGATTCAGGCTGCCTGTTCTGCCGGTGGATCAGGGCCGGGAAGAAGGTGGCGGCGATCGGCACGGTGGCCGCATTCAACGACGGTTATCCGGTAACCGACGGTCATCTGCTGATTCTCCCGCTGCGTCATACGGCCGACTGGCTTGGCATGACCGCACAAGAACTCCGGGACAGCGAAAGACTGATCCGCACCCTCGTCGCCAGGATCAGGCAGCGCGACCCTTCTGTCACCGGGTTCAACATCGGGACGAACATCGGTCAATCGGCCGGCCAGTCCGTTTTGCATGCCCACATCCATCTGATCCCGCGCCGGGATGGTGATGTTGATAACCCCAAAGGTGGTGTCCGGGGGGTTGTCGATGGAAAACGCGGCTACTGATACGGAGTGCTGCAGGATTCAATTTCGAAGCGTGTCCCAGGCAAACAGTGGGTTCCAACCGCTTTGTCAATTGCCGAACCCGTTTTGACCTGCCCGGAGACGCCGGTGGTGGTGGACAACATCTCAGACGAAATCATCATGAATAAAAAACAAAAAATGATCGATGTGGCTCTGGGGCGGATACCCGGTGACCTTGCCATTGTCAACGCCCGGCTGCTGAACGTTTACACCGGTGAGATTCAGGACAACCAGTCAATATGTACCAGCGGGGCGCGGATCGCCTGCGTGGGGCCGGATGTCGGGCATGCCATCGGCTGCGGCACCACGGTCCTCGATGCCGCTGGCGCCACCCTCATACCCGGTTTGATTGACGGCCATGCCCATGTGGCCTCACTGTTCACCGCCGCGGAGTTTCTGCGATATGCTGCCAGGGGCGGTACCACCGCCATCGTCACTGAGACCATGGAGGCCTATGCGGTTGCCGGCATCGCCGGCGTTTTGGATTTTCTTGCATCCTTGAAAGATCAGCCCATCAAGTTCTTCGCAACGGCGCCTGCCATGGTGTCCACCAGCCGGGCCGCCATGGGAATTGATCCTGCAGATCTGGATGCACTCCTGGCACAGGACGAGATTATCGGGCTGGGTGAATCCTATTGGCAGGCGGTGCTGCAAAACCGGGATGTGTTTCTACCAATTTACGCCAGAACCCTGGCCCATGGAAAGGTGCTCGAGGGGCATTCCGCCGGGGCCAGGGGAAGCAATCTTCAGGCTTATGCGGCCTGCGGGATCTCTTCCTGCCATGAGCCCATCAAGGCCGATGAGGTGTTGGACCGTCTCCGGCTGGGCATCTACGTGATGGTGCGGGAGGGCAGTATTCGGCGGGATCTGGCCGCGATTGCAGGGATCAAGGACATGGTCGTTGACACACGGCGGCTGATTCTGACGACGGACGGCATATCACCCGCAGATCTGATGGAGATGGGCTACATGGAGTATCTCGTTCAGAAGGCCATCGACTGCGGGTTCAACCCGGTTACCGCGGTGCAGATGGCGACCCTGAACGTGGCGGCGCATTTTGGTCTGGATGACCGTATCGGCGGCATCGCACCCGGCAAATTCGCGGACTTGGTCCTGATTCCCGATCCACAAACCATCAAGGCCATGTGTGTGGTCAGCAACGGCCGCATCATCGCGCGGGATGGAAATCTTGAAGTCGCGCCCCGCAAACACGTTTTCGCCGCCGCAAGCCTGAACAGCATTCGAATTTCCAGGACATTCGGACCCTCCGATTTTTGCCTGCCTTGCGATGCGGCTGGGGACACGGCCACGGTGCGGGTGATCGAGATGGTGACGGATCTGGTTACCCGGGAGGTGCGGCTGGACCTTCCGGTCGCGGCCGGTGAGATCAAGGCGGACAGCACCGATGACCTGGTGAAAATTGCGGCCATTGACCGCACGAAAAATCCCGGCAAATGCTTTACCGGACTGATCAAAGGCTTCGGCATTCAGTCCGGCGCCATGGCCTGCAGTGCGGCATGGGACACATCCTGCGTCATCGTCGTGGGGGCCGATGAGAAGGACATGGCCCTTTGCGTCAACCGTATTCGTGATCTGCGGGGCGGGGCGGTCGTTTGTGCCTCTGGAAGCGTTACTGCAGAGCTTGGCATGCCCGTTTTCGGACTGATCTCCGAACTGCCGTTGGAAGCACTCGCCGCCAGGCTGAGAGCCATTCGACAGGCGGCGGCGGATCTGGGGGTTGCCTTTCCCGATCCGCTGCTGACGCTGATCGCCCTGACAGGTGCGGCCATTCCCTTTCTGCGCATCTGCGAGGAGGGGCTGGTGAACTTCAAGGACGGTCGGACGGTCGGTCTGCTGGCATGAAACAACCCAAACCACGAAAGCGGGCGGATTACCTGCGGCAGGCCGCGGGGTTTCAGATCCAGGCAGTGAACGCAGCGATTTGGACAAGGAGTGAATGATGGCCGGTGGTTGGTCCCGTGACGGGGCTGTGCAGGATCAGATAGACGCCAGTGTGCAAGACGCGGTAAAGCGTGCCAGGAGCCGGTTGCACGATGGCGAGGGGTCGACGCACTGTGAGGCATGCGAGACACTTATTCCAGAAGCGCGCCGCAAAGCGGTCCCAGGCGTTCGTTTATGTGTCAGCTGCCAGTCAGCACTCGAAAAAAAGCAGACCGCTTTCACTGGATTCAATCGACGCGGCAGCAAGGACAGTCAGCTGAAGTAACCCCCCGGGTGTGGTTCCATCAATCGCAGGTGAAGGCCAAACCCCTTACGCTCAACCCGACCGGCTTCGCCTTCTCCGGATGTGCGCATACCATGGCAATTATAATCGACAGTGATCTTTATGAAAATCTTAGGCAGTACTGCGACGATTGCGGCATTCGTTTTGTCGATTTTGTCGAAGAGGCATTGGAAAACGCAATTGATCGCGAAGCAATCCTGAGGAAATCGGAAAAAGCCGACAGAATACTTGAACAAGCGGATCGAGACCGCAAACTGTCGTTTTGGCGCGGGTTCAATCAAGGTGTGCTGGCCGGGATTCTGGCCGGCCAGGGGCAATTGGCCCTGAGCAAAAACAATTCCCCTCCCGAGGAATCCTACCCGGAGACCCCCTTTAAAATCGTAACCGGTCCCCAATTGAAGCTTTTTGAATAGGGGTGGGCGGCGACCGCAACTGAACCGCCGCCCACCCCTGACAGGCAGGTTTCAGCCCGTTTTTAAAAACAGCATGTCACCATGCTAGATAATTGTTTTCTTAATGTGAAACCGATTCCATAATTTTTTTTCGATAATTCTGCCTTTAATGAATCCTTACGAGTGATAAGTTGCCGGTAATTTGGAATATAATAAAAACCAGGGTTTCTGGCGCAGGGATTGCTTTATCCGGTAAACATTAAACCCGTTGATCCACGTGCGCGTTTTGAGAATTAAATGGCCATCTGGTCAATTTGCATGGCAATACCTGAATATGGAAGCAAAATCCGGAGGGGGTATGCAAGACAATCCCAGCAAGAACGGTTTTGGGTTACAAAAACGGTCTGCTGCGACCAACGAGCGCCTGCTGAAAGCCCTAATGGAGCGTGACCGGTTTCTGGACCGTTACCCGCGCATGCGGACTTACCAGGCTGAGATTGACAGTTTGCTCGACAAATCCGGCAACTGCCAGGGTCGCATGGCCGTCCTGGGGACGCTGATGCAGGGCAAGTTGATGGAAATGCAAAAAGAACTAGACCAACTGGCCTACATCCTTAAGCAGACTGCCCATTCCAAGTAAATCTCCCATCAATAATAAAAATCGACTTCTCGGAGCAGGACCAGACGTTTCATCGCAGGTATTTTTCTTTCAGGACCGTGGCCATCTGGTTAACGGCGGAAAAGGCGCGCTCCACGGTGCGCTCCTTGTCCGGGTTGACCAGGCAGCAGGTGGCCGGGGGCCGCTTGTTGGTGAGTCTAGTAGTCCGATTAAGTGCATTAGTGTGCTTTTTCCGCACCCGCTTGGTCCAAAGATGGTTATAAACTCGCCTTTTTCTATTTTTAAG
>NZ_JAWOHB010000056.1:0-3533 GCF_046496365.1 Desulfosarcina sp.
GCCGTCGGTGACCATGGCGCTAAAGCGGGCATCGTCCCAATTGGCGTTGGTGATGGTGGCAAACAGGCTCTGGGCCACAAAATCATCGTTGGTGCGATCGGCGGCACCCAGTTCCTTGAGTTTTTCACCGTAAACCGAGATTCCCTTGAGTACAAAGATCAGCAGGTCCTGAAGGTTGGCGGTTTCCTCCGGCTTGCCGCAGACGCCTTTGACGGTGCAGCCGGTGTTCTTGGCGGTTTCCTGACATTGAAAACAGAACATGATGCATTTCCTTTCGTTTAGTGGTGGTACGGTTATGCCTTGGCAGCGCGTCATAAGACTTCCATGGTATCATTTGGTTTCTTCCCACACATTGCGTTGAACAGCTCGATTTTGTCAGACCTTCCTTATCTTCAGGTAGGTCAAACCAGAAGCAATCACCATCGGCAACACACCTAAAAAAATCAAGATTACGTGCGACGGCATGCTGGCCCATTCCAGCAACCGAATCCGGTCCTGCCCGATGAATTCAAGACTGCGAGCATGCCAGTATCCATTTTCGAGGACATCCCAGATCTGCAAAACACCCACCGGGAACAAGTTGGTGATCACCATCAGGGCCAGACCGACGTTCAATCCCCAAAAAGAGACCTTGATGAACTTTTCCGGCACCGTCCACTGCTCGTCCGTCAGCACGTGGCGCAGGCCCAACACAACCAGCGCCATGGCCAACATGCCGAAAGCGCCCAACAAGGCGGCATGGCCGTGGTTCAGTGTCAATATGGTGCCGGCTTCAAAGTAGCTTACCACCGGCATGTTGATCAGGAATCCGAAGATGCCTGCGCCCACAAAATTCCAGAAGCCGACTGCCATGAGAAAATAAAACGCCCATTTGTTCGGAATGGTTTTGCTCGGCTGACCTTTGGGTCCCTTGGTCCCGGTCAACCGGATAAAGTCCCAAGCGTCAAGCGTTAGAATGGTGAGCGGAACCACTTCGAGCGCCGAAAACATGGCTGCCAGCGCCATCGTAAAGTTGGCCTGCCCCGTCCAGTACCAGTGGTGCGCAGTGCCGATAATACCACCGGCCAGAAAAAGGATGGCGTCCATGTAAATGACCCGCACTGCGTTGATACGCCGGACGACACCCAACTGGTAGAAGGTGACCGCGACCAGGACGGTTACAAACAGCTCAAAAAAGCCTTCCACCCACAAGTGGATGATCCAGAAGCGCCAGGTGTCGACGACCGTGAAGTTGGTGGTGCTGCCGAAAAAGAAGGCCGGCAGGTAGAAAATAGGAATGGCGGCGGCCCCCCCCATGAACAGCAGCGCGATTTCTTTGCGCTCGGGATCCTTCATGGCCGGTGCGATGGCCCGGTATAGCAGCCATATCCAGAAGCTGAATCCGATGACCAGGATGATCTGCCAGAACCGCCCCAGTTCGAGAAATTCCCAGCCCTGATGTCCGAACCAGGACCAGAATTGGCCGAATACCTGGTGAATGCCGAGCAACTCACCCAGCAGGCTTCCGACCACCAGCACGACCAGCGCCCAAAACAACATGTGAACGCCCACTGAATGCCTGCGAGGCTCCTTTTGACCCACTGAGGAAGCGAGCAACAGGCCGCCCGCAATGTAGGCGGTGGCGATCCAAAAGAGCGCCAGTTGGAGGTGCCACGAGCGCAAAATATTGCTCGGCAGATACTGGGCCAGATCGATGCCGTAAAAATCCCCGGGTTCTGCACGGTAGTGCGCCAGCGCGCCACCGATCGTGACCTGCGCCAGGAAGAGCAGCGCCACGATGACGAAATACTTTATAGTCGCTTTCTGACCGGCGGTGACGTCCCCGGGCAACATGTGAGGATGAACGTCTTGGGATTTGCCCTTCCAGCCCAGATAGTCGAACCTGCCGAAAGTAAACAGTACCAGAGCGAGGCCTGCCAGCAGCATGGCAACACTCAAAGCGCTCCAGAGAAGGGCATCGGCGGTCAAAAGGTTGCCGACCATCGGGTCATAAGGAAAGTTGTTGGTATAGGAGTAAGGCTTGTCCGGGCGGTTGGCGACACTGGCCCAGGCCGTCCACGCAAAAAACGCTGTCAGCTGACGGATCTCTTCAGGGTCGTTGATGTATTTGCTCGGGAGCCCCGCGTTGGTTGTCGGCTGCAGAAAATAGTCGGTCCAGAACTGGCGCTGCCGTTGGTAGGAGGTTTTTTCGGCATCCAGGAACATCAATTGACCCGTTGCGGGGTCGTAGCGGTTTTCCTTGAGAAGCGTGGCGACCCGAGCGTCGACCCGCGACCGCTGATCCGCATCGAGTAACGCCAAGTCGGCGTTAAACTCCTTCCGGGCAATCGCATTGCCGGTATCGAGCGCCAGATCGTGAAGGTATGCCGCGGAAAAATCCGGTCCCAGATACGAGCCGTGGCCCCAGATGGAGCCGTTTTGCATCAATGCGTACTTTAAAAACACTTCCTGGCCGGATTCGATGTCTGCCCGGTTGAAGATGACGGCCCCGGCGGAGTCGACCACGCTTTCCGGGACCGGGGGGGCATATCGGTAAGCTTGGACCGACATGAAGATTAAGACCGCCATGCCGCAAACAAAAACCATTACCACGCTGCGACGCCACCACGGAGAAAGTGCTTTGGTGACAGGAAGCTGCTCTTTCATTTTGCCCCCCCGCTTAAAGGATAAATGTGGGATGACGAAGAAAAGGAAAAACTCCGCTTGATGAACCTCGAATCAGGTCGCAGGGTTGTGAAGATTGCTTCGGTGCACACCTACCTCTCTTGCCGCCTTGAAACAGCGCTATCAGCCGCGAATCATCACCAGTAACATTCTTGAGCTTTTCCACCGCATGCAGCGCGAGAAGCACGTTGGCAGGCACGACCAGCATTTCACCTGCATTGACCGTGGATGTCCTATCACCGATTGTGATGTCAGCCCTTCCGTCCATATTCCTTCGAGCTTATTTGATATCCTTGCCGCAACCGATATCTTACTTCAGGTAGGCACCTTCCAGATGATCTATCATCTTATGGAACTCCTCATGCTTGCCGGCACCGATTTTCTGAGTCTCAATTATCTCAAACCCCTTGAGCAACTCGGCCAGCTTCGCTGCGGAGAGCTGTTTTTCAGCCAGAGGGAACAAGACGGTGTTCTCTTTGTCGATATGCTGATCCAATAGAGAGATGTAATCCCTGGCGGTACGGGTGAAATCGAAGGCCGCAGAGGCTGCCCCCGACTTGAATTGAGAAATGGCGGTCTTCATTTTTTGCACGTAATCACGTCCCTGTTGATGTTCTTTGAGCATGACGCCGATGGGCCCCTTGTCCCGTCCGACACCGATCTGCTCCAGCGCTGGGAAGAGCAACTCCTCCTCTTTCCCATGATGGCATTTGTCCACAAATACCGTGAAAAACTCCAACAGGTGATCCACGCCGCGTGGATCATCCATCTTGCCGGAAAGTTCGACCTTCTGGCAAATTCTGTCCAGCACCTTGAGAGTCAACTTGACTGCATCGTGTTCCATTCTCAATTCTTGAATTGCCTTCATG
>NZ_JAWOHB010000120.1:0-5426 GCF_046496365.1 Desulfosarcina sp.
CGGTCGCCCCGGCGGTCATGGTTGGGAAAGAAATCGTCGTGGAAGGGGCTGACGTGTCCGATCACGAGGTGGAGGCAAACATCTGCCGCATCCTGGGACTGCCTGAACCCGAGTCCCCAAAAAAAGGAATCAGGAGCCGCTTTTTCAAGCGCTGAAAAGTTATGGAAACTGACACAATCATTCGTTTGGGCGTTTTCCTCGGCGTCTTCGCCATTCTTTCAACAGCGGAGGTTTTTGCGCCCCGAAGGCGGCTGGCAACTTCCAAAAGCCGTCGCTGGTTTGCCAACCTGACCATCGTCGCCTTGAACCCTTTATCGGTCGCGTTGATTTATCCCGTTCTGCCCGTTGGGGTGGCCCTGCTCGCCTCGGAGCAAAGTTGGGGACTGCTCAATCAATTGGCCTTGCCCTATTGGCTCGAGGTACTCATCGTCGTGGTGGCGCTGGATTTCGTGGTGTATGCACAGCATGTTCTGCATCACGCTATTCCGATGCTTTGGCGGCTGCACATGGTGCATCACGCGGACCTTGACTTCGATATGACAACCGGGCTGCGGTTCCACCCAATTGAAATCATTGTATCCATGGCCATTAAGTTGTCGGCTGTGGCCGCGCTCGGCGCATCGCCTTTGGCCGTGCTGATTTTCGAAGTAACCCTGAACGCAACTTCCATGTTCAACCACAGCAACATCCGCCTCCCGGAAAAAGTGGATCGGGTACTCAGGCTACTCGTGGTCACACCGGACATGCACCGGGTCCACCACTCGGTCATCATCCGCGAAACCAACAGCAACTACGGGTTCAACCTCCCCTGGTGGGATCGGCTGCTAGGCACTTACAGGGCTCAGCCTGCCAAGGGGCACACGGATATGGTGATCGGCCTGTCTCAATTCCGAGATCCGCAAAAGCTTTCCCTGCCTCGCCTTTTGATCCTTCCGTTCGTGGGTGATCCCGGCCGGGTGCCCATCAACCGGCATTGATGGGGTCAAATCTTTAATCTTGACAAATCCTGGAGCAAAATTTGTCAAGATTAAAGATTTGACCCCTTTTCCTTTCAGATCGCCATCCGAACACCCACCTCGATCACCCGGTCCGGGGGAAGATCGAAAAACGAGACGGCATCGGCGGCGTTGCGGGACATAAAAATGAAAAGGCCCGCCCGCCAGCGCGCCATTGCGCTGTTTTCCGCGATAACCAGTTTTTCACGGCCGATGTAAAAACTCGTTGTTTCCGGATTCAAATCCAAACCATGCCCGCGCGCCAGCGCGAGCACGGTATCCAGCTTGGGATCTTCCATGAATCCATAGCGGGCCTCAAGGCGATAAAACCCGCCGCCCAGTTTTTCGGTTTTTATTTTTTCCAGATTGGGTACCCGGGGGACATCTTCCACCCGAAAATTCAGCAACACCGTCCGGCTGTGCACGACCCTGTTGTGCTTAACATTTTTTGCCAGGGCCACGGGCACGATGTAGGGGCTGCCCGTCAAAAAGACGGCGTCGCCCTCGATTTTGTCAGGGGGCCGGCTGGCCAGATCCACGATGAATTGATGCACCGGCGGCATGACCTTGCGCAATTGATCGGCCAGAATCCGGCGCCCCCTGGCCCAGGTGATCATCAGGATAAAGAACGCCCCGCCGATGACCAGCGGGAACCATGCGCCATGAAAAATTTTGCTGATGTTGGCCAGGAAAAACGGTACATCCACCACAAAAAAGAGACCGGCCAGCGGCGCGGCCCACACCATGGGCCATTGCCACCGTCGGCGGGCCACAATAAAAAACAGCGTCGTGGTGATCAGCATCGTGGAGGTGACGGCCACCCCGTAGGCGGCGGCCAGCTTGCTGGAGGATTGAAACCCCACCACCAGGGCAATGGTGCAGACCATGAGCATCCAATTGACCGGGCCCACGTATATCTGGCCGATCTGCGTGGCCGCGGTGTGCCGGATCTTCAACCGCGGCAGGTAGCCCAGTTGGATCGCCTGCCGGGTCATGGAAAAGGCGCCGCTGATGACGGCCTGGGAAGCGATGATGGTGGCCAGGGTGGCCAATACCACGGTTGGAATCATGGCCCATGAGGGTACCATGGCGTAAAACGGGTGGCTTGCCGCTTCGGGTCGGTTAAGCAGCAGCGCCCCTTGCCCGAAATAGTTCAACACCAGCGCGGGAAAGACCAGGGCGAACCAAATCAGGCGGATCGGCCGGGTGCCGAAATGCCCCATATCCGCGTATAACGCCTCGGTCCCGGTTACCACCAGAAAGACCGCGCCCAATACCACAAACCCGTGCAGCTTGTTGAGAATAAAAAACCGGATGGCGTGCCACGGGAAAACCGCCGCCAACACCTGGGGTTCACGGACAATCTGCGCCGCGCCGGTGACGGCCAGAAAGCACAGCCATACCAGAATCACCGGCCCGAACAGACCGCCCACGCGCGCCGTGCCGCGGCGCTGGATCAGAAACAGACCGATGAGAATGACGATGGTCAGGGGTATCACATAAGGGTCGAACACCGGGGTGATGATGCCGATGCCTTCCACGGCGCTCAAAACGGAAATGGCCGGCGTGATCATGCCGTCCCCATACAGCAGACACGCCGCAAAAAGTCCCAGGGCGATGACGCCCGGCAGCCGCCGGCCTCCGGATGGGGCGGCATGCCCGCGGATCAGGGCGGTCAGGGCCATGACCCCGCCTTCCCCGTGGTTGTCCGCCCGAAAAACGAATATCATGTATTTCAGGCCCACGATCATGACCAGCGCCCAGAACATCAAAGACAGGATGCCCATCACGTTGACATGGCTGACCTCTATCCCGTATTCGCCGTGAAAACATTCCCGAATGGCGTATATCGGGCTGGTGCCGATATCTCCGAAAACCACGCCCAGGGCGGCCAGGGACAGTTGCGCCAGACGGCTGTTGGTTTTGGTTTGAGAATCTTCCGGCAGCGTTTTTTTTGGTTTCGTCTTTTCAGCGTCTCCGTTTGAAGCAGACATCCATTGCCTCCCTTTTTCTTGTCGTCATATGGTTTTCAGTCGCTTCGCACTTGTCAGAATTGTATGAATCGTTGATTCAGATAGATCCCCCCGATCAACAACACCAGCAATCCGATCTAAATGGCGGCGGCCCATTCCAACATGCGCCTGGCCCGCGCCGCCTCCCAGTAAAAATGGGGGCGGACGCCCTGAAGCAAAAACATCCACATGCCGGAAGGTTCACGCAGATGATGTTCGTCAGCGTCAACAGCAGGGCCTTCAAGCCTATGACCATGTGGCCGGACCCCATCAGTAGATCGGCCACCGCGATCGGCGGCAGGATGGTACCGCCACCATCACCCCCACCAGCGCGGACGGATGCAGCGATATTTTTGGTTGCTTTCGCCATGTCACATCACCAGTGCTTTCAGGTAGGGCATCATGACGGTTTTGGCCTGACAGACAGTGGCATATTTCAACAGGCGCGCAGTGTTGGCGTCTTTCAGTTTCAGGTATTGCTTCAGTGCTTCCAAGGCCAGGTCTTCACCAAGTTTACGACGGTAACGAAACATGTCGCAGATTGTTTTTTCCTTCCCATAAACTCTGACTTCACCTGCCGATATCCGTGCAGATTCAATTCCTGGGGCATAAAACCTTTCACGAAAGAAAAAGGTCTTGATGGGTGGATAAAAAAGCCGGGGCGGTTTGGCGCCATGGGGAATGGCCACATAGACCTCCGAAGGGTTGAAGGTGGTAAGTCCATGAAAATCGAGAGCGGACAGCAGACAAATAACCCCTCCAGGCACGGCACGGCAGACCTCCACCAGTCCGGCATGCTCCCCTGACTCGCCATACTCCGCAAGTCGGTAGAGCCCCGGCTTGACTCGCTCAATGCGCCCTTGAGCAACCAGGGTTGATATTTCACGGGTCTGGAACCCTGCGGCACGCAGTTCCTTCATTCGGGCATAGCCGCCGGATGACTTAATGTATTCCGTGATACTGTCCATGTTTCCCTCGAATCATTTTAACTGCCAATGTATGCTATTGGCAGAAAAACTTCAAGCATAACCTGTATAGAAACTATTTTCCCGTAAACAGCTATCCATAAAATTTGGTTCGCAGGTGTGTGGAGTGGTTATTTTTTGAGGGATTGTAAATATTAAATAAGTGGTTGATATAAAGAGAAACCCGGCCAATTTGGTTGGGTGTTATTGCTTGGCTCCCCGTGTGCAACCCTCTTCGTAACCGTTCTCTTTCTCCCGCAGTTAACAGAAAACATTCAATATCAACTGGTTATCAAAGATCAGGGCATCCTTTGAAAGGCGGAAGCGGCGTTAGGCACGATTTCCCCGGAACGCCGCTCAATCTTGGTATCGCACATCGAGCCGTGACGTGTCGCAAGGTTACCGCGAGTTTCAGCTTGCCCCTTCATCGGGCAAATGAGGGGGGCTGTCGATGATCCTCAGTGACGAAAGATGCGACCTGCCGCTGTCAACGAAACGATGTGCGATTTTCAATGCTGCTTGCAGCGCAGGAACAGTTTTTTCGATTCTGAAATAAGTATAATCACTATAGCTCCAACGGCGCAGATACCCAGTTCTCCCAGCCGCAGCGGTGTGGTGCGAAACACGGTGTTAAAAAACGGGACGTAAATAAGGATCAACTGCAGGGTCAGTGTGACACCAATGGCCAGCAACAGCAACGGGTTGCTGAACCAGGATTGCGCAAACAGCGATTGCGTTTGTTTGCGCACACACAGCGCATAGGCCATCTGACAGAACGTCAGCATGGTGAAGACCATGGTCTGCCAAGCGTTCGAACCTGTTCCGCCATCCCAGAACCAGTACCCGGTCCCCACCGAGATCAGGCCGATGATCAAGCCCATGACGAGAATCTGCCAGCCCAGCCCGCGCGCGAAAATGCCTTCCTGCGGATTGTACGGCGGCCGGTTCATCACATCGCGCTCGGCTTCTTCGAACCCCAAAGCAACGGCCGGCACCCCATCGGTCACCAGATTGATCCATAAAATTTGAATCGGCAGCAGCGGCAGAGGCATACCCATTAGCGGGCCGGTGAGCATGACAACGATTTCACCGGCATTGCCGGTGAGGATGTATCGGACGAATTTGCGGATATTATCGTAAATGCGGCGACCTTCTTTGACGGCGGCGACGATGGTAGCGAAATTATCATCCAGCAGGACCATATCGGAGGATTCTTTGCTGACGTCGGTACCCGTAATCCCCATGGCCACACCAATGTCGGCTGATTTCAGCGCCGGCGCATCGTTGACGCCGTCGCCCGTCATCGAGACGATCTCATGCTGTGCTTGCAGCGCGTCGATAATGACCATCTTATGCTTGGTCGAGACGCGCGCAAAGACGGAAACCTCCTTGATTCGTGCGCCGAGTGCGTCGACGGTCATCTTGTCCAGATCCTGCCCGGTCAGAACCGTATC